>NZ_JBVHSK010000017.1:0-155663 GCF_055566415.1 Streptomyces sp. NPDC027663 | reverse complement strand
TGCGACCTGCCGGTCACGGACCGGGATCAGGGTGCCGTCAACGATCCATAACCGGTCGGTGCCCGGCACCGGCCTGGGCACCGGCTCCAGCGCGAACAAGGGTCGCAGGCGCTGGATGACACGGCAGACGGCGGCAGGTGAGCAGCCGAAGAGCGGGGCGAGCTGCCGCATGGTGAGGTTCGTGCGGTAGTACACGGCCACCAGCAGCACCCGCTCGGCCAGCGGAAGACACCACGGCCGGCCCCCACCGGGGCCATTGCCGCCTCGCTCCCGCACCACCCGCAGCAGCTTCTCGAAGCGCCCCATCCGCAACCCGGTGAACGTCTCCACCCACACCGGCTCGGCCTTCAACACCCCACCCATATAGGCAAAATGCCCGCAGCCAAGCCTTCTGCAACACCCTTTAGGGACGAGCCGGGCCTACTCCTCCATGCGTTCCGCGTCGTCGGGGACCCAGGGGAAGGGGGCCTGCGGCCAGCGGGCGGCGGCCCACCCGTCCAGGTCCACGGCGAGAACCGCGTCCATGAAAACCTGCGGCGGCTGATAGCCATGCGCGGCGACGTAGTGGCCGATCAGGAACGGAGCGGCGTAGGCCACCCCGGGAGGGCCCGGGATACGGATTTCCCTGTTCCCTTCTGGACCCTGCTCCGGCGGGCACAGGTCGCACTCATGCAGTCCCAGGCAAACGTTCATCCACTGGACTCTTTGGATAGCCTGCAACTTCTCCGTAAACGTGGCGGAGACCGGACCGGTCGGGTACGGCCTGCCAGCCTCCAGCTACCCGATGTTCAAGCGGGTGTACGCAGGGCGGTAGCTGGGACCGTAGAAACCCGATCCCTGTCCGTGAACTCGTCCTCGACCTGATAGTCGTACACGGTGAGATCCTCGTAGAACACTCGTGCATCATCGCCGCCCAAGGCCCTCAAGAGCCACGCGATTCGCTCCGAGCTACGACCCATCGGACACGGCCTGGTGTCGGAGGCCCTGGGGTCAAGCCGGCTAGAGATCATCCGCGCCGTAACCGGCGAGGGCGAGGTGAGCCCCCGACCGGAATCACCCGTTTTCCCGTCATCGGTGTTTGGAGGCGGTGATACTGACCGCATGGCGTTGTACGCACTCTTCGTGGGGATCGACGAGTACAGCGGACCGGTTTCGCCGCTGCAGGGATGTGTGGCAGATGTACGGGCGTTCGGGGAGTACTTCGGGGCGCTCGTCGCGCCGCAAGGGCTGCGGGCGCATGTCCTCCTCGACGCGGACGCGACCCGCGAGAACGTCATGGACGGGTTCACTCGCCACCTGACACAGGCGGGACCGGGCGATACCGCACTCTTCTGTTTCGCCGGTCACGGGTCGCAGGAACCAGTGGAGGAGCGGTTCTGGCATCTGGAGCCCAGCGGGTTCCAGCAGACGCTGGTGTGCGCCGACAGCCGTACTGGCGGCCTGCCGGATCTCGCCGACAAGGAGCTCAACGAGTTGCTCGGCGGGGTCGCGGCGGGTGGAGCGCATGTCCTCGCGGTCCTCGACTCCTGCCATTCGGGCGGCGCCACGCGGGAGGCCCACGGCCAGCGGCGAATCCGGGCCGCTTCACCGGTCACCCGACCGCGCCCGCTGTCGTCCTATACCCGGGGTGTCCGGGCGGCGCTCGCCGCAGGGGCCCTGCCGCAGACAGCCCGGCATGTGAGCCTGGCCGCCTGCGAGTCCGGGCAGACGGCCGCCGAGATGCGGATCGGGGGAAGCGTCCGCGGGGTCTTCTCGGTCGTCCTCCAACGGGCTCTGTCCCGGCTCGGCCGCTCCGCCACCTACCGCGACCTGATCGGAGCGGCCGCAGTGGGCGTCCGCGACCGGGTGCACGGCCAGGATCCAGTGGCCTTCGCCGCCGAACCGGACGATCTCGACCAGCCCGTGCTGGGCGGGATCGCCACGCCTCGCGTCTTCGACCTGCTAGTGGAGCGTTACCGGGGGTCCTGGTGGCTCAACGCCGGCTCGGTCCACGGCATCGTGCCACCGATAGGCGAACTCACCACAACGCTTGCGGTGGACACGGCACCGCTCTCCCGGGTGACGGTGACCGAAGTCGAGCCCGTCCGCTCCCGCGTCGCCGGCGCCGACGGGTTGGACCCGGCCGACCGCCATCCGGTGCGAATCGTCGGCGTCCCCTTGCCGCCGGCATTGGTCGATCTCCAGGGGGATCCGGCGGCGATCGCCCTGGTGCGCGAAGCGCTCGACGGATCCGCACATACCGCGGAGGGTGCGGATCCCGGCCCCGAAGGCGACCGGTTCCTCGTGCTGGCCACCTCCGACACCCTCACCGTCACGCGGGCCGACGGCACACCGCTGGCGAATACCTGCCCCGCGACTGCCGCCGGAGCCAGGCGCACCGTGTCGCGCCTGGACCACCTCGCCCGGTGGCACACGCTGCGCAGGCTCGACAATCCCCTCACCCGCCTTCCGGGATCGGTCTCGGTGGAACTCCTCACGGCGCTCCCCGGGGAATCCCCACCGCGGCCCTGTACCCGCGCACCCCTGACGCCAGCGGTAGACGGCGCCGTCCACCTGCCCTGCCCCTCAGCCCACCAGACACCCCAGGTCTACGTCTACCTTCACAACCTCAGCGACCGGCCGCTGTTTGTCACACTGCTGAACTTGACCGACCGCTATCGCTGCCATGCTGGTCTCTTCTCCGGCGACCACATTCCGGCGGGCGGCACCGCGGTCGCCCACGGAGGCCGACCGGTGAGTGTGTCGATCCCCCGAGAACGGCTCTCCCGTGCCGAACCCGAGGTCCGTGACTGGCTCAAGGTGGTAGCCGCCGAACGCCCGTTCTCCAGTGACGCCTTCGAGCTTCCCGTCCTCGACGGCGTACGCCCTCCCGTCCGCGCGGTGGGCGGAGGAATCCTGGAGACCCTGGCGCTGCGCCGCGACTTCGGCGACGCGCCGCAGGAAGTCTACGAATGGACGACCTCGATCCTCGAAGTCCGCACCCACCTGCCGAAGAATCCTCTCGATGCATAGGCGGCAGGCCCCCAGGGCGTACGCCGACCGCAGGCTCGCCCGCCTGCTGTTCAAGATCTTCGAGGACCGGAACGGGCTGGCTTGGTGGATGCCCACACGGCGGCTCACAGTCCTGGCCGTCCTGCACGGCGAGGTCGGCTACCCGGGCGACCTCGTCGGCCTCATCATGGAGGAGATCCGTAGAGGGGCGATTGTCCCCCATCGCCACCCGTATGAGATCCCCGAATACCAGCTCGTCAGCTTCGCACCTGTGTCGTTCGTCGATGAACTTCCCCTGCTGCAGTACCTCAGCGATCTCGGACTGTTGTTCCTGTACGAGGAAGCCGATCCCCCAACGGACGCGCCCCGTTACGGGCTCCCTGACGCGATCACCCGCCAGTTCCTCGACGCGGGTCTGGCCAGCCACCTCGACAGCATCGACCGCAGGTTGAGTAACCTCGGAACACCCTCTGACGAACTCGCCTACGAGGGGCTGATGGCAATGGCCCTGGCCAGCGCCACAGACGGCGGAGGTCATCCCGCGTTTTTTCTGCCCGAGGCCAGCCGGATCTGGGCGGCGGAAACCGAGCCGCAGTGGGCCAGGTTCGCCGAAGCCGAGGCATTCCTCCTCAACGAGCTCCCGCCGCGGCTGCTCGGATTCCCTGACGTCGTGGAGCTCGCCCGGTCCGCGTGCGAGGTCCGCGCCCGGCTGCTCGACGGCCCGATCGACCTCGAAAGGGAGTTCGCCCCCGTCCTCCACGCCGCGCGAAGCCTCGGCGCCTCCTACCGGGACGCCGCCCTGGCGACCGTTGACGGGATCACACTGTCTCCTGAAGGGCTCACCCTGGTCACCGGCCTCTACCCGGGCGACACCGTCCTCGCTACGGTCACCGCAGCACCTGAACTGGCCCTCCACCGCGCGGAAACTGCCCTGACGGGCCTGGCGGACGTCCCCAAGCTGCTGCTCGTGCCCGGCACGCGCCTGTGGATGCCGCCCCTTCACGACATGGTCCTTCACGAGATCTACGCTGGCGACCCTCCCCGGGAGGTCCACACCCATGCGCCCTTCTGACCGGGAGCAGGCTGCCCGCTGGTTCCAACTTGCCCTCGACCAGGGTACGGACGAGCCGCCACCGGCGATCGGTGGCCCGGACGCCTCGCTCTTCGACGCCGCCATCGAATGCCTGACGCTGCCGGACGACATCACGGCCGCTCTACGCGCCGCAGACCTCCGCGCCCGGTGCGCCGAGGCGGGCTGGCACCAACTCGCCGCGCTCCTCGACGTGGTCTGCCTTCTCCCCGCGCTTGGAGCCCCCTCTCATATCGAAGCCCTGACCGGCCCCGTTCCGACGCCCGACTGGAACATCTCGCATTTCCTCATGATGACCGAGGAGCGTCCGCCGAATCCCTCCGACGCCCTGTCGTTACTGCCGGTCTTCATCGCCGGTGCCCGCACCCGGCCACGGCCATCACGCGCGCCTGGGGCCGTGGACTGGCCCCGGTGCGAACGGCTGCTCGACCAGCTCGAAACGCTGATGGCCGCAGCAGACCGGAACGGACTGCCAGCGCTCGCCGAAACCGCGGGACTGCGATTCCAGGGCGGCCTCACGCTCCTCACCGCGTCGGCCGGCCGACACGGAGAATGGCCGCTGGCCCTGCGATACAGGGCAAGGTACCGGGTTCTGAACCGGCCGAGCCAGCCACCTGCGGATCCGTCCTTGGACCGTTCACGGATGATTCAGAAGCTCGCCGCCAGCCTGGCCACGATGCACGATTTCGGCGTGCGTCACGGCTCCCTGCTTCTGGAGAACGTGGGCGCCGACGGAAGACTGAGCAACTTCAGCGAGACACAGCACCAGGACCAGCGGGTGCGGGACCTGATCGATAGCGTCGTCGACCTGGCCGAAAGCGTCGTCGACGCGGTCGATGCCCCCGACCGGGTGGCCGAACAGGCGGCACTACTCGAAGGCCTGAGAGCCGAGCTGTGGGAGCCCGACACCGACGACGACGTGGAATGGCTAGTCGGGGACCTGATCCCCCTGCGCCACCAGCTCGATGAGGCCGAATGGGCGGCGGCGGCCGAGCAATACGTCACCGCGGCCCGGAGTTCCCGGGCCCGCGATGTCGTGTCCCGCGTCGACGCCGCCGTCTCCCAGGAGCAGATCGAGGCAGCCCTGGACTCCCTGCCGCGATGGACCCCGGACGAGCCGCACCTGGAGATCAGGCTCGCCGCGATCGTGGCACGCCACGACCCGGACGCCGACCCTCGCCTCGAAGCAGCGCTCGCCGACGCCCTGGCCCGGCCCTCTGCGGCCGAGCGGGCACACGCACTGATCGAGCTAATCGCGATCTGCGATCTCGTGGACTGGCGCGTCCAGGACCGGGCCATCGACGTACTGCTGCACCTGTTGGAAGAGATGACCCAGAGCGCGCCGACCGAAGCGGACGTGATCGCGGAATCCGGTGCCAGGGCCGCGGGGGCAATCGGGCACCGGCCCCTGCAGACCGCGCTGTCACGGGTCTGCGGCCGGAACCGCCCCGACGAGTCGCGCCCCGCCAACGAGCCCGACCTCCCATCACAAGACGTCCTTGAATTCCTGTCCGAAGAGGCCCTGCGCATGCTCGGCGAGCAGGATTGGGCGCGTGCGTCGGTCCTGCTGAGTGCCGAACTCGACGAACACGAACGCCGGGACCCCGGAGGCATGCCCTCGCTGCTGACCGCCGGATACCTGGGCCTCGCCCTGAGCTCGAGCATCGAACTCCACCCGGATCTCGGCGAGGGCCTGGCCCTCCAGATCCTCCGAGAAGGTGTGCGGTTCGGCCCCGGTCTGCTGGCCGCCGTCCGCGGCCTCCAGCGAGCGAGTCACCGGCTGGTCCTGAACGCTGCGGCCAACCTCGGGCATGCCATGGCCGCCCACTTTTCCGACCGCCGGGCCTCGCGCGAGGTTCTCCAGCTCGCGGCCGACCTCCTCTCCGAGACGCTGCTGCGCACCGACCCCGAACAGGAACCGCTCACCTACTCCACCCGCGCCAACAACCTGGCGCTGTGCCAGCTGACCGTCGCCGAAATGCACCAAGACGACGAACGGATCGCGACACTCCACAAAGCCCATGACCTGTTCCTCGAAGCCACCCGCATCGGCGAAGAGAACGTCGGCAGAGGAGCCGACACGCGGTTCATCGACTACAGCAACCTCGGCGCGACCCGCATGGCCCTCGCCCTGGCCACCTATGACGCCCAGACGATCGACCACAAGCCGGTGGAGTCCGCGCAGTGGTATCGGTTGGCTCTGGAGGCCTATCACCACGCGGCCGAACTTGCAGACCAGAGCAACTCCCCGGAGCACCACGCCGCCATCCTGCTAAAGGCGGCCGCCGTCACTTTGGATCTGTGTGACCGGTACGCGCTCGAACGCTATTGGGCCGGCGGGGATCTGACCGGAGCGTTCTACGACTGGCTGCGCGCCTTCGCAGGCGATCACATCAGGACGGACTGGCTGATCAGCGACTGGGCGAGCAGCGCTCTGGCTGGCATCTCCCACGCGGCGCGGATCGCCGTCGGGGGCAATCCCACCCTGGTCCTGACGTGCGTCGAGGCCGCCGTCCGTCTGTGGAGCCTCGGCCAATGGCGCAACGGCATCCCCCGCGCACATGCCCGTCACGCGCTCGCGCTCCTGGTTGAACTCACCGACGCGCTCGAAGACTCCGGCATGTTCGCCGCCTTCCCCGACCAACTGTCCGAAGCCGCCGAGCTACGGCCGCTCTGGCAGGCGCTCGCCCTGGTTGACGCGCACACCACCGGCAGCGCGAGCGAAGACCAGCTCAGCCTCGCCTCCCGGATGCTGCAGAATCTCGGACGTAGCCGATCTCCGCTGCTCAGGTCCCTGGCACTCCCCTACCGACTGTCTCACGAGTTCGAACGGCGCGCCGACGGTCTGCTGGTCAACGGATTGTTCCTCGAACCCGACGACGGCCGCCTGTCACTCGTCCTACCGTCCCTGCAACGCGCCATCCAGCTCACCGGGCTACGCATCGGCGAACTGCGCTGCGAGCGGCGCGACGTCCACCACCTCCGTACGGTCAGCCTGAACTCTCTGCGCCACCTGTCGCCTATGGTCTCCTGGGACGACCTGCCCGGAGAAGTGCTCGTCGCCCGCGGCACCGGCACCGTCGACAACACCCCCGTCTCCTTCGAGGCATTCCGGCTCCCGACCGGAACCTGGGAGACCTGGCTGATACACCTCGCTCGCCACGGCACCGGCGACACCACCATCGGCCTGAACGTGCCCTACCAAGGGATGTACGACCCGGTCTCCGGCACCTTGGACACTGGCGCCACCGGCAACGTCACCGACGACGTCCACGTGCTGGTCTTCGGCGAACAGGGCATCACCATCGAGGTCAGCATCCCCTTCGCCGACGCCGGACAGGCGCAGGCCGCGGATCGCGAACTGGTGATGCGCACCCACGAGATCGACCTACTCATCAAGAGCACGCCACGGATCGCATCCTCCGACGCCGCCTTCATCGTCAAGGACGACGGCAGCACTGCGGCGTCGGTCTGCGCCGCCTCCTTCACCCACGCGGCCCCGAGTATCAGCTTCCCCGCCAATGCCGTCCACACCTTCAGCCCCCTCTTCTACTTCCGCGACCGACTCGACACCGGCGCCAGGAACCTCCTCAACGAAGTCCGGCCACGGGAGATCGTCTTGGTCGGCGTACCCGATGACATCGAGGACGCTGTCGGGCTGCTCGGCGACCTGTTCGATGCGCGACGAGGCCTGCTCTGGCTGGTGGAACCGGACGAAGCTGATCGCGCCACGCGAGCGCAGGCCACCTTCGTCCAGCGGCTGGAGGAAGCGCCCGGAGCCCGCTACCTCCTGCGGGCCGCCTCCTCGGCGAACGCGGCCTACCGGCCCGCCGACCATCTGCAGATCGTCATCGTCCCCCGTGACCTGGCTGCGGCGGCCGCACAGATCGGCCTCGACCTAGCAGCCGCCCGGCGGCGGGACACAGAAAACATCCCCGTCGTGCTCGAAGGACAGCCCACTTACATCAACGGCAAAGGCAACGTGACCGGGGCACGCCTGCTGAAGATCCTGTTCGACGGACCGGTCGAATGGGACACCTACCTCGAACGCTACATCCCCCTTCTGGGCACCGGCGTGCACGGCCAGGCACTCCTTCACTCCTCACCGCAGACGGCGTCGGTCTTCGAGGCCCTGCACGCGACCATGGCACGCCGTCCCGTCCACATCCGCCACCACGACGAACCCGCCGCGATCGCCGCGCTCCCCCATGCCCGCCTCACCGGAGCAATCGTCCTCCCCGCGAACGACGAGTCCTTCGCCCTGCTGGAGCGCCTGAAACCGCCCGAGGTCCATATCCGGCAATCACTCACCAACGCCGTGCCTAGCGGCCCGTGGACCGTTCTGCCACTTCCCGAGGATCCCGCCGCGATAGCGCTCATGTTCCAAGAGCTAGCGCGTGAGGACCACAGACGCCGGATCGCCGACCTGCCTCGCACCCATCCGCACCTGGTCGGCAGCACGGAACTCCTCGCAGAGACCGGCCCCGCCGACTACGTCCTGCTCGGCCCGCGGGACCCGGCCCAACGAGCGTACGCCTACCTCGCCGCGAGCTATGCCGCCGCACTCAACGCCCCGCTCTATCTCATGACCGAACCCATCGACCCGCACATCGGAGGCCGGGCTGAAACGCTCGCCACCGCCGGATCCGGCAACAGCCGCAGTCCGGTCACCCGCGACTTCCTCGCCGACGAAGCCGACACCTTGCCCTCAGAACTCGCCGACATCTTTCCCGCGACCCTGGCCGACCTGGATCTACTGTCGCCCACCTATGTCTCGCTGGTCACCCCCTTCGCCGGATTTCCCATCGAACTCGTCGGAACCCCGCCGCTCGCCACCCGCTTCGCCCTCGGCAGGCTCGCAGGCCCGGACCTAGCTTCGACGGCACTGCTCATCGCCCGCGCCGCTCTCGCCGAGGACATCACCCGGCCCGTCAACGTCCACGCGGTCCTCACCGACTGCTCCGACGCCATCCCTGACAAGACCGTCCCCGACGCGCGGGCCGAGATTCTCGCCCTGCGCGACCAACTCGCCGCCCAGCCTCGTGTCCACGTCCGCCTGGTCGACGACCTCACCGGCTTCCTCCAGGCGGCCCCCGGCGCCGCTGTCCTCCATTTCGCCGGGCACTGCCGCTTCGTCAGCAACGACCCCGACCAAAGCGGTCTAGTCTTCCGCGAAGGCATCCTCACCCCGAGCACGTTCACCGCAGTCCTCGGCGCCCACCCCCTCGTGTTCGGAAACGCCTGCGAATCCGGGCTGCTCACCCCGGCCACGTCCTCGGACGGTGTTCTGTGGACGGGCATCGCCGCGGCATTCCTCGCAGCAGGCGCCGGCAACTATCTCGGCAGCCTCTGGCCAGTATTCGACGCCGGCGCCCGCCTCTTTGCTGAAGTCTTCTACACCACCCTCTGGGAAGGCATGCCCGTCGGAGAAGCCCTCCGGCACGCCAGGCTCCACGCCTACGAACGCGGCGACCCAAACTGGTCCGCCTACGCCCTCTACGGCTGCCCCCGTAACCGCTTCCGCCCCCCACGCCACCGGCTCCACGACCTCGGCACGAGCTAACAGGCGGCCTTTCCGGGAGGCCATTTTGCCGGGACGAACTCGCCGCCGAAATGGCAGGAGACGAGCGTCGGCATGCGGGTCCCTCGCTTACGCCGTCCGGGATTCCAGGAACCTGCGCGCTTTCCCGTGCGGCGTGTGGGAGGCGGTCTACATCATCGAGGGGCTGCTGAAGAACGAGTCCGAGCTGCAGCCAACCACGATCCACGCGGACACCCAGGGCCAGAGCTTCCCTGTCTTCAGCCTCGCGCGCCTGCTGGGCTTCGAGCTGATGCCCCGGATTCGCAACTGGAAGGACCTAGTGTTCTTCCGTCCCACCAGGCAGGCCTCCTACCTGCACATCGCGCGCTGTTCGGTCCGGCCGGGCGCAACGCCATCGACTGGGACCTCATCGAGACGCACTTCAAGGACCTCATGCGGGTGGCACTGTCGGTGCGCGAGGGCAAGATCTCCTCCGTGCTGCTGTTGCGGCTCCTGCGCTCCGGGTCGCACAAGAACGCCCACTACGCGGCGTTCCGCGAGGTCGGCCGCGTGATCCGCACCATCCATCTGCTGCGCTACCTGACGGACCCGCAGATGCGCCGTCGGGTGACGGCGGCGACCAACAAGGTCGAGGCGTTCAACGGGTTCTCCGAGTGGGTGCGCTTCGGCAACCGGGGCGTCATCGCCGACAACGACCCAGTCGAGCAGGAAAAGGCCGTCAAGTTCAACGCCCTGCTCACCAACTGCCTGATCTTCCACAACACCCTGGACATCGCCCAGGCGGTCCGCGAGCTGCAGGCCGAGGGCTGGAAAACCGACCCCGAGGACTTGGCCGAGGTCTCGCCCTACCTGACCGAGAAGATCATGCAGTTCGGCGAGTACTCCACTCACGAGCTCGACCTGCCCCAGGAGGCGTACGAGCCGCACCTAGATATCGACTTCACCAAGCTCGGCCCCGAGTACGAGGCAGGGTAGCTGTGCCGTTCCTCAAGGGCTCCCACTGAGCGTGGGAGGGAGCAGCCTGTGTGGGTCAGGCCGCCCCGTTGCCCGTCAGCGCAGTCCGCTGTAGGCAGCCATGATGATCTCCATGCCGCGGTTGTCCTCTTGGCGGTCCCGGTCGATCATCTGGTTCATGACGTAGGCCACCGTCATGCGTGAGTCGGGGTCGCTCGCGACCAGCGAGCCGCCCCAGCCGCCCCAGCCGAAGGTGTTGCCGAACTTGCCGAAGCCCACTGTCCAGCACATCGGGGTGCCCAGCACGCGGTCCCCGCCGCGGAACACCTCCTGCCAGGCGGGCTCACACCCCTTGGGGGACAGCAGCCGCACGCCGCCGGCCGAACCCTGGTTCGCCAGTACCGACTGGACGAGGGCGACGGAGCGGGCGTTGCCGAAGCCGTTCACCGCCGGGATCTGCGCGCGCCGCCAAGCCGGGGAGTTGGCGTCCTTGACCCGGATCGCCACTCCGGTGTTCTCCCGGCGTGTGCCATCCGGTCCGAGCGGTGCGCTGGCGGCGTACTCGTCGGTCAGTGACGGCGGCGGGATGAGCGGCGCGACGCGGTGATCATGTTCGGTGGGGAGCCCGATGTGAAAGTCCGCACCCAGCGGTTTTGCCACCTCTTCGGCGAAGAACTCGCCGAGACTGCGGCCGGTGATGCGGCGGACGATTTCACCCGCAAGGAAGCCGAAGGTTAGTGCGTGATAGCCGGCGGCCGTTCCCGGTTCCCATTCGGGCGCCTGCGCGGCCAGCCCCGCCGTCACGCTGTCCCAGTCGTAGAGCTCCTCGACCGTCGTCGGCCCGGACAGGTCCGGCAGCCCCGCGGTGTGCGACAGCACGTGCCGCACCAGCACCTTCTCCTTACCGGCCGCGGCGAACTCGGGCCAGTAGGCGGCGACCGGCGCGGACAGATCGAGCTCGCCCCGGTCGGCCAGGATCAGCGCGCACAGGGCGGTCATGTTCTTGGTCGTCGAGTTCACGCCGGTAAGGGTGTGTCGCTCCCAGCCGACGGAGCGGTCCGCATCGGCGTACCCGCCCCAGATGTCGACCGCCGGCTCGCCGTCCACGTAGACGGCCGCCGAGGCACCCACGTCGTCCTTGCCGAGCAAGGCTGCCAGGGCCGCCCGTACTGCCTCGAACCGCGGCTCGCAAAACCCCTTAATATCAGTCATGCGCGTAAGCCTCATGCCAGGTCAGGGCTTCCTGCCCGACAATTCCCGCACCGGTTTTGTCGGGCGGGGCGCGACCACATCTTCTCTACTCCAGCAAGGCGGCCTGACGGCCGCGCGGGACCGCTCCTGCCTTCGCCCCACGGTCGGCCGATGCCAGTTCAACGCCCAGTTGCGTGCGGCGGTGGAGAAGCAAGAAGAAAGGACGGATAGGCGTGCTGGAGCGGCTGAATCAGGCGCTGGACCACCTCGAGGCCTGCCTCGACCGAGAGGTCGACATGACCGAGGTGGCCCGGATCGCCGCGGTGTCGGAGTACCACTTCCGGCGGCTGTTCTCCGCGCTCGCCGGGATGCCGCTCCCGGTCTACGTGCGGCGCCGACGAATGACCCTCGCCGGGGCCGAGGTGCTGGCCGGGGACCTGACGCTGCTCGACATTGCGGTCCGGTACGGATACGGCTCGGGCGAGGCGTTCGCCCGGGCATTCCGATCGGTGCACGGCATCGGACCGGGCGAGGCCCGGCGCACGGGTGCGGTGCTCACCGCGCAGCCGCGTATGTCCTTCCGTGTGGTCGTCGAAGGGAGCACGACCATGCGCTACCGGATCGTGGAGAAGGAGTCGTTTCGAGTCATCGGCAAGAAGGCCCGGCTCCCGCTCGTGCCGGAGGGGATCAACGCGGCCGCCGCGGCGCACCTGGAGAGCCTGGACAAGCCGGCGATCGTACGGATGAAGGAGCTGGCCGGCCAGGAGCCGGACGGGATCTTGTCGGCGGTGGTGTACCTGACCGACAGCCGGGAGGAGGGCGCCGAGGCGGACTACTGGATCGGCGTGGTGACCGGTCCCGAGGCGGCCGCCGAGGAGCTCGACGCCCTCGACGTGTCAGCCGGGACCTGGGCGGTCTTCGACAACCACGGGCCCTATCCGAGCGCCCTCCAGGAACTGTGGCGAGACGTGTTCACGCAATGGTTCCCCTCAAACCCGTACACGAGCCGGATAGGTCCAGAGCTCCTGCGGACGCAGCCGGTGGAGATCGGCGCCGAGACCGACTCCCAGCTGTGGATCCCGGTCGAGCGGGACGGCGGGAGCGCCGGGGCGTGAACGCCCACCGGGACGCCGGGCCGGGGGCTGGCACACTTGACGCTCATGGACCTTGACGATTTAGTACTCCAGCAGCGGTTCGTGTCCTGAGCTGGTTTTTCGATAGTGGCAGCGGCGGGCGATGGCTTGACAGCGTCTCCTCCAGGCCGACCACTTCAGTGCGTGGGTGACGGTGTTGCGGTCGGCTCGTGGGTGAGGCAGGAGAGCGTCCAGGAGTCGCCGTATCTCTGCAACGGTAAGCGGGACGAGGGCTGATCCGTTTCTGCAGCCCCCTTTGCGGCATCGTCGGCCTGGGCTGCGAGTGCTGCCAGGAAGGCGTGGGCGAGCATCGCCAGGGTGATGTGCCGATACCAGCCGATGTAGCGGCGGACCTCGTACTCGTCCAGACCGCACTCGTTCTTCGCGGCCTGGAAGCACTCCTCGATCGCCCAGCGGGAGCGGGCGATGCGGACCAGTTCGGCCAACTCGATGCCGACGGGTGCGTAGGCGAGGTAGTAGGCAAGTTCGCCGGGATCGGACAGGCTGCGGCGGGCCATCACCCAGCGGTGATGAGTCGGCGGATCGGGGTCGAAGATCAGGTTGGCAGGAAGCGTGGCCGCGGCCCAGTCGTAGACGCGCGGGCCCTTGGCGCCGTCGCCGCAGGAAGGCCGCTGCCAGGCATCAAGGGGTGCTTCCTCGATGAGCTGGTCGATGCGCCAGATCCCGGCCAGGGACTTGATCGACTGGGACTTGGGCACCGCGACCACGTAGCCGACATCGAGTTGTTCGAGTAGACGGCGGAAATGCCAGTCCTGCCCATAGGCTTCGTCCGCGGTGACCCAGGCGGCGGGCAGACCCGCCGCGAGGCATCGGCGGACGATGTTCCGGGCCAGTTCTCCCTTGGTGGCAAAGCCCCGCTCGTCGGGGATCTTCGCCACCCGGCAGCGCTCGCGGTCGCAGGTCCAGGCTTTCGGCAGGTAGAGGTCCCGGTCGACCAGGGCCCGGCCCGAGCTGGTGGCGTAGGCGGCGAACACCCCGATCTGACAGTTGTCGATCTTTCCAGACGTGCCGGTGTACTGCCTCGACACCCCGGCCGACGTGGTGCCCTTCTTGACGAACCCGGTGTCGTCGATGATCAGTACACCGCCCGGACCGAGACGCTCACCGACGTAAGCACGGACATCGTCACGCAGTGCATCCGCGTCCCAGACGCTGCTGTTCAACAGCCGCTGAAAGCCGTCCGGAGTGCGATGGCCTGCCCATTCCGCGAGCTGCCAGCCGTTCTTCCTCGCCTGCTCGAACGCGAGCCGCAGCGCTAGTCGTTGGTGGTCCCCCAGTAGCCGATCTGCGCGGGCCGGTCGTCGCGGTAGAGCACCGTGCAGTTCCCCTGGCCACGGCCCGGGAAGGCCAGCCGCTCCGACTCAAGGGCAGCGTCCCATTCCTCGTAGGTGGGCCGGCCCTGAGGAGCCCACGCGCGCACCTCGGCGTCGGTCAGGGGCCGCATGAACGGGCCGTCGTCGGTGTCCGTGGCGTTGATCATTGAAGGGAAGTCCAGCACGCTGGCCGTGCCGCCGGTGAAGATGTGCTCCTGCCACTGCGGGTCACGCCACAGCTCCTCAACCGACCGGCCCTCGTAACCGTGGTTGTCCAGCGCCAGTTCCTCTTCCTGGGCCTGCCGGAACGCGGCCTCCAGATCACGCCGATACGGACCTGTGTCCTGCCATTCGTTGCCGCCCACCCCTGTCCCCTGCCCAGCTGAACCGTTCGGTCAAAGACGCAGCGTAGAAGACGGCACCGACAGTACGCCGCGCTTGATCACTCATACTCCCGCAACAGGCCCTCCATCTCGCGGTCGGCGAGTCGGTGCCCGCCGTCGATGCGCCTTGGCGCAACGGCTCAGCAGGACTTCGACGCTGCTGCCCGCACGCTCGGCGACGCCGAGGCCTACAACCAGCCCATCGTCCACCAAGCAGCACTCCAGCTCCTCGCCAGCCTCATATGGGCCCGGGAACGGGTCGCGTGATGGGAGAGGCATGCCCTCAGCCGCTATGTGCTCCGTGCCGGATGACGCCTGGTACTTGGAACTGGACCTTGTGGCCGGGCAACGGAACCTCGTGACCGCAATCGTTCCGACGAGGATCCGGCCCGGGAGCCGACGGTGTGCTTCAACCCGCTTGAGCCACACGTGGACGTTCCCTACGAGGTCATGCGCTGGTTCATGCACCAGGTCGAAGAAGAGATCCGCACCTCCCGTGCCTGGATGCGGCTGAGGCCCGAACTCGTCGAGATCATCCACTGGCTGTGTCAGTTTCCGAGGGAGTCATTTGGAGGCGGTTTCCGGAGTCACGTCGTGCGGCTCAACAAGATCAATGTCAGTGAGTTTTGATGTCACTGGCTCGCTGGGAGAGGGGCGAGACGTGTTCGTCGCCAGCAAAGACGGTCGTGGGCCTCGGCTGCTGCTGCCAGGGTGTGCTCATGAATACGACACCGGATGGACGGCCTATCCCACCCGCACTTGCCGACGAGCGCGCCATGCTTGCAGCGTGGCTGGACTTTCACCGTGCGACTCTCGCTCTGAAGTGTTCGGGCCTCAAAGATGATCAATTACGGCTTGCTGCGGCATCACCCTCGTCGATGACGCTGCTCGGTCTCGTGCAGCACATGGCTGAGGTGGAGCGCAACTGGTTTCAGCGCGTGTTCGCAGGTCAGGACGTGCCGCCGGTCTTCGGGGAGAACAACGCCGACGGCTTTGCCCTTCAGCCAGGACGAGGGCTCGACGAGGCGATGGCCGCGTGGCAAGCGGAGGTCGCTCGAGGCCGTGAGCTGATCGCTGAAGCATCACTGGACGACTCAGGCCGCCTGTCCGAACAGGAAGCGGGTCACGTCGGTGATCAGGGAGTCTCCCTGCGTTGGATCATGGTGCACATGATCGAGGAATACGCACGTCACAACGGTCATGCCGACCTCATCCGCGAGCAGATCGACGGATCTACCGGCGCATGAGACGTGCTGGCGCGGTCGCAATGACCGCGCCAGCACCCGGCATTCCCTCTCAGCCGGCGGCGGCCTGCTCGGCCAGGGCCTTGGTGTGGGCCAGGCGGTATGACTCGGTGCCGGTCTGGATGATCGCGCCGTTGAAGGTAAGACGGTCGACGATCGCCGCGCAGAGCCGGGGTCGGTGAAGGTCTTCGTCCAGCCGCTGAACGACTCGTTGGAGGCGATCGCGACGCTGTTCTTCTCCTCGCGTTCGGTCAGGACCTGGAACAGCAGCTCAGCACCCCGCCGGTCGAGTTCCATGTAGCCGAGTTCGTCAATGCAGAGCAGGTCGACGCGGCCGTAGCGGGCGATCGTCTTTGGCAGCTGCTTCTCGTCGGCGGCTTCGACCAGGTCGTTGACGAGCTTGGTGGCCAGCACGTAGCGGACTCGGAAGCCCTGCATCTGGCGGCCTCGGTGCCCAGCGCGATCAGCAGGTGAGCGCACATGTCCTGGGGGCTGGGATCGGCGGACCGCTGGGATCTGGACCAGACGACCGGCATCATCACCTGGACCTTCTCCGATAAGACTGCGACGGCACCTGCACAGATTCTCGGAAGTTTCAGCCCGGGCTCGGGCTCACGGGTGTGGGCCTGGGCTGACAAGAGCATCCTGCCCGACATGAGCCGCGACGCCCGCAGCTTCCGGGACTGGGCAGAAGCCAACGGGCATCCTGCCCTTGCCCAGCCAGAGATCAACGCCGGTGCGCAGGCTGCTTCGACCCTCGTGGCCTTGACCATCCGGGTTCGTGGGCCTGGTGGTGCGTTCACCGCTCACGCCGGCACCCCGATGCCCGGAGCCCGCCGACAAGGGCGCGACCTGCACGGTGGACGCGCACGGTGTGATGCGCGTGATCCGCCGTCTCCCCGGCGGCGCCGTAGGCATCACCCTCACTCGCCGCCACCCCGACGCGGAGGTCGAGGTCAGCAGCCAGTCCCTCGACGAATCGGGCCTGCGCCACGTGCTGCACACCTTGCACCCGCTGACGGACACGGAGCTGGAATCGCTGATGCGGGAAAAGGCGATCACCCAGGGCTACTGAGCCGGGCCGCCTCGGACCGACCACCCGCCGGTGCCGACAGCGGTCGCCGTCGCGCGGGACGGCCCTGTGCATGTTGGATGGGCACAAGCGGTGTGCGTCCACGCTGAGGAGGAGATGGTGCCCGGACGAAGCACTCGGCTCTTCGCGAGCGCCCTGTCCGCGGTCTGCATGTTGGTCATCGGCTCCAGCGCGCCGAACAGCGCCCTCCTCGCCAGGCCACTGCCGGTCGACGCCGCCGAGGCCGTCGTACCGAATCGCGTCATGACGTGGAACATCTGCAATCCCTGCAGTGGGAGCGGGTACAACCTCGGCCGGGCAGCAGAGATCGCCACATACGCACCCCAGGTCATCGGCCTGCAGGAAGCGTGCGTGCGTGACGTCGAGGAGATCCGGAAACTTCTGAAGAACCTCTACGGGCTGGACTACCACGTTGAGTACGGGACCGTGCTCCGGAACTGGAACCGCTGCGGGGGTCTGCCGTGGCGACCAGGAGCCTACGGCCAGGCCATCCTCTCGGCGGCATCCATGAGCGAGCGCATCAGCGTCGAATACCCCGAGGGCGGATCCGAGGACCGTGGGTACATGGCGGTCACCACCCTCGTGGGCGGCCGGCCCGTCCGTGTCTTCGACACCCACCTCGCCCAACGGCGTCAGGAGGCGGTCCGGGCGGACCAGGTCGACGTGCTCGCCCCACAAGTCGCCCGGTACGACCGCGTGATCGTGCTCGGCGACTTCAACAGCGTGCCGAACGCTCCCGAACTCGGGGGGATGTGGGCGCTGGCCTCGGACGCGGATCCCGAGTGCCGTCCGTCGCCCGCCGGCGCCTGCGAGACGACCAACGACTGGGACAGCAAGTTCGACTACGTGTTCCTGCGCGGCATCGCGCCACTCGCGCACGGTGTGCATCCGAGCCCGTACTCGGACCACCACCTCTTCCACGCCGACCTGGGGCCGGTCTGAGGCGTGTCCCGCCGGATCCCCGGCGTGCCGCTGGGCGGAAAAGGCGAAGGGCAAGGAGAGCCCTCTCCTTGCCACTCTCAACTTATAGCGCGGTGGGGGGCTTGCGGCAAGGCCCGGGCCACGGCGCAGAATCGTCGGCCGGTGCCACAACGTGGGGAAAAGAGGCGGCGATGCGATCGGCCACCGCGGTGTCACGGTGCCTGCCTGCCTCGGAGGGAGCTCAGTGATCGAGCGGTACGTGTTGGATCTTCGGGAGATCGACGAGAACCAGGTCGCGGTCGTCGGCGGCAAGGGCGCGCACCTGGGCGGGCTGACGCGGATCGGGGAGGTCCGCGTACCGGACGGCTTCTGCGTGACGACGGACGCCTTCCGGCGGATCATGGCGGAGGCTCCGTCGATCGATGATCAGCTCGCTCGGCTGTCGCGCTCGGACCCGGACGACCGGGAGACGATCCGCACACTCGGCGCGGAGATTCGCCGGACCGTCGAGGGGATCGTCGTCCCGGACGATCTCGCGACGGCGATCACCGGCGCGCTCGCCCGGCTCGGTGCGGAGACCCCTTGTGCCGTCCGGTCCAGCGCGACAGCGGAGGACTTGCCTACGGCCTCCTTCGCCGGCCAGCAAGACACGTACCTGAACGTGGTGGGGCCGACGGCGGTCCTCCGGCACATCAGCCGGTGCTGGGCCTCGCTGTTCACCGAGCGGGCCGTGACCTACCGCCAACGCAACGGCATCGACCACCGTACGGTCCAGATGGCCGTGGTCGTCCAGCGGATGGTCTTCCCGCACGCGGCAGGCATCCTGTTCACCGCCGACCCCGTCACGGGGAACCGGACGGTCGCCACCGTGGAAGCCGGCTTCGGCCTCGGCGAGGCCCTGGTCTCCGGCCTGGTGAACCCGGACGTCTTCACGGTGCGTGACGGCGAAGTCGTCACCAGAACGATCGCCGTCAAACAGCGTGCCGTGCACGCGCTGCCAGCCGGCGCAGCGCGGGAGGTGGCGGTCGACCCGCCGCGGCAGGAGCAGCCGACGCTGACGGATGCGCAGGTCGTGCGGCTCGTGGGGCTCGGACGGCGGATCGAAGCGCACTTCGGCCGCCCGCAGGACATCGAATGGTGCCTGGCCGACGACGGCTTCCAGATCGTTCAGAGCCGGCCGATCACGACACTGTTCCCCATTCCCGACATCGGCGACCAGGAGAATCACGTCTTCGTCTCCGTTGGCCACCAGCAGATGATGACCGACGCCATGAAGCCTCTCGGGCTCTCCATGTGGCAACTGACGGCCATGGTGCCGATGCACGAGGCCGGCGGGCGGCTGTTCGTGGACGTCACCCCGCGCCTGGCCTCCCCCGCCAGCCGCGCCGGCCTCCTGGACCTCATAGGGAGGGGTGATCCGCTGGTCAGGGACGCACTCGAGACCGTCCTCGACCGCGCCGACTTCGTCCCGTCGCTCCCGGACGCGGACCCCGGCGGGCCGCCTGTGGGCGGCGCGTCGGCCCCGATCGCGACCGATCCGGCCGTCGTCACCGAGCTGATCGAGCGCAGCGAGGCGTCCCTCGCGGCCCTGGAACGCGACATCCGGACGAAGACCGGACCGGCGCTGTTCGACTTCCTGCTGGAGGCCTTCGAGGAGCACAAGCGAGTCCTCAGTGATCCGCTGAGCATCCAGGTGATCATGGCGGGGATGGAGGCCACCTGGTGGCTCAACGACAGGCTGCGGGAGTGGCTGGGCGAGAAGAACGCGGCCGACACGCTCACGCTGTCCGCCCCCGACAACGTCACCTCGGAGATGGGCCTGGCGCTGCTCGACGTGGCGGACGTGATCCGTCAGCGGCCCGAGGTGGTGGAGTTCCTCCAGGGCGTCGAGGACGAGGGCTTCCTGGACGAACTGGCGAAGCTCGCGGGCGGGACCGAAGCGCGTGACGCCGTCGAGGCCTACCTCGACCGGTACGGCATGCGCTGCGTGGGCGAGATCGACATCACGAGGCCGCGCTGGCGCGAGCGGCCCGGCACGCTCGTGCCCGTGATCCTGGACAACGTCCGGAACTTCGAACCCGGCGCCGCCGAGCGGCGCTTCGAGCTGGGGCGTCGGAAAGCACGGCAGAAAGAACAGGACGTGCTGGCACGCCTGCGGGCCCTGCCCGACGGAGACCGGAAGGCCGACGAGACCAAGCGGATGATCGACCGGGTCCGCACCTTCATCGGGTACCGGGAGTACCCGAAGTACGGCATCGTCAGCCGCTACTTCGTCTACAAACAGGCCCTCCTGGCGGAGGCCGAACGCCTCGTACGGGCCAACGTGATCCCCGAGCAGGAGGACGTCTTCTACCTCACGTTCCAGGAGTTCCACGACGCCGTGCGCTCGAACCGGGTGGACCTCCGGCTGATCCAGCGCCGCAAGGACGCCTTCCGGTCCTACCAGGCGCTCACCCCGCCCCGGGTGCTCACCTCGGACGGCGAGGCCGTCACCGGGGCGTACCGGCGCGACGACGTACCGGCCGGCGCCCTCATCGGGCTCCCGGTCTCCGCCGGGACCGTCGAGGGAAGGGCCCGCGTCGTCCTCGACATGGCGGACGCCGACCTCGAAGCGGGCGACATCCTGGTCACGGCCCACACGGACCCCAGCTGGTCCCCGCTGTTCGTCGGCATCGCGGGCCTGGTGACGGAGGTCGGCGGTCTGATGACCCATGGCACGGTGATCGCCCGGGAGTACGGCTTGCCGGCCATCGTGGGTGTGGAGCGGGCCACCCGGCTCATCCGGGACGGGCAGCGGATCCGCGTGCACGGCACCGACGGGTACGTAGAGATCCTCCCGTGACCGACCACGGTTCCTGAGGTCCGCCTCGGTGGCCGAGAGACCGGCGAGGCGTGAACCGGCGTCACTTCAGGGCGGGAGGTGCCGCTTCGTGCCGGTGCCCCAGGAAGAGGGCGTCGAGCCGACCTGGAAGGACAGTTCGTGCAGCCGGCGGAGGCCCTCGGTGGTCAGGTACGTCTTTCCGTAGGCGGTGCCGTCCGTCCGCACGGACTGGATGCAGCGCTCGGTGTCCGAGGTGCCCGGCGCGCGCACGGTCTGTCGGCCCCGCGGGTAGTAGCGGCGGTCGAGCGTGATGTCGACGCGTTGGAAGACGGGCGTGGACAGGCCCAGGTGTTTCGCAGCCCTGGGCGCCGTGCTGCTCTATCGGTTCGTGAACGTGGGCACGCTCGGTCCACTGCCGAACATGTACGAGCCGGTCTGGGGGCCGAGTAAGACCGCCAGCGCGACCGCCGAGGCCGTCGGCGCCGTGACAGCGCTCGTCGGCTTTCTGATCAGCGACCCGCCGCGCTCTGCGTCCACTCGGGCCGGCGTTCCTCGGGGCGACACGGCCGACGGCGGGGGCGGCTGATCACGTGCCGCGCCTCACCCTCCGCACCGGACCCGGCAGCTCCTGAGGCTGCTGTGGCTGCTGCTGCCGCTGGCGGTGACCGCCGCCCTGCTCTGGTACGGCGGGGTGCGCACCCCCGAGTACCGGCACAGCTTCTTCGGGGCGCAGGGCCACGCCGTGCCCCTGCTCAAGGCCCGGCTGGGCAGCGCCCTGTTGGGACTGGCTCTGATCCAGTTGCTTCTCGCGCTGGGATGTACGGCCGACTGCCCGGCCTGCGCGCCGCGCCGCGCCGGTGGGCACCGCGCACCGCCTGATCGGTATGGTTCGCTTTCCTGTTCTCCGTCCCGATCGCCCAGCAGTGCTTCATCGCCTACGGCATCGGCCTGACCGGGCCCCGCGAGGCGCTGTACTCGCTCGCCGGCTGTTTTCTCTACAAGGCCTTCGTCGCCAAGGTCGTCGTGGTGCGCCACCGCCGCTGGCCGGGGCTGGGCGCTTCCGCTCGCCGGTGGCGCGCTCGTCACGGGGATCGCCCTGGCCTGGTACGCGGTGGCGTTCCGGTATCTGAACGGCTTCCGGGCGCCCGGCCTGTAGGCGGACGACACCCGTTCGGTGCCGTCTGCGGCCACTGTCGGCAGTGGTCACAGCGCGCCGACCCGCCGCCCTTCCCGAGGTGCGAGGTGACCGGTTCGCGTGAAAGCCGTTCCGTTCCTTCGGGGCGTTGGTGCCGCCGGTCTTGAGGTGCCCGGCGCCGCCACACCTCGCGTCCGGGGGCGGCACTGACAGCCAGCGCCGGGGCGGTGGTGGCAGGCTGCAGGCCCGGCCCGCAAGCACGCGCCTTGTATCCATGTGTCATATGCGAAAAACTCGGACGTACGGCACATGGTGCTGAAGGCAAGCGAGAGGAGTGCCTCATGATCGCCAAGCTGCTCGCCAAGTTGTCCTTCACCCGCAACTACGGTGCGTACGGGGCCCACGACTGGGGCACGCACACCGGCGACGACAGGGTGTGACCACACGTTCGGCGGGCGCCCCCGGGCTCCCGCCGGCTCCTGGCCGCGCTGCCGACGATATCGGCCTGACTGGTACGAGAAGTCAGGGGCGATCCCATGGATCGAGTGAATGAGCCCCCGCAGTTGCTCGGAGGCAGCTTCGCGGCCTGGAGCCGCGACCGGCTTGCACTGGCGCGCCGTGGCGCTGACGAGTGCGGGGACGTCTGGCGGCTGGAGCTGGGTGTCTACGTAGCCGCTACGGCCGGGGTGTGTGAAGCGGTCCTGCACCGCGCGCAGGACTTCACCAAGCCGTCCTCACCCCTCTTCCCGCCGTTGAAGCGGGCCGGCGGAGCGCCGATGCCCGAGGAGCGGGCGCACGCTCGCGCCGCCCGTATGCGCGGACTGCGCCCGCAGGCGGTTGCGGCCCGGATCGGTGAGATCGCGTCCGGGACCGCTCGGCTTGCCGATCAGTGGCCCACGGGCCGGGACGTCGAGATTCTGCCCCTGGTCCGGCCCGTCCTGGCAGAGATCGGTGTGCGCTACCTCTTCTCCGAAGACGCTCCCGCCCTGCTGCCCTTCGCATGGCAGCTCTTCGTGGCCCGGGAGGTGCTCGTACGCCCCTCGCACTGGGTATGGCCGCGCTGGGCCCCCACGCCGGCACGGCGGTTCCGCACACGGCAGCAAGTCGCCTTCACCAACGCTTTGCGGCCCATCCTCCGCCGACGCCGTTCATCGGGCCAGCTCGGTGACGACGTGCTGGGACAGATGCTCCGGCCCTCCCCCCGCTACGGCCGGCTGTCGGAAGACGTCATCCTCGACACCCTCCCCGGAATCACCGTCGCCACCTTCGAGACACCCTCCCGGGCAGCCGGATGGATCCTGCTCCACCTGGCCCGATACGCCCAGGCCGCGGACCGCGTCGCGGCCGAAGCCGCCCTGCTGCCCGCCGACCCGGCAACGACGACCAGCACCCACCTCGACAACCTGCAATACACCCAGGCGCTGGTACGCGAAGTGCTCCGACTGCACCCCCCGAGCTGGCTGCTCACCCGGCGCGTCCCGCGACGGACTCGGCTCGCCGACTACACCATCGACGCCGGATCCACCGTTCTCGTCTGCCCCTACACCGCCCACCGAGACGCACGGGAACACCCCGAACCGGACCGGTTCCGGCCCGAACGCTGGCTCGACGATTCGGGCTCGCCGGCGAAGCCCGGGGTCTTCCTCGGCTTCGGTACCGGGCCGCACGGCTGCGAGGGAGCCGCTCTGGCCATGGCCATGCTCACGCTCATGACCGCGCAGACAGCACGCCGCTACCACTTGAGCGAGCCGCCCGGCGCGGAATCCGGCTACCGGGTCACCACCTTCGAAGGTCTCGCAACCGCCGGCCTGCACCTGCGTGCCACCTTGCGCGACTGAGGGCAGTCCTATTTCCGGTGGCAGGCCGCCTCCACCCGCGAACAAGGAACGTCGATCAAGTCCGAGTCCCGTTCTACACGCGCTCGGATCACCGGCTCATGGTTCGCTCATCGTGTGTCGCCGGTCGAACTCGTTGACGAGCATGCCCATCATGACGAGGTCGTGGTGTCGGCCGGCGAAGAAAACGTGTTCCCGCAAGCGCCCCTCCTCGGTGAAGCCGAGCCCACGAAGCAGTGCCAGCGATGCCTCGTTGTGGGCCAAAACCGCCGCCAGGCATTTGTGATAGCGCCGCTCGGCGAACATGAAGCGCAGCAGCAGCACCACGGCTTCCGTCGCGTAGCCCTTGCGCCGGTGGCCTGCGCTGATGGTGATGTCGAACTCGAACCAGCCTGAGCGAGGGCCGGTGCGATGTGAGCCGACTGTACCGACCAGCTCTCCCGTGGCCGTCGCTTCGACCGCCAACCGGAACCGGTCGTCATCGCACTCGGCAACCGCCTGCTCCTTCGCCCAGGCACGGTAGCTCTCGGCGGACCTCGGCAGATCCAGCCGGCCCGCTCGCGTCCCGTCCTCGTCGGCGAAACGCGCGAACGCCGTCCAGTCGTCGGGCTCGACAGCGCGCAGGCGTACCCGATTACCGGTCCAGGACGATGCCATGCCCTATTTGATCACGCCGCTGTGCGCGCGAGGCCGACAGGCACGCCGATGCAGGCGTTGCCCGCCGTGCTCCGTCTCACCGCTGATCGTCGTCCTCGTCCGGAGCAGCGGGGTCGTGCAGCGGGCGCAAGTCCGACTGGGTCAGAGAGGGGCGTGCCGGTGCTGCCCCGCTACTGCTCCTCGGACTCAACGAAGGCAGAGCTGTCATGGGGCGGGAGGTCGGGGCAGCTCATGGCGGTACCCGTGGCGTTCGCCTCCCGGGCCATCGGACTCGCCGCTGTACGCTGATTTTGTGACGGTTTTCCGGCGTACCGTGCCACACGGTCTCCGTCGAAACGGCAAGTCCGAAAGAGCGCCGCTTGCCTAACCGAATTGCAACCGCACCAAGGATACGTCCCTGGTCAGGCGCTGATCGCCGAGCCGCGATGATCGATTCTTTCCATTGTGGACCCGACGAGCGCGGTGCACCTCCCGGCACTTCGCAGGGGTGGGCAGCGGCCGGATCCTCCCTGCGCGCGGGCAGCGGCCGAATCCTCTCTGCGCGCTGGGTGCCGGCTGAGGGTCTGCAGCTCCCACTCCGTGTGGAGGTCAGGGTGAAAGTTGTCGTTGATCTTTCCCGATGTGCGGGGTATGCGCAGTGCGCGTTCCTGGCTCCGGAGGCGTTCCGGATGCACGGCGAGGAAGCGCTCATGTACGACCCGAACCCGGATGAGGCCTGGCGCGGCCAGGTGCTGCGCGCAGCGACGGCGTGCCCGGTCCAGGCGATCCTGGTCGAGCTGGGGGCACGGCACGCACCGGCGGAGGCGTCGCCGTCATGACGCGTGCCGACGACCTGCGTGCGTTCAAGCGCGATGGCCGCATCGTGGTCGTCGGGGCTTCGCTGGCGGGGCTCCGGGCCGCGGAGGCTCTGCGCGACGAGGGTTTCACCGGATCGTTGACCATGATCGGTGACGAGCTGGGCGAGCCCTACGACCGGCCTCCCCTGTCCAAGCAAGTACTGACCGGGTGGGTGCCGGCCGGGGGCACCACACTGCCGCGCCGTCGGGACATCGACGCGGAGTGGCTGCTGGGCGTGCCCGCCAGCGGGCTGGACCTCGCGACGAACCACGTGCGTCTCGCCGACGGGCGCGAGATTCCCTTCGACCGGGTGCTGATCTCCACCGGGGTACGGGCCCGCCCATGGTTCGTCGAGTCCGAGGCGGCCCTGGACGGCGTGTTCGTCGTACGTACGCGCGAGCATGCCGAGAGCCTGCAGCGGGCCCTCGCCGCCGGGCCCTGCCGTGTGCTGGTCATCGGTGCGGGATTCACCGGCTCCGAGATCGCCTCCGTCTGCCGCGAGCGGGGCATCCCGGTGACCGTCGCCGAACTCGCGCCGGCCCCGCTGGTCGGGGCGCTCGGCGCCATGATCGGCGAGGTTGCGGCCGACATGCAGCGCGCTCACGGTGTCGACCTACGGTGCGGTGTCAGGGTCGCCCGGCTGGAGGGCGACGCGCAGGGACGGTTTCGCCGTGCTCACTTCGCCGACGGCAGTACGGTCGACGCCGATGTTGCGGTGGTGGCGCTCGGGAGCATCCGCAACACCGAGTGGTTGCGGGAGTCGGGACTGGCGGCGGGCGTACGGGGCATCACCTGCGACACGGGCTGCCGCGCCCTCGACATCCATGGCCGCGTCACCGACGACGTCTTCGCCGCGGGAGACGTGGCACGTTGCCCGAACCCCGTCTACGAAAACCGGCTCATCTCGATGGAGCACTGGGCCAACGCCGTCGAGCAGGCAGAGGTCGCGGCACACAACATGGTCAGCGCTCCGGAGGACCGCCGGCCCCACGCGTCCATCCCGTTGTTCTGGTCGATCCAGTTCGGCGTCAACATCAAGTCCGTCGGTGTGCCGACCTTCGCCGACGAAGTGGCCGTCACCCAGGGATCGCTGGCCGACCACCGCTTCGTCACCGCATACGGCTACCGGGGCCGCGTCACGGCTGCCGTGAGCTTCAACAACGCCAGGTGGCTGAACCACTACCGAAGGTTGATCGAGACGTCCGCACCTTTCCCGCCCCCCTGCCCCACGCCGGACCGGCCGGCCGACATGAAACCGGTTCCCGTCGACCTCCCCGGCCCCACCCTGCTCGCTCAGGGCGCCACCGTGGTCGTCACCGGACATGACCCGGGTGGGCGCCGCATCACGGCCGTGCACCGGCATCGGCAGGCGGAAGACCGGACAAGCACGAGCGGGACGCCTGGCACACTGCAACGGATCTTCGACTACTCCGCCCGGGCCGACCCGTACCCGCTGTATGCCGAGTTGCGCGAGAGGCCGGTGGCTCGGCAGGAGGACGGCAGCTACGTCATCAGTACCTATCGTGAGATCGCGGACACGCTGAACGACCCGCACCTGAGTTCCGACCTGCGCAATCTGTCGCATCCGATACCCCCGGTCGACGGAGGGGCCACGTCGTCGTTCATCCACCTGGACCCGCCCGAGCACGATCGCCTGCGGCGCATGGCGATGCGCCACTTCGGCCCCCCGCACACCCCGGGGCTGGTGACCGGCATGGAAAGCGACCTGACCGCCACCGTAGGCAGCCTGATCGACGACTTTGCGGGCAAAGGGCAAATCGACGTCGTCGACGATTTCGCCTTCCCGCTCCCGGTAACCGTGACCTGTCACTTGCTCGGCGTGCCACGCGAGGACGAACCGCGGTTCCACCGCTGGGTGAACGACATCATGAACTCGGTCGACTACAACCCCGAGACCGACCCGAAGGAGAAACTAGACAAGGGCGTACAGGCCCGCACGGACTTGCGCCAGCGCCTCGACGAACTGGTGGAACAGTGCCACGGCCGGCCGGGCGACGGTCTGTTGGGCCGGCTGGCCAACGACGACGGGCCCGACGGCCGGATGACCGACGCCGACATCGTCGCCACCGCCAGGCTGCTGCTCATCGCCGGCCACGAGACCACCGTCAACCTCATCACCAACGGCATGCTGACGCTGCTGCGCCACCCGCAGGTACTGCAGCGACTGCGCGACGACCCGGACCTCGTCGTGCCGCTGGTCGAGGAACTGCTGCGCTACGAGCCCCCCGTGCACATCATTCCCTGGCGGGTGGCGTACAGCGACATCACCGTCGCCGACACCGTCATCCCCCAGGGCTCGCAGATCATGCTCATGCTGGCCTCAGGCAGTCGCGATCCGAAGCGCTTCCACGATCCGGACCGCTTCGACCCGGACCGGCATGACAACCAGCACCTGGGGTTCGGCAGCGGCATCCACGTGTGTTTCGGCAGCCCGCTGGCCCGGCGGGAAACCCAGATCGCGCTGACGGAGTTGGTACGCCGGCTCGACCGCCCCAGGCTGGTCGACGACCCGCCGCCGTACCGGCCCAGCCCCGTTCTTCGGGGTCCGATCCATCTGGACATCGAGCAGGGTGACGGTTGACACGGCAGCTGAGGGCAGTTGCAAGGTCGCGCCGCGGACGGCCCGGCCGGCCGGCTCTGCATTCGACAGCAACTCTCTACCCTTCTCACTCCCATCCCGTCCACCGTCTGACCGCTACGGTCCTCCTGCCGGGGCGGGACCGGAACTGGAGAGGGGTTCGTCCCCCTGGCCATGCGTCGCTGACGTCGCCGGGGTCGAGGATCGCGAGTTGGATGCTGTCGGCCTCGGCCTGCTGGCTGAGCTCTTCCGCGGGCTCCCAGGGGCCCTCCCCGCGCGTGCGGGGAGCGGTCCGCGAGACTCGCTGACCCTCGGGGCGACCGTCCTTGTTGCCCTTGGCCTCGGCGGCGCGCAGTCCGTCGTAGGTCAGCTCGCGCTGGGGGGCTCGCTGGAGTTCGCCGGCGGCGATGACCTACGGCGGTCGACAGCCCCGACGAGGCGAAGGTCATGCGAAGCGGCCCGACGGCCGCAGGGAGCACGGCCACCGGGCGTACAAACAGTCCCCCGTGAGGAGATGGCCCCCGTCGAGGGGCCTTCCTCAATTCACAGTCGTTGCAGGGGCTTCGGCCGAAGGCGGTGAGGTTGCCCGGGCGCCCGGGCCGGGCTGATGAACGGCATCCGGCAGATTTACGGCCGGATTGCCGCCCCACCGTGCGCGCGCGGGTACCTCCTCGCCCTTCATGAGGAAGGAATCGGGCGCGAGCACCGCGCCGTCGCCCATCGTCACGCCGTAGTGCACATGGGATCCGATGCCCAGAGTGCAGCCGGTACCGAGCGTGGTCCGGTCGGATTTGAAGGTTCCGTCCTCCTGCGAGTGGCACTGGATCTTGCTGCCGGCATTGAGGATGCAGTAGTCGCCGACGGTGGACAGTGTTCGCTCGGTCATGTAGCAGCCGTCGTCGAACACCCGGCGGCCGATGCGTACGCCCAGCAGCCGCCACACCAGGGCCTTGAAGGGGGTTCCGTTGAAGACGTTCAGATAGCGGTCGGGCACCTTCCACAGGCGCTCGTGCCACCAGAAGTAGGGGTCGTAGATGGAGCAGAGCCGGGGCCGTAGCGCGCGGAACCGTCCGAGGCAGCGTTCCACCAGGGCGAAGTACGCGGTGGTGAAGGCGAGCGTGATGGCTAGGTAGCCGGCGATCACCGCGTCACCCAGCGCTCCGTACAAGTCGACCGTCGCGAGCCCGAGCAGGGTGAGCGCGAAGGTGTGCAGCCATCGCAGGAACAGCCAGAGGGCCATCGAGCGCAGGTTGTACCGGTTCTTCGCGGAGAGACTGATGCGCAGTTGGTCCCCGGTCCTGAGGTTGTCGAATCGCGCGTCGCGCTCCACTGACCGCGGGATTTCGAAGCAGGGCGAGCCCAGCAGGCCGACACCCTCGCGGACCGGGCCCTCCAGAGGAACCATCACCTTTGTCGCGAGCAGGCAGTTGTCACCTGTCCTGCCGCCAGAGGGGTAGGCGATGTTGTTGCCCAGGAAGTTGTGCGGACCGAGGGTCGCCCTGGACACCCGGAAGGACGTGCTGGAGAAGTCCGCGTTGACGACGGAGAGTCCGTCGGCCACCATCGTGCCGCTGCCGACGGAGACGAGCAGCGGATTCTCGTGCTGCACCTCGGTACCGAAGTTGGAGCCGGTCTGCTCGACCCGGGACAGGTCGTATCCGAGGATCTGGAGGTAGGGCACGATGTAGGAGCTGTCGCCGAAGAGCCAGGCGAAGAACCTGATGTTCGTGATGCGGGCGATCGCCCGGTGCACCGCGTAGTGGAACCCGTAGAGCGGATAGACCCGGTCGGGCTTGATGGCCAGGTGCAGCAGCCGCGGAACGGTGCGCAGGACGACGAGGCCCAGGACCAGGAAGCCGACGAACAGTGCGAGGGAGAGGACCAGCGCGTCGTCGAGCAACTCCATTGCGCTCAGCGCGGCCGTCTCCGGGTCGAGCCGCCGGCCGATCGCCGGTACCTCGGTGAAGAGCATGTACATCCCGCCGACGGCCAAGGGTATGTACAGCAAGAACAGCTGAACCAGCGTGACCAGACCGAACCAGGCCCGGCGCGGGGTGCCGCAGCTGGCAGGCGGGATGCGCACGTAGTCGACGTCCGTGCGCTGCGCCGGGGAACCGTGCCAGTGCTCACCGTCCGGGACCGCCATGCCGCGGTGCAGCGCCGACGAGTGGCCGAGCTGTGCTCCGTCGCCCATCGCGGTGTCGATGTCCAGGACGGTCTTCTCGCCGATGAACACGTCATGGCCGAGCGTGATCCGGCCGGTCTGGATGCGGCCCGCGTGAGCTCGGTAGCCAAGGAAGAACGCGTCCTTGCGGATCACGCTGCCGGCGCCGACCGTCAGCAGGTCGGTGCAGACCGGCACGGACCGGGTCAGGATCGTCACTCCCCTGCCGATGCGCGCGCCCAGCGCCCGCAGGTACAGCACATACAGCGGATTCCCGACGAAGAGGATCATCGGATTCGCGTGGAGCAGCGACTTCACCAGCCAGAAACGCACATATGAGAGCCCCCAGAGCGGGAACTCATCCGCTTTCCAGCGGCCGACGAGAAGCCATTTGGCGGCGATCGGGAAAACGCACAGTGCGATGAACCCGATGCCACCAAAAAGCAGCGATCGCACATAGATGTCGGCCAAACCCGAACTGTTGTCGATCCATCGGTATCCGGAGGCAGTGACGAAACCCGCTACGACGGAATAGGTGAGGAAACACAGCAACTGGGCGGTCCCGCAGAGGAAGTGGGTCAGCCCGCTCGCGGCCGTCACCGGGGTCGGCGGCACGGTCTGCGCCGGCGATGACGAGAGGTTCGGCACCTCGGTGGTGTCCGCGATGCGCTGCGCGAACGCCTCCGCCAGGCTGCGGATCGTGGGATGCTGGTAGATGTCCTTCATGGACGGGGACGGCAACTCGGGCTGCTTCCGCACTCGGGCACAGAACTGGGCCATGACCAGGGAGTTGGCGCCGAGGTCCGTGAAGAAGTGACTGTCGATCGGAACGCTCTCGGCGCCCATGAGGTCGGCCAGCGCATCCGCGAGATTCCGCTCGATCTCCGTCCTCGTAGGGCCGGCGCCGATCCGCTGCGTGACGGTATCTTCGTCCAGCCCGATTATATGGACCTCTGATGACTGCTCCACCATTCGATCTCCTACAGGACGTTTGATCGCCGTGAGCCGCCGACAAGTGCCCAGGCCCCGCGCTCCAGCTGAACGGCCCGCCGAACCTCGGGAGCCTCGAAGTGCGTGCTCTGATCACGAGCCTCAGCGCTCAGTGTCGGTCGACTTTCGTTCCGTTGCCACTTCGAGGCGACCGCCACGCACGACGGAAAGCGCGCTTTGGGCCCGTTTTCTTAGGCCCTTCGCACAACGCGGCCGCGTAACGAATCACCCGAATGGCGGCCCCTCGCCCTCAGGGCGATTGGGGAGGTCGCGGACCGTGCGGTGGCGCAGATCGGTTGAGTCCGGGCCGGCCAGTGGCCGCCGTCGGGGCGGAGCACTGTCGCGCGGCGTCCGGCGGCAATGTTGGTGTGGTCGGCGGTGCGGAACCGGTTGACGGCGAAGCTGCGCTGGGTGGCCCTGTTCTCCGGGTTCAGGCCGCAGCGAAGATCACAGCAGCCGATGTTGCAGGTCTCGCTCACCAGCAGCGCGACCAGCGAGGTCTTGATGTCCTCCATGCGCGTCCGGTCGTCGCCCAGGGGCACAAAGGCGTTCAGGAACCCGGTCCAGGAGTCGACCTCGAACAGCAGGTCCGGCAGGTCGATCTTCTGGAGCATCTTCGCGGTGGTCTGGCGCAGCCACTTCGATGAGGCGCTCTCGCCGAGTGCGCCGAGCCGGTCCACGTTCAGTTTCAACCGGCCGTTGGGGTGGATCTCGAAGCTGAGCTTCACGTCCTGTCCGCGGAGGACGGGCTGCTGACCGCAGCCGACCTCGCCACCATGGACCTGTCCGGCAACGGACTCGTCGTGATGTCGGCCTGCGACACGGGTCGTGGTCTGGTCGCCGTCAGGCAGGGCGTGTACGGACTACGCCGGTTGGTGGGAATCGCCGGCGCGCGGACTCACGTGATGAGCCTGTGGCAGGTCCCTGACCGGGAGACGCAGGAGCTAATGGAAAATTCCTACGGTCGCAGGACTCGATGGTTGTTCCACCAGGTAGTGAACTCAGGTGTCGCCAGTCTGAGTTCACTGACGAGGTCGGCGAGCTGGCGGTCGTGAGGGTAGCGGCCTGCTTCGAGCCGGAGGATGGCCACTGTCTCTGCGGCGATCCGTCGGACGACGGTGGCATTCGGGACAGCGGTGCGCACGCCACGCAGGCCTCAGCCGACCGGGGCGTCCACGGCGGCCTGCGCGGCGGAGAGGACGTCGGCCGGCTCGCCATCGAGCTGAAGCGTGAATGCAGGGCGATGAAGCTTGCCGATCGCCTTCTGATTTCGCCTGGTCGTTCGACGAGCATTGTTCTCCGACCTCGCTGGCGGGCGTCGTCCTTGGCTTGGCGCGCCGACGTCCTTCAAACGGAGCGCGCTTCTACGGGTTGCCGCAGGATCGTCCTGAGCTTGGTGGGGTCGGTCCTGCGTGGGTCGCTGAGGTAGATCTCGTGATGCAGCCCCGCCTCCTGCAGGTTGTTAGCGGGGAGGTATTCGTGGTGCAGTCGGGCCAGGATCGGTGTCTCGTCGTCGTAAGGGCCGATGTGGAGGACCTGGGCGCTGGTACCCTCGTGCAGCGTTTCTGACCGAACATGTGGAATGGTGGGAAGGTTCTTCTTGGTCAGGGCGGTGTACTTGGCGTCTTCGATCAGGCTGACGGTGATCCAGTCAGGAATGTTGATGAGCAGCCTCCATCGCCAGTTGCCCTTGCGCCTGGCCAGGAAGTCGTCCATGTCGTCTGCCCACCACAATCCCTCAAGCGGGCCGACGACGAAGTCCTTGCCGAGGTCGCCTCTGTTCGCGAACTTCGCGGTATAGGCGACTGCGTAGAGCGCCTCAACCGCGTGGCGGTACGCGGTGGAGGTGTTCGGATCGCCGCACCCCTCAATGGCGAGGAAATGGAGCTCGGGGATGTCAACGAGCTCCCAGTCAGTGTTCTTGGGCGAGTAGCACTTCTTGAGCTCGCGCTTGACGTCGTACTTGGCAGTCATACCGAGGAACCCTCCTGTGAGTCATTGTCATCACAGCCACGGGCCGGCCTGGAGCAGCGGCCCCTGAGCGGGACTCCCCGACGGCCGGCTCCCCAACGGCCGCTTAGAAACTCCCGTGCCCTGCCAGATGAGTTCGGCGCCCTGGTCATGTAGGGACGTTAGCCGCTGCCACTGACAAGAAGTCCGATCAGGTGGTGCGGCACCGGGCCGGATGGCGCCAAGGCTGAACTCCGATGGGCGGGGCGCGAGGCCGTGGGGCCGGAAGGCCGGAAAATCGAATGAGCGCAGATCCCCGGTCGGTGGGCGCGGAGGTGTGAGTGGTCGTGTGGCGGTCGGGAGTGTGCTATCGCCCTTGTGTGCCGACGCGTTGGGGCACGGATGCGTCCGCTCGTATGGCGGTGCCCTTCGGAGTTCGGGGGCGGTAGCGGGAGATGGCCACCCCGGTCAGGCACAGCAGGCCCCCCAGCAGTGTCAGCCAGGCCGGGACTTCACCCAGGAGTATCCAACTCAGAAGGACGACGATGGCCGGCACGGCGTAGGTGGTTGCGCCGAGTTTCCCAGCCGGCATCCGTGCGAGGGCGTAAGTCCAGGTGGTGAAGGCGAGGGCGGTGGGGACTACGCCCAGATAGACCATGTTGAGGCTGGCGGAGAGGGGGGCCCGGGGGATTTCGGCGACCAACTGCCCGGTGAACGGCAGGCACGCCAAGGTCCCGGTGAGGCAACTGTATGTGGTGATCTGCAGCGGTGTCCCGTAGGAGAGTGCGGGCTTCTGCGCGATGACCCCTGTCGCGTATGCCACCGCCGCGAGCAGGCACAGCGCCACCCCGAGCACCGACGTCGAGCCGCCGCTTTCGGACGACATCGACAGGCCGACGACTACGGCGCCGGCGAAGGAGACCGCTGTGCCCGTAAGCAGCCGCGGCGGCAGGCCCTCGCCCAACAGGCGCGCGGCGAGGAGTGCCATGAGAATCGGCCCGGTATTCACGAGCAGGGACGCGGTCCCCGCATCGACGAGGCGTTCACCCCAGTTGAGCGCGACCATGTAGCCGGCGAACCATACGAGTCCGGACAACAGGATGCCTTTTCGGGCGCCGCGCGGAGGGAGGCCTTCGCGGCGCAGGAGGAGCAGCGTCACAAGAACGAGCGAGGCGACAAGCAGTCTGCCGAGGGCGAGTGCCCCCGGGGAGTAGGCGGCTGCGGCGCTGCGGATGGAGACGAATGCGGATGCCCAGGCGAACACGGTGAAGCAGACGGCGCCGCCGGTGAGGAGGGCAGAGGGAAGGGCACGCGAACGGGGCTTCATACCTGCCGACCCTACACCCAAACACTTCGGCACTCACCGAACTATTCGCAGGAACGTGGTGAGTCTCAGTGCCGCCGGGCCAGCCCCCTAGTTCCATGCCTGTGGGGTGAGGCCCAGGAGTTCACCGAAGGCCTCCTCTCCTGCCCTTGTCACCAGCAGGGCCCGCCCGCCGCCCTCCGGGCGTACCACCCAGGCTTCAGCCAGGGCCCGCGCGCACAGCCTCGCTCCGACCAGGCCGCCCAGATGGCGCCGGCGTTCGGTCCAGTCCAAGCAAGAACTCGCCGAAGGCCTGCGCCCCGCGCCCGTCACGTCGACGCCGACCTCCTCACACCAGTCGAATCCGGCTCGAGTCAGTGCGAAAACGCCCTCCGTGCACAGCAGACCCCGGTCCGCCATCGCGTCCGTCACCGCCATGCCGAGCCTCCCCGCGAAGTGGTCGTAGCACGTGCGGGCCCGCACCAGGGGGTCCGGTGCGGCGACCACTGGCACGGCGTGGGCCGCATCGCGGCCCGGGACGGCGTGTGAGGCAAGTTCGTCGACCAGACGGGCGGTGGACGCATCAGCGATTCGCACGTAGCTGCACCGTCCCTGTCGCTCCGTGACGCACACCCCCGCGTCGAGGAGGCGGGTCAGATGCCCGCTTACGGTGGAAGGGGCCACCCCGGCGGCGCGGGCCAGCTCACCCGCCGTCCAGGCACGCCCTTCGAGCAAGGTCATGCAGATGGCAGCCCGAGTCTCATCGGCCAGGGCCGCGGCGAAAGAGGCGAGCCGCGCGGCTGGAGCCGGAGCATCCGCCGGTCCGGAGGCAGGTACGTGTGTCATGACTCCAGGATGCCGCATCACTTCGGCAAACAGCGAAATAATCAGGCTGCGATCCGGTGGCATGGAGCAGTGAGCCACGCGCGCCCATCGGCATGCCCTTCAGCGGCCGACCGCATCATCGAAGACTTCGACACCGAACGTACCTCGGTGTCCGTCCCATCGGCCAGGGCTGCCATCACCTGTGGCATTCCTCGCCGAGGCGGCAGACCAGTTGTTCGCCGGAGAGCTGATCGCGGCGGGGGGTGTCTCCACGTGGTCGTTCCGTCGGGCGGCTACGAGACCACGTTCGCGGCGGCGGCGGAAAGGAACGCACGCCTCCCCTTCCTCGACCAGGCGGCGGGCATCACCTGGCTCGATCACGTGACGCCGCGCGAAGCTGCCTACGCCGCCGTGGCCGCTGGGTGACGCAGCAGTGCGAGGCGCACTCCAGCAGCCGCCGGGTGATCCGGGGAGAGACGACGGCGTCTCCGGCGGCGACGTCGCGAATGGCGGTGAGCAGCACTTCGGGCCGGATGTTCTTCAGCAGGAAGCCCGCTGCACCCCCGCTGAGCCCGGCGAACGCGTACTCGTCGAGGTCGAAGGTGGTGAGCATGAGTATCCTGCTCTGCGGTGAGACCCGGGGGATGCGACGGGTCGCCTCGATGCCCGTCCGTACCCGGCATGCGGACGTCCATGAGGACGACGCCGGAGCGCAACTGCCGGGCGAGCCGGATCGCTTCGTCGCCGTCCGCGGCGCCCCCGACCGCTCTCATGTCCGGCTGGGCGTCCAGCACGGTGGTGAAAGCCACGCGCAGCAGTGCCTCGTCGTCGGCGAGGAGAACGCGGATGGTCACGCCACCACGTCCGCTTCCCGGCCGAGGTCGAGGCGGGCGGCGACCTGCCAGCCACCGCTCGGCAGCGGTCCGGCTCGCAGCGTCCCGCCGTGGGCGGCAGCTCGTTCGCGCATACTGCGGATGCCGAGTCCCGAGGGTGCGTCGGCCTCCGCGCGGGGCGGTCCGTCATCCGTGACGTCGACCGTGACGGTGTCGGTCAGGCACTGGATTCTGATGCCCGCGCGGGTGCCGCGAGGCGTGTGTTTGAGCGTGTTGGTCAAGGCTACCTGCACCAAGCGGTAGACGGTCAGTTGTGCGGCGACAGGGACGGGGGTCGGGTCGCCCCTGATCTCCAGACGGGTCGGCAAGTCGGCCGGCGCATCTGCTCGGCGAGGCTCTCCAAGTCGGCCATGCCGGGCGGCGGGTGCCGATGCGCGTCCGGCTCGTCGGTACTCAAAAGGTGAAGTGAGCGCCGCATGTCGGTCAGCGCCTGCCGGCCGGTCTCGGAGACCTCACGCAGTGCGGCTGACGACGTGTCGGCCGACTGTGCGTACGGAGCGGAGTCGGCCAGGGCGACCATGACGGACAGGTTGTGGGTGACGATGTCGTGCATCTCGGGGGTGATGCGGCTCTTCTCCCCGGCCACTGCGAGCCACGCCCGCTGGTCCCGTTCGCGTTGGAGCCGTGCTGCCCGCTCCCTGAGAGTGCGCGAGTTCGCCCCGAGGGAGGCGGCAGCAGCGGCGAGCGCGCTGAGCGCGACAGCGGTGGACAGCCAGTGTCCCTCGGTCGCCCAGCGCTGGCAGGCCAGCAGCATGCCGCCCTCCATGACCAGGCAGGCGATCAGCACTCGCTGCCGCGTCGTGTACGCGGCCACCGTGTAGAGGGCTACGAGCAAGCTGACCTCAGCAGGCAGTTGGTAACCCAGCAGCCACTGGGCGAACGCTGCGGCGGCCACGGCGCAGAACACCGCCCCGGGAGTCCGGCGGCGCCAGATCAGGGGCAGCAGAAGACCTGCGCTGACCGCCACTGCCGCGGGTTCGGCGGCGACCGCGGGCAGCGTGGCCGCCCCCAGCGCAGCCACCAGCAGGACGTCCCACGCGAGGGGCGGGATGATCCGAGCGCCGACATGACGACGGCCGTTGCCGGCCGGGCGGACAGAAGTGCGTGGGCACGGAGCGGTGTCATCGATCACCGGGTCTTGGTGGCGGGCCGGTTGCGTGCTGGTCCTGCCCTCCCACGACAGCACCTGCCGGAGCTGACCCCTCGTCCCGCCGGGGCGGCCCCTCAGGGCGAGTCAGTCCGCGGACTTGCTTGGTACCTGTTTTCGATCCCGGAATCGTCGCTGGGGAGGGGATAGCCACTGGCGGTGGGGCCGACGGTGCCGGCCATCTGGTGCGCGTGCTGAAGGTACGCCACGCTGGTCACCGGCAGGACCAGAGGGGCGTGATGAGGTTGTTCGCTCGCGGCGATGAACATGCGGTCGTCGTCGACTCCGTGATCGCCGATGAGGCTGCCTTGCCCGGAGATCGAGCTTGACCGCGGCTGAGCGGCATTCGAGGCCGGCTCCCCGCGGTGTCATGCGCTGGCCATTGGGCCTGCACATCATCGTAGTACTAGTGCTGGCCGTGGCCACAGCGCTCACAGTCCTGGGACTCCTGTGGCTGATTCTGGGGGAACCGCGCATCCGGGTGTCTGGACCGCTCAAGCCCGGTGATACCTACGACGCCATCAAGATCGCATTGGCTGTGGTCGCGGGAGTCGGCGGGGTCGTGGCACTCGTGGTCGCCTATCGACGCCAGTATCTCAGTGAAGCGACCGACCTCCGTGAGTATGACAAGGCGCTGATCGAACGGTTCGGCGCCGCGGCCGAACAACTCGGAGCTGACCAGCCAGCCGTACGCATGGCCGGCGCGTACGCGATGGCACGGCTTGCCGATGAGTGGCCACAGGAGCGGCAGATGTGTATCGACGTGCTATGCGGCTATCTGAGAATGCCGCATGCTCCGGATCCACCCGCCGATGATCAGGCGCTGGCGTCGTGGCAGCGCGAGCGGGAAGTACGCGTGACTGTTCTGGGACTCATTGCCGCCCACCTGCGCGACGATGCGCCCGCGTCCTGGCAGGGTCACGACCTCGACTTCACCGGTGCTGTCCTCGATGAAGCCGACTTCCGTGGCGCCCGCTTCAGCGGCGGCGACGTGCTCTTCGTCAAGAGCCTCTTCGCCGGCAACGGAACGGACCAGATCGTCTTCGACGAAGCCGACTTCGCCGAAGGCGCCCGCGTCTACTTCCGGCTCGCCGAGTTCCGTAGTGGCACGGTCCGCTTCAACCGTGCCACCTTCAGTGGCGGCTGGGTCACCTTCGACAGTGCCTACTTCACCGGCGCCCGTGTGAACTTCCGAGACGCTGCCTTCACAAGAGGAGAAGTCCCTTTCGAGAGTGCTGAGTTCTCCGCCGGCATCATCGACTTCACCGGCGCGATCTTCACCGGCACCACCGTCAACTTCGGTGAACACCACCTCCCTTCCATCTACCGCACGGCACCGCCCGCCCGCTTCAGCGGCGGCACCGTCGACTTGTCCCAAGTAGCCGACTTCAGCCACCCCCCGAGATTCGGCCTGCAGGTGATGCCCTCGGGACTGCTGCTTCCCACGGGCACCAGCATTTCTGACCTGCCTTGAGCTCGGTCCTGTCCGGTTCGCCAGCCCAGAGACCGGTCAGCCGACTGCCGGCGCCGGCTTCCCCGGCCAGCTGAGGTGGCGCCTTGCGGGCCAGGCGGCGGGTCAGGTGATGGCCGCCCAGGTGATCAGCGTCTTCGAGTGCTGGATCAGCCGTTCGTAGTCCCTCGCGTGACGCCGTCCGTGCGTCATCCACGCCAGCGAGCGTTCGACGACCCAACGGCGGGGCAGCACGACGGACCCGGCGGCGTCCTCGGGGCGGCTGACCGGCTCGGTCGTGATCGCGGTGGAGCTGTCGCAGTCGTGGCCCACCGGCAGCACGTTCCGCCGTCACGGTGGCTGGCCCTTCTTCGCCATGCCGTAGCGGACGTTTAGCATGCGGTATCGGCCGAACTGCGGAGCCTTCGCCCCCTCGATCCGGGACACCTCGTGCGCACGCGCGGGAGTGGTGGGGGCAAGGAGATGGGGCCGCCCGACGGCCTCGCGGCCCGCTGCCTCAGTACCGTTCACCCGCCCGGGGGCGTCCCGGGCTGGCAGAGCATGAGCGCGCCCGACGTCGGCACGGCGCAGCGAAGGCCACCAGCCCAGCAGGACATCTACGCGGTGCCGCCGCAGCTCGCGCACTGGGTGCGCTGCAAGCGCGACCGACGACCGGCAGGTACCGGCCGGGTGCGCCGCACGTCTGACGCGGACCCCAGCCAGGTCACGCGTTGACCCCTGAGGGTGAGGCCCAGTGCATAGGCAGCGCGTCTCGTGTCCGGGTCCAGGGCCTCGCCGTGGCAGGTCGGGACGCAGCCGGGATCTCACTAGGACGCGTGGGCCGGGTTGCGCCGACCCGCCGTCAGTGTAGCTCCGCACCCTTCCCACCCCGGGCATGGCCCGGGTCAATCGATCTGCACGCAGTGTGGGCCCGCGCGTACCGCTCGGCCGTCCATCCGGTGGTGCCAGCGCGCAGACCGGACGTCTTGCGGGTGCCGGGTGCGCTGCCGCTGTCGTAGGCCAGCGCACCCGTCACCAGGCCCCGTCCGCCATATCGGCGTACACCCTGTCACCCCGGTGGAGCAGGCCGAGTGCGGTGCCGTTGCCCGGTGGTGCGCAGCCGCACGCCGTCGCCGGTCACCTGGTAGCCGCAGTGGTTGAAGCGCGGCCCCGCCGCGACCGTGGCCCAGGGTCGTGGCGGAGGCCTGCGGCAGGCAGACGGCGGACGCGAGGATGGCTCCGGCCGCCGCGAGAATGAGTCGTCGGAAGACCTGGGGGCACCCCCAGGTCCGGGAGTGGTTTCGCGATCGCTGCTTCCTCCGCGGCCCGTTGCCCTACTCCGACGACACCGTCATCGCGGTGACTGGCATCATCGTGGCGGGGCCAGTCCCGTAGCTGGACCGCGCTGATCGCGCCACACTTCGTCAAGGTCGGCAGGACGGTCGGACGCTGAGCAGCTCGGTCCGCAGCACGGGCGTGCCGTCGACAGGCCCCGGTTCCTGAGCTGTTGGTGCGATACCGCCAGCTGCGACCTTGTCGAGCGTCTCCAGGCCGGCGGCACCGACCGTGCCGAACACCGTGTAGTTCGGTCGCAGCGCGGAGTCGCCGTAGACGACGAAGAACTGCGAACCGTTCGTGTTCGGCCCGGCGTTGGCCATCGCCAGCAAGCCGCGACCGTAAAGGCGACGGACGCCGGTCGGATCACTCGGTGCCGGCGGCAGGTCCACCGGCAGCTCGTCCTTGTACTTGTACCCCGGCCCACCCTCGCCAGTGCCGGTCGGGTCGCCACACTGCAGGACCTTCAGCGTCGGATACGCCGTCAGCCGATGGCACACCGTACGGTCGTAGAACCGGTGCTGCGCCAGATGCACGAAACTCTGGACCGTGCACGGCGCCTTCGCCCGGTCCAGACGCAGCGGGAGCGGGCCCTGGCTGGTCCGGACAGCCACACCGGCCGTGCCGTGACTGGGGGTGCGTCGTGGGTCGGGCGGCAGGGGCACCGGCCGCGCCGCCGGCTCGTCCGGGGTCTGGGTGTACTGGCAAGGACCGTGCGTGGTTCGCGGCGGGGCATCGGAAGCGGAGGCGGTGGTGCTGCCACCGGACACGACCAACGCTGCCGCTGCCAATGCGGTCATGAGAGTTCGGTTCATGCTGCACACCCTCCAAAAGATCGCCAGATTTCGGAGCGGTCGCAGTCTAGGGCGCGGCCTGGCGGGCGAGAACCCGCCCGCAAGCCACATCGGGCCACCGTGAGGGTGGCGACCATCAGGTCTTCGACCGCGTGATCCTCCTCCCCCGGTGAGGGCCAGGCTGCAAGTGAGGACGGACGGCAGCAGAGCGACCGCGGCGTCACACATGTGCTTGCCGTCGGGAGAGGAGAACACGAAGGCGTTGTAGCCGGAGATCCCACCGGTCATCGCCACGGCATCCCCACATCGCAGCTTGTACTCGTACAGTCCGAGCCCGTACTTCATGCTGGGCGCACCTGCCGGCAGGCCGACCATGTTCACGTTGGCGTTGAGGATCTCCCGCCGCTGCTCGGGCTTGAGGAGGTGGCCGCGGACGAGGGCGTCGGTGAAGGTGTGCAAGTCCTTCAGCGAGTCGTGTTGGCTTGGCGGTTCGGCTGGTGGGTGATTCAGCAGGCCATGGTGCGGACGAGGACGAGTTCGGTGCTCGGCTTGTGCAGGGTGGCCCGCTCGGCCGCGCGGTCAGAGACCAGTCCGGCGATGGCGCGGTGGTCTCGCCGTACTCTTCCCTGCGCCCGGTGTACCGCTGGAGTGGGCGCCACTGCCGGTGCTCCGCGTTGGCGTGCTCGACGCAGATCCGGTTCGAGGACTGGCGGCGGCGCATCTCGCGCCACCCATAGTGTTCGGTCAGCGGCGCGTTGTCGGTGTCTTTCGGCTTCCTCGGCGGTGCGCTGATCTGGTCGGGGAACTCGTTGGCCAGGCCCCGGTAACCCTCGTCGACCTCGACCTTCACCATGGGGTGCTGCCAGAGCAGATCGGCGATGCCCTCCGTGCGTACGGCGGTCTGGTCGTGCATCCGGCCGGGTCGGACGGCTCCGGACCACAGGGTGCGGCCCTGCTGGTCGCTGATCGTGGTGGTCTTGATCGTGCTCTGCCTGCGCTTGCCGGAGACAAAGGCCCGGCGGCCGGGGCAGTGCGCCTTCGGGCGGCGGACCTGGGTCTCGGTGCCGTCGATCCGCAATGTGATGTTCTCAGCCGCTGCATAGGCGAACACGTCCGCCAGGGTTCGCAGCCGAATGCCAGGCCGGTCAGGCACCGCGAACCCGCGCTCGGCCAGCAGCGGTCGGATCTCGCTGATCTCGCGGCCGATGGTGGAGGAGCCCACCTCGTAGATCACAGCCAGTGCCTCGTGAGACAGACCAGTTCGCAGGTGGACAAGGGTCGCCAGGACACGGTCGGTGAAGACCAGTTCGTACTTCGGTCCGGCCCCTGCGTGCCGTCGGCGAGCGCCCCTGCGCCGTTCGCGCCGAACGGACTCACAACGCGCCTCCCAACGTGGCGCCAGTTCTTCGATCAACTCGCCGAGATGCTGGCGCGAGAGGCCGCACAAGGCAGGATGCGACATGGCCGCGCGGGCCTGCTTGATGTTCACACCACAAGAACCCGCGCGGCCGATGCCATGTCACGGCCCGCCTAGTGGAGAGACGTCAGACCCGCTCCAGGGGCCGGTGCGGCCCGCTGGGAAGCTCCGCTTTGATCGTGTCACCCGGGCGCACCGCGCCGCCCTGCTTCACGATGCTCATGATTCCGGCCTTGCGTACGATGTTCCCGGCCTCATCGCGGCCAACAACCTGCTTCAGCAGCCCGTCCCGGAAGTTGTCGATCTGCAGGCAGGGATTGCGCAGGCCGGTCACCTCCAGCACTGCATCGTCGCCGATGCGCAGCAGCGTGCCGACCGGCAGGCCGAGGAGATCGATGCCACGGGTGGTGATGTTTTCGCCGAGGTCACCGGGTACCACCTTGAATCCCTCTGCACCGACCTCGGCGAAGAGCTCTTCATGGATGAGGTGGACCTGACGCAGGTTTGGCTGGGTGGGGTCCTGCGCGACGCGTGAGCGGTGCTTGACCGTCACGCCGGCATGCACGTCGCCCTCCACACCGAGCCCGGCGAGCAGTGTGATGCTGTCCCGGTTCGGCTTGGTGAATGAGTACTCGCCGTTGCGGCTGACTGCCGTGACTATCCCGCTCATCCTCGAAAGCCCCCTCCTCAGTGACAATGATCAGCCACGACCCTAACCCTCAAGGCGCAGCAGCCACGGTCAATCGCGGGTGAGGCCGTAAGGAACGCCGCCAAGAACGGCACGCCGATCAGCGTTTCCGCCATCGCCCGGCAAGCTGGAGTGGACCGCACGTTCCTCTGTCGTCACCGCGACCTGCTCGAACTTGTCCATGCGGCCGAATGCGAACCGGGAGCTCAGGACCCGGCCGGCGGCTCGCCGGTGAGCCGGGCCTCGCTCCAGGCCGACCTTGCCAACGCTCAGGCCCGCAACACCCGCCTGGCGGCCCGCGTCCAGCAGCTGGAGAAGCGGCTGTCGCAGGCGTTGGGTGCTCAGGCATGGCTGGAGTCGGGGCTGGGCGCCCCGGCGGACATCGACGAGCTCCAGCGGAAGATCACGAGGCTGGAGCAGCACAACGTCGAACTGACCTCCGCGTTGGAGGAGGCCCGATCCGATCTCGATGCCGCGAGGGAGGCCAACCGGGACCTGACCAGAGCGCTGAACCAACGCGGCTGAGTCAGGTCCAGCGCCCTTTCTGCTGTTCAGCGGGCGCTATCAGATGTGGAAGCTCAGTGGTGAGGCCGGATGCATGGTGGGCTTGTCCATCCGGCTGGCACCCGTTCACAAGGGGCGTATCCCGGATGGCTGGTGACCCTTGTTGTTCCTAGCCTCAGGTCATGATCTTTCGTCGTGTGTGGTTATCAGCTGCGGTGCTTGCGCTGGCCGTGTCGTCTCTGCCGTCCGTTGCGGCTTCGGCCGCGCCAGGCCCCTCCGGCACGGCTTGGTCTGTGCAGCGTGACGCCGACGCTCTGCGGGATACCGGGGTCACCGGAGTAGCAGTCCGCCTGGAGACCCCACGCGGGACAACCACGGCCCGCTCTGGGGTGGGAGACCTGGTCGCTCATCGCCCGGTCTCGAACGACGGCTACCTGCGTCTGGGCAGCACCACCAAAACGTTCGTCGCCACCGTCGTGCTGCAACTGGTGGGCGAAAAGCGGATCTCCCTTGACCAGACGGTGGAGCAACTGCTGCCCGGGGTCGTGTCCGGAGCCGGAAACGACGGCCGGACCATCACCGTCCGCGACCTGCTGCAGCACACCAGCGGCCTGTCCGACTACATCTACGACGTCTTCCCCGACCCCAGTGCCCAGACCTACTTCGCCAACCGGTGGAGTGCCTACAAGCCCGAAGAGCTGGTCGCCCTGGCCATGCGCCATGAGCCTGCCTTCCCAGCCAGCACTCGCTGGGCGTACTCCAACACGAACTACGTACTCGCCGGAATGATCATCGAGAAGGTCACCGGCCGCACGTGGGAACAGCAGGTCCACGACCGCATCCTGCGTCCCCTCGGCCTGCAGCACACCGACACCCCGGGCACAAAGCCTTTCCTCCCGCATCCGCACACGGCCAACTATCAGCAGTTCACCGTCGACGGTCCGCTGGTCGACACCACGATTCCCTACCGTCCCTTCGACAGTGGGGCCGACGGCTCGATGACCGGCACGGCCCGCGACCTCAACCGCTTCTTCACCGCCCTGGTCAACGGACGGCTGCTGAAGCCCGCCGAGCTCGCTGCCATGCGGACCACAGTCCCGGTGCCGCAGGACAGCGGCCACCCGGCAGGCACCCGGGACGGCCTGGGCCTGTTCTTCACCCCCCTGTCCTGCGGCGGCGGTTACCTCGGGCACGGAGGAAGCGGCTTCGGCTATGTCATCCGGGCAGCGACAACCACGGACGGACGGCGCACGATCACCGTCTCTGCGCACAGCCGCTCCGCGGACCCGCAGATCGCGGCCCTTCAGGAGGACGCACTTCGCAACCTCATCGACCACGCTCTGTGCCGCACCACCTGACCATGCACTCGGCGCCGGCCTCAGACCGTTCGTGCCGCACGCGTGACTGCGGCGCACTCTTCGGGAGCTCCGACCACCGCTCCAATCACAAGTAGCGCCACAGGTGTTGCACACGATACTGTCGTCCGCACCGGCGCTGAGCTGCACAAAGTGGTCTCCACTCGCCTCGCGCCACACGGTTACCCCCAGAGAAGACGGCGGACGGCCTGGGCGTCCTCAGTTGTCATTCCGAGTCTTCGTGCCGCCGTGGAGAGAGCGATCTGTTCGTGGCGGTTGGGCCGATGAAGCCGTTCGATGTCGATGCTCGCCGGGTCCGGTCCGGGCAGGTGGAGCGAGCCGAGCAGGGCCAGATGCGGGTGCCGGGTGGTGGGCTCGTCGGTGATGCCGCTGCGCAAAGGGGATAAGGGTGTGGGGCATGGGACGGCACGCTGGAACTTCACCAACCCCCGGTGGACCGCACCGACGAACGACATCACCCTGAGCCAGCCGTCTGTTCGATGCGACAACGCCCTGCCCGGCACCTCCAAGATCGGCTGCGTGATGCCGTACATCCCGGAGATGGTGTACGCCAAGAGGGGGGAGTACCCGGATCGAGCTGAGCGTTCGACCTGCAGGGCAGTGCCACCAAGTATTCAGCCGCGAGTCAGTAGAACCAGACGACCAGGCGTACGTTCTCGGCTCCATGGACCTCGCTGAGGATGCGCATGACGCTCCAGACGCGGCCCATAACTCCGCGCCTTGGCCTGGCCCTCGCATGGGACCAGGCCAAAAGGCCGTTATCCGCTACCGCTCCCGGGCCTGTCTCCGAAGAACCTCCGCCATGACCGTCCCAGCACCCCGTCCTTCCCGGCTTGAAGAAGTGCTCTCAACAGCGCGAGTCCGGTCTTCCGGAGCCCTCGCCACCTACCTTCCGGCCGGCTATTCCACGCTCGGCCAAGGCCTGGATCTCACGCACGTGCTGGCCGCCAGCGCTGATTCGATCGAGATGGGCGTGCCGTACACCTTTCCCGAGCGCCCCATTGTCCGGGTCGCGGGCGACCTGCGATGACGTATGGCATACATGTACGTGACGCGGTGGACTGCCAAGGCGTCGCACCGCGAGCCGAGTTGGAGAATGCACGGCCCACGCCTGGTGCCTTCTCGGTGGCTGGCTATCCGGATCTGCGTAGCGGTGTCGAGACGTTCGCCGCCTTCACGCAGAGCGGCGCCACGGTGCTGGAGGTGGGCGCTCCCGCCGTTGATCCGTGGCTCGACGGCCCGGTTATTGCCGCCGCGCATCGCCGCGCGCTTCGTGGCGGCGACGGGGTGAGTAGCACGCTGGAGACGGTGCGGCAGATGTCCACCCTGTCGGACAGGCCCGTGATCACGACGATGTATTGGGCGACGGTGCTGACTTATGGGCCGGCGCGGATGGCTCCTGACCTCGCTTCGCAGGGGCTGCCAGATGCCTCGTTCCCGACGTGCCACCCTCGTACGCGGCGGCCTGGGCCATGGTGGCTGCCGAGGCCGGGATTACCGCGCCCCTCTTGCCCGGTCGCGGGGCTTCGCCCAGCGAGATGGGCGCCACGTGCCGGGCCGCGACCGGCTTCGTCTATGCGCCCGCGGGGGCGGGGCAGCGGACGGGCTACTCGACCGGGATCGATCTCGACGATCTGGTCTCGTTCGTCGGGGCAGCTCGTCGCCTCGCGTCGGCGACTGCGGTCCTCACCGGCATCGGCATCTCCACCCCTGAGCTGGCCGCATCGGCCGTTGGGCAGTGCAGTGTCGCCGGGGTGGTGATCGGTTCACCGCTGGTGAGTGCGCTCGCTGACGGAGGGCTTGATCGAGCGATCCGGGTGCTGGGACGGTTCGCCACCTTGATCAGCCAGGCCCGGGGGGGTGACCCGTGCGCGACAGCCCGTCGTAGCGGTCGGGGCGGTAGCCGTCGGCGACCATGCAAACGGGGCACGCCACCTGCATCCCCGATAGGCCACGTGAGTCGGGCACACTGGCCGGGTCGGGTCCGCCCTTCTATATCCAACCTGTGTTGTTCCTAGAATGGCCTGGTGGAGGACATTGACGCGATCGCGGCGTTGCAGGATCCGGTGCGGCGTCGCCTGTACGAGTACGTGGCGGCGCAGGGCCGCGAGATCGGGCGCAACGAGGCCGCCGAGGCGGCCGGGGTTGCGCGCACGCTCGCTGCGCACCATCTGGACAGGCTGGTCGAGGTCGGGCTGCTGGAGAGCGGCAGCCGCCGTCTGTCGGGCCGCTCGGGGCCGGGGGCGGGCCGTCCCGCCAAGGTGTACACGCGGGCGCAGGCGGAGTTGTCGGTGTCGCTGCCCGTCCGCGACTACCGCACTGCCGCCGAGCTGCTCGCCGAGGCGGCCGAGCAGGCCGGGCTGGATGCCGGACTGTGTGCGGCGGCGCGCCGCCGGGGTGAGGTCCTGCGTGGCTCGGCGGCGCCCTGCGGCGGTCTTGAAGAGGCCATGGAGATGCTGGCCGCCCGCGGCTACGAACCACACCTGGAAAGCCCCGAAGACGCCAAAGGGGTGTCGGGGGCGGCCGCCAGTGTCGTGCGTATGCGCAACTGCCCCTTCCATGCCGTCGCCGAACGCTTCCCGCCATTGGTCTGCGGCATGAATCTCGCTTTGCTGGAGGGGCTGTTCGGCACGGACGGCCCCGTCCGCGCCCGCATGGACCCCCGACCGGGCGAGTGCTGCGTGGTGGTCGACAATTCTAAAAACAACATTGATTGACATAGAAATGTGGGCCATGCTGGGATGAGGACATGACCGCATCCGTGCATGCCGCCCACCTCGCCCACCTCAACGTCGCCACGCTCCGACACCCCCTTGACGACCCGCGCACGGCGCCGTTCGTCAAGATGCTCGACCCGGTCAACGCCTCCGCCGACGCCGCGCCCGGCTTCGTGTGGCGGCTCGTGGAGGAGGGGGCGGCCGACGCCACCGGCCTGCGCCCGGCGGGCGACGACGTCATCGTCACTCTGTCGGTGTGGGAGACCCAGGAAGCCCTGTGGGACTTCACCTACCGCAGCGGGCACCTGGAGGCCATGCAGCGGCGCCGCGAATGGTTTGAACGGCATGTCGAAGCGCACCTGGTGCTCTGGTGGGTCCCCGTCGGCCACCTCCCGACCGTCGACGAGGCCCTGGAGCGGCTGGCGGACCTGCGGGCGCACGGGCCGTCCCCCCGCGCGTTCACCTTCGCCTCCTCCTACACCGCAGCCGAGGCCGTCCAGCACCTTGAGGTCGCGCCGCCAAACGCAAGCTGAAGCAATTGCCTGATCCACAGGTCGACTACGTCCAGGCCCCCCAAGCCTGAGCTGCAGGCCTGGCCCGCTCCTCGCCGGCAGACGGCGAGAAGCGGCCGCAGCGGTGTGATTGCCGCTGATCATCACAGACGTGTTGGCTCGAGCCGCGTGATCGGCCGCCCCTTGTCGAGGGCCGGTGCGGCGTATGCGCCCGGGCGTGAGGGGAACCCGGGGACCGGCAACCAGACCGTGCCGACCTCAGACGGGCTGCGCCCGCCGGACAGGAACCGGTATGACAGCCTTCGACGACGCCATCGACCTCCACTTCATCGGCAACGCCACGGTTCTGCTGCGGTTCGGCGGACTGACCCTGCTGACGGACCCCAATCTCCTCCACCGCGGCGAGCGCGCCCACCTGGGATACGGACTGGTCAGCCGCAGGCTCACCGAACCCGCCCTCGACGCCGCGGACCTGCCCCGCCTGGACGGCGTCGTCCTCTCGCACCTGCACGGTGACCACTGGGACCGCCGCGCCAGGAGCCACCTGGACCACTCGCTCCCGATCGTCACGACACCGCACGCCGCACGCCGGCTGCGCACCCTGCAGGGATTTCACCGGGCAGGAGACCTGCGCACCTGGGAGAGCTGCACGCTGCGGCGCGGCACCGCGCAGGTCCGTGTGACCTCGCTGCCCGGACGGCACGCCCTGCACCCGGTGCTGCGCCGCCTGCTGCCGCCCGTCATGGGCAGCATGCTGGAATTCGGCCCGGCCGCCGGGCCGGTGCTGCTGCGCCTGTACGTCTCGGGCGACACCCTGCTGTTCGACGGCCTGGAGGAGATCGCCCGCCGCTTCCCCGCCACCGACCTGGCCGTCCTCCACCTGGGCGGCACGCAACTGCCCGGCGGCTTCGTGGTGACCATGGACGGCGCACAGGGAGCTGAACTCGCCCGGCGCCTTGCCCCCGGCCGAGTGCTTCCCGTGCACTACGACGACTACACCGTCTTCCGCTCACCGCTCGAGGACTTCCTCACCGAGGCGCACCGGCTGGGATTGGACGAACGACTGCTGTCCTGCCCCCGGGGCCGGCACGCACGTCTGGTCCCGGGCGGCGACCGGCCTACCGTCGGCTGAGAGGCGGCGCTCCCCCTCAGCGCCCTGCCATGCGATCGCGCCGGGGGGCGAGGACCCCAGCCGCCCGCCGGGGGCTTGTTGACGCCTTCCCAGCACAGGGCCTTCACAGCACTCCCTCCCCACCGGCGCGGCGGCTGAGCAGCCCCACCAGCTTGCCGCCCGGGGTGTTGTGCGTGATCGGCGGTGCATGGGAGTGGTCGAAGGCCCGGGTGTGGGCCAAGCTCCACCGCCTGGTCCTCGACGAGTTGGGTGCCCGCGGTGAGCTGGACTGGTCCCGTTGCGCGATCGACTCCGTGAACATGAGGGCTGAAAAGGGGGAGCTGACAGGCCCGAATCCTGTGGACTGAGGCAAGTACGGCTCGAAGGTCCACCTGATCACCGAGCGCACCGGTCTGCCCCTGTCCGTCGGCATCTCCGGTGCCGACGTCCACGAACAGCCAGGCCCTCATTCCGCTGGTACAGGGCATCCCGCCGGTCCCGTCGCGTCGCGGCCGACGGCGGCGCCGGCCGGGCAAGCTCCACGGCCACAAGGGCTGCGACACACCCTCATCTGCTACCGAAGACTCACACCGCGGACTCGGCCTATGGCCAGGAATGGCGGCTGGGAGTACCAGCCGCTGAACTCCTGCGGTCGGCGTCCGGCCGGGCGCCGGTGTCCGGTCAGGCCGTGGAGACCGCGCACTGGCCGCGGTCGGCCGTCGTGGGGCCGGCGGAGGTGGGCCGGACGTCGAAATCGAAGATGGCGGTGGGGAGGTACAGCGAGCAGCAGGCGTTGGGAATGTCCACGATCCCGCTGATGCGTCCCTCGATGGGGGCGGCGCCGAGGATCAGGTAGGCCTGCTCTCCTGAGTAACCGAACCTCTTCAGGTACTCGACGGCGTTGAGGCAGGCGCGGCGGAAGGCAACCGTCGCGTCCATGTAGTAATTGGTGTCGGTGTCGTGGTCCACGGAGATCCCGATGAAGGACATGAACTCCGAGTACCGCGGCTCGACGTTGCCCGGCATGAAGACGGGGTTGGTGTTGATGCCGTACTTCTCCATGCCGCCCTTGATCAGGTCGACGTGGAAGTCGATGTAGCCGCCCATCTCGATGGCGCCGCAGAAGGTGATTTCCCCGTCTCCCTGGCTGAAGTGCAGGTCACCGCCCGACAGCTTGGCGTCGTTGACGTGTACGGGGTAGAAGACCCGGGCACCGCGCGTGAAGTTCTTGATGTCGTGGTTGCCGCCGTTCTCCCGTGCGGGAACGGTGCGTGCTCCTTCCTCGAGGATGCGCTGGGCATCGGATCCGGTCGCCTTTCCCGCGAGTCCCCCGTCGGCATCGGGCGCGAGCCCCAGCGGGGGGATCCGGTCGGGGTCGGTGTCGATCAGCGCCTGCTCGCGCCTGTTCCAGCTCGCCAGTAGGTCCGCGGAGGGGGCGGTGCCGAAGAGACCGGGGTGGGTGATGCCGGTGAAGCGGACACCAGGCAGGTGCCTGGACACCGCCTGCTGACCGTGGAAGTCCCAGATCGCCTTGTAGGCGTCCGGGAAGTAGTCGGTCAGGAATCCTCCGCCGTTGGCCTTGGCGAAGACGCCGGTGTATCCCCAGCCCTGACCGGGTGCGTCCCCGACCTGCTGCGGTACGGGCCCCAGGTCGAGGATGTCCACGACGAGCAGGTCGCCCGGCTCCGCGCCTTCGACGCCTATCGGCCCGCTCAGCATGTGCGTGGCCTTCAGGTCGACATCGCGTACGTCGTTGGCGGAGTCGTTGTTGCCTATCTGCGCGTCGGTCCATTCGCGGCATTCGAGGCGGAACTCGTCCCCCGGGCGGACCATGGCGGCGACCGGAACATCCGGATGCCACCTGTTGTGTCCCGGGACGGTCTGATCGCGCATGGACTTGCTCTGGTCCACAGTGAACTTGACTTCGGGCATGACGGCTTCCTTGGTCCTTCTGAATCGGTCACACGGATGCACCCGGGCCGGCCGGCGTCGTGGTGGCGGGCGCCGGTTGCCGCGATGCACGGGTGAGCGGCCACAGCGCCGCGAAGACGACGACGGCGAAGACGCCCAGTGCGATGGCGGTCTCGTCGGGGTGTTTCCAGTAGCCGGAGAGCAGCAGAGCGGCGGGGATCACGCCGGTGACCCAGCCCTCGATCGCCGTGACCCAGCCGACGTAGCTGCCGAGCCTGTCCAACTTGAGGCCGAGCAGCAGGAAGAACAGGAACCACAGGAACGCCCAGTAGAGCCAGATCACCCCGAACGGGTTGTCCTTGACAAGGTGGAAATTGACGAACGAATACCCCAGGGCGGCGACTGCCACAAAGAGCGAATAATAGCCGACACCATCGGTTTCTATACCGGCCAGGAGACAGATTCCCACATAGAGGTAGGTGAATCCGAAGAGATAAATCCCGGACGCCGCCAAAATCTTCTTGGGGTCGCTGTCGGCGGCAAAGATGAGGTACGTCGGCGTCAGCACCTGGAGTGCACCGACGAAAAGGTTGAAAACCGCTGCCGAGCGGGGATCGACCTTCTTGAGGAGGAGCAGTCCGTTCAGGAAGAGCACCGCACCGACGAAGAGCAGTCCCACGTTCGCCACAGGACGCACCTCCCAAGTCCTTCAGGGGCGCGGCAACTCGGAGGGCGCGGGGTGCGATTGCCTGCGCACTCTCCTGCCGGGCGGCACTTCGGAGACCACCTCCGGGGCCTCACGGGACTGCTCCTCGCGGGCATAGACGGCGGCGACCTCCTTCGAGGTCCGCGCGAGAGAGGGGGCCGAATACACACGCCGTGCGGCGCCCCCGCAATCGGGACAGCCCGAGGACTTGGGTGCCGCGCCGATCGGCAACTTCACATCGAAAGTTCCGCAGCGGATGCATCGATATTCGTAGGTTGCCATCAGCAGCCTCCGACGCGTTCCTTTGTCCTTTCCAGGAGACGTCTCGTAAATCTCCGTGTCAAGTGGATGATGAACGGAGGAAGATCCATCTCACCCACACTTCCTGTGAGCCGACTCACCCTCCAAGCCCTGGACTGGCGCAACCCGGGTCTTTAATGTCCTTAAATAAGGTTTTCCCTTCTCGGAGGTGGATCAGTGAGCAGCATGGACGCCGTATGGGTCCGTGGCGTGAACGGCATTCAGATGCATCACGTGACCGACCTCCAGGACGCGAGCAGGTTTCTCGGCAACGCCGCGATGGCGCTGCGGGCCGCACACGTGAGGACCGGCACCGACCACTACGCCGGCATCGCCGCCGATCTCAAGAGCCTGGCGGAGCGCGTGCGGCAGCTGGAGGACGAGGCGCGGTCGAAGATGCACGACCTGCACTCCACCGATCCCGAGCGGTTCGCCCGCTGCAGGGACGGCCACGAGCCGTGGCCCGGCGAGATCCCCGCGGGGTTCATTCCGCGGCACACCTGCAAGGACGAGTGCCTCTACCACGACCGCGGGGTCGTCGACGCCCTCATGCAGTGCACCTGCGGCCAGCCCCCGTGCCGCGCGTGCGAGATCGGCGGGAAGCTCTAACGAGTTGGTGCGTGATAGCGGGCGAGCCGTGTTTGGCCTGGTCGTGGCCGGTTTTCAGGTGGTGGTGCGGTCGGAGACGAGGCCGGCGATGGCTCGGTAGGTGTCGGGCAGGTGGTCGCGGCGGTGGGCCCAGCTCGTCAGTCGCTTCCAGCGTTTGTGGTCGGCGAGGGCGTGTTCGACGGTGATGCGGTCGGAGGAGTGTCCGTGGCGGTCGCGTTCCCACTGCTGGACTCTGCCGGGCAGTGCTCCAGGACGCGGTTTTCTTGGCGGTGTGATCGCTTGCCCGCGGTGGTCGCGGCTCAGGCCGAGGTAGCCGCCGTCCAGAAGGACCTCGACGTCGGGGAAGTGCTGGAAGCAGACGGCGATGCCCTCGTTGCGTGCAGCCGTGGCATCGTGCATACGACCAGGCCGCAGGGTGTCGGTCCATAACGTGCGGCCCCGCCAGTCAGCGATGACGGTGGCCTTCATGGTGTTCTGTTTCTTCTTCCCGGAAACGAATGTGCGCCGTCCGCCGCGGCCGGCCGGTGGTCGGCGGACCTGGATCTCGGTGGCATCCAGCCGCAGCTCGATGCCTTCGGCCTGGGCGTAGGCGAACACGTCGGCCATGGTCCGTAACCGCAGGCCGGGACGGTCGGGGACCGCGCACCCCCGCTCGGCCAGAAGCGTACGTATCTCTGCGATCGCACGGGTGATGGTGGAGCGGTCGACACCGAACAGCAGCCCCAGTACCGAGTGCGGCAGGTCGTGCCGCAGATGGATCAGCGTGGCCACCAGCCGGTCGACGAAGACCAGCTGGTGGCGGGCGCCGGCTCCCGCGGCCCGCTTCCTGGCCCCACCTCGTGCAGCATGGCGACGGCCCTCGACCCCGGCTTGCCACGGCACCGCCAACTCTTCGACCAGACGCGCGAGATGACGTCGAGAGATCCCCGTGAACAGCCGATGCGCCGACACCGCCCGATTGACCATGATCGCCACAGACGGATCATGCCACCGGCCAGGCACAATGCCTCAACCCGCTATCACGCACCAACTCGTAACAAGCCTTCTCGATTGGCGAGTCCTCGGTAGCAGATGAGGGTGCAGGCGATGCTGGTGAAGGCCAGGAAGTGACTGGCTTGGCGCTCGTAGCGGCGGTGCAGGCGTCGGCATCCCGAGAGCCAGGCCATGGTGCGTGCGATGTGTGGTGTGATGCCGCGGCCGCGTATCCATCGCCGAAGGTGGTCGTAGTCGCAGCCCTTGTCGCGGTGGAGCTTGCCCGGCCTGCGCCGCCGTCGGCCGCGACGCGACCGGACCGGCGGGATGCCCTGTACCAACGGCCGGCCGCCATGGCAGGCAGCCCGGTCGCTACTCCTCCTGGACGTCCTCGGGACGGACCCCGGCTGCGTCCAGGGCTTCGCCCATGTCCCAGCTCTTCGCACCGTGAGTGGACTCCTTGCCGGCGTCCTGCTCGTCGCGCTGGTCGATGATGTCGTCCGTCGTCGTGATCTAGGGAGCGGCCGACTTGTCGGGCGCGACCGCAGCCCGACCCTCGACTACCTCCACCAGCGGGAACGGGCCCTGAAGCAGGTGGTGCAGCTGGTCTTCAGCCATGCCTTCGCGGAAGAGACGGTGCTGTGACCCGCCGTACGAGCCTCGGTCCCGGACGGCGAAGAACTGACGGACCGTGGTCGAGGAAGAGCATCAGCAGATCGACGATCTCGTAGCGGACATCGAACGCCTACCTGCCGGCGATCCCGAGCGGGAGGAACACGCGGGCTGGGACCGCAGCCCGGTGACGGCAAGGACGGCGCCTTCGGCCTGCAGACGTCGGCGCAGGTGCACCAGGAGGTGCAGCCCGCTGGAGTCCATGAAGGACACGCCCGACAGGTCCAGATGCAGCGGCTGGCCGCCCACCGGACGCCGGAGGCGGACTGTGCCAGTTCAGGACAGGTCTGCAGGTCCATTCGCCGCACACGGTGATCACAGTGCCCCGGATTGCGGATGCACCTTTTGCGCCGTACGACAGGACCCCTTCGCGACCGGCTGGGCAAGGCCGTGACCAAGGACGCCCTCACGGTCGTCGGCCACCCGTGGATGCCCGCGCTGTTCGTGCTCGTCTCCGCCCTGACGGGCGCCGCGGTGCTGCGCGCGGGCATGCGGCGCTCGCCTTCACCGACCGCACCGCCTACGTCGCACAGGTCCTCTCCGGCTCCGCGCCGCTACTCCCCGCCGTATGCCTTCGCACCGACTGGACCGCCTCGGATGTCGGCCTCGCCATGCTGTCCGGCGCCCTCGCCGGTGTCGTTGCCTGCCTGGCGGTCTGGCCGCCGCACTCGTCCGCCGCCCTCCAGACCCTGCTGCGCCCGGGCGCGGCGGTGCCGGCGGCCCGCCGCCTGCACCAGGACATGTCGGGGAGGACGTCGCCTGGCTGGCGGTGGGTGTCGTCGCGCTTGCCGCACTGGTGGGCCTGCCGCTGACCTTTTCGTGAAACAGTCCCTGCGCCTTCAGTGGCGTCGGGGTCGCGGAAAGGGCTCAGGCCCCGGCCAGGCCCCCCGGCCTCGATGCTGAACAGGTAACGGCCCAGGAAGTTGACGCGCCGGTCCTTGAGCGGGGAGAGACGGGGGACCTCCTCGTCCTTGATGTCGTTCCCCTCGGCCCGGAGCAGGGCGACGGCGGCGTCGGCGGGTGCCCGCAGCACACGGCGTCGAGGACGAGACGCCAGCGCGGCGAGCGGGGCGTCGGGCAACCGACACAGCCGCCTGCTACTCAGCACACATCCCAGGCGGGAAGGGCGTGACCGGCCTGGCAGGATTTATCGCGCAGCGCCCCACAGCCAGTTGAACCACTGGCCGCTCGGCTCCCCGAGTGGCGAGCGACAATCGAGGTCCCGGGGCAGGGACAGCACATACCGCCGCACTATTACCCCAGACCCTGCCCGGATTCGGGCAGGATTCTTGAGCTTTCTCAGTCGTGACCCCTATCGTCTGTGCCGCCGCTCGTTCAGCATCAGTCAGTTGTTCGGCACCTTCCGGAAGCCAGCCGCCGCGTCAGTGCAAGTCACGCGGACCGTGAAATGGGAGCGTCACGATCGATGGGCTGCACCTCAGCGCCAGCTGGGTCGGAGAGTCCACCTTCGACGGTCAGGGTCGCTACCGCACCGCCGCGGACCCTACTGACCGGCGACGGAAGCCGTTCCGCCCACGGGGAGCACACCGCCGCCAGCACCGACGGTGTGCCCGCGTCCTCACGCTCCCGTATCCCCACCACCGTCATCCCCTCCACGGCATGTGACCGGGGATGCGGTCGCTTCGGCGTCGGGGCACGGCCGACCCGGAAGCCAACTGACCACAACCCCTGAAGGCGGTATCCCATCAAGTCCACCGGCGGTGAGCTGTTGAGCGCGGTCGCCATCGATGCCCGGGGCCTCGCCGGCGACAGGCTCTACGCGGTGCGGGACACCGAGGGGAAGTTCGGTTCGGGCAAGACCACGCGCCGGTTCCGGCGGATGCCGGGGCTGATGCGGCTGCGGTCCCGGTACCCCGGAGGAGTGGTCACGGAGGTGCCCGAATTGCTGGGCCCGGACAGCGTCCCGGTAGCCGATCCCACCGACTACGTGCGGCGCTACCTGGACCGGAACGACGTCGAAGTGGCTCGCGAGGGCACGGTCTCGCACTTCGACCAGCTTCCGCTGAGCCTCCTGACCACTGCCACACTCGACTGGGTCCGCGCGGCCGTTCCGGGCGTGCCGGTCGATGAACGCCGGTTCCGGCCGAACCTGCTGGTGCGGACACCGCCGGGCACACCTCCGTTCGTGGAGGACGAGTGGCTCGGCAGCACCGCCCGGATAGGCGACGCCCTGCGCATCAGGTTCGAGCGCTCCAGCGAGCGATGCGTGATGACCAACGAGGCCCAGCAGGACCTGCCGCACTCCCCGCTGATCCTCCAAGCCATCGCGCGGGCCCACGACATGAGACTGGACGCCCTGGCCACGATCACGCACTCCGGACGTGCACGACTCGGCGACACGATCGAATTGATCTGAGAGGACATCTGCGTTCTGCCGGGGCGTCGGGTTGTGCCAGGAGACGGTGCTCTCGCCCGGTGAGACGGCGGCCCATGCAGTGGGTCAGGGAGAGCTGAATACCGCGAGCGCCATGCGGTCGAGCGCGGGATCAACCGACTGAGACCGTGTCCTACATGGTCGTTGGCCGTTGAGCTAGGCATGGGGCGGGGTCCATGACGCCGGCCGGACGTCGGCTGTCGCTGACTGCGCCGGCGTGTCCTGTCCCACTCTTTCTGGCTGTCGTGACCTGGTGGGGTGTTGGCTGACCGCTTTCCTCGGGGTGGGACAGACCTGCTCGCCGAGACTCCCACCCACCCGTCGCCGTCACGCACGCCCCCCTCATGCGGTCCTGACCGGTGCGGCACAATCGCAGTCAACTGGGCGGACAACGGTGGGGGTGGGAACGTGGGGCGTTTTGGCTCGCGAAGCCGACGTAAGGGAATACCGAACGAGCCGGCGCTACGGGCTGCGGCTGCTGAGAATCCCGGTGGCAGCGTCGCCGAGATCGACCCGACGTATATCGACGACCCGAACGGCTACGTACCTCCCGAGGCGATCCGCGGCGCCTGGTTGGTGGACAGCAGCGGGAAACTGACCGGTGAGTACCAGGAGAATCCCCGTCACGGGGTGCCACAGGACGACTTCGGAAAGCTCACTGACCCTGATCACTGGCTTGGCTGGCTCGGCGATGATCCCGCGACCGCCGTCCGCAAGGGCATCGAAGAGTCCTTGCGCGCCCAGGTGGCAGACGCAGTGGTCGAGTGGGTCAAGATCCTTGAAACACCCCGGTTTCTCACCGGTGGGCGTCGAGATTCCGAGGACGAACAGCTCATGCTGGTCACCCGGGCGGCACTCGCCGCGCCGTTTGCGTTGTCCGTGCGCACAGCGCAGCACGGGCGTTCCATACTCCTGGGGGTGTTCTCCTGGGCGGCGGTGAACCTCTCACCACCCGGAGTCCGCAAGGACCGGCACTGGTTCGACCTGGGCGTCGACCTGGACTGGGCCGGTGAACGACTTCAAGGGCGGATCTACGAGGTTGACGGTGGGGACGGCACCGCCGAGCGGTAGAGCGGCAATGCCACGCCGTACCGGTGGTCATGACGCCGTCGCGGCCGACCTTACGCAGGGCGGTGGCGGGGCGCCGGCTCCGTCCCACGGCCGGCAACGGAGCGGGCGTTGCAGCTTCCCGCTCCCGGCTTCATGAGCCTGAGATGAGGGGACGTACTGCGTCCCGGAGGCCGGCCTTGTGATGTCACCAGTTGCCTGGGCAGATGCAAACGCCGGTCCGCCCTCGGCCTGGGGCCGGCAGGGGCATCCCGCTGCGGCCCCGGCCCCTTCAGAAGGGTTCGGCGGCCTGAAGGAGATCCTGCGGAAGGTAAGGGGACTCGACGCGGATGGCCCAGCCGCGGCGGCGGCCGTGGCAGGCCAGGGCGAGGATGTCGAGGTTGACGGAAGCATCCGGATCGTCGGCGCGGTCGGCGACCTGGTAGTAGTCACGGTGGGCCTCGAGCGCGTCGGCCAGGGCCAGGTTGAAGCTCTCTTCGTCACCCTCCACGAGTTGTGACAGCAGTACGGCCGGCGGCATGGCGAAGCCCCAGTCCTTGGCTTTCTCGGCCTGCTCCAGCGCCCGCTGCGCGGCCGGTTCGGGATCGGTGCCCTTGAGGTAGGCGTGGAGGGCTTCGCGGTACGCGCTGAAGGCGGAGCCGTCCGGGCGGGCGAAGGCGGGGCCGGTGAGGACCAGCGGGGCGAGGTCCTCGCGTGCGCCGGTGATGAGGGCGAGGGCGGTGGCCGTCTGCCAGTTGCCGGCGCCGGCCTCCTCGCCCCGCGCGGCCGGGTAGCGCAACGTGCGGCCAGCGATGGTCACCTCGGCTTCGGTGCCTGGTTCCGCGAGGGCGATACGGAAGAGGGCCGCCCCCATCTGGGAGGCCAGCCGGAGATTCTCGAGCAGGGCGTCCGTGACCGAGGAGTCCCCCGCACGCCACTTGAAGAGACGCTCCTGATCACCGAGGACCCTGCCGAGCCGCCAGACGGCTAGGGGGCCTCCGTCTACAGGCGTGAACGCCTTCTGGATGTGTTCGTCGTACATGGCCTCGGTCTGCGAGTTCACCGTCCGCTCGCAGATCGGCCGTTTCACCACCAGCGTGCCCGCGGCGAGTGCGGCGACCGCGTCCGGGCGCCGGTTCCGGCCGAACCCGCCGACCCGGGGGCCTCGGGCCTCGAAGCCGGTGATCAGCGCGTGCGGGAGGTAGTCGGTGCGGACAGCCGGGGCCCAGCCCAGGGTCCGGTACGCGAGCGCGGCGAGGGCGATGGGGACAAGCGGGAGAAGGCTGCTCGGGGAGGCCGCGGGGCCGTGCAGGGTGGCGTGCCTGGCCAGGAGGTCGGCCAGAGCGGCATCGAAGGCCGCCCGGTCCTCGGCGGCCAGGGCGCGCAGCGTGAGCAGCGCCGCACTGTCCGTCCGGTCCAGGAGCGGCTCGCCGGTCTCCCGGGCGCGGGTTCGGACGCGGTCCAGGGCCGCGTCGACGGCAGTGAGCTTGGCCTGCGCGCTGGGCGGGTACTCCTCGTCGTCGCCGGTGTCGTCCAGGACCACGGCCGTCAATCCGGTGGCGACCTCCCCGATGGGCGTCCCCTGCGCCTTCTCGGCGAACTTCTCCCGGGCGAAGTGAAAAGCCTCACCGTGCCACTTGGCCTTGTCCCTGAGGACCGCCAGGCAGAGAGCATCGATCCACTCCCCGGGCGTGACGCTCTCCTCGGGGGCATCCTCACCGGGGTCGTAGCTCATGCCGAAGTTCACGTACTCCAGGAAGACCTGGAAGCTGCAGTGCGGGTGGTAGGCGGCGTAGGCGACGGCGCCGGCCGCTGCTTCGGATGCGTCCTTGAGGGCTGCCTTGGCCTCCGGGGTGTCGAGGTCGGGTGTCTCGACGGAGAGGGCGCCCAGGTAGTCGAGGAACTCGTCTGCGATCGACTGCCATTCGTAGGTGGCCATCCGGCCGCCCCTCGACATGGATCGCACCTGCCCCCCGATGCGGTTCGTGAAGTCCTCGCGTGCTGCCGACACGGCGGCCCCGCCCACCTGGTGACGCTCTATTCGCACTGCCCTGCTCCTTGATCGATCTCTGCGACAGCCAGCCTAGGTGCGGGATCTGACAGGCCGGCGACCGACTGCTGTGACCGGGGCCCTGGCCGGGCCGCGGGGTCCGTGGCAGGTGTGTCAGCGGCGGTGCGTACCGTGCCGCCGCTGGAAACCTCGTGAGCCGCCGGGATGGCCCGAGACTTCCCGCGCCCGTGCTCCGCCGAGGCCGGGCCGACCGACCACCTCCCGCGCGTAGTCCTGCGCTGCTGGTCAGCCGGGGCAGCGCGGCGGGAGGGCGGGCCGGGTGCGAAAGGCGTAGGAGAGAAAGAGTGCACCTCTCACCGCCGGTCGAGCCGATGCCGGCCCGATCCGTGACAACGCTGCCACCAGCCGGGACAAGGCTCATGCTGTTCGAGCAGAAGGTCGCCGGGTTCCGTGTCCTCGTGTTCACCGGTCCGGAGCCGTACCTTCAGTCCAGGCGCGGCGCCGGCCCTGGAACTCCTGACGGAATGCGTCGTGTGCAGCGTGGCTGGGTCCTTCGTGGCCCATACCGAGGTGTCCTAGAGTCGCCGCATGCGGCGAAGGACTGGACTGGCGATAGCTGGGGTTGCAGCCCTGGCCTGGGACGAGTGGTTGAACTGGCGCTGGTCTCGAGCGCTCGTGGGGAGTAGCGGGGGCGCCTCCGCGGCCGTGGTGGTGTTGGGGTACCGGAATCCCCAAGCGATGCCGAACGTGATCCCGGTGGCGAGTCCGTGCTGGAATCCGCTCCATCACCGTTGACGGTGTGCACGGGACCTGCGTGATCTTCAGCGGCGGTGCGACCAGCAGCGGCGCCACAGAGGCCCAGCTGATGGCTGACTATGCGAAGTCGGTGCTTGAGTTCGACGGCACGGTGCTCCTCGAAGACCAGAGCACGACGACGTGGGAGAACGTCACGAACGTGATCCCACTGCTTGAAGACGTGGATCACATCAAGATCGCCTCCCAGCCAGCCCATGCGCTCAAGGCCCGTGCCTACGTGCGGCGACAGCGCCCCGATCTTGCAGAGAGGCTGGTGCGCGCGGATGACTACCGTCCTGGCGAGTGGATGGTCGTCAAACCGTTGATGGCTCTGTACGGACTTTGAACACTCCGCGGCCTCAAGGCCGACGAGCGGAAGGTCTCGCTGTAGGCAGCCGCTGTCGCTTGGCCTCACGCATGGTGGTTCTTGAGCCGGCGCCAGCAGATGATGCTGCACTCCAAAGCGAGGAGGGCTTCGTGGATGTCGTCGCGGATCTCCCAGCGGATCCGCAGGCGGCGGGACCAGTGCAGGTGGGCGAACGCGCGCTCCACGACCCAGCGTCGGGTGCCCAAGCCGAAGCCGTGCTCGGTGCCGCGGCAGGCGATCAGCGGTTTCACGCCGAGATCCCAGACGAGACGGCGGTACTTGTCGTGGTCGTAGCTGCGGTCGGCCAGTAGCACGTCCGGGCGGCGCCGAGGCCGGCCGCGGTTGCCCCGCACCGGCGGCACAGGGTGCAGAAGCGGGATGAGCTGGGTGACGTCGTTATGGTTGCCGCCGGTCAGGTTAACGGCGAGTGGGATGCCGGTGGCATCGGTGATCAGGTGGTGCTTGCTGCCCGTCCTGCCCCGGTCGACAGGGCTTCGTCCGGTCTTGGCTCCCCTTCAACGCTCGGATACGAGAGCCGTCGACCCTCGCCCGGCAGAAGTCCAGGGCGTTCGCGCTGCGGAGCTTGGCCAGGAGAACCACGTGCAGTCGGCGCCATACCCCGGCCTCGGTCCACGCGGCCAGGTGGCGCCGACAGGTCATACCCGAGCCGAAGCCGAGCTCCTGCGGTAGGTGTTCCCAGGCGATCCCGGTGTGCAGCACGAACAGGATGTCCTGGAACACCAACCGGTCCGGATGCCGCTTGCGCCCGGCATGCCGGGCCCGACGCTCCACCTTCGGCAACAGCGGCTCGATCACCGCCCACAGCTCGTCGTCAACTTCCCACGGCTCCAGCCGCGCCACCCCGCACCCCCAGATCACCAGCTGCGGAGTGACCCAACCACCTCAGAGATCATTTCGTCAGGAGTTCTTGGGGAGTGGTCAGAGCTCGGGTGCCAGCAGGGTCAGCCGAAGCCGCGCAGCGACAGCCAACACCACTGGGATGGCGTACCACCACTTGTGCAGCCACTCCGCCTTGACGAACACCCACGTCAGCAGCGCCATCACAGCGGAGAAGGCAAGGCCGATGCTGGACGCGATGCCGGAGTTGGTAACGGCCTGCTGGTCCCAGGAGCCATCCGGCTCGACCACGTAGCCCGTGAGCACGACATAGCCCGTCACCAGCGCTCCTAGAGCCAGAACAACGGCGCACAGGCCACTACCGACCCAGCCGAAGGACCTCGGTCGTCGGCTCTGACGAAGATCGGTCGCCGATCCCACACCTGGGCTCACCCCAGTACCTCCTTCGCGTCGTCCAGCTTCCGGTCGAGGCCCCGACCGTATCCCTGGGCGTTCGGGTCCTGGTAGGAGGGGCCGCCGTTGCAGCGGGCGGCCAGTTCCTGCATCTGTTCCGGTGGTACGTCGGCGAACCCGCTCTCGGCCTTCAGCTGGGCCAGGTATTCCGAGGCGATGAAGATGTTCTTCGCAGGGTCCTTGATCGCGCTCACGACCTGGTCTCGTTGTATGTCGGTCAGGTGATGCGGGTCGTAGCCGAGCACCTCGGCAGCGCGGCGGACCTGGACGGACAGCGGACCCATCGACGTTTTATCGGGATCCTCCAGGCCGGGCAGTAGCTTTCGCCCTTCGTAACCCGCGTCGTCAATCCAGCCAGGGTCGCCCTCGACCTCCTGCCAGGCGATGCCGGCAACCATCTCAGGCGGCAGGCCCGCATCCTTTGCGGCCTTGATGAGCTCCCTGTTGGCAGAGATGTACTCCCGTCGACCGTCGTCCGAGTTTGACCACAACCAGTAGTTGTTCCCCTGGGCCTCGGGCAGCCCGTCGATATGGGTCTCGGTCCGCGAGAGGATTTCGTTGGCCACGACATTCCGGCCCGTGGTCGGAATGTCGTCCATCTTCGGGCCCGCTCCCGGAAGCTGGGCATAAGGGTTGTCGTTCGTCTGCCGAGCCTCGGCCTGCAACGGCCCCAGGTTCTTCAGGAACTGTCCCGGATCTGCAATGGGGCTCTTGAAGTCGGGCAGGGACCGGTAGGCCGCCTTGACCTCGGCGATGCAGTTTTCGCGCGCCTCGGACTCCACGCGCAAGGCGTCGCCGTAGTGGTCCTTGGTCTGGTGGTAGTAGCGCTCGGCGTCCTCTCGGATCGCGTCGACGTCGACGTCGACGGTGAGTTCCGCGAACCAGTCCAGCACGCCGGTGCTGTCCCGCGGATCCTCCCACTGCCGCAGGGGCCCGGCGGCGCGCGGTCGGGGTGATGGCCGTGGCTTCCTTGGGCATCACCTCCGACGGTTTCGTCTCTGTGTGCTTGCCGCTCTTGTAGTGGCTCTTGGCCGTGGTGACCGCCTCAGCGTAGGAGGTGAGAGCATCTGCCACCTTGCGGAAGGCGCGCGAGAGAGCATCGGTGAGGTCCTTCGCCTCGCTCAAGCGTTTGGCGTAGAGCTCGCGCGCCTCGCTCTGCCAGTCCCCTTTGACCGCCTTGCGAAAGGCGTCGTCTGCAGTGTCGATCAACTTGTGTAGACGCGTGAACTCGGCGGCGCTGAGGCCGATGAGCGCCGGGTTGGCGTCCTCCAGGAACTCGGCGTCCTTGCGGTAGGTCACAGCAGATCAACGGTCCCCGGCTTCGATGTAGCGTCCCGACACCAAGACGGGGTTCAACTGCCTGCGCACCGCGTCGTCGTACTGTGCGTATGTGTTGTTCGCCGACTTGAGCTTGCTGGACAACGCTGCCAGCGCACGACCGCGTCGGTGTACTGGTCCTTGGCGTAGCGGGCAAAGGTCTCGACGTTCGAGGCAACGTCGGGATGAGACCGAGGGGCACGGCACATGGTCGCGTTCTTGCCGTCCATCCCCCCCTCGTACAGGACTCCGGCGATCTCCACCAGCAGATGCGAGCTTCCGTCGATGGAGTCCGCACTCACGGAGAACCGTCTCCGTAGCCACCCGAACCAGTGGACGCGCCACCGCCTCCGTCAGGCACCGCCTGGTTCAGTTGCATGTGCGCCGACTGCTGTTGCCGGGCAAGTGCGTCTGCCTTGAGCTGGATCCATTCCTCTTCCCACGACACCATGCCCGTCCCCCGTCCGGTTGCCGCAATTGCTCGAGCACACGTGCTTCTCACCCACAGGTGTGCCATGAACAGGCAAAGAACGATCAGGGTGAAGCGGACTGCTGGCCGTCAACTCGCGCGACTGCCAAGCGATTCACCAGCTCTAGCGTCTGAAGTCAGGAATCTTGGACGTCAGGCCGCAGGAACTCGTATGCGACTACTGGATCCTAGGCCCCTTGTGTACGGGTTCGGCCTCCACATCGGCACAGCGGTTAGAGCCTGTCAGTTGCTCGAATCGTTGCCCCGGTGGATGGGACAGGGGCACCGGGCGGGCGAGCAGGTCGCGGGCGTGACGTACCTGTTCGTCGGTCATGGCCGGCGGGCGGCCGAGTCGGGCGCCGCGGGCGCGGGCGGCGTCCAGGCCCTCGTTGGTGCCCTGTACGATGAGTTCGCGGATGAACTCCGCCAGAGCCGCGAAGACGTGGAAGACCAGGCGCCCGCCGGGCGTGGTGGTGTCGAGCGCCTCGTGCAGCGAGGTGAAGCCGATGCTGGCTTGCGCAGGCCGGACACTATGGCGATGAGGTCCTGGATGGAGCGGCCGAGCCGGTCCATCGACGGGACGACGAGGGTGTCACCTTCGCGGAGGTAGTCGAGGGCCTTCCACAGTTCCTCGCGTTCGGCGTTCTTGCCGGACTGCTTGTCGGCGAAGATCCGGATGCACCCTGCTTCGGTGAGTGCGTGGATCTGTCGGTCGAGTAACTGTCCCTTGGTGGACATGCGTGCGTATCCCACGAGGCCGCCGGTCCGTGCGGCCGGAACGGGTGCGAGGAGATCGGCGGTGTCGTCGTCCTGGGTGGCTGCACCGCCAGATCGTACAGAAAAGGGTGCTCCTCAAGTTGTTGAGCACATCGACTTTCTGACGCCGTTTCATGGGCATGATCCGGCGTCGATCCGACCGCGCGCCGCCGCTTGTCGATCTCGCTCCTCAATCGGTCGGTTCTTGAGCGTGCCCAATTTGCTCATCTAAACCTTTTCCCCTCAATAGTGTGAAGGATGGATAAATAGTCTTCCGGGGCGATGGCACTGGCTGAACCTGAGGGGGCGGCGGAGTTCTCGCTGCTGTTACTCGACCGCTCGTTTGGGAGTTCCGTGTGTCCTGACCATGATCTCGACGTCGACACACCCTCCGCCCTCTCCTCCACACCTGCTGCGCGCTCTCTCGCCGTGGACCGGGCGGTGCCGCAGTCGGTTGTCCGTGTCCGGGTGCACCGGGAACGGTGCCGTCGGGTGCTGGAGCAGCGCCACTGTGCGGTGCTGGGGCTGTCCCCGTTCAATTCCTTCTTCACCCCGCAGGCCATCCGGTCTTTGGTGGCCTGGGCCGATGCGCGGTTCGAGCATGTGGAGGTGATGCTGCCGGGTTTCGAGGCGGCGTTCGGGCCGATCGCTGGCGGGATGGAGCCGCGTGCCGCGGTCCGCCGCACGCTGCACTCGGTCAGGACCCTGCGCGGGGCGGCCAAGACGGCGTTTGCCCGGGTGGGCCGCGAGCCGCGGGTCCACACTTGGACGAGCAAGGCCGCCGATCCGCATTACCGGGCGCTGTACCGTGCCGGCGCCGATGCCTTCCACCACTCGGCCCTCTTTCGCGACCTGTGCGAACAGACTGTCCGCGCCTATCTCCGCACGGCAACCGGCCGCGCCCCCAGCGCCGACGCCATGGCCCGCAACCTCGACTATGTGCTGGCCGAGGTGCCCTACCTTCTGGATGCCGCGGGCATCGTCGGCGCTGACAGTGCGGTCTTCTGCTACCCCAGACCCTGGCCCTTGCAATTTGCCCTCTTCGACGGCCGGGTGCCCCAGCTCATCCCGGCCCATCGCCACGGCTTCGTCCAGGTCACCCTGGAGACAGTCCCGCAGCACCAGGAGAGTTCCGATGACGATGTCCGGTGACGTCCTCGACTGGCCCTTTCCCCCCGGTCCGCACGGCACGCCCCCGGCGCTGTATGCCACGCTGCGCAGAGACCGTCCCGTCTGCCCGGTGCGCATGCCTTCTGGTGAGGTCATGTGGCTGCTGACCCGCCGCGAGGAAATCTGCGCCATCGCCAGCGACCACCGCCGCTTCACACGCAACCTCACCTACCCCGGCGCCCCCCGCATCGCGGGCGAGGACTTCAACAGTGTCCCCGGCGGCATCTTCAACCTCGACCCGCCCGACCACACCCGCATCCGCACCATCCTGGCCCCCTACTACACACGGAGCGCCGTCACCCGCTATGCGGAGGTGATCCGCAGGCTGGCCCGCGGCCTGCTGGACGAGTTGGCCGCAGGGCCCAACCCGGTGGATCTGATGACCGGCTTCGCCGAGCCGCTGGCTCTGCGTTTCAATTGCGACATACTGCGCATCCCCCTGGAACTGCGGTCCCGCTACCTGGAGTGCTTCCGCACCCAGACCTCCCAGACCGCCGACGGTGCCACCATCGCGGACGCTACCGCGCAGATCAGCGCCCTGGCCCGCACCGTGGTCGACACCCACGACGGCACGGTCACGGCCGAGCACCCCATCGGTGCCCTGCTAGCCGCCCGCAGAGAGGGGACCATCAGCGAGGAGGAGCTGATCGGCACCATCGACTACCTCATGGTCACCGGCGTCGACCCGCTCATCTCCCCGACCGGCACCTTTGTGGTGACCGTGCTGCGCCACCCGGGCCACCGCCACGGCTTGGCCACCGACCCCGAGCGTTGGCCCGCCACGATCGAGGAACTGCTGCGCTACCACCACAACGGCTACCTCTCCAACCCCCGCGTCGCCACCCAGGACGTCATCCTGCACGGCCAGACCATCCGCGCCGGACAGGCCGTCATCACCCCATTCCTGGCGGCGTGCTGGGACCCGGCAACCTACCCCAAGCCGGCCAAGTTCGACCCCGGCCGTAAGACCGACGGCTCCCTGACCTTCGGCCACGGCGCCCACTACTGCCTCGGCTCCAGCCTTGCCCGCCTCTACCTGAACATTGCCCTGCGGGAGCTCTTCACCCGCCTGCCCACCCTGGCCCTGGCCATCGCCATCGACGACATCCCCTGGGACGAGGACATCCTCTTCACCCGCCCCGCACTGCTGCCCGTCACCTGGTGAAATAGGCAAGGAGGCCCCGTGGCCAGCCCCTTCGACGCCCTCGCCGAAGCCTACGAACGCACCGCTCAGCAACTGCCGTTCCGCGAGCACATCGAGGCCCACAGCCTCCTGGCCGTCATCGGCGACGTCGACGGTCAGGCCGTGCTCGACCTGGGCTGCGGCTCCGGCCTCTACACACGCCGCATCAAACAGCTCGGAGCCGCCCGCGCGGTTGGCGTCGACAGCTCCCACGGCATGCTCGACTACGCCCGCCGCCTCGAACAGCAAACCCCCCTGGGCGTGACCTATCTGCACCACGACGCTGCCCACCAGGGCCCAGCCCCGCAGACCGATCACGCCTTCGACCTCGTCGTCGCTGTCTACCTGACCCCCTATGCCGCCAGCCACGACGACCTCACCGCCATCTGCCGGACCGCATACCGTGCTCTGCGCCCCGACGGCCGTTTCGTGGCAGCCTGCCTCAACCCCGACTTCAACACCACGCCCGGCTGGTACCGCCCCTACGGCTTCGACCTGACCTGCACCAGCACGGCCGACGGCGCCCCCGTCACCCTCCACGGCCACATCCTCGGCCACGAGTTCGACCTCACCGGATACCGCTGGTCCACCGTCGCCCACGAAACCGCCCTCACGGCCGCCGGCTTCCGCCACACCAACTGGCACCACCCCAGCGTCTCCACCCAAGGGCTCCGTCTCCACGGTGATATCTACTGGAAGGCCTACCTCGATTTCCCCCACACCCTTATCACCGAAAGCACCGTCCAACCGGCACCATGACCCGTCGCAGGCGGTCCCCCCTGGGACGCGCACGGGAGCTCATATACGCGGCACGAGTGGCTCATCAGGCCCGGGGCGGCTGACCGGCAACGAAGGGGTGGTCACGCTCAATCGGGCCGAGCTTCGAGGCGCCGCCGGGCGAGTCGAGCTCGGCGAAGAACTCGCCGTTCGCCTCGTGGTAGCCCTTCCACTGAGGCTCATGAGAAAACGCAACATGCCGAAAACGCGCAACACATCAAGAGTCTTCCCTGAGTTGCTCGTGGACGACGCCGGACAGTTACTGGAACCCAAGGGCAGTTGCCCGTGCACGACCATCGCTCTGCGGCAAAGGGAAATGAGCTCTGCCATGCGCGGCGGTGGTGTCCCGAAGCGATTCGGGATCGAAATTTGTCAGTGATGGGACAGGGCGATGGGAGTGGCAATCAGCATGGCAACCGTTGACTTTGACGTAGTCGTGGTCGGTGGCGGTCCGGGTGGGAGTACAGCGGCCACCCTCACCGCCCTGGACGGCCACAGGGTGCTCCTTCTGGAGAAGGAGACCTTCCCCCGGTACCAGATCGGCGAGTCGCTACTGCCGTCCACCATCCACGGTATCTTTCCGCTGCTCGGCGTGAGCGAGGACATCGAGAAGGCGGGATTCACGCACAAGCGGGGCGGTACGTTCCGATGGGGTGCCAGCCCGGACCCGTGGACGTTCGCCTTCAGTTCCTCGCCGCGGCTCTCCGAGTTCGGATCGTTCGCCTACCAGGTGGAACGCGCGAAGTTCGATCAGATCCTGTTGAAGAACGCGGCACGCGTCGGCGTCCAGGTCCATCAGGGAGCGCGCGTGACCGAAGTGCTCCGCTCCGGCGAACGCGTCACCGGCGTGCGCTACTGCGACGCCGACGGTGAGCACGAGGCCACCGCCACATACGTGGTCGACGCCTCGGGCAACACAGGCCGGCTGCACAACGCAGTGGGCGGCCGCCGTGAGTACTCGCCGTTCTTCCGCAACGTGGCAGCGTTCGGCTACTTCGAGGGCGGCGGACGGATGCCCGAACCCAACTCCGGCAACATCCTCGCGGCCGCCTTCGACCGGGGCTGGTTCTGGTACATCCCGCTGACCGACCAACTCACCAGCGTCGGCGCGGTGGTGAGGCACGAAGAGGCCGCCACAATCCAGGGAGACCCCGAGGCCGCGCTGCACAGCCTGATCGACGAGTGCCCCATCGTCCGTGACCTGCTCGGTGACGCGAAGCGGTGCCGCCGGGAGCCGTACGACAAGGTACGGGTGCGCCGGGACTACTCCTACGACCGGACCGCACTGTGGTGCCCGGGCATGGTCGTGGTCGGCGACGCCGCCTGCTTCATCGACCCGGTCTTCTCCTCCGGAGTCCACCTGGCCACCTACAGCGCGCTCCAAGCGGCACGGTCCATCAACGCCGTACTGGCCGGAATCGCCGACGAGGAGCGGTGCTTCCAGGAGTTCGAGACGCGCTACCGGCATGAGTTCGCGCTGTTCCGGGACTTCCTGATCTCCTTCTACAAGATGAACGTGGTCGAGGACTCCTATTTCTGGGAGGCCAAAAAGGTAATGGAGCACGAGGGCAGCGCCTTGGAGGCATTCGCCGAACTGGTCGGCGGCGTCGCATCGGAGATTGACTTCTCCCGGGTCGGATTTCCCGAGGAGACAAAGCCGAACCCGATTCCGGTCGAGGTATTCGACGCCATGGCCATCGGAATGGCGGCAGGCATCAAGGAAATGCGTGGCGACGCATCTGCGCGGCTTGAGAAGCCCGCCCCCGGGGCCCTCATCACGTCGCCCGACGGCAGGCGTTGGGCCATCGCGGAGTACTGAGGTTGAACTCGCAGTGGCGGGCCAGCCGATCATCCGGAACACATGATCAGTCCGGTCTCGGTGAGGCAGCCGTCGATCAGCTCTGCCCGGTTACGGCAGCTGTAGATAGCCGTCGGTGTCCTTCTCTGGTCATGGGGTGGTGTGTCGGCGTCACCGTCCCCGCGTCGGCCGCGCGGGCCAGCAGGTGTTCGACGGGCTTGCTGGTGGCGTAGGGCCGCAGCCGGGAGCGGAGGTTCTTCAGGGCCGTGGTGGCGCGGGCCAAGCTGAAGTGCGGGTACCCGAGCCGAAGCCGAGCGGGCGCGAACAAGTAACCGTGCCGATGGAGCGATGGACGCCGGCCAGCCACGCAGCAGGAGCGCTGATGCCCCGGGCCACGGCCTCCGGGCACGACCGGCGTAACAGCGGAGCGCCGTTCTGGGCGGCAGCCGGCAGGTCAGCGCCTGGACCTGACCTGGGCCGCCTGCAGCGGTGCGGACGTCCGCGGACGGCCGCCGCGTTGACGGACCTTGAGCCCAGGCAGGCGCCCTCGGAGAACCGGCCCCGCCCGCGGCGCACGGTCTCCAGGTGCAGTCCCGCCTCCCCGGCGATGCGCGCGTTGGAGTGTCCGTGCGCCGCGTGCAGCGCCACCTGCGCGCGCACCCGCAGCCGGTGCTCGGCCCTGTGGCCGTGGGCCGACTTCTTCAGCCGCCGCCTCTGCGAGGCGGTCAGCGATATCGGCCGGGCGGTGACAACGGGCGCGGCAGGCAGACCGATCAGGGGAAGCGGACCGCGACGTCATGAGGGTGACTTGGTCATGCGGTTGGGTGGTGGAGGGAGTCCAGGACGGCCAGTTCGTCCTCGGAAAGGCGCAGAGAGCCGGCCGCCACGTTCTGGGCGAGGTGGCCGAGGTCGCCGGTGCCGGGAATGGCCAGGACGTGAGGGCCGCGGTGCAGCGTCCACGCCAGCCGGACCTGGGCTGTGCTCATCCCGCGGAGGCGGGCGACGGCGTGGAGCCTGCTGCTGTCGTCGGCAGGCGCGCCGGCCGTGCGTCCGCTGCCGGCGATCGAGTAGAACGGCACGAACGCGATGCGTTGTTCACCGCAAACTCGCAGGAACTCCTCCTGTTCGGGCGAGGCGCCGATGCCGTACATGTTCTGGACGCAGACCACCGGTGCGATGGCCTGAGCCTCGGCGAGGTGGTGGGGGCGGACGTTGGACAGGCCCAGGTGGCGGATGAGTCCGGCGTCGCGCAGTTCGGCGAGCGCGCCGAAGCGGTCGGCGATGGAATCGGTGCCGACGATGCGCAGGTTCACCACGTCGAGGTGGTCGCGTCCGAGCTGGCGCAGGTTCTCCTCGACCTGGCCGCGAAGCTGCTGGGGGGTGGCGTGCGGCAGCCAGTTGCCTGAGGGATCTCGGCCGGGTCCGACCTTGGTGACGATGACGAGGTCGTCCGAATAGGGCGCGAGGGCACGGTTGATCAGCTCGTTGGCCGAGCGCAGCGGCGAGAAATAGAACGCGGCGGTGTCGATGTGGTTCACGCCGAGTTCGACCGCCCGGCGCAGCACCTTGATCGTCTGGTCGCGGTCGCGCGGGACGGCGTCGGGTGTGAGCGCCTCGCCGTGCTGGGGCAGGCGCATGGTGCCGAAGCCGACCCGGTTGACCGTGCGGTCGCCGAGCTTCCAGGTGCCCGATGCCGCTGCGGTGATCGTGTGTGAGGTCATGGCGGGATGATCGGTGGACGGTAGCCTGGCGGGCCATTGTTTAAGGCATGCCTGAATCCATTGAGGGGCGACTGTCGTGGCAGAGCTGGCGTTCTCAGCGAACGATCTCGCGAAAGTGCGGTTCGCCGTCTCGCCGATGTGGGAGGTCGCGCCCAGCTTCCGGCTGCTGACGTCGAACACGGCGCATCCGGTCCACCGGCCCTGGGCCGAGCAAGTGCGGCCACGCGTGATGGCCGCCGGCCTGGACAGAGGATGGCTTGCCGAGCTGATCGGGCCCGCCGGGTACGTGCCCGACTTCCTCAACCCGGCTCCCGCACAACCGGCCCCCACACCGGAGGCAGAATGGGACGCGATCCGGGCCTCCTCCGCCGACCGGGTACGCCAGGACCTCGACCACCTCGCCCGCCATCAAGGACATCTCGGCCCCCGACTGCGGATCCTGCATGCCGACCCGTCCGCTCGCCTGACCAAGGTCGTACGAGAGATCGAAATGTACTGGGAGCTGGCGCTCGCCCCTTACTGGGCACGGATCAGGGCCGTACTGGACGCCGACATCTTCCACCGGGCCCGAACGGTCGCCGAGCACGGCGCGGGCCACCTTTTCAACGACCTGCACAGCTCCGTGAGTTGGGGCGACAACACGCTCACACTGGTCCGCCGGAAACGGAACATGCCCCGGCAGTCCGCGGGCGCGGGACTCCTGCTGATCCCGTCCGTGTTCACCGGGCCCGGTCTGCGCACCCGGGTGCGACCGCCGGACCCGCCACAACTCGCCTATCCAGCACGTGGTGTCGGCACACTATGGGAGACGCGGTCTGCCATCGGCGCCTCTGCCCTCGCCCCCGTCCTCGGCCGCTCACGAACTCTGCTGCTGAGCGAACTGGAGACCCCGGCCTCCACCACCGAACTGGCCCACCGAACCGGACTGTCGCCAGCCGGGGTATCCCAATACCTCACGGCGCTGCGCAACGCGGGTCTGGTCAGCGCCCATCGCGCCGGCCGTTCCGTCCTCTACGCCCGCACCGCTGCCGCCGATACCCTCCTCGCAGCCGCCTCCTGCTGAAGATCCGGACGTCACTCCCCGAAGAACTTCCGGAGCCAGCCAAATGGCCGTTCCGCTCGGGTGGTCGGGGGCGAACAAAGTGGGCCCTGGTGCGGGATCTGCTGCCGGTCACGGGATGGCCGGTCGGGGCGGGCGGAGGGCTACTGCCACCGGCAGCGCCCGTCGATCGGGCACGGCGGGGCATGCATTCCTGCGACTGTCAGGCAGCGGTGCGACTGGAGCGCATGGGCCCGCACGGGGGACCGCGCAATCCGGATCAGCACCCGCTCACGTGCACAGAATTTGAACATGTTCAATAATGCTGCCAAGATGACGCGCACCGGTTCGAGGACTGGTCGAACCCAGGTAGTGGGTGAAGCTTGCGGAAAGTGTGGGGGTGGCGTGAGTTGCGTTGCTATCGGGCAGTCCTGGTCTTTGTTCCCGTCGCGTTCGCCCTCGTCGCATGTGGCAGGTTCGCTTCTCCCCCGGTCCCTGGCGGCAAGCCGGCCGAGCTACCCCGATCGCAGACCGCGACCGTGTGGGGTGACGGCACGGGCGGCAGGCTGGAGCTGAAGCCGGATGGAACGTTCACAGCCGATGATGTCTGCGGTGATTACGACATCGACGCCTACGGGCCGGAGAACGAGCCGCGGTCGGGATCGGGTACCTGGGACGAGGAGGACTCGGAGGGACAGAGCAGCGTCACGGTGTCGTTCGAAGCCGATCGCGTGACCTCCACCTATGAGGCCCTGCGAGACGGCAGGACACTGAAGCTCTGGACATATGTCGGAGATCCCGACGACGGCCATTCCCTCTGCATCCTGACCCTGCGGTAGCTGAACCCCTGACCACTACTACCGTGTCAGATCCGTCATCCGAAGCAGAGATCAACGTTCTTGTCGATGCACACACGAAGCACCGCTGAAAGCCGCTGGGCGTCCTCGATGTGTCTCTCCATGCCGGCATCGAGAGGTTCCGACACCCACTGTCCGAGGATCGCCTCCAACCTGGGGCGAACAGCGGCGCACTCCTGAGGGGACAGATCCTTGCTGTGATCGTCTGGATGATCGAGGAACGGTTCCAGCTCGGTCGAGACCTCTGCCCATGGCCGGTCTCCGCCGAAGCCGATCATCTCGCCGAGGTCGAAGCCTTCAACATGAGCCAGCTGGCGACGGAACTGAGCGAAGCCTCCATACGAGAAGCAAGCGTCCAGTCCATCGAGGTCATCACCGTCACCGGGGAACAGACACAGCCCCATGGCTCCCCTTCTCTCGGATGCACATGATCGGGGCCTTCGGGCATCGATGGCAACGGAGTATCGGGCGGCCTGCCGCACTGCCGTCAGCTCGCCGTACATAGGGCAGGTATCTCCGTACTCGGTGAGCACTCACCGGAAGTACGCCGGTGACCCGGAGTTCGGGCTCATCGATCCGCGGCGAACAGCCTTCCCGGAGCGGGAACAAGCAGCTCAAGCGGGCCTTGTTCCGATCGGCGTTCGCGGCGCTCGGTGACCCGGCCTCCCCGGCCTACTACGACAGGAAGATCACCCAGGGCAAGCACCACACCCAGGCCCTGCTCCGCCTCGCCAGCCGAGCCGACGTCCTCTTCGCCATGCTCCGCGACGGCACCTTCCACGAACCGCGGCCGTCAGCCCCAGTCACCTGACCTGCGGGTCTGCAAGGAGAACGACTCGGTCAGCCTCGACGTCGAAGCCGAGCACCGGATGGCCGTACTCGCTCTCCGGGTCCATGAGTACCGGCTTGCCCAACCGCCGCCCGATCTCACGAAGGAAGCCGCAGAACACATCAAGTCGATCCTGGCCCTGCAACTCCCGCAGGTCGACGTCGACTTCGTCCTCGGCATGGAAACTGAAGATCGCCAGCACATCGGCCGTCGGCCAGACCCGCAGGGCCGGGCACTCGGCATCCGCCGCACGGGACAGCACGGCCTCCGCCCGGGGCACCGGAAGCACCGTCTCGCCCTCGGAGTACCGGCACTCCCAGCCCTTCTCCGCGACAAGGCCGAGGACCACCTGCCAGTCCTCCACCGACGCATTCGGGACACACACATCCGGCAACGACCCCATCAGGTCCAGGTCGAAAAAGCACTCACGTCATCCCGCACAAGGTCACTCACCCCGCCATGCTGCCCGGACCGCCATCCCGACGCACCCCGTGTCCCTTGACCAAGGACAGAGGGGAATCCCAGGCCACCACCATCGTCCCCCCCCTCGGAGGCACATGACGGTCCCTGGCTGCCGCACCGCCGAGCTCTAGCCCCGACGGGTCGACCACGAGACGAGGGAGCGCCGGGCCGGGGGGATCTTGGCGCGCTGGCCCTGGTAGAACATGGTCGATGGGTATCCAGGAGCGCGAGCGGAAGGTGTACCGGCCGCTGCGGCGGGCCGGCCTCGAGGTGATCCCGGACGCCGTGCCGGACGGCACGATGCCGTTGGTGTGGGGATACGGCCGCGATGACATCGTCGACGGTTTCTCGCACCGGTACGAGACCCCACGGCTCATCGAGCGTCTCAACGAGGATTGGTATGACCTGGCGGTTTCCTCGGGCCTTCTCGACCACCGGCGCGAGTTCCTCGTCCTGCTTCCCCACGGCACCCACACGCACCAGGCCGTCCTGCATGAGCAGAACCAGCACTATGGCCGCCGTGCCGCACCGGCGGTCTGGACCCGGGTCCGGCTCCTGGACCGCTGGGACATCATGGGCCGGGGTGCGGCATCAGCGTTCCTCGGCATACGTGCGGGCCACCCGGGCTTCGGCATGATGGCGCTCGACAGCAGCGTGTACATCAGCTGCTCGACGGGCGAGATCGGTGTCGACGTAAGTGCGGTGGCCCACCCGGCCCGCTCTGAGAACATCCTGCAATACCTGGAATGGTACGCACATTGGGACTATCCCCGCGCCGACAAAGAGTTGCAGAAGCGGATCGCCGTCTGGCTCGCAGGCCGCGCACCGGGGACCGTCAGCTGTTCCGACCGATGACCACGCGGTCCCCCGCGGCGACGTCGGCAAGATTGTCGCCCTCCAGCTGATCATGTGACTGCTCGTTTGCCGAATCGTTCACGTGGTCATGGGGCGGGGTGACCTGACGGATGCCGGATGGGAGCGGCTTCGGCCATTCCTGCCGGTCAGTAACGGACGTTGCGGCCGGTGGCGGGATCACCGGAAGGTGCTCAACGGGATTCTGCACCGGGTGGGGGCCGGCGTGCATTGGCGTGACCTGCCTGAACGGTTTCGGCCCTTGGCAGACGGTCTGTGAGCTTGGCCTGGTCGAAGCACACGCACTCGTCCCGGCAGGAAGCGCGCCCCACAGATGCCGGGTCCGATGTATCGCCCCACCGGTTCACAGAGAGTCCCGGCTCTCCCGCTTCCACCATGTGGCCAAGATACGGATCTCCATCGGGCCGACCCAATGCTTGATGGCCAGTGGAACCCGTTCCCCGAGCCGCCTCCAACGGTGGGCAGGCGGCCGGGTTCGTCGTCACACCAGTCCCGGAACCCGCGAACCCGCGCGTTTCAGCCACACCCCCAGCCCAAGAAGGGCTCCCCGGCACTCGGCCACCATGCCAGCGACAACGACATCGACGCCGCCTTACGCATACTCACCGCCTCCCTCGAACCGCACACTCCAATAGACCTCCACGGCGCGGACCTGTCCCGCGTGAACCTGCGCGGCGCGCACTGGTCGGTGTGAAGCACTCGACACCTGCGAACGATCCCGGCGTTCATCGGCTGGAGTAGGTCTGGGGCTGGCAGGCTGCCGGGCATGGATGCAAGCGGCCCGCGCGGCGGGGTGTACGGGGCAGACCATGACAGCCCGGACCCGGGTCCTGAGGAAGGTCACGAGTACATCAAGTTGGTGGGCGGTCCTCCGGCGGGCTCCTGCTGGATGTCACCGGCATCCTGCCGAGGGACCGCTACGGGGCGGCACTGATCGCGGAGGCTGCCTCGTACGGGCCCGGTGGGCGAGCCTCGCTGCTCAACCTCTGCGCCGAGCAGCGGCGATCCCGACGAGGACCTCGCCTCCCAGGCCTGGAGCGTTTCCCTCGCCGACGAGGCGGAGCGTCCCGGACGGCTGTTGGTTACCCGAGCGGGGAGCCGGCGCGTCATCTCTGACACGGTCCACCGGCAGTCGGTCCTTGACGATCTGATCGCGGCTGTGGAGCAGACCCGGCCGTGCAATCGCCGGGAAGGTGTTCCGCACCCGGGGCATCTCGCCGACCCTGATCCGGACTGTGTACAAAACGCGATCACAGAGTCGAAGGGTGTCCGGCAGTTGGGCACGCTTCGGTCTTTTTCCCTGCAGAAGCCGAGCGGCGGCTCGGGCGCGCCTGCCGACAACTGTCCGCGTTCACAGACCTCACGCGAACCCGATCTCCAGGCACGCCAGGCCCGCGCCGCAGAGCAGGACGAGCGAGGCATCCTGCCGCTCGATGCCCAGGAGGGCGCGGACCTGGCCGTCCGTCGCCAGTGGGTGCCCCACGGCCGCTCCGGTGGCCGTGTCCCACAACCTCACCCTGCCGTCCCCACCGCCCATCAGAGTGAGGACGGTCCCTTCCGGACCGGGAAGTGTGACGGTCGTCAGCGCGCGGCCCGGGCCGGGAGCCGGGACGCAGGTGCCGACCGGGCGGCCGCCGGTCAGGTCATGGACGCGTACGAGGTCGTCCCTGCCCGCGCTCACAACGACGACCCGGCCTTCGGGCAGACGCGCAGTGCACAGCGCATCCACGGCGGCGCTGTGCGCGGGGAGAGGGTCCGCCACCGGGTCGAGCGTGGCGGGGTCGAGCAGGTTCAGTGTGCCGTCGGACCGTCCCACGACGGCGATCGGCCGCCCGTCTGGCAGGGTCGCCGTGGCGAGCGGGCTGCCGGAAACAGGTCCTGCCAGCAGGTCACCGGTGAGCGGATCCCATGCGCCGACCAAGCCGTCGCCGCTCGTGACGACGACCGCCCGCCCGTCCAGGAGGACCGTGGCGAGGAACTGCACGCCGAAGGGATGCCGCGTGTCGAGGATGCCGGCCGACCGATTCTCCGTCAGGTCCCAGACCTGGACTCTCGGGTTGAACCCGCTGCAGACGAACGCCACGACACGCCCGTCCGGGAGTGCGGCGGCGGTAATGGCGCTGATCCCGGAGACATGGCCGGCCGGCAGTTCATCGATCAGGGCTCCGCTGGTCAGGTCCCACACGCGAACCTGATCGCGGTGGCCGGTGAGCACCACCGTCCGGCCGGTGGGGAGGACTGCTGTGGCCACCGCGCGGATTCCGAAGTCCCCGTCGCTGTCCCACCGGTCATCGCTGCTGGTGGCCAGGGCCGCCAAGTCCCACAGGCGTACGGTGCCGTCCTCGTTGCCCGTGATGGCTACGACCCGTTCGCCGCTGAGCACGGTGGTCCGTACCGTGCGGACGCGGCTGGTCCGGCTGGTCACCGCGGCCGACAATCCCTGGCCGGTCGGCAAATCCCACACCCGTAGCTTGCCGTCGTTGCCCGCGGTGACCGCCACCTGCCGCCCGTCGGGCAGCACCGCCGTATCCGCGGTGTTCACCGTGTAGTTGTGACCGGTCATCGGCCAGCCGGTGCGCTCACCCGTCGCCAGGTCGATCATATGGACGCTTCCGTCGTCGGCTCCAACGACGGCGACCGGCTGTCCGTGCCGGAGCCGTGTGGTGGCGAGCGCGTACAGGGCCCCCGTTTCACGCGTCAGGTCCGGCGGCCCGCCGATCTGTCGTCCGTCCGTGATGTCCCAGACCCGGGCCGCCCGGTCCGCGGTGCAGCACGTGACCAGGACGGCGCGCCCGTCCGGCAGTTGGGTCGCCGCGAGCGCAGTGACGCCTGACGGGTGCCTGCCGCTGGCGTCGCAGGCCCTTGCTCCAGTGGTCAGGTCCCAGGCCTGGACCGGCTCTTGGTACGAGGAGTCGCCGATCAGGGCGAGCACCTGCCCGTCGCGCAGAGTCGCCGTGGCCACCTGGCGCACGCCCTGGTCCAGAGCGCCGACCAGCAGTTCGTGCAGCGGCTCGCCGGTCGACAGGTCCCACACGCGGACCGCGGAGTCGGAACTGCCGGTGACCACCACCACGCGGCCGTCCGGCAGTACCGCCGTGGCCACGGCCCGCACGCTGTCCGAGTGCCCGGTGAGGGGTTCTCCCACGAGGGCCCCGGTGATCAGGTCCCATACCCGGACCGTCCCGTCCTCACCGCCGGTCACCGCCACCACCTGCCCGTGTGGCAGCACCGCCGTGTCCATGGACCACAGACTGCCGGGGTGTCGGGCCACGATCTCGCAGTGCTCGACGGGCCACCGCACCCAGTGCGGCCGCCACACCGACCCCGGATGAGCGACACGGTCGGCCGACCGGCCCGCGGCGGCAAGCCTGAAGCGCAGCGCGTCGGCGTTCGCCGCCGGATCCTCCCACTGGCAGGCGTGTGCCACCTGCCGCCACAGGCCGAGCACTGCGTTGTCGACGGGCCGCGTCTCCGCCAGGACCGCTCGCAGGCGCCCGGCGTCCGCGTAGGGCAGGAACTCCGCGGGCAGCAGCCGGTCGCCCAGCACCCCGCCCGCTGCCGCGTGCTCCGCCAGGTGCCGGCGTACGTAGGCCAGCGGGGCGGAAGCGGGCTTGGGCCGGGGCAGAGCCGCCAGGCACGCGGCGATCCGCCGCTCCACGTCCCGTACCTCGCCTTCGGGCTCGGGCCTGGATTGCTCGGAACCTGCCACCTGGCCTTCTCGGTCCTCCTGGCCTTCTCGGTGGTGACTTCGCACGCGACCGGTTCTCCCGCCGACGAGGGTTGTCCTGTGCCGCGTCACTCTGCCCGCCGACTGCCGCCTCGGCAACGGCTTCTGCGATTCCGGTGCTCTTTTCCGGCAAACTCCACATCAGAGGTGACGGCCTCCTACAGTGGCCTACGCCGTGGTGCCGGGGAGGCCGGCGGTGTCGATTCGCTCTCGGAGAGCCGGGTCCGCCGCGTCGCCCCGGTCGGTGGAGCCGGTCGGCCAAGGAGGGGGCGTTGTCCCTGATCGTCGGGGTGCACGGAATCGGGCAGCAGCAACTGGGGCGGCGGCAACTGCTGCAGACATGGCTGCCGGCCCTGGGAGACGGCCTCGAACTCGCCTGTGGGCGGCTGCTGCCCGCCGTACCACTCGGTATGGCGTTCTACGGGGACGTGTTCCTCCCCGAGCGGCCCGCGGCGGCGAGCAAGGGCGCGCAGGAGGAGGCGCTCGCGGGACTCGGCGAAGAGGAACTGGACGACTTGGTGGCCGCCGCGAGGGAAGCGGTCGGCGACGAGGCGTGGCACGCGGTCGCCGGCCTGGGCACCAAGGGAAGGCTCCCTCGGGGCGGCCAGACGGTGCTGCGGGCGGTGAACTGGCGGTTCGGTCCCGGAGCGGGACTGCTGTTCGTGGGTGCGTTCCGGCAGGTGCGCCGCTATCTGCGGGACACGGCCGTCAAGGAGCGGGTCGACCGCGCGGTTGCGACGGCGGTCGGGGACAACTGCCGGGTCCTGCTCGCGCATTCCCTGGGATCGGTCGTAGCCTTCGAGCACCTGCGCCGCCATCCCGGCCGCACGCTCGAGCTCCTGGTGACGCTCGGCTCGCCGCTCGGCGCCCGGTTCGTCCGCGCCCTCATGCCGGACCCGGGTCACGGGGCAGGCGGCCTGCCACCGGGCGTGCGAACCTGGGTGAACGTCCGCGACGCCCGGGATCCGGTGGCCGTGGCGCCACTCGAGCACCACTGGAAGGGGGTTGAGGAGGCTCCGCTGGTCGACAACGGTGCCAACGCCCACGCGGTCACGCGCTACCTCGGCAAACGCGTCACCGGCGAGGTCATCCTGCGCGCCCTTCCGGAGCTGCTGCCGTGACCGCCGAATCGGCTGACGCCGGCATCTTGCGCCGGCACTTCGTCGCCATCGCCACCTCCCGTTACGACGACTACCCGCCCCTGCCCCGGGTCGTCGACGAGGTGGAGGCCATGAAGGCGTGGCTGTGCTCCCCGGCGCTGGGCCCCCGGGCTTTCACCCATGTGCATCCAGAGCTGTCCGATGATCCGAGTGACGCGGCGATCCGCGAGGCCCTGCAAGACCCACCCGAAGAGCGGGCATGGCGTGACTCACACGCCGCGGTGGTGTTCGTCACCGGGCACGGGGAGACGGGCGACCAACGGCACTGGACGGTGGTCAGGTCCACCAGACGCGGAAAGCTGAAGAGCACCGCGCTGGAGACGGCGCTGCTGCTCGGCTGGCTGATGGACAGCGAGGTCCGCCACCTCTTCGTGGTCCTCGACATGTGCTTCGCCGGGAAGACCGCCGAGGAAGTGATCAGATTCGACGTCCCGCTCCCCGAGACCTGGCTGGTGCTGCCCAGTGTGACCAAGGAGCAGGAAGCCGTCTCCGGCGCCCTGACCGGTGCCGTCTCAGCCTTTCTGGCGGACCTGGGCTCCCCGGTCGGCGCCCGCTGGCGCGGCGAAGAGGTGCCGTTCCTGGACGTCCAGGACTTCCTGACGGGAGTACGGGAGAAGCTCGGACCGGGACAGCAACTGATCCCGCTGTACGGTTCCCGCCAGACAGGACCCCACCCCTGCCTGCCCAACCCGCACTACCGGGACGAGGAGCGGACGCCGGTCGCCGTCGGCCGCAGCGACCTGGCCCTGCCGCAGCGGGACCTGGACGCCCATTGGCAGCCGCGGTCGCGGGGAGTGGCCCACCAGGGGGAGAACGGATGGCTGTTCTCCGGCCGGGCGAGGCTGATGAAGGACCTGATCGCAGCGGCCACGCGTGCCCCCGGCGTCTGGGTGGTCACCGGCGGTGCGGGAAGCGGAAAGTCCGCCGCGCTCGCGCGCCTGGTCACCTTCGGCGACCCCAGCTTCCGCAAGCGATATGCGGCACAGGTCGAGGCCGTGCCGGAAGCCGTACGGCCCCCCGAGGGAGCGGTCGACGTTGCCGTGCTAGCCACCGGCAAGAACGTCCACGACGTCATCGTTCAGATCAGCACCGCCATGGAGGTGCCCGTCCCCGCCGAGGCCCACTCCCTGGACGCCTGGGTCACCGCCTGGCAGGAGTGGCTGTCTCGGCGCGACCGACCGCTGACGGTGGTCGTTGACGCCCTGGACGAGGCCACCGACCCGCACGCCGTGCTCGCCAGCGTCCTCGCCCGCCTCGATCCCGGGCACGCCCGGCTGCGTCTCGTCGTCGGCATCCGCTCCCCGGGCGGTGACGAGGCCGACCCCGCCGCGCAGGCCCGCGGCATGCCCGTGGCCGACCTCGCCGAACGACTGCTGGGGGCGACGCGAATCCGCGTCGACAAGGCCCCATGGTGGGAGCCGGCCGACCTGGTGCACTATGCCGCGTCCGTCCTCGCCACCTCGCCCGGCACGCCCTACGCCGACCCCGCTGTCGTCCGTCCCGTCGCGGCCGCACTGGCCCGGCACGCCGGGACCTCCTTCCTGGTCACCAGGATCGCCGCGACCTCCCTGTCCCGTCGTCCGGCGCCGGTGGACGCCACCGACGCGGCCTGGCTCGCCACCGTCGATGACGGAGTGCTCGGCGTCTTCCGTGCCGATCTGCGAGCCCTGTGTCACACGGCCGAGCAGCGGTTGCGCGCCGTTCACCTGCTCCGTGCAGTGGCCTTCGCCCGGGGCAGGGGCCTGCCCTGGCTGGGGCTGTGGCCGACGCTGGCCAACGTCATCGCCGACGACCCAGAACGCACCTACGGCGACTCCGACATCGCCGAGCTGCTCGCCTCGCCCCTGGGCGGCTACCTCGTCACCGATACCGCCGACGGCACCACCGTCTATCGCCTCTTCCACGACGCCCTGCGCGGGATGCTGCGGAAGAACTGGCGTGACCTCGTGGCCTGAGCGCAGTCCGGCGCGGGGACTCGCCCGATTCCACACACGGCCGATTTCCTCCCTCCGCACTGCGACGGGCCGGGCCGGGCCGGGCAGGATACGACTGGCAGTTCCCCACGGGCTGCGGCCACTGCGAGCCACCGAGCGTTTTCAGCGTTGCCTCTCCAAGGTGAGGACGGCTTTGGTGATGACAGTCATGTGGTTGGGGCTGATGCGCGATCTGCGGAGGATCTGCGGCCACTGAGGAATGTGTCGCCCGATGGGGCCACGTTTCCTGCTCGATGGGGTCCGCATCACAGCCAGCCGCGGAAGGACTCTCACATGGCAACGTTTGACGAACTCACTGCCTGGGCCGGCGCCGGGAACGTTACAAGGGCAGACCCGGCAGTCGTGTCGGGCTGGCAGATCCCCGAGGAACAGAAGGCACTACTTGTTGATGTCGGGATTCCTATCGTTGATCAGTTGATCGAGTACGTCTCGTTCCAGGTGGAGGCGGCTCCAACACTCCAGACGTCAGGTGACAGATCGCTCTACGTCCTCACCCAGAATCACCATGGCGACCTCGTGCCGGGACTGCAATGGTCGTTCGGTGTCGAACCCGGCACAGGGACGGTCTACTACGTCCTTCCTCAAGGCGAGGCATGGTTCGCCAACTCGTCCATCGAGCTGTGGCTGCGAACCCTGCACCACTACGGGCTGCACGTCAGCGAGTCCGAGATCCTCAGCGATCCGGATGACCGCGAGGACGAAGCCCTGGCCGAGCTCAGCATGCTCGCTGACGAACTCAAGAAGATCGATCCACCTGCCTTCGACGGCTACCACGGGTTCATCTGGGCCGAGTTCCTCGACCGCTGGCTCTGGTAGTTGCCCGTGGCCGCCACGATCCCCAAGCGATCACTCACCGTGCCCAGCGCGTCGAGCGGCTCGCGAATACGCGACACCTCGACATGCGAGCCCACCAGCCCCGAGGCCGGATGAGCACCTGGCAGGAGTGGCAGGACACCCCCTGGGCCGACTGCACTGCTCGATCGCCGAGGCAAACCTGCTCCGCCGCCTCGACGACCTGGGCGGCGAATCGCTGCGGATACTCGACCTGGCCGGCGGCGACGGCGGAGACGCCATCCGCCTCGCGGCCCGCGGGCACCATGTCACCCTCGTTGACTACGTGCCCGCCATGCTCGCCGCGGCCGCCGAGCGAGCCGTGGCAGAAGGCGTGACGGAGCTGATCACCTGCGTCCAGGCCGACGCGACCGATCTGCCCCGCGACCTCGCCGACGGGAATTCGATGTCGTGCTCTGCCATAACCTCCTGCAGTACATGGACGACGTCCCAGGCACTCTCCCCCCTGAAGGCCGGGGCCTGGTCTCCGTCATGGCGGTCAACCGGCATTCGGCACCCTTGAACATCGCCGTCCGGGAGGTGGACCCCGCGGCCGCGCTCGCCGCACTCGACACCGATGAGGATCGGACGCAGATGTTCAACTCGCGCTGACACTCCACACAGCCGACGAGATCATCCCCATCCTGCGGGAGCTCGGATGCCGGGACATCGCCCACTACGGCATCCGCAGCTTCTGCGACTACGTCACCGACGACGCACGCAAGCACGAACCGGGCTTCTACGCAGACCTCGAACGCCTCGAACTCGCCACCACCCCGCGGCCGCCTTACATGCACACTGCCCGGCTCTTCCAGCTCACCGCCTGGAAGCCGAGCTAGGGAACGCCCCTCAGCGGTGTCCGTTCTCATCGGCATTTCGGGGCTCTGTGATCGACAAGTGCTGCCCGAACTCGCCGACATGTGGTGTCCGCTCTCGGTTACGAAGCCAGGAGGTTCACGCTTGGCTGCAGTCGTAACGGATTCTGTGTCATCGACTTGAACCATTGGGGTCGGCGAACGGCCCGAATCCGACACACGGAGGGAGAACACCATGCGGGCGATCGAGTGTCAGCACCACGGTGGCGCCTGACAGGAACCGCCGCTCGTGAACCGTGCCGCTCAAGGAGAGCCGGAGCCGGTGGATGCGCCCGCGAACGCACGGCTCCCGTGGTGACGGTCCGGGATGCCGGGCACGTCGGTTGCCGACCCGGGCTTTCGCTGCGGGGTCGGTCAGGGTGCCGGGGCTGCGTCGCCGTCCTTGTCGCTGCCGGCGCCCCGGGGACGGTTGAGGAGCAAGTCCGCGGCGCGGGAGAGGACTTGAGCCCGGGTACGGTCGCCGTGGTCGGCGACGAGGTAGTGGTTGCCGATGGCGACACAGAAAGCGAGGAGGCTGCGCGCCTCGACCTCGTCGGCGTCGGAACAGAAGGTGCCTATCATGTCGCGCAGCAGTGCCATACGCCGGTTGTCGACGCGTTGCAGGCGCTGGGCGACTGCCTCGTCGCGTCGGGCCCAGTCCCGGATCGCGAGGTCGATGGGCAGCAGGTGATCGCTGGAGAAGGTGAGCACACCCGCACGCTGGATCTTGGTTCTGGGGTCGCCGCCTTCCTGCTCGATGCGTTCGATCACCTCGTCGGTGCTTTGTCTCTCCCAGGTGTCCAGCATCGCTGCCAGCAGCGCGTCGCGGTCGGCGAAGTATCCGTAGAAGCCGCCTTTGGTGACGCCGAGCTTCTTCGCCAGCGCCTCGATGCGGACGGCGGCCGGGCCGCCGGTGGCCAGTGCCTGCAGCCCCTCCTCGATCCATCTGTCCCGTGGTGTGCGCGTCGCGCCCATGATGTGTTCCACCTCACCTTGCCCTCGATGTATACGCCAGCGTACAGAAGAGCTAGCCTGCCACCTATACGCCACCGTATAGATGACTGGAGTCAGTGAGATGACTGTCGGGTTCGTCGCCTTCCACTACCCGCGGCCGGAGCACTTCGAGAAGTTCATCGAGCGCGCGCACCGTGTGCGTGAGGCGCTGTGCTCCAGTGCGGGATGTCTGTCGGTCGAGGTCTGGGCCACCTCGGACGACGCAGAAGTCGTCACCACGGGCCGGTTCGAGTCCACAGACGCCTTACAGGCGGCCTTCGCCTCCCGCGGCCTGGGCGCGGCCAGCGGCTTCGACGAACGGGAACACAAGCCTCGCCAGATCTACATGCTCCGGTCGAAGTAGGCCCGAGCAATCATGGCTATGAAGCTCCCCAGAACCGCGCACACCTCGCTGCCGTGGCGGATCCACGAGATCACCGACGACTTCCGGCTCGAGGACGTATGGGTGATCCGCACCCCCGATGCACACCCGGACGACTTCCGCGCAGTACTCGCCGCGATACAGGCGCCCACGAGGAATCCTGCGCTCCTGCGGCTTCTGCTTGCCGTTCGCTGGAAGATCGGTGGACTCCTCGGTCGGGACCGGCCCGAGCGGGGCATCGGAGCGCGGGTTGCGTCGCTGCGCGGCCGCCTGCCGGCTGACCTCCGCGACACCCCGGCCCCGTCACGAGCCGCGCTGGGACCGTTCACCGCGGTGTATGAACTCCCTGACGAGTGCGCCCTCGAACTAGCCGACAAGACCGTCCACACGGTCATGCACCTGGGCTGGAACCCGGCGCCGGGCGATCGGCACGAACTACGCATGGCGGTCCTGGTAAAGCCCAACGGTCCGGGCGGACGGCTCTACATGGCTGCCACAGCCCCCTTCCGGCTCGTTGTCGTTCCGGCATTCATCCGCAGGCTGGAACGTGCATGGCGAGACCACGCCCGCTCAGGTCCGGCCGGCAGCACCGCCGCGGCCGTCACCTCTTCAGTGGGAACGCATCAGGCCCCCGAGACGATCCGCGCTCTCAGCTCGTTGCCCGACGCGGATTACGCCGACCTCTTCACCCTCGCCGCCGGCATCGAAGCAACGCCCGAGCGGTGGGCCAGGACGATGTTCGGCGATGTCCCCAGCGCTGCGGAGCGCCTGATCTGGCGCAGCTTCCTCGGCCTGCGCCTCACCCGGGGGCCCTCACCGGACACCGTGGCCGGTTGGCAGATCGCCGAGCGTGGTGAGGACTGGATCCGGCTCGAGGCTTCATCCTGGTTTCTGACCGGCAACCTTCTTGTTCAGGCCACCGGCGGCGGAGTGTCGCTGGGAACCCTCCTGCGTTACGACAGGCCTCTGGGCCGCGCCCTCTGGCCGCCGCTGTCCGCTGTCCATCGCCGTCTGGCACCGGGGCTGCTGCGCGGCGCCGCGGCGAGGCTCCAAGGACCTCGATGAGGGTGGAGAAGGCGCTGTCAGCCGAGCGAAGAGGGGGACGCGTGGGCGTCTACAACGTGCACGAGCGCCTGCTGCCGGCGACACAGGACGAGGTCGGTGAACTGATCGACTCTCTGGCGGCGGGCGACGAGGACCGACTGTGGCCCGGGCGCCCATGGCCACCGATGAGGTTCGACCGCCCGCTGCAGACCGGAGCCGTGGGTGGGCACGGCCCCGTGCGCTATGTCGTCTCCGGGTACGTGCCCGGCCGCTGGATCCGCTTCGACTTCACCAGCCCACGAGGATTCCAGGGCTTCCATGAACTCGCCGCACTACCCGTCGGACCTGAGCGGACACTGCTGCACCACACCCTCGCCATGGCGACCAGCGGCCTGGCCCGGCTCACCTGGCCGACGGCTTGGCGGCCACTACACGACGCCTGCATCGAGGACTGCCTCGACCGCGCCGAACACGCCTGCACAGGAACGATCACCCGTCCGGCCCGCCGAACACCGTACGTCCGCCTCCTCCTTCGCCTCATCACCTACGCCACCACACGCAACTGGCGCAGACAGTCCGGCGCCGCGCGGGAACGATGAACACCGCTGGGGGCGTGGCCCGGCGGAGCGGGCCCGCGCGCGTGGTGTCTTGCGCTGGCCGAGCGGGTGCTGCTGGTAGCCGTTACCGCACGCACCTCACCATGCGGCAGCTCGCACCGCTCTTCGGCTGCTCACCTGCCACCATCTGCCGGGTCATCCAGCGCCTGCGACCGCTGCTTGCGCTGGAACCGGCGCCCAGTCCCCGTACCGGGCGCCGACCGGTTATGGATCGTGGAAGTCACCCTGACCCCGGTCCGTGACCGGCAGGTCGCCGCCACCTCACGCAACTGCCGCTCTCGGCGAATGTGCGAGTCATCGTCGACGCCGACACCCGCCTGATGGTGGCATCCGCCCGGCCGGCACCCGGCCACAAGGCAGACGGACATGTCTGGCGCGAGTCGTGCCTGTCGGCCGTGCCGGCAGGCACGAGCGTGATCGCAGACGCCGCCCACCTGGGCACCGACCTGATCGTCCCCGCACGGCAGACGGGCCGGACGTCCTCTCCTGCGCGGCCAGGAGGAAGACAACTCCGAACACCGGCGCGTCCGTGCCCGCGTCGAGCACACCTTCGCCCGGATGAAGAACTGGAAGATCCACCGCGACTGCCGCCAGAGGGGCACGGCCGGCCGCGTGCGTGGGTGCGGATCCGGTAGGTTCCGGGGCCGTCGAATGCGAGGTTGGTGTCAGGTTTTCGCGGAGCTCGGTGGGGAGCTCGGCCTTCGGACGCGTAGCGCCATGGTGTTCTCCTTGGACGTTTGCCTGTTGGGCATGAAGACACCGCCGGGACCACGAATGTGACAACCACCATCACCACTGCGCATGGACCGCCAGCACGTGCAGACCGACCCTCGGCCGCGCTCAGACGGCAGTGACCGGAAGGTCATTCCTCCGTGCCGACGCGTCCGGGGCAGCGGCTGCCTCGTCCCTGGGAACGGTTGAGAGGTCGTTTTCTCCCGGAGTTTTGCCCCGCTATGCGGATTAGATCCGGTGATGTAGGGTCCCGCCAGGAGATGGCGGCTTCGCCGGTGAGGCGGCGGGCCATCGGGGCGGTCATCGCCAGGTGAATCACGGTGCGCGTCGATCACGCAGGCCGACGGCTCCGCATTCCGGCCCCTCCTTTTGCTCATCAACTCCCGCAGCAGGCCGTTGAGCTGGGCAAACACTCCTTCCTTCTGCCGCTTCGCACAGTAGCCGTAGACCGTCTCCCAGGGCGGGAAGTCGTGTGGCAGGCAGCGCCACCGGATCCCGGTGCGGTCCACGTACCAGATCGCGTGCAGGATCTCCCGCAGGTCGTGCCGGGGCGGGCGGCCGAAGTCCAGGGCCCGGCCGCGGCGTTCCAAGCGCCAGGCCGCCAGGACGGGCTCGATCAACTCCCAGCGGGCGCCGGGCAAGTCGCTCGGATACGCGCGTCGTTCACTCATGTCCTGCGGCCAAGGAGTGGGCAGCCCACCGGATCACCACCGGCTGGAAGTTCACCACGGCTGTCTCGGCCTGCACGCTCCTGCTCTGGTTCTCCCGGTTTCTCGCCCAAGAACACCCGTAGGTGATGGGGCCGCAGGACTTCACCCGGGCGCTGCTGCTCGATTGCACTGCAGGGGTGAGGCGCCCAGCCGAACATCGCCACGTCCCAGCGCCAGGACATCGTCAGTGCCGTCCGGGTCCTGATCGAAGACCACCGGCTCACCGGTTGGTCGCCCCGTATCCCCGAAGCGGCGATCCTGCGCTACGGAGAACCTCCCAAGAGGGCCGAGAACCTCCCGAAGCCTCTACCGCCGTTCATTCACCGGCAGATCATCTCTCCCGACAACCCGGCCCTCGCCAGCTCCGCGCTACGGACCCGGTTGCTGATTCCCGACGGACACGGCTTCCGTCTCGGCACCTCGTGGAGTTGTCCACCGACTGCCTCGGCGAGGACGCGGGCGGCTTCCCGGCCATCCGCTACCGCAACACCAAGCGCGAGCGCGAACGCCTTCACCCCGTCCGCGATCCGCAGATCGTGGACGCGGTCCAGGAGCAACGGCAACACGCCCTCGCCAAACACCCTGCGACGCCGTGGCTGTTCCCTGCGTACAACCACAACGCCCGTGGCCAGCAGCACGCGACCACCTCCGCGATCCGCCCCGCCATCAGCCGCTGAGTGAAGGCCGTCGACATCCGGGACCGAGACGGGAACCTTGCGCGGATCACCCCGCATCAGTTCCGGCACACCTTCGGAAGCCGCGAACTCAACAACGGTGCTCCGCAGGAGATGGTCCAGGAACTGCCTGCGTGACCACGACGACCCCGCAGTGACGCGCGGTTGCGCGCGACTCGCCGGCGAGCGGTTGAAGCAGGAGTTCCTCTCCGCGGCCAGGTTCATCGCCGCAGGTGAACGGCTCCAGTCGTTTTACGCCGGACAGCGCGCCGGCCGATGTGGCGTGGATGAAGGAGCGGATGAACCGCGTCAAGGGCTCCCTTCCGAGCAGCTACTGCGCGCTGGCGTTGCAGCAGACCGCGAAGTCCAGAACGCCTGCTTGGACTGCCACGACTACTTCGCCACCGGAGGAACTGGCCAGAGCACTGGGGCTGCTGCAGGATTCACCCGAAGACGCTCGGAGATGGCGCAGACAGCCGCAGTGGCGCCGAAGCAACGGAACTAGCGCAGGACTCTGGCGGCCATCGGATTGTCACGACCCGTAGTCATGAATGTGGGAGCCGCTCTCAGTGCACCTCCTACTCGACGGCTACCGCCGCCTGCCACGCACCCGGGCGCATGCCTGTCGCCTTGCGGAAGAACACCGAGAAGTTCGATGCGTCGGGGAAGCCGAGCGTGGCGGCACAGCGAGCCGCGGTGAGGCGGTCGTGCGCGAGGAGTCGTTTGGCCTCCAGGGCGATCCGGTCGACGATGTACGCCTTCGCGGTGCGGCCGGTGACCTGCTGCACCGCTCGTGAAAGGGTGCGGGGCGCGTATCCCAAGGTACGGGCGTAGTAGCCGGCGGCGTGGTGTTCCCGGAAGTGCGCTTCGACGCTGGAGCGGAACAACAGGAACACCGGGTGAGCCGACCGTGCTTGGGCGTGCGGTGGCCGCAGCCGGGCAATGAGCGCGGAGAGCAGGATCTGGGGCAGCTCCGTCGGGGCGTTCTCGGGTGGGGCGGACGCCTCCAGGAGGAGATGGTCGCGCGCCGTTTCGACGAAGGGCCAGTCGGCGTCGGGGACGCTCCAGTGCGCGACGAGGTCCGGGGACGCAACGAGCTCCCGGGTGGCGTGGGTGACCGGCGCGGTCGGCACGAACAGCACGAGGTGCCCCGCCACACTGGCGATGTCGTCCCACCGGTGTACCGCGCCGGGTGGAATCCATGCTGCGGACCGCTCCTTGAGCGGGTGGTGGAGGAAGTCCACCGTGACCGTGCCGTGCCCGGCGTCGACGACGGCGAGGACATGGAAGTCGGCGCGCTGTGTGCCGCCGTCGTTCAGCTCGCGGAGGCGGTCGAACGTCATCGTCTCGACCGCGGCGGCGCGGTGCCCCGCGGGCTGGTAGGTCATCTGCCGGATCACGCTCACGAGTCCATTTTTCACCATCGGGCGACCAGTCGCGCCGATGCCCCGCCCGGGTACTGAGAGTGCAATGAACACAAGGGGCAATCGCCCAGCATGTCGACCGGAAGAGCCCACTGTGAACACGACGCAGCAGACGCACCTGCCCGCTTACGACCACCGGCCCGGGACCGGGCCGACCCTGGTGTTCTTGCACTACTGGGGTGGTTCCGCCCGCACCTGGGACCTCGTCGTCGACCGCCTCGCGGACCGTGACACGCTCACGGTCGACTTCCGCGGGTGGAGCCGGTCGAGCGGTCTGCCCGGCCCCTACACGCTCGGTCAGCTCGCCGACGACACGCTCGCCGTGCTGGCCGACGCGGGGGTCACCGACTACGTCCTGGTGGGGCACTCGATGGGCGGCAAGGTCGCACAGATGGTCGCGGCCACCAGGCCCACCGGTCTGCGCGGCATCGTCCTGGTCGGCTCCGGCCCGGCGAAGCCCGTCGCACAGATCACTGACGAGTACCGGGAAGCCCTTTCCCACGCCTACGACTCCGCCGAGTCCGTCGCCGGGGCACGGGACCACATCCTCACCGCGACCGAGTTGCCCGCGTCGGTCAAGGCGCAGATCGTGACGGACTCGCGGACCGTCACCGAAGCCGCCCGCACCGAGTGGCCGCTGCGCGGCATCGCGCAGGACATCACCGAGCACACGCGCATGATCAGCGTTCCCGCCCTCGTGACCGCTGGAGAGAACGATCAGGTCGAGCCTGTCGATGTGCTCCGCTGCAACCTGGTGCCCTATCTCTCCCAAGCCGACTTCATGGTGATCCCGCACACCGGTCACCTGATCCCGCTGGAAGTCCCGGCCGAACTCGTCGAGGCCATCACGGCCTTCGCGCCAGCAGCCTCACCATCCGCGCGGCCCGACGACAGGCTCCGCCCCTGATCACTCGCCTGACTCCCCACATGGCAGGCCATGCCCTCATCCCGTCACTGGACTTGCACTACATGGACATGTCCACAAAGAGCGTCGGGCGCGGATACGGCGTGTCAAAGGCGGCGGCTACGGATAACCCGGTCGGCGTCGATCCAGTGCCTGATCTTGGTGCGCTCGTATCCGGTGCGGTCCTCGGTGCGGGACCGGCAGCTGGGCGAGGGCATCGTGTACGGGCAGGGTGACGACGTCACCCGGCGCGGCAGCCGGGGCGGCATGGGCGGTTGCGGGGAGGAGCAGGGCGGCGAACACGGCGGCCGCGGCGGCAGTACGAGCGAAGCGCACGGAATCCTGGATCGGCACGGTGACCTTCTTTGAGCTGAGACCGACCGAGGAGGGGCATTGCGCTCCTTGACTGCATGAGGGGAGCTTCAGCGTGCGCGCACCCCGTCGATAGCCAGGTTGAGCAGTCGGTCGGCCTCGCCTGGGCCGTCGGGTTCCTCCTCGGTGGCCAAAGCGATGGCGCTGACGAGCTTGAGCAGTTGGGTGATGGTGACGTCGGGGCGTACGGCATTCATGTGGCGGGCACGGTCGAGGAGTTCGCCGCCGGCGCTGGTGATCATTGCGTGGCAGGTGCTTCCCAGCGTCGGGTCGCCGTCACGTGCGCCGTGCATGAGTGATGCTCCCAGACCCCGATTGGCGACAGCGTGTGCGCCGACGGCGCGGAGCCAGGTAACGAGTGCAGCTCCGGGATCGGGCGCGGGCAGCAGGTCATGAGCCTTGGCACAGAGAGCCTCGACCCGGCCCCTGAAGACGGCCTCCAGGAGCAACTGCCGTGAGGGAAAGTGCCGGTGGAGTGTGGCCGAGCCGACGCCGGCGTGCCGGGCGATCTCCTCCAGCGAGGCCTCGGCCCCGTGCTCGGCGACCAGGCTCTCGGCAGCGGCCACGATCCGGTCGTAGTTGCGGCGCGCGTCGGCACGCATCGGCCGCGGAGCAGGGCCGGCTGCACTTTCGGGCACGGGGAACTCCTGACGGCTTGCTAACTGGGGTGGCCCTCCATATTGTATCGCCCCATAACCGGAGGGCCACCCCAGTTATGGGGGCCCCTCGTTGGCATGCGATACGGGGAGATCCGTGGAACCGACAGGAAAGACCGTCGTCGTGGTGGGGGCGACCGGCCTGCAGGGCAGGGCCGTGACGCACCACCTGCTCCTGGACGGCTGGCAGGTGCGGGCACTGACGCGCGACCCGCACGAGGCTCAGGCCACAGCACTCGCGCAGGCAGGAGCGCAGGTGGTGCGGGCACAGATGGAGGACGTCGACTCCTTGATCGTCGCAGCCGAGGGCGCCTGGGGCCTGTTCAGCGTCCAGCCCACCGTCGGCTCGCCCGGCACCCCGCCGGACTTCAGTGCCGAGGACGAGGTGCGCTGGGGTGTGAACGTCGCCGAGGCCGCGCACGCCGCAGGCATCGGGCACTTCGTCTTCACGTCGGTCGCCGAGGCGGACCGGCACCTTGAGGAGAAGGTTCCGGTGAACCTCGTCAGCAAATGGCGGATCGAGCAGCACATCGCCGCGCTGGGCCTGCCCGCGACGATCCTGAGGCCGGTGTCCTTCATGGAGAACTTCACAGGCGGATACGCGCTGCGGAACGGAAATCTGTCCACCGGGCTCGCGCCGGAGGTCCCGCAGCAGATCATGGCCGTCGACGATGTCGGCGCCGTCGCCGCACTGGCGTTCTCCCGGCCGAAGGAGTGGATCGGCCGGGCGGTCTCCCTGGCCGGGGACGAGCTCACGCCGGTTCAGATCGCCGCGGCCATCGGGAAGGCGCTCGGCACACCGATGCCCTACGTCCAGATCCCGATCGACGCGATCCGGGCCCTGAACGAAGACTTCGCCTACGCCAACGAGTGGCTCAACACACTCGGCTACCGCGCCGACGTTCCCGCCACCCGGAAGATCCATCCCACCGCGATGGACTTCGGCACCTGGCTGGAGCGCACGGGCGCGTCCCAGATCGCCGCTTTTCTGGATGCCACGCGCACCGCAGGGCAGGACGCGTGAGCGCCCGCACTCACGGCCTCGGACGCATCGGGATCTGGGCGGGGGACTTCGACCACCTTCCCGCATCCGAGGTCTGCAGAGCTGCGGCCGCGATCGAGGACCTCGGCTACGGCACCCTGTGGTTCCCCGAGACCACGGGACGGGAGGCCATGGCGCAGGCCGCGATTCTCCTGTCGGCCACCCGGCACATGATCGTGGCCGCCGGCATGACCGACATCTACGCCCGCGACCCCGTCACGGCAGCCGCCGCGCAGCGCACCCTGGACGAGGCATTCTCCGGACGGTTCCTGCTCGGCCTGTGGGACAGCCACCCCAGCCTCGCCGAGAACATCCGCGGCCACCGCTTCGGTCCGCCCCTTGCCACCATGCGCTCCTACCTCGACGCGCTGGACACCGCCCCGTTCGGGCCACCCGGGACGGCCGCATCACCGCACCGCCTACTCGCGGCCCTGCGTTCCGACATGCTCGTCCTTTCCGCCGAACGCGCCCGGGGCGCGACGGTGCTGGGCATGCCCATCGAGTACACCCGCACCGCCAGGACCATCCTGGGAAACGACGCCCTGTTGGCCATCACCCAGATGTGCGTGCTCAGCCACGACCCTGCGGAAACCGCCGACCTGGCCCGTACCACGGCCGCGGCCGCCCTGCCGAACCGACGCGAACTGCTACGAGGACTTGGACATGAGAACCCGGACGCGCTCGACGGCCGACTGGTCGACGCACTGGTGGCCCACGGCAGCGCCGAGGACATCGCCCACCGCGTCCAAAAACACTTCGACGCCGGAGCCGACCACGTCAGCCTCCACCTCCTGACCCCCACACCGGGCGTCGCCCCCATCCACCAGTGGGAACACCTGGCCACCCACCTGCTGCCCTGACCGGATCCGCCCAAGTGGGCCGACTTCGTCGGTGACAGCGGAACCCACACTCTCGGCCGTGATCATGCGGCGGGGCCCGGCAGCAGGCCGGCAGGAGCCAACACGTTGGGAATTCTCGAGTGAGATCGGCTGTGGACGTGCGTCCGGCCAGGTCGGCGGACGTGGGCATGCCGAGGTCGATGGTGCGCTGACGATTCTCCGCCACGTCAAGCTGGGCGAGTTGGTCCTGGGCGCCGGCACGGCTGACTTCGAGTCCCTCCATCTCGCCGAGCCAGCCTTCGCGCTTTCAAGCACACGCGTGCCGACAGTCTGGGTTAACAACGGCTGACACAACGAGGTGGATTGGCGCTGGTTGGCTCTGGGTGGCGGGAGTTGAGCGTTCGGCTCGGTGTGGGGACGTCGCCGTGGATCGCGTCGGATGAGCTGTCGGACAGCCTGGAGCCGCTGCAGCGTGAGCGCCGCTTCCGGCATCCCGGCCGCAAGGCGTTACCGGGCCGGGAGGTGCTGTGCGGGATCCTGTACGTGCTGCACACCGGCATCCCGTGGGAGTACCTCCCAAAGGAGCTGGGATTCGGCTCGGGCATGACCTGCTGGCGACGCCTGCGGGACTGGAACGGGCCGGCGTGTGGCAACGGCTCCCCGAGGTCCCGCTGGCCGAACTGAACGCAGCCTCCCGGCCGGACTGGTCCCGCTGCGTGGTCGACTCTTCCACGTCAGAGCGCTGGAAGCGGGAACGCCCTTCGCCGGTTGACCGGGGCCGGGCCGGCTCGAAACACCACCTCATCACCGATGGACACTGCACCCCTCTCGCCGTTCTGCTGACCGGCGGCAACCGCAATGACGTCACCCAGCGCCTGCACACGAGTTGCAGCGCCCCGACCCCGACACCGCTTCGGTGTCAGCCGCCGACCGTGGACGCCCGGCGGCCGGCCGCCGGGCACGATGATGCGCGGGATGCGCCACATCACTCTCGACGAATCCCCGGGCGCCAACGGATATGCGCCGTCTGGGGTGTTCAGCCGCTGTTGTTGGCACGATGGCTCCATGGAGAAGTGCGATGACAGCGAAACGCCATCTGCAGGCTGCACCTTGAGGATGCAGGTATCGGCCGAGCCGGGAATGGAGACAGAGACGCATCTGGTGTCGCTGCGGGACTGGCTGGCCGCGGAAGAGGCGCTGCGCGGCCGGGTGGAGCTGCTGGCCCGGACGCCGCAGCCGGGCCAGATGGGGGCCGCGCTGGACGTGCTGGCGGTGGCACTGGGCACCGGCGGAGCGGGAGCCGTGCTGGCCCGGTCCGTGTCGACCTGGCTGGTGCAACGGCGTGCGGACGTCACCGTACGGCTGAGCCGCAGCGACGGGCAGAAGGTCACCGTGGAGGTCCGCCGGACAAGCGATCCGCAGGCGGTGATCGGTGCGGTCGGCCAACTACTGGAAGGCGAGCAGGAGTGAGGCAGAGCGCGCCGCGCTTCCCCGACGGCGCCACCTCCCGGGCCGTCCTCATCGGGTGCAGCGACTTCGACGACATCGATCTGCCCGCGATTCCCGCCATGAAGTCCAACCTTGCGGACCTTCACTCCGCGCTCACCGATGAGACGCACGGCATCCTGCCGGCAGAACACTGCCGGGTGCTGGCCGATCCGGCCGACCACCGCAGCGTCGGCATGGCACTTGCCCAAGCGGCACGCGAGGCCGAGGACCTGCTGCTCGTCTACTACTCCGGACACGGTCTGCTGGACGAGGACGGGCTGCTCCACCTCGCCCTGTCCTCCACGGATCCCGGTCACGTCGGCTTCACCGGTGTCCCGGCCGACCTGGTCAAGCGCCACCTCGGCCGGGCCCGGGCACGCCTGCGGGTCCTGGTGCTGGACTGCTGCTTCTCAGGCCGCGCAGTGGCCGCCATGACCGAATCGGGCAGCCTGCTGTCGGCCCAACTCGACGTCAGCGGCACCTACACCCTCACCTCCACCACGGCCACCGCACCCTCCCACGCACCGCCCGGCCAGCGTCACACCGCCTTCACCGCCGCCCTGCTGGATGCGCTGAACCAGCCGGAACCACTCACCCTGGACCACATCCACCAGCACATCGACACCGTGCTGCAGGGGGCAGGGCTGCCGCGGCCGCAGCGGCGCTCCGTCAACGCCGCCGGGGACCTCGCCCTCGTCCGTGGCCCCGTCCAGCCCCACGCAGGGCCGCCGGCCAGCAGCGAGGGAGAGATCCGTTTCCGTCAGCAGCAGCCCGACCCGCCGGCTCATCGCGGCCGCGACACCGTCATGTACGTCCTGGGGCTCGCTGTCCTCGGCGCGGTGGGCGCGCTGTTCGCGGGGTGGTTCGCGACCTTGGTTGCCTCTGCCGGTATAGCCCTGTTCCTCGGCCTGGTCCTCCTCCTGCTCTTCCTTCGAAGAAACGTCCAATACAACCTTGTCGTCAACGGTGACGGGTTGGGCACCGAGCACGGGACGCATTCGGCTCACGTGCCGTGGAAGGATGTCGAGTGCGTGGGCGTGCTGCGCAGGGCGCCGGGGACTCTGCTGGTCCCCAACGTGCTCATCGTGCGGCTGAAAGCCGACGCGCCGCGCCCGCCAGGGTTCCACAAGAGGCTCAACCAACGTCTCCCGGACCGGCGCTACGTCATCGCGGGAATGCTGGGTACCTACGGCGCCGACCCCATGCGCCTGCGCTCGGCGATCGAACGCTTCGCCGGCGGCATCTACCGCACCGACCAACAGCTGCTGGAGATGGACCCACGGCTGCGCTGACCGGCCTGACCGACGCGGCGTGGTCGACGAGGGCGCTCCCCCACAGCTGTTGAGTCGGGAACGTTCACCGTCTCCGGCAGCGCTGCCTCAGCGGCCGGGCGGGTCGGGGCAGGGCTGGCGGCGTCGGTCCGGGTCGTCGACGCCGGTCTCGTACCAGGGCTCGCCGCGCTGGAGGCGGGGCAGGGTGTTCCCCCAGACCGCGATGGTGATGCCCTCCACGTCGGCGGCGCGCGCCTGGAGGCGGTTGTCGAGCAGGTGCTCCTCCTTGCCCGCCAGGACCATACGTGTGCGTCCTGTGATCGCTCCCGAGGAAAGCCTCACGTTCGGTGACGCTTCGGATGGCGTTTGATGGCGGCGGCGGTGATGCTCGGGGTAGGGGCTGTTCGCTGAACCGAAAGGAGCCGCTATGCCGGTCTGCACTACGCGAGACGGTGTGGAGATCTTCTACAAGGACTGGGGGGCGCGGCCGTCCGGTCGTGTTCTTCACGGCTGGCCGCTCAACGGTGACGCGTGGCAGGACCAGCTGAAGGCGGTCGCTGACGCCGGTTACCGGGGGATCGCGCACGACCGGCGCGGTCATGGCCGTTCGACGCCGGTGTACGACGGTTACGACTTCGACACCTTCGCCGACGACCTGAACGACCTGATCACCAGCCTCGACCTGCGGGACGTGACCCTCGTGGCGCACTCGATGGGCGGTGGCGAACTCGCCCGCTACATCGGCCGCCACGGCACCGGGCGGATCCGCTCCGCGGTGCTGCTGTCCGCAATCCCGCCGCTGATGCTCCAAGGTCCGGACAACCCCGAGGGCGTCCCGGAGTCTGTCTTCGACGACATAAAAGCGGGCATCCTCCGGGAGCGGTCGCAGTTCTGGAAGGACACCACGGTCGGCTTCTTCTCCGCCAACCGCGACGGCAGCAAGGTCACCCAGGGCAACAAGGACGCCTTCTGGTACATGGCCATGGCACAGACCATCGAAGGCGGCGTCGACTGTGTCGACGCCTTCGGCACCACGGACTTCCACGAGGACCTCAAGAAGTTCGACGTCCCGACGCTCATCGTGCACGGCGACGACGACCAGGTCGTGCCGATCGATGCCACCGCCCGCAAGTCCGCCAGACTCATCGCGGGCGCCGAACTGAAGGTCTACGAGGGCGGCTCGCACGGCATCGCCCTGGTGCCGGGCGACAAGGAACGCTTCAACAAGGATCTTTTGGAGTTCCTCAAGAATTGACCCGCGTGTCTTGGTGAGGCGCGGCCCGGCGGCCCGGCGGCCCGGCGGCCCGGCGGCCCGGCGGCCCGGCGGCCCGGCGGCCCGGCGGCCCGGCGGCCCGGCGGCCCGGCGGCCCGGCCGGGGACAGGTAGGGGCGGGGATCAGGCGGTCTTGATCGTGAGGTTGAGATGGCGTTGGGCCCAGGCCACAAGATTGCCGGCATGTGCGCGGTCGGCCCGGACGATGGTGAGGTCGGGGTGCTTCAGCGGCAGGCGGAACAAGACTTCCTTCGCCGCTTGAGAGTCGTGCAGGTCGGCCGGGGTGACCATGACCCTCAGCGGAAGGCCGCGGGTGTCGACCACGAGATGCCGTGTGGGGCCGTTGATCTCCCGACCGCCCGCAGCGGGAGGTCTCGGAGGTCGGCGGCGGCAGCAGCGGGGCGATCAGGTCCCACTCGGCATCGGTCATGTCCGAGGCATAGCGGTGGCGGCGCATCTTCGTCCGTCTGACCTGACGCCCCACCGGGGCACGTCAGGAGCTGGTAGTCGCACCCTCCGGTCGAGGACTGTGCTCGATCACAGTCGGGTGGCCAGCCAGAAGGTTACGGCCGCGGTGACGGTGAGCCCGGCGTTGAGTGCGATCCGGCGGTCTTCGCCCAAGAGGTGCACGGCGATCGCGCCGGTCTGCAGGAGGACGAAGCCGATGGCCGCGGCCGGCGCCAGCGAAGTAGCGATGCCAGTCAGCGGCGGCAGGATCAGGCCGGCCGCGCCGAGTATTTCGACCGTCCCCAGCGCCCTGAGGGCAGGCAGGGATATGTGGTCGACCCAGGCCATCATCGGTCGGAGTTGATCGCGGCTGCGGATCACCTTGAGCGTGCCTGCCCAGACGTAGAAAACGGCGAGCAGTCCGGCGACGATCCAGTAGGCGATGTTCATTGGTTCCCGTTCATGGGCCGCCGGTTCACGGGGACCCGTCGATCGCGTCGATTACCAGAAAAGCCCTGGTGAAGGCCCGGCCCATCGCCCGATGGACCCGGTCTCCGAAAGGCTGCAGCGTCACCGCCCTGCCGGTCGAGAGGAGGGGTGGGTGGCCGGGCCGTGCTGTGCCTTCGGCTTCAGCCGGGGTCGGTGGCGGGCTCGGTCGCGTAGCGGCTCATCGCGTCGATGTTGGCCTGTGGCGTCAGCGGCCGGCCGTCGGCGAGTACTTGCTGGAGGTCCCGGAAGTACTGCACGTACAGGTCGGGGGTGAATGTGCTGAGCATGACGGCGGGTTGGTCGGTCAGGTTGGCGAAGGTGTGGGGGGTGCCGGGCGGAACCATGACGAGCGTGCCCGTGGTGGCGTCGTAGTCCTCGTCCCCGACGGTGAACCGCACGGTGCCGGAGAGGATGTAGAAGCCCTCGTCGTGTCGGGCGTGGCGGTGCTGCGGCGGTCCCTGGGTGTGCGGGGCGAGGACGGACTCGGCGATCGCGAGGCGGTGCCCGGTGTGGCTGCCGTCCTCCAGAACGCGCATGCGCGTGGTACCCAGAGCGATCATCTCGCCTTCGCCGGGACCCGTCACCGATACAGCGGGGTGGGTCTGCGGCTCGCTGGTCTTGGGTTCTTCGGTCATGCTCACGAGTGCACCGCCGGGGACATGCCGGTGTCCAAGACCCATCCTGCGGTGCCGATACCTCGTGGGTATTGTTGCAGCGTGGAGCTGCGGACCTTGCGCTACTTCGTGGCGGTCGCCGAGGACCTGCACTTCGGCCGGGCCGCCACCCGGCTGCACATGAGTCAGCCGCCGCTGAGCCGGGCGATCAAGCAGTTGGAGGCCGATGTCGGGGCCCTGCTCTTCGCTCGCTCGCCTGCCGGCGTCACGCTCACTTCGGTGGGCTCGGTGCTGCTCGACGAGGCGCGGGCCCTGCTCGACCATGCCGACCGCGTCCGTGTGCGCGTGAGCGCGGCGGCTGGTGTCGCGACCCTCACCGTCGGCATCCTGGGTGACGGCACCGACCCGGGAGTGGCCAGACTGGCCGCCGCCTACCGCCGAAACCACCCCGGCATCGACATTCGCATTCGCGACACCGATCTGACCGATCCGACGTGCGGGCTGCGTGCCGGACTGGTCGACGTCGCCCTCACCCGGGCACCGTTCGACGAGACCGCCCTGACGGTTCGTACGCTGCGGACCGACCCGGTCGGCGTGGTCCTGCGCGCCGACGATCCGCTGGCCCGCCGCGACGAGCTGCGGCTGGCCGAGCTGAGCGATCGGCGCTGGTTCCAGTTCCCGCAGGGCACCGACCCCATCTGGCAGTCGTACTGGAACGGCGGCAGGCCGCGCGAGGGACCGGTGGTGTGCGCCGTCCAGGAATGCCTGCAGGCCGTGCTGTGGAACGGCACGGTCGGCCTGGCCCCGCTCGGACACGACGTGCCTGCGGAGCTGGCCGTGGTGCCGCTGATCGACATGCCGCCGAGCCGAGTGGTGGCGGTGTGGAACGAGGGTGACACCAACCCGTTGATCCGATCCTTCATCGAGATCGCGACAACCGCGTACGGTCACTGAGCACCGGCAACCGGTGCTGCCACAACTCGTACAGCACGGCTGCCGGTTGTGACTGAGCGTCGTACTCGGTTCTGGCCGGCCTTCCGTGATGAGTACGCCCGGCAGGGGATCCGGCGATGCCGAGTCGAACAGGTGACGGGTCTGACCGAGCCACGGCTCCGTTCTTCGACCGCGGCGCGGTCAGCCGGTTTCGGAGCCGGTGCCGTTCCTTTCCGGGGCCGGCGGCGCCCGTTCAGCGCCTCCATCGTGCCCCTCCGGTAGGGCTTGCAGGCAGGCAGATGATCCACCGGGACGGCGAAACCGCCCAGAGCCTGCGACACCGACTTCGACAGGAAGTCCTTGCCCCGGTCCACCCGCACCCGGCAAACCCCCGAACGGCCCGTATAGCTCCGACGGCTGATCCCCGCCCGCAGCGCAGCCGGCACCGCGTCCCTCGCCGCCTGATGCGGCGTGACCGCCACCCCCACAACCACCTTCGACGCGACATCGATGAACCATGTCACCCACGGGCACACCGCCACGCCGTCCAGACCGGCCCGGACCGGGATCCGCTTGTGATACCCCTCCCAGCACGCGTTCCGGTGCGTGGGCGGACGCTTGCCGTACACGTCGTAGCGACGACGCGCTGCCTCACCGCCCTTCAACGCCGCCCGCTCCCCCACCGACAGATCCTGGCGCACGGCGCGCTGCAGGGAACGAAGAGAAGGAACCGAGTCCGGGGTGCGGCCGCAGCTCTCTCAGCGACCAGCTCACGGTGAACCGAGGCTACGTTCCCACCCCACACCGCAAGACGCTCGCGGACATCCGCGCTCACGCCGACCCGCGCGGGCGCCAGGGCCGCCAGACGCCCCTCACGCCAGGCCACCGACAGCCAGTTCCACACCGTCCGCTCAGGGCCGGAGCCGTACACGCGGGGACCGCCCAGGACGGTGCCGCGCTCGTACGCGGAAAGGACCCGGCGGTGACCGATGTCGACGCAGGCGGCCGTGACCGGCTGGCGCTGGTCGTGCTGACGCTGTACGTACCGGGTAGGCACTACCGAAGGTACCTCGTGCGGTCGAGATCGCCGCCTGCCCGAAGGCAGCGGACCCGGATGACGTCAGCGGCTCGCACTGCTGCGCCACCGCGAGCGCCGGTCAGGTTCGTCGGCCCACGCGGAAGAACAGCAGCTCGGGTCACCGCCGACGCCGACGACCGCGGGTCAGGGAATAGCTGGATGCTGTCGACCGACCTGAATCAGTCTCGGGACAGCCCTCAGACCTCGACGTACGCCACGACCACCACCGTGCGCAGCGCCGTGACGAAGTACAGGACACGCACGTGCTCGACTTCGTCGGCGTACTGGCGCAGCTGAGGGCCGACTGTGTCGCTGGGGACCGGTTCGCCGATGTCAGGGTCCATGGAGATGACGACCAGGGTGCGGTCCAGGGCATGAAGGTCCGTCTCGCTGGTGATGTTCTCCAGCTGCTTCGCGGCGGAGTCGGAGAAAGCGATGCGGGCGCGGCGAGGGTTGTGCGGGGCCATCAGGCGACGGCCGGGCGCTGGCGAACGAGGCGGGCGAGGTGGGCTTCGCGCAGTTCCTCCCAAGGCGTGCAGTTCTCCACGGAAGGCAGCCCATTGGTGGCGATGTCCTCGAGGACGGCGGCGAGCCGGTCCGCGTCGGCTCGGATCTTGGCTGCGTACGCGCGCACCGCGTCGGCGGCCGCAGGCTCCAGCTGCTGGCGGGCCACGGTGTCGGTGGAAGCCGGCTGATCGCTCATCGAGGCTCCTCAGGGCAGACCTGGCGTGTGTCACCACGGTATCGCCGGCCGCACTGGTCCGGGGACCGCTCCGAACGAATCGCGCAGGAGGCGGCGTACGGCGGGGTACAGGGCAAGGGCGCGAGCGAGGTGGGCGAGGACATAGATGCCGAGGCCTGCAGAAGGACGCCGCCCACCAGGGGCCCGCGCCGAACACAAAGTTGCGATCCTCGGTCGCCCGGAGGGCGACCGCCGGGGGGCCATGACCGGTTTCCGTCACGCAAGGGGCTGGTTGTCAAGGGTGTCGACGCGCTGCTGGAGGAAGGCGCCGCGAACTGTGGCCTCGTCGTGGGTGAGGGAGTCCTCGAGGAGGATCAGGGCGCATTGGCGTGGGCAGTAGGTGTAGTGCTCCAGGGCGAAGAGGGAGACTTGGCCTGGTCTGCCTCTCAGCCCTGGCGGGAGGGGACGGTCATCCGATCAGGGTGGTGAGAGAAACACCCTCGGGCAGGCCGGCATGGTGGACGTCCACCTGGTAGTCGACTCAACCTCCGAGGCCTGTACGCCTTCAGCCACGACGACGCATTCGGCGAGGCCTCCGCCCGCCAACTCCTCGACCGCGCAACCGTCAAGGGACTCGGTGACGCCACCGCACGCGCACCAGACAGTGCGCGCGGTCAGGGCCTCACCGCGAACACCATGCCGATGTCGCCGGCCCGCTGCACCGGGTTCTGCTCGACGCTGACCGTGAAGCCGCGTGTGAGGAAGACCTCGCAGACCGTGTCGCGGTTCTGCAGCCAGCGCTCCACCTCGACGACTGCCTGGCGGACCAGCGGCCAATGCCGTTCCTCGATGCCTGTGAGCACATCGAGTTCGGCGCCTTCCACATCGACCTTGAGCAGGTCGATGTGTTCGATGCCCTGCTCGTCGAGCACCGACGACAGGGGCCTGACCTTCACCCGGTGCGTCTCAAGCCTCCGCATCACCCGCAGCTTGCGGCCGACGAGAAGAGTGAGGATGGGGGCGGGTACGCGGCGCAGGGCCGGTCCCAGGCCGCCCTGGCGGATCATCTCGACAACGCTGGCGGTGACCCGCCGCCGCTCAGCCTCGATGTTCCCCTGGTCCCGCAAAGAGGACGACAAGATCGTGGCGGCCGGAACGTAGCTGAAGTCGACCTCGTCGTCACCGGACGCCAGGCCGTAAGGGAGCACGGTCAGACGTCCGTTGAAGAACTCGCGAGCATTGCGTTCGAGCGTCGCACGAAGTGGCGGCACCGGCTCGAAGGCGTAGATCCGCACATCCCCGTCCAGCCGCTCATAGACGGCCGCCGAGAACACACCGATGTTGGCACCCACGTCGAGTACCGTCACGCCCGGCGCGCACTCGACGCCGTGGGTGAAGTAGCCGCCCACCTCCTCACGCAGGAAGGACGCCTCCCAACGATTGATACTGTGCAGTTCAATCGCATTCATGGCCATGACAAGGCGATTTATCAGGTTTGGAGCCAACAATCCAGCCCGCACGCTTCACTTCGGCCGCCTCCCTGATGCCCTGCGCGTGTGGCGCGCCAGGTGGCTCGCCCGCATCGACCGCACAATCGAACTGCTCCTCGAGCGGCAGGCCGAACAGAACCACGGTCGACGTAACCCGAGCCGCCCGAGTGGAAATCGGGGCGCCGCGAACTCGATACAGGGATTTCAGTGACGATGTGCGGATAATGCCTTCTCGTACGGATTGATGGCTGTGAAGGTGGATAGAGGCATATATGCGCGCAACGGTTGGAGACCGGCTCCATATCCATTCCCGGTCGGTGGGGCTGAAAGATCGACAGGGCGAGATTGTGGAGGTGCGCGGCCCAGACGGTGCACCGCCGTACGTCATCCGGTTCGCTGATGGCCATGAATCGCTGGTTTACCCGGGGCCAGACTGCATCGTCGAGCCAAGAGTGCCAGAAGACATGTGACTGGGCCGTTCATCGATCAGCGTGCCGATCAGAGAAAGATGCCCGCGCCGCCCCCTTCAGGACGGCACCGGGCGACAGCGGCACCGCCCCTGGCCCTCCCGGCCAGGGGGTCCGGCCCCGCCCCTCTCCACGTTGATGGCAGTGGCCCGGCGCTCGTAGCAGCGGGCAAGGGGAGCGCGACCAGGCTGGGCAGGCCACCGAGCCACTCCAGCAGTCCCCCTGGGTGAGGCTGCGGTACCACACCACGCGCGACGGCTGGCATCAGCTGGCCGTTCAAGTCCGTCGGCTCCAGCTGGGCTTTGACGGCCCCGAACGGATCTTCGTGGTGGTGCGCGACGACACCACGCAGGAGAAGCGGAAGCAGAAGGCGCAGGCCGCGCTGACTGCCGAGCGACAGCGCGCCAAGGACACTGCCGACTTCTCCTCCGCCTTGATCACCGCAGCCTCGGAGCAGGAACTGCAGCAGGTCGTCCTGACCCGGCTCGCCGCGACCTCCGGCGCCAGCGGCACCGTGCTCGCACTCGTCGACGACAGCCGCCTGTGCATCTCCACCGATGCCAGGACAGACATGCGCGAGGTCGAGGCCTTGCACGGCCTGCGGCTGGACCAGCCGACCCCGCTGTCCGAGGCGATCCGTACCGGCACGCCGCAGTTCATCACCGACCGGGAGGACTTCACCCGCCACTGGCCGCACGCCCCACATCTGCGGCTCCTCCAGCTCGGCTCGGACTACGCCACTCTCTATCACCCCTCTCAGCGAACCCGGCGATCAGCCACTCGGGGCCTGGGCGATGCTCTACCCCCGCGGATACCTGTCGCCCCCGGACGAGCGGATTCTCGTGGGCACGCTGGCCGACCTAGCCGGCCAGGCACTCAAGCGGTTCAGGTTGCAACAGGCACACGTCGAGCTGGCCACGGCGCTGCAGCAGACCATGCTCCCCGCGCCTCCCGAGCACCTCCCGGGTCTGGAGGTCGCCGCCCGCTACCGCCCCAGCCGGGTCGGGCTGGACATCGGCGGAGACTGGTACGACGCCTTCATGATGCCCGACGGTGCGATCGCACTGGAGATCGGTGACGTCCAGGGGCACGACGTCGACGCCGCCGCCGTAACGGGACAGGTCCGCTTGTCCCTACGCGCGATCGCCGCCCAGGAACCGGATCCCGGAACCGTGCTGACCCGCACCAACGAGCTACTCGTCACGACCGCCCCCGCACGATTCGCCAGCTGCACCATGCTGCACATCGATCCGCACGATGGACAGGTCACCGGCACCAGCGCCGGCCACGTGCCACTGCTGTGCGCACACAGCGACGGCAGCTACAAGGTCCGCGAGCTGCCGGGGGCGGGCCGGTCCTGGGCGTCCCGCCCGGCGTCCACGACGGACTGAATGCCGAAGAGACCGCTGACCGCATCCTCGACGCCGCGATCGCGGTCGACCACCTCGACGACGTGGCCGTGCTGGTCATTCGACGTGCATAACGACCTCCCGCAGCAGGTCGGCGACGCTGTCGGCCTGACGCGGTGCCCGGCCCTGGGCAGTTCCCGCGCAAGCGCAAAGGGTTTTGGCTTCATCTCCCCGGAGGGCGGAGGTCGGACGTCTTCGCGTACTACTCCGCGATCCAGGGCTACGGGCTACGGCTTCCGCGAGTTGAACGAGGGCGAGAAAGTCTCGTTCGAGATCACGCAGGGCCAGAAGGGTTCCCGGGCGGAGAACATCGTCCGCGCCTGACACTGCAGCCGCAGTTGCTGTGGCCGGTGGTTCGACTGGTCGTTGATCACGTGTCGAGGGCGAACGAAGCGACCAGCGCAATTCATCTCGGGGCGGAGTTCTCGATCCGCAGTGACCACTCCGTCATCGACCCCCACTTCAACTCCGGCCCCTCAACCGAGAGCACGCCACTCACGTCGGGTACGACGACCACGTCGTCAAACCTGTGGCCACGCCCGCGAGGACCCGGATGCACCGCCCCTTCTCGTTGTAGATGCCCAGCCGGCCCCCGGCATCACCGAACTCCACGGCGAGCCGGGTGCCCGGCGCCGGGCACTGGAAGAACCGCGAGGCGCCACCCCTGACCTTCTGCGGCAGCGGCCCCACAGCCATCGCGTGCAAGAACCGGATCTGCCACCGCCCCGTCATCTTCCAGCCCCGCATGATCCGCACCGATTCGCACTGCCCGGGCTCGAGGAGGATGTGCGCCCTCTCCCGTCCGATCCCCGACGAGCCGGCGAACTTCTCCGTGTACCGCCCCCGGCGCTCGGTCACGCCGACAATTTCGAAACCCAAGCTGGCGATCCAGCCCCACGCCTCGATCACCACGGGTCGCCCGCGCAAGCCCTTCGGCAGCTCGATGACCCGCGACCCATACCCCGAGAAGCAGTTTTCGGCACCTGACCTGTTGAGCATTCCGTCCCATCCCCCCATCAGGGCAGCCACGATAAGGCAGCGGAGTTCCGGAGGTCGGTGGCCGCGACGACGGTAATGGCTGGGGCGGGCTCGGTGTTGATGGCGTCGTCGCCGGCGTGACCGGTGCAGGATGTACTCGGGCTCGTGGTGGACAGCGTGTCGTAGGTGCCCGCGCATGCTTGTCGTAGGTGAAGTAGCAGGCGGAACGCCATCTCCAAGGAGGCGGCGTGGCCACGCCGCCGTCGGTGGAGAGCACCGTGGACCGCGGTGTGCGCCCTGGCCGCGGTGGCCGCGGGCGCCCATCTGGCAGCGGGCAGGCTGGACGCCGGCCGCGCGGCACCGGCTCGGGGTCGCGCGCCGCGCGGCCGTGGGCCCACCGGAACGCCTGCTCAAGACCGGAGGTACTCGCTCCGCTCCAGGCAAACGGAATCTGAACTCTTTGTTTGATTCAGGTGTACAACTCTTCTCTCTCTTCCCCTGTCGAAGGGGTGAACAGCGGCGTCTGCCGCAGCGTGCGACGCCACCAGAAGAGAGACCTTGCTCATGACGATCCGTCGGTTGTGCGGAATCCTGCGCGTACGCGGGACTACCGACCTGTTCCTCGTACTCCTGCTCGGCGCCGGCTTCGCCGCGCTGCCGTTCTTCGCCCTACTCCCCTCCCTGTGGGGCTTTTTTGCGGCGACAGTCGTGACGTACGTGGTGGACGAGATCTTGCATGTACGGGCTCCGAATTTCGTACGCCGGCTGGCAGCGCTCCATCTCGACCGCACCATGCGGTTCGCGGTGCGAACGGTGATGCTGCTGGCACTGGCCAGCCGACTGCGGGCACCGGACGCGGTGCTCATCGCCGCACTCGCCGTCTTCAGCGCGCATTTCGCGATGATGATGTGTTATACGGCCGTGCACCACGCCATCCGGCGCCGCCGAATCCTGCCATTGGTCGTGCGCAATCTGGACATGAGTGACCTGCCTGTCCCGCCGCAGCCGCCCACGCTCCTCTACCGGCGTCACCTGCGCAAGCTGCTGCACCTGGACCTGCCGGCCCACGCCGGACTCCTGGTCGCGGCGGCCTCGGGAAGCGCGTCGGCCGCCTACTCCGGTTTCGCGCTGACCGTCATGGTGACCATGGCGGCCGTGGTCGCCCTGCTGGCGCAGTACCGCAGGACGCGCCGCATGCCCGACCGTGAGGGGGTGTTCGCCGCCGTCAACCGGCAACTGGCCGCTCACCGCCCGGAGGTGGCCCTGTACTTCAGCTTCGCCTCCGTCTCGCGTGACTTCATGTACCAGGTCAACATGTGGATCGACACGCTGGAGCAGCTGGACCTGCGCCCGGTGATCATCCTGCGTGAGCGGGCATCGTTCCGGTATCTCAGCCGGACCCGGATCCCGGTGGTCTGCGTCCCGAAGGCCGACGACCTCGCCGCACTGGAGCTCTCCACCGTCCGTGTCGTCCTCTATCCCGGCAACGCGGGCAAGAACGTCCACATGCTGCGCGTAGCCGAGGCGAAGCACGTCTTCATCGGGCACGGCGACAGCGACAAACTGGCCAGCAGCAACCGGGTCAGCAAGGTGTACGACGAGATCTGGGTCGCCGGCCGTGCCGGCCGCGACCGGTACCAGCGCGTCCGGCACGCTATCAGCGACAGCGCCATCGTGGAGGTGGGACGTCCCCAGCTCGCCCCCATCCGCCTGCACGCCGACCACGCCCCCGGCCCCCTGCCCGTCGTCCTCTACGCCCCCACCTGGGAGGGCTGGAGCGACGACGACTGCCACACCTCCCTGATCCCTATGGGTGTGCCCCTCATCGAGAAGCTCCTCGCGGAGAACGTCAGGATCGTCTACAAGCCCCATCCCCTCACCGGTAAGCGGTCTGCCGAGGCGGCAGCGGCCGACCGAACCATCCGGGAACTGCTGCGCGCCGACAACGAGCGGCGCGGCGCCTCGGAGGCCGAAGCGGCCATCGCCGCGGCCCGCCCCCAGTTGAAGGAAATCAAGGCCCGCCTCGACGAACTGGCCGGCCGGCACGGGGGCGACGACGCGGCGCAGCTGCGCGAGTCCCGGATACCCGACCATGCGGCTGCTGCCGCCTGGCAGGAACTGCGCGCGGAGTGGCACCGCGTGTTCTGGGACAGCCACGGCCCGCTCCGCCACAACGTGGTCGTCGGGCAACTGCCCTCTCTGTACGACTGCTTCAACCAGGCCGATATGTTGATCAGCGACGTCTCCTCGGTCGTCGCCGATTTCGTGGCGAGCCTGAAGCCGTACGTGCTGACCAACGCCCAGGACCTGCCCGACGACGCGTTCCGGGCCGCCTACACCACGGCCGGCGGGGCCTACCTGCTGGACCGCGACTGCACCCGCCTGCCGGAGATCCTCGCGTCGATCCGCGCCCCGCTCACGGATCCGATGGCCGCGTCCCGCCGCACCCTCAAGGAATATGTACTGGGGCCCGACCATCCGACGTCCATGGAGCGCTTCAAGGCAGCCGTGCGCGCCCTGGCGGCCCAGGCGGAGGCGGAACACACCCAGCGTACGACCGACCTGGCAGCCTGACGCCGGGCCCTGTTCAACGAGGTGGGCCGCTCATGAGCGGTCCTGGAAGATCCGCGAGTGCCGCACGGCAGGCTCCAGCGTCCATCGCGCCATGCTCGCCACCGCCCGCCTCCACAACCTCGCCCTCGGACGAGTTGACGGACGGCATCGGGATCGGTGGCATCCAGCGGTCACCAACCTTCAGCGAGATCCTTCAGCCCGGGTCGGAGCTCGGGATCCGTGAGATGGCCCGTCACCACACCACTCCGAAGAAGGGGCTGACCCGGCGCCTCCATGGCGCCCGCAAACGAGCGCCATGGAAGCCGGGGGACCTCTTGAACACTCACCCCGAAAGGTCGGCGCGCCACGGCCGCGGCCACTCCCCCGACGGCGGCGGATCTCCCGCAATGCCGAGGTCGCGTCGCGCGCTCTCGTAGAAGGCATCACGCGCCGCACTTGCCAACCGATGGGCCCTGGTCCACATCTCCGCTTCGACCGAACCCTCCCGTATGAGCAGCTCGATGGTCCAGATCGCCTCGTGCCAGCGCCTCGCCACCGCGATCGTCGCCGCGTCCCCGACGAGCAGGACAGACTCCCACTCCGTCGCACGGCGCGACTCCGCGTCGGCGAGGAGGGGCAGACCGTCGGCCGGCTGCAACGGATCGGCCACGTCCGCGAATCCGAGGGCAGCGCCGATGCGCTGGGCGATGCGAAGCTGCGCTTTCAGGGCATTGGCGTAACGGCCGTACGTCTCGAAGCGTTTCTCGTCCCACCGCTCCTCCCGCTGCCGTTTCCACCGCCGACGCTCGGTCAAGCTCTGCACGGCGTACGAGCCGAGCGAACCCACCACGACGCCCATCAGAGCCGGCAGTTGATCCAAGACCGCCACAGCCCCTCCCCCCTGTCCCCTCATGCCACACGCTCATCGCTCTACGACGGGGACCCCCTACCCACCTTCGCCAGGGAGCACCTCTGGGAAGCCGGACACCGAACGGCGTGGGCTCCGTCAGGTGGCTTCGTTGATTCCAGGAACAGCGTTCGGAGAACAGTTCCGGAGACAGTTGGTGATCACCTGGCTCACAGATCTCGATGAGGAACGACGGCACTGTCGGGTCCACGTACGTGGGACGGCCAGATTCTCGTCAGAGGGGCTGGCTGTCGACGGGGTCGCCGGAGCCGGGCCTGAGCGTCGCGCCGAGGTCGTACAACCCCACGCAACCAGCCCCTTGCCGCCCGGCGTGTAGAACGCATGGGGGTCGAAGGCAGAGACGTCTGCGGCACTGGTCGGCCCTCGGAGGGGTCGGCTTGCCCTGGTGTCTCTGCGGCGAGGCGGATCCTCTTCAGGGGTCGAGGAGCCGCCACACGGTCAGCGCGATCCTGGCCCGAGTCAGGCCCGCGGGTTCGGCGAGTTCGATGTGCAGGGTCTTGGCGATCTGCTCGAGGCGGCGGGCGATGCTGCTGTGGTGCAGGTGGAGCAGATCGGCGGCCCGACGGAGGGAGCCGGTGGCGCAGTAGGCGTCCAGCGTCTCCAGGTCTTCCGGGTTGCCGGCGATGCGGGCGATGGCGGCCACGTCGGCGTTCTCCCGCGCGGCCTGCTGGGGCACCTCGGCCAGGAGCGCCAGCGCGCCCAGGTCGGCGTGGCGGATGACGGGTTCGCGCGGGGTCGTGAAGCGAAGGGCGGTGCGCGCCTCCCGCCAGCACCGGGCGGGGCTGTCGGCGGCGCCGATTCCCGCGCGCACGCCTGCCGGGAACCGGGCCGGGTCCACGAAGGTCGCCAGGATGACACCGACATCGGCGAGCGGCGCCGCTTTCACCGGGCGGCCCGGGCAGATCAGGCCGCCGATCCGGTCGAGCGGCAGCTGCGAGCGTACGGCGACGACGTGCAGGGGCAGTTCGGCGGCGAAACCCAGGAGCCGCAGGGCACGGGCTCTGGCCGCGTCGTCGCCGTCCGAGCTGATCGCCAGTTCTACGAGGGCAGGGTCGGCCATGGTGGTGTGGGCGGGGCCGTAGCGCTCGGCGGCGGCCGCCGCGGCAATGGCGAGCCTGTCGAGGAGCACTTCGTCGAGTGGATTCGGCGGGCCGGGGCGTTCCAGCCACACCCTGCCGATCTGCTCCTCGTCTAGCGTGATCGGCGCCGTGGTGGACGCGGGTGCCGGCGGGGCGGACGCCGGCCTGCCGTCGGGCTGGACGCGGGTCGCCCGGACCGTGCCGTGGAGTTGTATGCCGGTCACGCACTCGGCCAGGCCGGCCGAGGCCCGGGCGAGTGCCGGAAGGTCCACCCGTCGGCGCATCAGCGTGTCGTAGAACGCGACGATGCGCATCGCTCCGTCGACGTACGGATCCAGTCCCGACAGCCGAACGGCCAGTGCCTCCATGACGGAAGGATAGAAGGACGGGGGTGCGCCGATCGGTGCGTGATCGGGGCGGGATGCGCGACGGATGGCGGGTGACCCCGTGGTGGGCGACCGTGAGGATGGTCGTCATGGATCCCGAACTCGAAGCATTCATCCCGTTCCTCCCGCAACTCGACATGAACTCCCCGGTCGCCGCACGCAAAGACTTCGCCGAGCGTGCGGCTGCGGTGCCGGCACCGGACACCTCGGACATGGATGTCGAGGACCGCACGGTGTCCGCCGATCCGGACGTGGCGGTCCGGGTCTACCGCCCGCACCGGGCACAGGGCGCCGTCGTCTGGCTGCACGGCGGCGGCGGAGTCTTCGGGGACCTGGACACCGAGCATCCGTGGGCCGCCCGGGTCGCGTCCGCTTCCGGGGCGGTGGTGATCTCGGTGGGCTACCGCCTGGCGCCCGAAGATCCGTTCCCGGCCGCCTTCGACGACGCCTACGCCGCACTGACCTGGACGGCCGAGCACGCCGGCGAACTCGGCATCGACCCGGAGCGGATCGCGGTCGGCGGTCACAGTGCCGGCGCGAACCTCGCGGCCGCGGTGGCGTTGCGGTCGCGTGACGAGCAGGGACCGGCGATCCGCTTCCAACTGCTCAACCAGCCGGGACTGGACGACCGGCAGGAGACGTGGTCGGCGCGGAACTTCACCGACACGCCGTGGTTCGACCGCGACAAGCTCACCGCGGCGTGGCGGCACTACCTGGGCTCCCGGCCCGCCACACCGTATGCGGCCCCCGCGCGGGCCGCCGATCTGTCCGGGCTGCCACCGGCCTACATCGCCACCGCGGAGTTCTGTCCCAACCGCGACGAGGGCATCGCCTACGCGCTGCGCCTGATGCAGGCGGGCGTGTCGGTCGAGCTCCACCAGTGGCCCGGCACCTTCCACGGATCACAGGCGCTGCTGTTCGCCGAGGTCTCGCAGCGCCAGAACGCCGAACTCGGCGCCGCCCTGCGCCGCGCCCTGGCCGATTGAGCCGTGCACGCCGAGAGGTACGGGGAGCGTCCCCGTCGCCTGTACTCATGGATCACGAAAGGACGGCTGCTTTGAAGATTCGACTGGCGGTGTGTGGAAGTGTGGCCGCGCTGAGTGTCTGCGCGGGAACGGTGGCGGCAGCGCCCTCGCCCGACGAGGCACATTCCGTGGCGGCCTACGGCACGGGCCCGTCGACCCCCTTCCGTCCCGCGGAGCTGAAGTCCGCCCTGGAGGGTGTCCACCGCGCGGGGATACCGGGGGTGTACGCCGAGGTGCGCCAGGGCGGCCGGACATGGCGCGGTGCTTCCGGGGTCGCCGATGTCACCACCGGCCGTCCCGTCACTCCCGACATGCGGCAGCGCGTCGGCAGCATCACCAAGACCTTCACCGCCGCCGCGATCATGCAGCAGGTCGAGCAGGGCCGGATCCGGCTCGATGCGCCGATCGGCGACTACCTGCCGCACCTGGTGCCGGGAGAACGCGGCCGGAAGATCACGGTGCGGATGCTGCTCAACAACACCAGCGGCATCCCCGATTACATCCGATACGCGTTCCCGTCCCTCCAGACTGCCTCGCCCCAGAGCCTGGACGACAACCGGTTCAGGCAGTTCCGCCCGGACGAGCTGATCGAGCTGGGACTCGACGCGCCTCCCGCCGGCGAGCCCGGAGGCACCCCAGGGGTGTACTCCAACACCAATTACCTGCTCCTCGGCCAACTCCTGGAACACGTGACCGGTATTCCGGCCGAGGAGTACATCACCCGGAACGTCATCGAGCGTGCCGGCCTCCGGCACACCGGGTTTCCGACCGGAACCCGGATCGAGGGGCCGCACTCCCGGATGTACGAGGCCCTGTGGGGCGCGCTCGACCCACCGCGCGACTACAGCGTCTACAACATGTCCTGGACGGGGACGGGAGCCGCTCTGGTGTCGACCACGGACGATCTCAACCGCTTCTACCGCAAGCTGCTCGACGGCAGGATCGTGAACCGGTCGTCGCTGGAGCAGATGCAGCGCACGGTCCCGGTCACCGCGCTGGACGGATCGACGATCCAGTACGGCCTCGGCCTGCACAAGGTGGACATCCCTGGCTGCGGCACCTTCTGGGGGCACGACGGCACGGTCTGGGGGGCCGGAACGATCTCCCTGACCCGGGCCGACGGCACACGCCAGATGTCGGTCGCGGTCAACCTCCAGAGGTGGAACACGCCCGACTCCTCCGGCAAGCCGCAGCCCCACCCCATCGACGACGCGCTGAAGACGCTGTACGGGCAGGCGATGTGCGGTGACGGTCAGGCAGCCCGGCCGTAGCGGTCCGGGGCGAGTTCGAGCATGATCGTGGGGCCTGGTCCGACCCGGACGTCGGCACCGAGGCGACCGAGGCGAGAGAGCGCCTGACCCTGAAGACCTCCCCGGGAGGGCACCGCGAGGACCGGGAAGCCCATCGGCAAGGCCGTGGACTTGTCCCGTGCGTCCGATCCCGCCAGTTCCTTCCCAGCTCGGGGCGTGCACGGCGCACAGAGCGCTGGCTCCGTGCTCCCAGCGAGGGAAGAAATCTGCTCGGTTCACTGAATGGGGTGGGAGCGGGCGCTGTCGGATCTGGCGCCGACATGCTGTGGGTAATTTCCGCCGGGGCGTGGGTTCCACATGTCATCAGCAGAATCAAAGGAGGACCTTCATGCAGCAGGACGACGTGTACGAACCGCCTGCCATGGTGGAAGTGGGTGACTTCGCCGAGCTGACCCGGGGCGAGGCCCTGGGCGCGCACTACGAGGGCGGGCTGCCGCCCTACGAGTGGTATCTCGGCCCCAACTGACCGGAGAACGACAGCACATGACGGGTGACGTGCCATGAGCGGTGATGTGTGGTTAGCCGTCCTCCCGGACGGTGAGTCCGGCGTGGCCGCGGCGCGGATCCTGCGCCCCTGGGCCACCGGGACCATCCCTCACCACTCCGGTCGGCCGTGGCTGCTGGGCAGTTGGCCGGACGGACACGTGACGGTCGGTGCGGCAGGGGTACGGCGAGTGGCGGTGATCGGGCGTTGCCCGGTCACCGTCGAGGCGCTGTCCGAGCGGGCGGGACGGCAGGACGGTGTGCCTGCGGTGCGCTCGGCACTGACCGCCGCGGTGGACGCCTGCACGGCCGGCGGGGGCACGGTGAGCGCGGACCTGTCCGGAGGCCTGGACTCCACCAGCCTGTGCTTCTTGGCCGCACGAGAGCAGGAGCAGAGCCGGCTGGCCGGAGCGAGGCTGGTGACGCTGCGCTGGCAGAGCCTCTACCTGGAGAATGACGACGCGGCCTGGGCCGTGCGTGCCGCGGCCCGCCTTCCCCACAGCGAGCACGTCGTACCCACTTCTGATCAAGGGCCGTTCTGGTACAGCGACTTGACATGGCTTACCGGCGACGCCGTGCCCACCGACGAGCCGGGACCGTGGGTGCGCGACGGTGCCAGGATGGTGGCGCTGTGTCGCCTGATGACGGGCCGGGGATCCCGTCTGCACCTGATGGGCGGCGGCGGAGACGAACTGTTCAGCACGTTTCCACCGCACCAGCATGATTACGTACGACGTCATCCCCTGGCCGCCTGGTCCCGAATCCGTACGCAACGGGCCTCACGGCATTGGCCGCTTGGGGCGCTGCTGCGTCAGCTTGCGGACAGCAGGACGTTGGGCCAGTGGCTGAGCGCATGGGCGGAGAGTCTCATCTCGCCACCACCGCCGTCGCCGGCCCTGGTCCGCAGCGCCCCCTCGACGGCGTGGGGGGGTGAACCTGCGCATGCCGCCGTGGGCGACCCAGGACGCGGCCGAGGCCGTGCGGGACCTGCTCCGGGAAGCCGCAGCCACCGCCGAGCCCCTCGCGCCTGAGCGTGGACAGCACACGGCCCTCGCGTGCGTACGGACCGGTGGGCGCGGCTTGCGGCAACTGGACCAGGTGACGTCCCGCCGAGGGCTGGGGTATGCCGCGCCTTACCTCGACGACAGGGTGATCGAGGCGGTCCTCGCCATCCGCGTGGCCGAGCACAGCACGCCCGGCCGGTACAAGCCGGTGCTCGCCGAAGCGGTGCGTGGCATCGTGCCCGATGACGTCCTGCGACGGAACACTCAAGGCGAGTACCGCACGGACTTCCACGCCAGCCTGCGCCGGCAACCGCTCTGCGCTGGTCGAGTTCTTCGACAGCTCGTGGCTCGCCCGTGCCGGACTGATCGACGACGCCGCGGTCCGTGCGTCCCTGCTGGGAGTGCACCCTACCCCGGAGGCTCTGCGCTCCCTCAGCTCCATTCTGGGCACCGAGATCTGGCTGCGCGCTCGCGTCGCACCCACCTGCCCACCAAGCACCGCGATCACCGAAGGAGCACCGTGAGTCTGACCCTGCGACCCGACGTCTGCGCGACGGACACAGTGGCCGGCATGGTGCTCCTCGACGAAGTCACCGGCCGCTATTGGCAGCTCAACCGCACGGCGGCGCTCGTCCTGCGCAGCCTGACCGACGGCGCCGAACCACAGGAGGCGGCCCGCGCGCTCCGTGAGGCCTACCCCCGGCTCACCGCAGAGCGCGCCGACACCGACACGGCCTCGATCACGCCCGCGCTGACCGAGTCCCGGCTGGTGGTGCCCGCATGAGCCAACCCATGGTGCCCGCCCCCCGCAACCGCCTGCCCTTGCGGCAGCGTCCACCCGTCCTCATCGCCACGGGAGCCGCCCGGCTGATCGCCGCACTCAAGCCGCACCGCATCCGCCGCGTCCTGTCCGCACTCCGGCGCGGGGCCGCCCCCGCCACCGCCTCTCAGGCGCTCGCCGCACGCGAGGCCGTCGTCGCGCCCGGCGCGCGCTGTGCCGGGGAGGGCTGCCTTCAGCGTTCCGTGGCCCCAGCGTTGCTGTGCCGGATGCGCGGGCCTGGCCGGACTGGTGCACGGGGGTGCGCACGGCGCCGTTCCGCGCGCACGCCTGGGTGGAGGTTGACGGACTTCCGGCGGGCGAACCGCACCGGCCGGGGGCGTACCACCGCATGATGGTGGTACCGGTCCTGCCGCAAAGGAGGCTGCCGGAAGCGCAGTCCTGAGGCCCGGCGGTCCGATGGCGGAAGAGGGTCGATCGGTCACCGGTCCTGGCCAGCCGGTACGGCTCGGGTAAGAGTCCACCGCGTGCCATCAGGGTCTCGAAGTCACCCCTCTTCACGGACCCGGCCCCGGTGGAGGACGACGATGCGATCCGCGAGCCGGGCGTTCTGCAGAAGCGACCTGAGGTCACATGGTGTTTCCGGGGGCACGGCTTCCCCGTCCGTGTGGCGGCGCCTCGCCCCGGCCACCGGCAGGCTGCAAGGCCGCGGGATGACCCGTGACTGGCGCGTGGGCTACCCCACCGGGTCGGGAGTCGTAGAGCACGCAGTGGAAGCGCCCCGCTTCCTCCCGCCCCGACGGGTCACCGCCAAGGGCCCGTACCGCCTCGACCGCGTACCGCTGCTCCCTCTCATCCGTGAACCTCCGCTGCGGGTAGGTCCGGGACGGATCCACCGTGGTGCACAGCCCGTACGCGGCCAGCCTCCGCACGACAGGCTCGTAGGACACGGTACGCAGCACGAACGAGCTGACCCATACGGGATGCCGGGCACCGTCCAGCAGCGCGGCGAACGTCCGCTCGGTGATGTAGCTACCGCCGCCCGTCAGCGTGATGAGCCCGACCTTCGGCAGGGCGCCGCGCAGCTCCGGCCCTGGCGGCACCCGTTCCAGGTCGTCGGTGAAACCGGCGTCCAGCAGGCCGGCTTGCCGGGCATAGCGCACCGCCGGGGCGGCGATATCCAGGCCGTACACGCGCAGCGCGTCCGGCCGACGCCGCTCGGCGTAGAACTCCCGGTCCCACGCGGCCAGTTCCTCGGGCGACATGCGCCGAGCCGTGTCGGACGTGTAGCGCTCGTACAGCTCCGCGAGTGTCACCTCGTGATTGAGCAGGGCGGCGTTGATGCCGTACGAACAGCACAGGTCCAGCACCACCGGCCCGCCGGGCGGGCTGTCACCGTACGCGGCCCGTTCCGCGGCCCGCTGCCGGAACACCGGCTGGGCGTGGTGCGGGATCTCGTACCCCAGCGGGGCCAGCCGCGTGAAGTAGGCACGCGGATCCGGCTGGACGTAAATGTCGTCGAACCGAGACTTGCCGCACGCCGCACCACCAGAGCCCGACCCGCTCACACCGCACTCCTCCTCGCATCGCATCCGTCCCCCCATCATGTCCCTCCTACACGGCCCCACGGACATCCGCCACGCACGGCGAGTAGGCCGCCCAGTCCTCATTTACCGGACATGAGCCATCGCACCGCCGCCGGTCTCATCACCGGCGGTCTCATCCGCCGCCGGTCTCATCACCGCCGCTCTGGGCGCCACGCTTGCGTCCGCCGCGGCCGGGGCATCGGCAACTTCCTCTCGCCCGCCTTCGGTACCGCCTGCGCCAACCGAGGACGCGGCACGGGCTGCCGTCGGACGACGACGCTTCGCATGACCCTTTCGCGCCGTATCCGATCCACGTGTCCGGACGGCTGGGGGCTGATCCCCTGGGGCACCTCGCGTGCGGCCGGCATGTTCTTCTGGCAGGTCACTGACGGCGCGGTAGACCGACCCCGAGGTCCGTTGACGCTCGTTTGTCACGGCTCGATCGACGGCGAGAACCTGCGCTCCGCGCGAGCCGTGTCCGAACGGGGCGGCGGCCGGTGCGTGGGCCGGTCCGTACCGTCCATGCGCGTGGAAATCATCCCGGCCGACGCCGGACCGATCGCCGACTGATCCGAGGCCGAGCTGCTGCCCGCGAGCACGATCGGCGAGATCACCGTACGCGGCCCGCTTGTCAGCCGGACGCGCGCCATGCCCGTGTGGAGACCGGCGGACCGCGGCGCGGCGCCGAACGGAGCCGGATCGTCGCGGACCTGCGCCACACCTCGCCGGGCTGGAGCGAGGTGCTCAGGTCACGGAACGCGGCGGCCTGTGACGGAACGGAACCGGCTCGTGTCCGGTGTGGTCGGGCCCCACCGGCGCTGAGCTGCACTGAGTTGCCGGACGCCGCCTCACGCCACGCTGCTTGCCCCAGAGCACTTCTGACGGTCAGGTGGTGCTGCGCCGGGCGGAGTACGGCACCACCCTGCGGCCTTCGAGAACAGTGCCCCCATTGGTGTCGGCCGGTCCCCCGCCGGAGGCTTGTGTCCAACTCCAGCTCTCCCTTACCCGTGCGGAAAGGAGGTCAGCGGCCTGGCGACCGGTTGATCCGATGCCGGCGAGCCGCTCGCCGGAAGGTGATCCTCTGCCCACAGGAACAGAACGGCCAGGGGGATGAGGAAGGCTTTGCCGTGCGGAGAGAGTGCGTAACGGGTTTCCGACGACAGCCCCGGGCGGGCGTCCTGGGCGATCAGGTCGATCGCGATCAGTGCCTGGAGGCGCTGGGCGAGCATGCGGTCGCTGATGCCAGGGACGCGCTCGCGAATCTGCGCGAAGTCGGCCGGGCCTTTGGCCAGAGCCATGAGGATCAGGCCGTTCCAGCGTCTGCGAGAAGTGTCAGCACGCGGTGCCGCGAGCGTGCCAGGCCGCGAGCCATCGCGACGAACGCCCCGATCAGGATGCCGCAGATCGTGAGCGGGAAGACCGATGAGCTGAACACCACACCCCGAGGGCCCTCTGCGGCGACGGGCACCACGTCGACCGCCTTCACGAGGATCTTCACAGAGGAATCAGCACCGGCGGCTCCCTGCCGGGCAGCGCCCCGCCGGCCGGCTGCCTGCTGGTGGGCCTTCGCCGGGGCACGCGCGCCGGCGGCCTTCTGCTGGGTGATCTGCTAGGTGGTCTTGTCGGCCAGCTGTTTTCCGACATCAGTGACTTCGGCGGGGATCGCCGGTTCCGGGTCCGTCGAAGGCGAGGTTGGTCGTGAACGCTTCGTCGTAGCCGGTGATGAAGGCCTGGCCCCGGGTGAGGACGGCGGAGATGTCGAGGACGTCGTCCCAGCCCTCCGTGTCCGGCGCGGGCTGTTCGGCGTGCATCTCCACGGTGACGCGGACGTGGCCGCGTTCGAAGCCGGTCAGGATGGTGCCGAAGTCCTGGTGGAATGCGATGAGGCCGTTGGTGACGCAGGAGTGTTCAGGGAACTCCATGACCCCATGGAGCATGGGAGCGATGAGCAGATCATGGTCTTCGACGTAGAGGTCCTTGGTCTCGCGGGTCACGCCGGCTTCCACTCCGTCTGGTCCTCCCCGTGTACGGCGCGGGGAGCCGCTCCCGACGGTCGAGAGCAAAACCCAGATGATCGATGAGCTGCGGTGGGCCTACTCTGGGCGATCAGGCCTCCGAGCTGCATGTTTTCATATACATCACAAGATCGTCACGGGTGCTGCACAATGCGCGACCCTTCTGCGACACTCGCTGCTCACCACCTTGCGGCGCGGAGCTGTGCCTCAACCGCGAATTCAGCAACCGAGGATGAACCGCGTCGACAGGATTGCTTGCAAGGCCCCTGGCGCACCCGGTGCGCGTCAGTGGCCTGAAAAAAGGAGAGACATCACATGGGCAAGCGCGTTGCGCTGTCTATTGCCGCTGCGCTCGGAGTCGTCGGCTTCGTGGCTCCAGCGGCGTATGCCGACGGCGGTTCGGGCGACACCGAGATCTCGGGTGTGACCGTCAACAACGGTTCGGATGTCGTCATAGGCACCACATACGCAAAGACGTTCGAAGTGACGATCTATGCCTACGACGACTCGGGCCTGCTGTCGGCGGACACCACTCTCGAGGGGCCCGGCTTCGGATTCGCCGACGACAAGACCATCTGCGAGACCGACAGCGAGTGCACGCACTCGTTCACCTTCGACCCCCAGATCGACTTGGACAACAGCCAGGCGGGTACCTGGTATGCCGGCTCCTGGGTGGACGCTCTCGACGGCGACTACCGGTGGGACGAGCGCATCGACAACTTCCGCCTCAAGCGGGCGAGCACGCTGACGACGAACGCATCCCCGGAGCCGGTGACCAAGGGCAAGACCCTCACCGTCACGGGTACGCTCAAGCGCGCGAGCTGGGACGACTACCGATACCACGGCTACACCAGCCAGCCGGTCAAACTCCAGTTCCGCAAGAAGGGCACCAGCACCTACACCACCATGAAAACGGTGAACACTGACAGCGCCGGCGCCCTGAAGACCACGGTCACGGCCTCCACCGACGGGTACTGGCGGTGGAATTTCGCCGGCACCACGACCACTGGCGCCAAGACCTCCACCGGCGACTACGTCGACGTGCGGTAGGTCCGTCCAACCCCGGGACCAGCGGACTGGACGGCCTGCGGAAGTTCAACCATCGTCACCACTGCATATGTGGCGGCGGTCAGCCCTGCGGGTGGCCGGCGTCGACGATCACGCCACCCGCAAGGGCCGCCACTACGGCACGGTCCTCATCCATCATGAAGAGGAGTGGGACGCCTTCCTCGCCCACTTCGAGGAGCGCAGCTCTCTTCGGGACCTGCGCTCGGGCCTTCGGAACAGCCTGCATCCACGAGCACGCCTGCGTCCGGTGTTCACTCCTGCGGCCCGAGCCGTCCCAGCGAGGCCGCCTGATCGAGATCCGTTCTTCGCTCATGGCCAGGGCATCCCACATCACCCACGCTCGGTCAGCATCCTGGCATGCTCCGCACCCGACTTGTGCTTCCCGCCTCTCCATCAGGAGCCGAAGGCGTTCTCGGTCGCAGGCTCACATGCCGCCCTCTCACAACGGCAGACGGACTGAACCGGCGCGATTCAACTTCAATGCTCCAGGTCACACCGGTAGTTCGGAGAAGGGCTGCTCCGTGGGCTGTGCAAACGTGTGATGGATGAGTGCCCGGACATCACCGGCTGTCCCCTGGCCGGCTACTTGCTCACCCCGTCGGCGGCCGGGCCGAACCTGAAGTACCCGGCCGGTCAGCAATGGCGGCCCGTAGGCTCCGGGTGTGCCGTCCTGGTGCCGGGCCGCAATCGGTGCGTCACTCGGCGCGGGTGGTGAGGCGTCCGGCGGCATCGAGCCGTGCGAGGCGGTCGTGTTCCTTCTCGGCCCACCGTCGCACCCGGTCCGGGTCGAGCGGGGTGCCATGGCCGACGTGAAGGGTGGTGGGGTTGAGGGCGAGCATCTCGCGCAGGCTGGCGAGGTTCTCTCGAGGGTCGTCGTGGAAGGGCGGGTTGGCGGGCCTGCCGGGGATGAGGCCCATGAAGGAGTTGGCTATCAGGTCGCCGGCGACGAGGTCGCCGGCGTCGGTGAGGACCGAGACCGATCCGGCGGTGTGGCCGGGGGTGGGCATGATGCGCGCCGCGAGCCCGAAGTCCTCCAGGCTCGTCTCGCCGCGGATCAGCACGTCGGGTTCGAAGGGTTCGGCCTGGACGTGGAGGTTCTTGTTCCGGTCCATGAGGCGGCCCATCGGGCCGGTGGGCAGGTACGGTTCGCGGACCCGGCCGGAGCGGTAGGGCCCTAGGTCGGCGACGTGTCCGGCGACGGGCGCGCCGGTGAGCCGGTGCAGTTCGGCAGCGGAGCCGAAGTGGTCGATGTGGCCGTGGGTGATGACGATCATTGAGATGTCGGTGGGGTCGACGCCGTGGGCGGTGATCTGGTCGTGGATCTTCTGGCCGCTGCCGGGGGTGCCGGCGTCGACGATGACGGGCCGGCGGCCGAGCAGAAGGTAGGCGTTGATGTTGTGCCGGCCCACGACCGGGATCGGGACGACCTTCGTGCGGAGCATGGCTTTCCTCCAAAGTGTGCTGGTCGATGCCAGGCCGTGCGGGCATGGCGGAGCTCGGCCGGTGCGGCAGACCGCCCCGTGGCTGGCAAGTGATGTGGTGGTGTGGGTCAGAAGCGGCGGCGGTATTCGGCCGGGGTGGTGCCCAGCCGCCGCCGGAAGACGCGATGCAGCGTCTCCACGGAGCCGAGGCCGCTGGCAGCGGCGACCTCCGGCAGGCTTCGATTGCTCTCCTCCAGCAGTCGCCGGGCGGCCTCCAGCCTGGCCGCCTCCACATAGGCGGCCGGTGTCGTGGAGGTGCGCTGCTGGAACAGGCGGGTGAAGTGGCGCACGCTCAGGTGAGTCCGGGCCGCCAGGGCTTCGAGGGAGAGGTCATCGTTGAGGTGCTCGGCGATCCACATCCGCACCTCGTCGATCCGATCGTCCTCGGAGCTCTGGACGGACAGCGGCACGCTGAACTGACTCTGCCCGCCGGAGCGTTTGACGTACATCACCATCATCCGGGCCGTCGCGAGCGCGAGGTCCTGGCCGTGGTCCTCGGCGACCATGGCCAGCGCCATGTCCATTCCCGAGGTGACGCCGGCGCACGTCCATACCTGCCCGTCCCGGATGAAGATCGGATCCGGGTCGACCCGGACGCTGGGGTGTTCGGCGGCCAGTCTCGCTGCGGTGAGCCAGTGCGTGGTGGCGGTTCGGCCGTCGAGCAGCCCGGCGGCGGCCAGCAGGTGCGCTCCCGCGCAGATCGATCCGATCCGCCGGGCCCGAGGTGCCGTACGGCGCAGCCAGTGGGTGACCTCGTGGTCGATCACCGGCTCCACGCCGTCGTCGACGAGCTCGATCGCTCCCGCCACCAGCAGGGTGTCGACCGGGCCGGTCACGTCGTCGAGGGGCAGGTCGGCCATCAGCCGGACGCCGCTGGAGGTGGCTGCCGGGCCGCCGTCGGCCGTCGCGATCTGCACGGAGTAGGCGGGCCGGTCGGCTCCGGCGATCCGGGAGGCGACGGAGAACACCTCGGCAGGGCCGGTGACGTCCAGCAGCTCGATGCCGGGGAAGGCGACGATCACGACGCGGTGCGGTGGGGGCATGCTCTGATCATTCCGCCCGGCGGACATGGCCGCAATGACCAGGATCTGTCACATCAGGCCATCGAGGAAAGGATGGGCGGTCCGCACCAGCGCCGGAGCTCCCGGTGGGGTGGACTCGGTCCGGGCGACTCCTGCTCGTTGGGCCGCGACGTCGGCATCGACCACCGCCGGTCGCCGTCAGGCCCGAGTCGTACCGGTCACCGCGTCGATAGCAGCCCCGAGCGTTGCGTGCAGCTGCCGTGCGTCGGCCCCGGCCCGGGAGCGCAGGTTCATGCCGTGCGCCAGGAGGGCCAGGACGTCGGCCGCGGTGTCCGGGTCGGTGCCGTCGGCGAGTTGGTGCTGCCGCTGGGCCGAGAGGAGAGCGGTGTGGAGGGCGTCGCGCAGTCGCTGGTGCTGCCGGTCGAGAACGGCACGGACCTCGGGGTCGCTGTTTTCTGCGCCCGCGTGGGCGTTGGAGACCATGCAGCCACTGGGCGTACTCGCCGATGCAGCAGGTTTCGATCAGTCCGGTGAAGAACTCCGAGATGGCCGGCAGTCCCCGGCCGTCCTCCTCGAGCTCGCCGAGAGCCGGCCGCGAACGGCTGACGACGTAGCGTTCGAGGGCGGCGCGATACAGCTCCTGCTTGCCGCCGAACGTCGCGTACAGGCTGGAGCGGTTGAGCCGTTCCAAGATCCAAGATCTAGGGAGGAAGACCCGATGAGTGTCAATGCCAAGCTGCGAGCGTTCTTCGACGGCCGCCAGGAAGAGATCCCCCGCGGACGTCCGCGCTGTCATGCAGCGCGCGGCTCAGGAGTTGGCCGAGTCCGGGCAGGCGCGTAGCGCCTTGGCCGAGGGGGTCAAAGCCCATCCTTCACCCTGCCCTCTGCCGCCGGACGGTCCGTCGCCCTGGACGAGCTCCTAGCCGAGGGCCCGGTGGTGCTGACCTTCTACCGCGGTTCCTGGTGCCCGTACTGCAGCATCGCCCTGCGTTCCCTGCAGCAGCCCCTCGATGACATCGCCGCCCGCGGCGCCCGCCTGGTCGCCGTCTCCCCGTCAGATCCGCGACGAATCGCTGTCCTTCGCGGAGAAAAACGCACTGGCCTTCGACGTGCTCAGCGACGCCGGCTGCGACACCGCCAAGCAGTATGGGCTCGCCTTCGACCTGCCGAACGACCTCGCAGTCGTCTACGTCATCGCTCAGGACGGTCTCATCCGCTGGGTCTTCGTCAACACCGACCACACCAGCCGCGCCGAGCCGGCCGATGTCCTCACCGCACTCGACAACCTCTCCTGAAGGGATGCCGGCCACAGGGCGGCCGCTTGCCGGATCTCCGGTAAAGGTTCCGGTCGGGTCCGCCCCACGGTGGGAGACCGCACCATGACTGCTCGCAGGTCGGCGCGAAGGGCCATTAGCCAATCTGTTCGGCCAGGGCGAGGATGATGCCCGAGGGGCCGCGGAGGTAGCAGAGGCGGTAGATGTCCTTGTACTGCGCCACCTCACCGATCAGTTCGGCGCCATGGGGGCGCAGACGGGCGATGGTGTCGTCGATGTCGTCGACGGCGAACATGACCCGGTGCAGGCCCAGCGTGTTCGGCGGCGGGTTGAGTGATCCGTCGCCGATGGCCGCGGGGGTGTGGTACTGCGCGAGCTCCAGCTTGCCCTGACCGTCCGGGGTCCGCATCATCGCGATGTCGCTGCGGACTCCGTCGAGTCCGACGGCCTGATCCGCGAAGAGGCCTTCGATCTGCGCCTTGCCTTCGACCTCCATGCCCAGTTCGGTGAAGAAGGCGACGGCGGCGTCCAGGTCTTCGACGACGATGCCGACGTTGTCCATCCGCTGAAGCGTCATTCCGGTTCTCCCTCTGCGTTGCGCGGCCCTTTGAGGCCACCGGTATACCGAGGACGGAGCCGGCGGCCCGTTCTCGACACCCGCAAACGGGCCGAGTCAGCGAGCCGGTAGGAGTCGGTACCGGTCTCGATGATGTTGCCGCCGAAGAGAGGCGGTCGCCGATTCCAGCGCCACGGCGGGGGGAGGTGAAGGTCTTGGCCCGTCATCACCCGGACCTGCGATCTCGCTCAGGTGTTCGCCGACCTGGTCCGCCCCCAGAGGTGCCGAGAGCCGGGCATACAGTCAGGACCCATGAAGTCGCGACAGCCCACGGATCCGCAAGCCGAGACCGCACAAGGCCGTATCCCTCTATGGCTCGCCCCGGAGGACCTGCGCTGGCTGGCACAGCACTGCTGTTGCGCCGACAGCGCAACGGACGAAGACAAGGATCGCTGCGGACGACTCCGCTTCCGGGCCAGCACAGCCCTGCACAAGCATCAGCACTCGACATGAGGACGCAGCCCGTCACTGAACTGGAGCAATGCTCATGACTTGTGGATCGTCCCTCGGGAGGGCACGCGAAGGGCGTACCTTCCCGATGATCCTGTGATGGTCACCAAGTCAGAGCCCGCGTTGCACCGCAGGTCCGGAAGGCACGCCCATGCTCAGCGTAGTCAATGAAGACGGCTCCACGTCCACCGGATCTCTGATCGACGAGATCGTGCGGGAAGGGGCCCGACGGATGCTCGCCGCTGCCCTTGAGGCAGAAGTCGACCAGTACATAGCCGAGTTGACGGCCGAGCGGGACGAACGCGGCCGCCGCCTGGTGGTGCGCAACGGCCATCACCGTCCCCGCACCGTGACCACGGCCGCCGGCTCTGTTGAGGTACGGGCGCCACGGGTCAACGATCGTCGCGTCGACGAGAAGACCGGCGAGCGTCACCGGTTCACCTCCAAGATCCTGCCGCCCTGGTGCCGCAAGTCCCCGAAGATCAGCGAAGTCCTCCCGCCCCTCTACCTGCACGGATTGTCCAGCGGCGACTTCATGCCCGCACTCGAGCAGTTCCTCGGCAGCTCGGCCGGCCTGTCTGCGGCGACGGTCACCCGGCTCACCGGGCAGTGGCAGGACGACCACGCCGCCTTCCAGAACCGCGACCTGTCCGCCACCGATTGCGTCTACGTGTGGGCCGACGGCGTCCACCCCAAGGTCCGCCTCGGCCAGGCCCACTCCTGCGTCCTGGTCCTGATGGGCGTCCGCCTTGATGGCACCAAGGAACTGATCGCGCTCGCGGAGGGTCTGCGGGAGTCCACCGAATCATGGGCCGACCTGCTGCGCGACTGCCGGCGGCGGGGAATGAAGGACCCGGCCCTGGTGGTCGGGGACGGGGCGATGGGGCTCTGGCGGAGGTGTTTCCGCAGACCAGACATCAAAGGTGCTGGGTTCACAAAACCAGGAACGTGATCAACTCCCTGCCGAAGTCCGTGCATAACGGGGCCCGCAAGGCCCTGCGGGAGATCTACAACGCCGAGGACCGCACACATGCCGAGCAGGCGGCCCGCGCGTTCACGAAGTACTACGGCACCAAATGGCCCAAAGCCGCCGCGAAGATCACCGACGACCTTAACGAGCTGCTGGTGTTCTACGACTTCCCCGCCGAGCACTGGGTCCATCTGCGGACCACGAACCCGATTGAGTCGACGTTCTCCACGGTCAAGCTACGGACCAAGGTCACCCGCGGGGCCGGAAGCGCGGCCGCCGCCCTCGCGATGGTATTCAAGCTCGTCGAGTCCGCCCAGGCCCGCTGGCGGGCGATCACCGGATCTCACCTTGTGCCCCTGGTCCGTGCGGGCGCCAGGTTCGAGAATGGCATCCTCGTCGAACGTACTGAAACGCGGGCTGCGTGAGGCCGTGGGGCTGGGGAGGCAGAAGAACCGTGGCGATCTGTTTCGAGCTCGTGGTGAACTTCGGTGACGACGCCGAGGCAGCACGGGCTGCCGCCCGCATCGACCCCAAGCCATGGGTGCTTCGCGCGGGCGCCCACCGCATCCCTCTCCACCGGCCGATGCTGGCGAAGGTGAGCTCATACATCGAGCTCTCGATACTGCCCGTGGCCGTCAGCTGGGGTTGTGGCCTGGACGGCAGCCTCCCCAGATTCGAGCTCACCGCAGCAGAGCTGAGCGAACTGGGACACCAGCTCTACGGACTGCTCGCGCAGTTCCACGGGTATACCGCCGCGAAGGTCGGCTGGGATCCGGAACCACTCGTGGGCCCTGCTGAGCTCAGGTGCGAGTGGTCAGATGAACTGAACGACGGCAGCATCCACGGGCTCGTGCTCTGCGAAAAGCTGCACGCGGAACTTGACCTGGGCAGCGACTACGAAGTGTTCCAGCCTGGATACCGATGGATACCGTATCGCGGGGAGGGTTGAGCAACCTGAAGGCCAGCTAACGAAAAAAGTCCCACGCAGGCCAGCTCATCCACACATATTGACAATTACTCACTGAACTGCGGACAGAGCCGGATTCACATGGTCCCATGAGCGGTGGGCAGCGCAAGGGGGTCGCCTCCTGGCGCTGTTGGACGCCCTCGACAGGGGTACCGAGCAGGCCAGGACGCGGAGTTCGTCTGCCTCATTCTCATCGACCCGCACACCGGTTCACGATGGGCCGCTGTTTCGGCACCCTGACGGGAGGCCGGCCGGCCCACGTTCCCGACCTCGACAGTGTCGTCACTTCTCTTCGACATCACGAGCCGGCTGATCGGTTCTTTCACGGGCGACCGTTTGTGAGAGGAGGTCAGCGTCTCGGGGCGCGTCGGCCTCCGGTCAGGTGTCGCGCGTCGTCGTCAGCCGCCGTCGAGGGCGGTAGCGATCTGATCGATGATGCGCTGCCAGTGCGCCCGTTGCCGTTCGCGCTCTTCGGCACTTGCCAGGTGCTCCTGGTGGAAGCGGAGCATCGTGCGGGCCCCGTCGGCTGCAGGGGTGAGTGCCACCTGGACCGTGGTAGTGCCGTGGGTGACGCGAATCTTCTTCCCGCAGTGGTAGGCGCGCACCTCGCCGGTGACTCCCCCTGTCGTCCCGTAGCGAGTGCCGCGTTCGGGGGTGAGGGTTACTCCGGAGCCGAGCCAGCGGGCGAGTCCTGCGGGGCTGCTGATGAAGTCCCAGACGATGGGCATGGCATGGGGCAGCGTGCGCGACACCCCGATCTGCCAGCCTGCGTCCTTGGTGAGTCCTGTAGGCATGGGGGTCACCCTTCCTCGGTGTGGCGGGCACGCAGCGCCCTGACCTTGTGGCGGTTGCCGCAGTGCTCCATCGAGCACCAGCGGCGGCGTCCGGGGCGTGAGGTGTCGACGTAAATGAGGTGGCAGTCCTCGGCGGTGCACGTGCGGATGCGGTGCGCGAAGGGCCCGGTCAAGAGCTCGACGGCGTCCCGGGCAACGGTGGCCGCCAGGTGGGTGCCAGTGGGGGTTCCGGCCCATTGCCGCTTCCCGGTCGGTGTGATGGTGGGGGCCAGGGCCGGACGGGCGGCTGCCTCGTTGATGTCCCCCAGGTCGCCGGGCGGGTAAGGCTTGCCGCGCGTGTGGGCGATGACCACCCGGAACAGCGCGTCGCGCAGCCTTCGCATTGCGGTCACCTCGTCCGCTGAGATCTCCAGCACGGGCGTCGGGGTCAGCCGCGACCGACCCGCCCAGGCGGCCAGGTCGGCAGGCTCGTGCAGAACCTCGTACCGGCGATAGGGACCGGGGCCGCCGGTGGTCAGCAGCTCCAGGCACAGCGCACCGGGGTCGAAGCGGTAGGCGACGCCTGTGCGGGAGCGCAGCGTCAGACCCTTGCTTGCGGACGACTCCATGTAACCAATATAACCGGTTACGCATCATCGAGCTGGGAGCCGGTCATCTCGGCCTGCGCGTGCTTGGTGCGGCACCACTGCCCCCGCCCACGCCTGGCGAACCTGCGGGCTCAGCCGGCACTGCCAGGGCGTCACGGGGCCCGGCGGCGGCGCTCATCTCGATTGCGGGATGGCGGTGTCGCACCGCCCTAGGCGGCTTTACGGAAGGGCGAGGAGGAGGGCGACGCCGAGCATCGCCAGTGGCTGACCGCGTGAAGTACGTCAGCGGCCGCATGAAGAACTGAACGCTTTTCGCGTGGTCGGCAAGAGCCGATCCCGAGGCGGACTGGTCACGAAAAGTCCACGGGGGCTTACGGCTGTTTCGCCGCAAACTGGGCGAGCATCGCTCCGAAACTGGTGCACCGACCCCGCAGAGATAGGAGGCGCAGGGTTCCACTGCTGCTTCTGCTGGGCCGGTGCATAGCACACGTACCCACTGATGCGCCCGATACGCCCTATCCATCCCGCCGCCTGAGCGGGTTGTGCCTTCACACGCGGAAGTGGGGCCCGACCGTCCCCGGCCGGGCCCCTCTTCAAGGCCCTTCACCAACAGTGCGCCTCACATTGAGGACCCGTGGCTACCAGCGGTACCAGCGGCCCTTGCGGCCTCCGCTGTCCGCGGAACGGACGACGAAGCCGAGCAGCCACACGATGAGCACGATCACCGCGATCCACCACAGTGCCTTCAGCGCGAAGCCCGCGCCGAAAAGGATCAGGGCCAGCAGAAGAACCAGAAGCAGGGGAACCATCGTTATCAACCTCCTGGCCATCGGATGCCCTTAGCTCGCCCCTACAAGCCCACAAAATATGAGTTACTTCCGCAGGATGAAGGGCACGCGCACCCACCCGTTCCCCTTCTCTGGCATCTGATGCACCGCAGTCATGCAGTGCCGATCACTCGATGCACTGCTCAGGCCTAAGGTTTGCCGGCTTCGTGCGGGGACATGGGCACAGTCAGCACCTGGAACCGGCAATGAGGAGGGTGAGCAGCATGGCCGCGAGCGAGAAGGCCCGAGCCAAGGCCGAGCAGGCCGTGGGCAAGGCCGCCCAGGCAGCCGGACGCGCCATGGGCAACGAGAAGCTGATCGCCAAGGGCCGGGCGGCCGAGGCCGCGGGCGATGCCCGCAAGGCCAAGGAGTCGCTCAAGGACGCCGGTCGGCACTGACCGCCCGAAAGCACCCGCGCACGAGGGGCGTCCCCGGGACCGGGGCCGCCCCTCGCGTCTGCGCCGAGCGGGCAAACACCCGCTGCCGGGCTCGTCGTCACATGCCGCAGCATGTTGGGGCAGTGAGGGTGTCCGCCACGAATCAAACGGGTTGGCTCAGAGGGTAGCCCGTAACATCAGCGCTCTCTTGGGGGCGTGCGATGCAGATATCAGAGGGCCGACTCGGCTTTGGTCTGACTGACGTCAGGGCCCGTGCTCAACGAACCCGCCACCACGACTGCGATCGGATGGTCTCCGAGGCCGTTGAGGCCGCGGCAGGGACGCCCGCGACCTCACGCCATATATCCGCTCGTCTGGCTCTCCCAGCCCAAGTTCGAGCAGATCCTGCGCGACCGGCTCACCGAACTCGGCGGAACCATCGAGTGGGGCACCACGGTGGCCGGGCTCCGGCAGGACGAGAACGGCGTCACCGCCACCGTGCGGACGGCGGCCGGACAAGCGACCCTGCGCGCTCGGTACGCCGTCGGCACGGACGGCGGATTTCGTGAATCGAACCCTGACGGGCCCGACGCCCCGCTGCGTCACCAGCTCAGATGGTGACTGCACCGTTGCAGCCCTGCGCGTCACCAGTCAAGGAACTGCTGTACTGAGCGAGTTGGCGCTGGATCTGGAGTCACATCGCACCCCATGAACGAATTCATCACCTGTTTGACTGGTGACGAAGTCTCGTGCGAGAGTCTGTCATCGCATGAGCCGGTCCACCTGAAGGCGCGGAGGGATTCGCATGATCAACAGGCGTGGCTTCAGCAAGGCCCTGACGCTGGGCACGGGTGCGGCTGCCGCTTCACTGGCCGGCCTGCACACCGCTTCCGCCGTCACCCGGCGCCCGTCCGGCGCGTCAACCGTGCCCGCGGTCAGCCCCGGCGCACACACCGCCTTTCGGCATCTGAAGCAGATCAGGGCCGGCCTGCTGAACGTCGGCTACGCCGAACTGGGCCCCGCCCACGGCCCCGCGGTCATCTGCCTGCACGGCTGGCCGTACGACATCCACAGCTACGTCGACGTCGCCCCGCTGCTGGCCGAGGAGGGCTACCGGGTGATCGTGCCGTATCTGCGCGGTCACGGCACGACGGGCTTCCTCTCCGACCGAACGCTCCGCAACGCCCAGCAGTCGGCCATCGCCCTCGACGTCATCGCGCTGATGGACGCCTTGGAGATCAAGAAGGCCGTGCTGGCCGGCTTCGACTGGGGCTCGCGCACCGCCGACATCATCGCCGCACTCCGGCCCGAGCGCTGCAGGGCCCTCGTGTCGGTGGGCGGATACCTCATCACCAACCGCGAGGCCAACCTGAAGCCGCTGACACCCAAAGCCGAATACGCCTGGTGGTACCAGTACTACTTCTCCACCGAGCGTGGCCGACTCGCCATGGAGGACAAGGCCCTGCGCCATGACCTGACCAGGCTCGTCTGGGAAACCGTCTCCCCGACGTGGGACTTCGACGACGCTACGTTCGATCGCACCGCGGCAGCCTTCGACAACCCCGACCACGCGGCCATCGTCATCCACAACTACCGCTGGCGGTTGGGCCTCGCCGACGGTGAGCGCCGTTACGACGGACTCGAGAAGCGGCTCGCCATGCGGCCGGTCATCAAGGTGCCCACCATCACCCTCGACGCCGAGCGCGATCCCTTCACGGCTCCGGGCAATGGCGCCGCCTACCGGGACAGGTTCACGGGCCCGTACGAGCACCGGACCCTGACGGGGATCGGCCACAACCTGCCGCAGGAGGCACCCGCCGCCTTCGCCCAGGCCGTCGTCGACGTGGACCATCTCTGACGAGGAATTGATCAGCTTTCGGTCACCACATGGACAGGTGACCGAGGTGAGAAGAAGGGATGGTGACCATGGAAGGCCAGAACATCACGGACGGTGCCGCGGCAGCACGGCGAGCGCGGTTCGGACAGTTGCCCGAGCGCATCCGCTTCGAGGACATGATCGAGGAGATGGCTGCTGCGCCGAACGATCCAAGGCGGGACGCCTACGCTCCCGAGGGATCCTGGATGTCCTTCTCCTGCCTCGCCGCCGACCTGGGGCTGTGAGCCGGAGTGACCGACCGGTCATCGATTCGGCGATGACGACGAAGGTTGGCCCGACCCGCAGTCACCTGCCAGAATGGTGATGTGAACCTCGACCATGTCTTTGTTTGCGGAAATCCGGCACTCGACTTCGCCGCAACCCTCCGAGCGCGCCGATCGCTCCGCTTCGAGATGTTCGCCGCGCCTGACAGGCTGAACGCATGGTACGTGGAGTCCGGCATCGTCGACGCGGTCTCCCCCAGTCAGGAGGCTGATGTCGAACAGGCGAGGACCGTACGAGAGGCCATCTACCAGCTGGTCACCGCCCGTCGGCTCGCGGAGGAGTACGACGGGGCAGCGCTGACCGTGGTGAACAACGCGGCACGCAAGCCACCCGCGGTGCCGCAGCTCACTCCGGCGGGACGGTGGACCCAGGCAACGCCGGAAGAAGCCCTCTCCATGGTGGCGCGCCACGCCATCGACCTGCTGAGCGGGCCGGACGTGCCCCTGCTCAAGGAATGCGGCAACCCGGAGTGCACCCGCACCTACATCGACCGCTCGCGGGGCATGCGCCGGCAGTGGTGCGGGATGGAGTCCTGCGGCAACAAGATCAAGGCAGCCGCGTACCGTGCCCGGAAGAAGACCGCACCCGCGGTGACTCGGTGACACGCCGACTGCAGCTCAGCGTCGTCACCATGACCCTCGACCCTCCACTGCCTTGCTCGACGTCCCGCAGCGCCACCACCCACTCCGTCGTCCTGATGATCTGATCACACGCTCCAGGTCAGGGCACCGGACTCGGTGCCCCGTACCGGACCGGAACGCCGGCCTGCGCCGCGCGGTCGGCGATCGTGGGCGTGGCGCGTTCGGCGAGGGCGGCGATGGTGAGTGACGGGTTGACGGTGAGGGAGGTGGGGACCGCGGAGCCGTCGGTGACGAAGAGGCCGGGATGGCCACGCAGTTCGTTGCTGTCGGTGAGGGCGCTCGTGTCGGGGCTGTCGCCCATGCGGGCCGAGCCGAGGGGATGGGCGGTCACACTCCCGGTGACGGCCGTGCTCCAGGGCCGGACGCGGGCCAGGCCGTCCTTTTCGAGGATGTTCCGCAGTGCGATGTCCGCCTTCTGCCAGCCGCCCAGTGTGCGGGCGGTGGGGTGGTAGGTCATGGTGCCCAGGCCGAGCCCGGGAGCCAGGCGGGTGAAGCTGCCGGTGAGCGGCGGTAGGCCGAAAGTGCCTTCGTTGTCGTCCTCGGTCATCGCGAGCAGCGTGAGCCAGGACCTCCAGCGAGAGCGGAGATCACGTCCGGGGATTCCGAACCAGTGGGGTGGGTCGGCGGCCTGGGCGAGCACATTGGTCACGGAGGGGAAGTAGATCTGCTGGAGCATGAAGCGGCTGTACTCGGGGGCCGTCGCGTCCAGGAAGTCGTACGTCGCCGCCGTGATGGGGCGGCCGATGGGCAGCCCTTCGTACGGGACGCCGTCGGGGCGGGACAGGCCGAGCAGCGAGCGCACCTTGGTCTCGTCCACGTCGGCGACGCTGACGCGGTCGCCGTTTCCGGAGAAGTACCGTCCCACGGCTGAGGGGATGCCGCCGAGCGGCAGGGCCGAGCGCTGGAGGATGACGGGGGTGCCGACGGCTCCGGCGGCCAGGACGACCACTTTGGCGTGGATGGTGCCGGTCTGCAGGGTGCACGTGTAGTCGTCCGGGTCGAGGACCGTGTACGTGACGGCGTACCGGTAGCCGGGGACGGGCGAAGGCCCGACGGTCTGGACCTCGTGGAGCGGCCGGATCGTGGCGCCGTGCGCCTCGGCCGCAGGCAGGTAGTTGAGCAGCATGGAGCGTTTGGCGTCGAAGCGGCAACCGGACAGCATCCAGTTGCAGTTGGTGCAGCGCTCGGTGTCGACGGCCACGGGCACCGGGTTGCAGGTGTGCCCGGCCCGCGCGCAGGCAGCAGCGAGGACGCCGCCCGCGTACGAGACGTCCGGCCAGCCCGTACGGGTGACCGGGATCGCCTCTTCGACGCGGTCGTACCAGGGGTCGAGTGCGGCGCGGGTGAGGGAGGCGGGCCAGATGCGTCGGCCCAGGCTGCCGCGGCGTTCGAAGACGAAGGCGGGGGCCCGGAGGGAAGCGGCGAAGTACACGACGCTGCCGCCGCCCACGCAGTTGCCGGCGACCACGGCGATGCCGTCGCCGCGAATGACGTCGACGATCCGGTTGTACGTGCCGAGTCGCAACGAGTGGGTGAAGTCGGCCGCGGCCAGGCGCGGGCCGCGTTCCAGGACGGTGACGCGGGCGCCCCCGGCGGCGAGATGGTAGGCGGGGATCGCACCGCCGAAGCCGCTTCCGATGACGAGGACGTCCGTGGTCTGCGCGCTCATGCGGGGCTCCCCGAGCCGGTGGTGGCGGGGTGCGGAGTGGCGAGGGCCCTGCCGTAGGAGTAGTCGGTGAAACGCCACAGCCCGTCGGTGCCGGGCGGGGGGAAGCCCAGCCAGCTCAGGCCGGGATGGCCGGTGGCCACGGCCTGGCGGGTGTCGAGGTGGGCGGCGGTGTCGAAGGCGAGGCCGGTCAGGAGGCTGAGCACCTGCCAGATGGCACGGTCCGGGTCTTCAGGGCCGAACAGTCCTTGGACGAGTGCGGTGCGGTGGCGGAAGGACAGGCCGACGAAGGCGGGCACGGTGATCGGAAGGAGGATGAGATGGCTGGTGGCATAGACGACGGCCCGGGCGTTCAGCAGAGCCGCGATCTCCGGCAGCAAGGGGGCGAGGGGAAGTTCGGGCGAGGTAAGCGTCGTGATCACGCCGGCCTGTACGGCGCCCGGGCCGCTGACGGCGCCTGCGACGGCGAGGTCACCGGCGAAGCGCCGCTTGCCGGGGATCAGGGTGTCGGCGAACGCCTCCAGCGTCTGCACCGTCCACCCCGAGGGCCCGGCCTCTGCGGCCGCCGCCCGAGAGGCGGCGGCCGGGAGTTGACCGGCGGACAGGACGGCGGCAGTGGCGGCAAGGGCTTTGATGACCGCCCTGCGGCCGGGCGAGGACATGATGCTCACCCGGCCAGGGAGCAACGCAGATCGAACGGGAGGGGCGCGGTCAGACCCGTCTCGCCGGCGTCCTTGCCGTACTCGTCCAGTACGTCGGCGAGCTCCGGGAAGGCGGGGCGCAGCGCGGCGACGGCGTCGCCTATGCCGACGCTCGTGCCGTGGATGCGGAAGTTGCTCAGCCGTGCGCCGGCCCGCTGCCCGGTCTTGTCCCACCAGTACTGGCCGTCCCAGGTCACCAAGGGCGTCGCGCCAGTGGTGGTCTGCACGCTCCAGTGGTCCTTCTGGTAGTAGCGGCAGGTCACCATCGCGAGGGCGAAGCGCGAGGGCTCGGCGACGAGGAAGCGCAGGGCGCCGCCGTTGTCGAAGGTGATGTCGCGCTTGCTGTACTCCACGCACAGCGGATCACGGAACATCAGCCACCATGGCGGGATCTCACCCTCGCCGAAGTGGTGCCAGGCGCAGGTGGCGGCAAAGGCGGGCTCGGTGAACGGGCCCGCCTCGGACGCCTTGACGGTTTCCGCCGTCGCGGAGCGCGGAGCTGCGGCAGCGGCTCCTGGTATGAGGGCGGCGGTGAACACCCCCCAAGCGATTGCCAGAGACATGACAGCTCTCATCGTGCGACGCGAACCGAACAAGGCGATCTCCTGCCTTCCTCGACGAGCGACCAGGCCGACTGCGCGGGGGTCGCTCCTGGGTGCGGACAGCCGTTTCCGGGCAAAGCACGGACGCGTGCGGGCATGGCGAATTCCTGACGATCAGTCAGGGGACGCCCGGCACACCCACAGAATGAGCCATGACTACCGGTCAGTAAAGAGGCGGGTCAGTGACTCATCCACTGAGACTCTGCACCAGTGTGGGGGCCCCGAACGTCCCCGGGGGGCCGAACAGGCCCTCCGAGGCACGGCGCGGGCATCAGCACGGACGCGGATCGGGTCGCTGGCTGCGGCAGGAACGAGCTGAGCACCAGCAGGCCGGGAAAATGAGTAGGGCAACTCAGGCCGGACGCACCCTCCCCCTCCGACGATGAAGACCACTGTCGTCGAGATCTGGAGACCGCTCCCATGCTCAGCCGCATCGCCGACATGCTGGTGCCCGCCTTCGGCCGCCTGTCGGTGACCATCGACCCTGGCGCCGCCCTGGCGCCGGGCAGCATCATCGCCGCCAACCACACCTCGCTCGCCGACCCCGCCATCGTGATCGCCGCCCTGCACCGCCTGGGCGTCGAACCGGTCATCATGGCCACCGCCGGCCTGTGGCGCCTGCCCGTACTCGGCCGTTCCCTCACCCGCGAAGGGCACATCCCTGTACACCGCGGTGACCGACGAGCCTCGGCCGCGCTCGACCTGGCCACCCACGCCCTGGAGCAGGGCAGATGCCTGCTCATCTACGCCGAGGGCGGCCTGCCCCGCCGCAAGGACGCCGCAGAGGCACCTCCCGGCGACTTCCGCACCGGCCTGGCCCGCCTCGCCGAACGCACCGGTGCCGCTGTTGTGCCCGTCGGCCAGGCCGGTGCCCGCCGCGTCACCTCGGGCAGCATGCTCAAGCAGATCGCCGGCCTCGCCACAGCGCCGCTACGCCGACCCGAGCTGCACGTCCATGTCGGCACCCCCATCGTTCTGACCGGCGACAGCGCCGTACGCACGGCGCGGGCCCGAACGGCCGTGACCAGCGCGTGGCGTACGGCGGCCGCGCACCTCGCCGAGCCCGCCGCGCTCGCCGCGTAGCTCCACCCCGTCGGTCCGCGCCCGGCGGCTGCCGAGATTGCCCACTCATGGCAGCACCGGCTGCTCGGCTGCCCGTGGTTCACCGGTGGAGATGCGGCTCTCCTTCGGTGTCCATGGCATTGCAGGTGTGTCCGACGTATGTAATCGGCTTCACCGCTGCTGCCCGGCACACGTACTGGCTGTGGACCGTTTGTCGTCATGCTGTCATCGGGGCGGGGGTGGCATGGGGGCTGTGGGCGGAGTCGGGCTCATGGTGGTTGATGGAGCCATGGGCGCGGCTTTCCTGCCATCAGTCCTCTACGGGATCAACCGCTGCTACGGTCAGACACTCCTCAAGTCTGACGGCATGGTCTTCCACACCTCACCCTGTGCTTCGCAGCCACTGCCACGCTCTGCGCAGCACCGCCGGCATCGGCGAGCGCAACCACATCAACTGCCATCGGAAGCGCGGCCAGTACCGCCTCTTGGTCCGTCAGTGATTGCCGGCTGGAGCGGACCGATGGGCAGTCGCCTACGCTCCACTCTTCGGTGACAATCAAGAACCTGGATCCCAACAACACACACAGCTTCTACGTACAGGTGGTTTGGGGGACCGGCAGTGACCGTTACGGGGACAGCGGCAGTTGGTACGTCGGAACCGTAGAGCCGCTGGCTACGGCAACCGACGAGCCATCAGACAATGACCCGTCAGCGTCGGTGAGCAGCCTTCCCGACGGCCCCGTCGCCTGCCGGATCGCCTCCGTAGTGGATGAAAACGGCGACTCTGCTCAGAAGGGATGAGCCACAGCGAGTTCGGTGCCCGCTACGGGGCGGGCTGGGGGCAGGCCGCCCGTAGTTGGTACGGCGCCGAGCGACAGAGAGGATCGACCGATCGCGCCGACCTGACTGCGAAGCGTTTCTGCCTTGCCGGTTGTCTGCTGCCTGCCGGTGCCGGTGCCGGTGCCGGTGTCGGAGTAACCGGCGGCACCCAGGCCCTGGCCGACGAGGGTCTGAGACCGGCGCTGGGTGAACGCCATACCCAGTTCTGGCGGCCGACCGGTATCCAGAGCCTCGCGCAGCGCTGCAGGATGTCCTTTCGCTGGCGCACCTGCTCCTCCTCGGCCTCGATGATGCTCACAGCAACACCCACGGGTGCCGGAGGAACTCCACATACGTACGCAGATGAAAGTGAGCTTCTGGAGCACGTTTTCGAGCTTGGTAGGGTCCTTGATGCTTGATGCCCCAACCCACCAGCCAGCCGGGGACACATGCCCGATCTGCCGAGCTCAGCCAGCCGCGCCGTACACCGCCCGAAAGCGGGCGCACTTCGCACGGCGTGGCGTGCAGGAGTTCGTCGCTCGTCTGCCCGCGGTGGAGGAGACATCGTAGGCGCCGTGCGCTTGAGCGCGGTTCCTTTGGGGCTGCGGGCCGCCGCGGCCGTGCTGGGCCTGGCCTTGCTGGCCGCAGGTTGCGACAGCGCCCCGGACCCGTTGGACCGGCCGGTCAAACCGAAAGGTGAGGGGGGCGCGTGGCAGATCGACTACCGCAGCCCGGTGCCGGATTCCGGTCTCAACGGCCTGGTCGCTGTCTCTGCCGACGAAGCGTGGGCCGTCGGACGCACGGGCAAGCCTCCCCACCAGCGCGGCAGTCTGCTGCATTACACCGCCGGTCGCTGGAGCCCCGTGCCGCTGCCCGTCGAACTCCGCGGCGACCCCGAGCTGAAAGCTGCGGCGTCGGGTCCGCAGGACGTATGGATCTACCGTCGCGAGCCCACACCACTTCCGCCGGTCGCGGGAGAGGCAGGGGGACAGTACCCGTCGCCCTCGGAAGGCTCGGAGCAACCGGACGACTTGCGGGCCAGCCCGGTGATGCGCTGGGACGGCAAGCGCTGGCACCGGATACCCGCCCCTTTCCCGATCACCACCCTGCGCGTGCTGTCCCCGCGCAACGCCTGGGCTGTCGACCGCCAGGGTGCCCTGCGGCACTGGGACGGCCGCCGCTGGGAGCGAACGAGGCTGCCGGTCTGGGTCCGCGATGTCGACGCCTCGTCCCCGGACAACGTCTGGGCCGTGGGCATCCGCATGCCCCTCGCTCAGTTCGCGGCGATGCACTACGACGGACACAGCTGGCACCAGACGCGGCTGCCCGAGCATCGATTCACCCGTAACGGCATGCTGCCCGGAGAGGCCAGCAGCCTCGGCTACGTGCATGTCCTCGCCGCAGACGATGTCTGGGCGCTCGGTGCGCACACCTGGGAGCCGGAGGACGAGGCGCCGACCGACCCGCCCTTCGAACACTTCTTCCTGCACTGGGACGGGCGCCGGTGGAAGAGCACCGCCTACCCGCCCAGAGCCGCGCACGACGCCGCAATACAGCCGGTGACGCCCGACGGCTCCGGGGGTCTGCTGCTGGGCGCCTGGCTGCGCCGCACTCCCACGGGCCGGTACCTGGGCATCGACGCACCGCCAGGGGTCGAGGGCTGGACGAACGCGGAGGTGAAGCCCTCGAAGCGGCAATGGCTTTCGCTCTCGGACCTGGCGGCAGCGCCCGGCACGCACACGCTGTTCGGGGCCGGTGCCCTTACCGGCGGGACCGCTGACAGGACGACCCGGGCGGTCATCGTCCGATACCAGGCAGGGGCTAGGTAAGTCCGCGAAGTCCGGACGTCGACTGGTCTGACGTATGCGGCGTTCGGCGTCTGTCGGCTTCGTTGCGGAGAGCTTGCAACGCCCGGCTTTCCGCATCCGTGCCGGCTACGGTGCGCCGGTGTCCCACTGCATCCCGCTGGGATGAGGCCTTCACGACGCAGCTCGTCCGTAGGCGTGCTCCGACGGTAGCCGGAGACACTCCGGGCCGTCGGGCCCCGGCTACAGCGATGCCTGTCTGTCTTGAACGTGAGCGTGCAGGTCACCGGCAGTGTTGCGGCTGCGGCGAAGGCGTGCCGCGAGGCGGGTTAGAGGGAAGACGGCGAGTGGCACCGCGAGTGCCATCGCCGAGAGGGCGAGCGAGAACGGAACGGTGGCCTCGGACGGCACGGTGACGAGCTTGAAGGTGTCGATAGCGGTATGGACCAGCGCGGGCGCCCAGACACTGCGGCCCGCCTGCTCGTAGAGATGGGCCAGTGGCCAGGTGGTCACGGCGGCGACCGTCATGGCGGCGATGCCTACGGCCGGGCCGGTGGTGAGGAGCACGGGCAGGTGGGTCAGGGCCAGAAGGGGCATCGAGGCCAGGACGGCGCGGTTGAACGAGCGCTTGTGGCGCAGGCGGGCGTAGGTATAGCCGCGCCAGGCGAGTTCTTCGGCCAGGCCGTGGTAGAGGAAGACGCTCATCAGGAGCCAGGCGGCGTCGTCGCGGAGTGTGATGCTGTGGCCTGTCAGGGCGGTGAACACGGGGTAGACGGAAAGGCATCCGGCTGCCGCGACGGCGGCGACGGCCAGGGCACGGGGATGAGGCCGGGTAAGGCCCAGGGCTGCTGGAAGTTCCCGCGACGGTGTGCCTTGGAGTACGGCCACGAGGGCTGCGCACGCCGCTGTGGCGGCCAGGGCTGCGAGGGCTGCCCCCGGGGTCGGCACGGCCGGCGCGGTCATGTACAGCACCAGCCAGATCAGGGCGAATCCCGTGATGAACCTCATCATGCGCGCAGGAGTCTCCTCGGGTGACGGCGGTCGTTGGTACCGGTCTTCGTGGACGTCGACGGCCATCAGCACCTTGGCGGTGCGCTGGGACAGCAGCAGCCGCAGCACCTCGATCGCCGGTGGCGACAGCAGATGCGCGGCGTCGATCGACGGTACGGCGGGTGCTGCCGAAGCCATGGAGATCAACCTCGTGTGTGTGTGGGGGGAGAGAAAGGCGTGCGTGAATCGGTCCATCTGTTCGCCTACAGGGATAGCGGCCCCTGGCGGCCCACGGCATTGGGGAACGACCCCAGGGAGGCACCCCAGGAATTCACGTCGCCCGTCCCGGCACTGGCCGACGGGCGGCCGGTGCGCATGAGTCGGGAAGTGTGACCGCCACGGCCCGGCGCCCCTCTGTGCCCCGAGGCATCCGCCGGTCCCCGGAACTGGTCGTGATCATGGTCCCTGGGCCCCTCGTGGATCCGGCTGAACACAGGCTGCCGTGGAGGGCGCCCCCTCTACGGCTCACGGCAGCGGAAGGGCGACCTTGACGGCGTACACGGCCACGAGGCCGTACCCCACTCGAAACGTCCAGGCCCGGGCGCGCGTGCCGATGCGCGCCCCGGCGAACCCGCTCACCGCGACGAGTGACTGCTGCCATACGAGCGACGCGAGGAACACTCCGGCCACGAAAACGGCCCCTGCCATACCTCCGCTGAGGGCCGCGCCCTGGGCGGTGGTGAGTGCCGCGAAGTACAGCGCGGTGGTGGGGTTCACCAAGGTCAGCGCCGCGAAGCGGGTGAAGGTCCGCACCGCCCCGCCGGGCGGCGTTCCCGCCGACGTGGCCGATCCGGCGGCGGCAGGCCGGGCCGAGGCCCACAGCCCCCGGACCGCGATGACCGCCAGCACGGTCGCCGACACCAGCCGCACCCATGCCTCGACCCCCGAGAGCACCGACGCCACCAGCGGGCCGAGAGCCGTCGCCATCGCGGCGTAGGCCATGTCGACCACCGCCACTGCGCCGGCGGCGGCGACGGCTCCACGGCGCTCGCGCATCCCCTCCTGGATCAGCAGGACGCCCATCGCGCCCAGCGGCATCGCCACACCGAGGCCGGCGGCTGCGCCGTGGACCGCGACCCTCCACATTTCGTTCATGCCGCATACGATGGGGCCTCGCCGAGATCAGCGCGGCCGGCCCCCGGCCCGTACCGCGATAATCGCGGCATGGACGCACTCGACAGTGAAATTCTCGGCGTGCTGCAGGAGGATGCGCGGATCTCGTTCCGGGATCTGGGTGTACGGGTCGGGCTGAGCGCGAACGCGGCGGCCGACCGGGTTCGGCGGATGCGCCGCGAGGGCGTCATCCGCGGCTTCACGACGTTGGTCGACCCAGCGGCATCCGGAACCCGCGAAGGCCTCCTCGTCTTCATCGACATCACTCTGCGCCAGGACACGACGAACGAAGAATTCGAAGACGCGGTGCGCCACCTCCCCGGTATCACAGAAGTTGTCCACGTCACAGGTGCCCACGACTACCTCGTTCGTGCCCGCGCCGCCGACCCTGCGGCGCTCGACAGCCTCCTGCGCCGCCTCAAAGGCGAAGCGGGCGTCGCCCAGTCCAACACACGCCTCGCCCTACGCGCGGCCCGTTAGAGCCGTGACCGGCCTGGTTCACCGGGCCGGTGAGGCTGATTGGGCGGGATCACCCTTCCGCAGCCGGGCGTCGGACGGCCGAGCACCGAACTCGTCCCGGCGAGGGGGCACCACGACCACAGCCACTGTTCCAGCGCCGAGCGCGGTCCGTTCAGGTGGTCCGGGAGGACTGTTCAGGCCCGGCAGGGTCGCAGTGTGCGCGGTCCGCGGGCCGGGGCTCGGGGCTGGGGGCGGGCTGGGGAGCGGGCGCGGGGCCGGTCAGCAGTTGCGCTGCGGCCCCGCGCACCGCGGCGAAGGTCTGGCCGGACAGTCGTGGCCGGAGTTCCAGCCGCCTGGTGACGAAGAGGCCGAAGAGCAGCGCCCCGGATGCGGCGAGACCGGTCACCGCCCAGGCACCGGCAAGGCCGGCGTCGCCGCGGGCGTCGAAGTACATGATCGAGCGGATGCCGCCGATGATGTGCCGTGCGGGCTCGAAGAAGGAGAGGAACCGGAAGAACGACGGGAGCGCCTGCAGCGGGACCGTGCCGCCGGAAGAGGGCAGTGCGAGCGCCATGAAGATGAAGGTGCCCAGCAGCGAAGCGAGTGACCCGAAAGCGGCGACCAGCGCCTGCTGGCCGATGCCTACGGCGGCGATGGCGACGCTGGTGAACACCCCACAGAAGTCCTCCGTGGGGGGTGTCGACACCGAGCAGGGCACAGGCGGACGCGATCACGGTTGCGGCGACGGGGCCCAGGGCGGCGGAAGTGGCGCACTTGGCGAGGAAGAGTCGGGTGCGACTGACGGCAACCGGCGGACGGTACGTCAGGGATGCGTGTGCTTCGCCGAAGGCGTGACCGACGGCGGTGTCGAAGATGCCGCTGATGACGGAGGCGCCCGGATATCCGGCGAGCAGTATCAGCACGGTGTAGTAGAAGGCGGACAGGCCTATTCCGGAGTTGGCCGGGAGTGGACGGTGGGGGGGGGACGGTGACCTTCACCGGATCGGCGAGCAGCAGGCGAGCCGCCGGCGCGGCCGATTGGGCGGCGGGCTGGGCGAGCAGGTCGTGCCCGATCCGGTGGGAGACGGCTGCCAACGCTGGTTGGAGGCTGCCGCTGGTGAAGGACACACCGAGGCTGCCTGCACGAGGGTTGGTCAGCAGGGTCACTTCCGGTTGCTCGGGTGCGGTGGCAACGCGCTGCCCGAGCAGGTTGTGAAGGCGGGTGCTGAAGTCCGGTGGGATGACCAGCGCTCCGTACACGCTGCCGGAGTCGAGCCGGTCGGTGGCCTCGGCCATGCTCATGGGCTGAAGGCGCAGCCGTTGGTCCTTGTCGGCGCGGGCGATCAGGGCGTCGGTGATCTGTGCGCCCTTGCCGGCGGTGGTCGCGGTCGAAAAGCGGTCCTGGTTCACCACGGCCACCGGCAAGTGCCGCAGTTTTTCGCCCGGGTTGACGATGCCGCCGAAGTAGGCCAGGGAGAGCAGGAAGATCACCACAGCGGCGACAGCGGTGGCTCCTCCCCATAGCTGCGGTCGGCGCAGCAAAAGGGCGGCGGCTCCCCGCCGTGCACGGTTGGGAGCTTCGGGGGTCATACGGTTCCTTCTGTTGCCTGTTCTGTGCCCGCCAGGCTTTCGGGCTGGAAAACTGGGCGTGGAGCCCATTCGGAATGAACCGACCGGATCTGCGACGTCCTGGTCGGCGGCCAAGGGGCATCTGTGGCGCCTTGCACCGGTTGGTGGAGCGATGGCGGCGGGCGTGGGACGAGGGCGGACCTGGTGACCCCGCAACCTCCAGCCGTTGTCACGCCGCAGAGGCAGCCGGTGCGGTCAACGGGCTCTCACCGTTCAGGACTGCTGCTCGCCGCCCGGCGAACGACAGCCGGCGCGTCCTCGTACGACACCTGGTCGGTCGTGGTGGTCACGGTGAAACATCCCTCTCTGCTCAGCGAGACGTCGTCGTGCCCGGCCGCTTCAGCCGGCGTTAGGCACTCGGTCGGTGCGCTCACAGCGAGGGAGCCTCCTCGATCAGCGGGTGCCCCCACTTTTCCACGAAGGCGGCCTCGACGGCGGCGCCCACCTTGTACAGCCGGTCGTCCTTCATCACCGGGGCGATGATCTGCAGACCGACCGGGAGGTTGTCCTCCGGGGCGAGACCGCAGGGCAGGGACATGGCCGCGTTGCCCGCCAGGTTCGTCGGGATCGTCAGCAGGTCGTAGCTGTACATCGCCATCGGGTCGTCGGCGCGCTCGCCGATCGCGAAGGCCGTGGTCGGGGTCGTCGGGGAGACGATCACGTCGACCTGCTCGAACGCCTTGTCGAAGTCCTGCTTGATCAGCGTACGGACCTTCTGCGCGCTGCCGTAGTACGCGTCGTAGTAGCCGGAGCTGAGGGCGTACGTGCCGAGCATGATGCGGCGCTTGACCTCGGGGCCGAAGTCGGCCTCACGGGTGAGGGAGGTGACCTCCTCGGCCGAGTGGCCGCCGTCGTCACCGGCGCGCAGGCCGTAGCGCAGGCCGTCGAAGCGGGCGAGGTTGGAGGAGCACTCGGACGGCGCGATCACGTAGTACGCCGACAGGGCGAGGTCGAAGGACGGGCAGGTCCGGCATGGATTCGGGATCCGACATGGATTCTCCCGAATACTCCCGGAAAGTGTTTCCCAGGATTACATTCTTCCACCCCTCCCCCTAGAGTAGCCTTTACTCGAAATAGGCAAGGGGTGTGGTTGATATTCCACGGCGGCCCCCACCCTTGTTTCATCTTGCCGATCGATACCGGGCAGTGAGCCTTTTCGGCGTTGCCGCTCCGCGGTGATGACCGCCTGGGCTGCGGGAGGCATTCGAGCCGGGCTGCACCGGACCCTGCCTGTGCGCGGTCGGCGAGCACCGAACGCCCCGGCGCCCGCAGCTCGTTACCGCCGGGTCGTGACGGGTCCACCGGTACGGTTGAGTACCGATCACTCTCGAGAATGGCCGGGAGGATGGAAACACTTGGATGGCACAGTGCACACGCCATCCATAGAAAGAAGTGCTCATGGCTGAAATTCATGGTCGGCCCGGCAAGCGCGGTCGCCGCATGGTCATCGGGGTGCTGAGTGCCGCGCTGGTGGCAGCGATGGTTCCGGCAATGACCCACGCGGCCGATGCCGGGCCAGCCGGCCAGGCCCACGAGAAGAACAATCCGGGGCGGGGCTGGGTCGAGGAGTCATTCTTCGCCGAGGTCCCCCGGGACGGCGTGTTCGAGACGCATCGCGGCGACCTGCCGCTGGCTGTCTTCCCCGAGGGAATAGCGAAGTTCACCGAGCCGCGCCTGCAGAAGGCCTTCGCGCTGGGCAGCAAGATCCGCGACAAGAACGGCGAGGTCGTCGGATTCGCGACCGAGATCGAGGAAGTACTCCCCGAGACCGACTTCGAGACAGGGAAGATGCTCACGCACACCGTGTGGACGCTGTTCTTCCCCGGCAGGGGCACCATCGTGCTCGACCAGATCGAGGACTCCTCCGAAGTTGCAACCAAGGTCTTCAAGCCCGCCTTCGACAGCGGCGAACCGTGGACCGGCCGCCTCAACGCGGTGACCACGGCGGGGCCGCGCGCGGACGGCAAGGGACAAATCATCAGCGGCACGGGAGAGTTCGCCGGAATCCGCGGAACCGGTATCGAGATCGCCGATATCCGGCGCTTCGACCCGTCGAACGGTTCCCTCGAAGGCACCTTCGAGCTCCGCTTCCGCTATCACCGGACCGGCCGCTGACACCGCCGGCTGGAAAAAGGGTGTGGGAGGACCGGCGACCGCCGGTCCTCCCACACCCTTTCCCGCACTCCCTGCACGCCGAGATGCGGGCATGCCCCCGCGAACCTCCCGGAAGCTGTCGCCACCTCCGGTCACGGCTGCTGCTGCGACAACGGCCCGCGGGGAGCCGGCGATTGGCGGTCTTCGAGAATGAACTCCTGCTCCTGAGGGAGCAGGAGTTCGATTCCACCGAGGAGCAGATTCGTTCTTCAGACGGCAGTCCGTCGGGACAGGGCGTCACGTCGATGCCCGGGCCGAGAGGCCGGAGCGGGGTGGGACGTCCGGCTGGGCACCGGCACAGGAACGGATCGAGCGACCCGGGAAGGTGAATCCGACAAGCCGCGAGTCTTCACGCGTGGTGGGCGGGTTGGCGACCAGCCCGGCCTTCACCGCGGCAAGCTGCTCCAGATACCGCGCGTTCGGAGGCGGGGAGAAGAACAAGGGCTCGCCGTCCAGGGCGGACGGGTTCGCGGCCATCGCCGAGCTGGTTGAGATCAGGGTCAGCGAGCGCATCCGGGGGCGGTGGTCCAGAGCCATCAGCAGGCCGATGTATCCGCCCATGGAGAGCCCGACGACGTGGGCGGTGTCCACGCCGTAGGGGTGAACTCGATCGAGCGCGGAATCTTGTAGCGGACCAGACGCTCCCCCAGATGGGCGGGGAGATCCTCGGCACGGATGTCGGCGGTGGTCTGCACGACGGCGTGGACCCGCTGACCGAGGTCGTCGTCGGGCAGGCCGACGACGACACTGGAAAGCACCGCGGGGTGCTCGCTCAAGGCCGCCTCGACCTCGGCAGGGTAGACGTTGGCGCCCCCGGAGACGATCAGGTCGGTGCGGCGGTCGCTGAGGTAGAGATAGCCGTCCTCGTCCATCCAGCCGAGGTCGCCCAGCGACTCCCACTCGCCGTGCGAGCGGGCCTCGGCCCCGACGTAGCGGTAGGCGGGGTGGTCCTGGGGGGAGCGCATGAATATCTCACCGACCACCCGTGGCGGGACCGGTATGCCGTCGGCGTCCAGGACGGTCATCTCGCCGACCCTCGGACGTCCCACCGAGCCTCGGTGTTCCAGCCACTCGGTGCCGTCGAGCGCGGCGATCGCCTGGGACTCGGTGCCGGAGTACATCTCCCACAGCCGCTCAAGGCCGATCAGACCGATCCATGCCTCCTTCACCCACTCCGGGCAGGCCGCCGCGGCGTGCAACACCACCCGCAGGGAGGAGGGATCGAACCGTTCGGGCTCCTCCTGTACCGCTCGCCAGATGCGCTGCATCATCGTGGGCACCACCATCATCCATCCGACGCGGTGGGTGCGGATCGCGTCGATCGCCGCCGCGGTGTCGAAGCGGGGCAGTACGACCAGGTGGTGGCCCATGAACAGTCCCAGGCCGGAGAAGGTGAACGGCACGTTGTGGTAGAGCGGGCCGCAGACCAGCTGGCACTCGTCCGGTTCCATGAGCATCCCGCGGGCCTGGTCGAGGTCGATGTCACCGCTGTGGCCGTCGACGATGAGCTTGGGCCGCCCGGTGCTGCCACCCGAGGTCGGCGCCTTCCAGGACGGGGAGATCCGGTCGGGCAGCGGGCCGTCGTCCAGGCCCACGGCGGGCTCGAAGCCGGCCGGAATGCTGGTGACGCCGGGGTGGTCGGAGGGGTCCGGGACGCCGACGACCAGGACGGAGCCGGCCAGCTCCACGATCGCCTGCCGCTCGCGGAGCGGCAGCCGCCAGGAGACCGGTTGCGGGATGGCACCGAGTTTCCAGACGGCGACGGTGGCGAGGTAGAACTCGGCCGAGTTCGGCAGCGCGATGGTGACGAAGGCGCCCTGCTCGACGCCGAGCCGGGCGTAGGCGCGGGCGAGCCGGTTGCTCTGCCGCTCGAGCTGCTCGCGGCTGATGGTCTGCATGCCACAGGTCACTGCGGGGCGCTGGGGGTCCCGCTCGGCAAGCTCCCTGATGATGCGGCCGATGGGTTGCGTCTTGGGCATCCGACTTCCTTGTTCGCTGCTGGACAGGCTTTGATTGCTCGAACGGTCGCGTCGTGGCCGCGCGCAGTCCGGTGTGCCGCGCCCGGCATCCGACGGTGGCACGTCGGCGGTGTCGCCCCGTTCGCCGCCGGCCGCGGAGCCGTCCTCTCAGGATTGCCAGGCATGGGGCCTTGCGGGTCTCGGTGGTGTGCCGGTTCGGGTGGGAGCGGCCACGGATGAAGTCCGGTTGCGTGCGCGTCTCGCCGGGCGGGTGGGAAGCGGGACCTCGGCCGGGCGCCCGTCCCTCACATGTTCCGCCCCGCGGCCGACCCTCAGGTGAGTAGTCGATGCCCCATCACATGCGGTCCTCCTGTTCGTGGGTGCCCCTGCAGTGCGCACAGGGAAAGGGAGATGCTTTTACCGTTGAAACCGACAGCACCGCCGTCACCCTGGCTGCACCGTTGGCATCCCCGCCATCAAAAGGCGACGGGCCGGTGAAGCGCATCCGTAGGGCCACTGGGCCGGTCACGGTTGCCGCAGGGTCCGGGGCGCGGGGTGACGGCCGTGAGGACTTCGAGACGTCGCAGCGCAAGGCAGCCAGGGACGGGCACCGTCAGGTGCCGGCCTCCGGAGCGCTGTCCGACGCCGGGCTGCCGGTCGAGGCGCTCATCGCTCGGGGACACGAGCACGGGGTGCGCAAGCAGCTTGTCCTGCGCCAGGCCGCGCGCCTGTTCATGGAGCACGGCTGTGCGGCAACGGGCATGGCGGAGATCGGCGGGGCCGCGGGCATCACCGGGCCCGCCGGCTACCGGCACTTCCCGAGCAGGCAGGCGGCGCCCGGGGCACAGTGCCACGGGCAGCGGGCGCTGTGACCATGGCCACGACTGCTCCCTGCTGGACACTCCGCCAGGCGTGGAATCCCTGCCGCGCCCGCGAAGGGCGTCACGGGCTGCCGCGCCACGCAAGGAGGCGAACCACGGGGCCGCTGACCGGTCTGAAGGGTGTGCAGACAGGTGCTCGGGGCCAAGTCCGCGAACGGCCGGCGGCCTTCCACGAGGCCGGGGGCACCATGCTCAACCTCGCACCCGCGGGGCCCGATCCACTCGCCACCGTGCGCCGGCTGCGCGAACTCCTCCGGAAAGTACGCCCGTCCATCCCGCCCCACGGCGCAGCACGCGGGGCCCACCATCCTCACCCGCCGGCCCCCCGGGCCGTCCGGAGCAAGGAATAGTTGTGACCACCGAAGCATTCATCTACGACGCGATCCGCACCCCTCGCGGCCGCGGCAATAACACCGGCTCGCTGCACGGCACCAAACCGGTCTCCCTGCTGATCGGCCTCATCGACGAACTGCGCAGGCGCAGTCCCGGCCTGGACCCGGCCCGGATCAACGACATCATCCTCGGTACGGTCATGCCGGTCGGCGACCAGGCCGGCAACATCGCGAAGACCGCGGCCCTGGCGGCCGCGCTGCCCGACGACGTCTGCGGTGTGCAGCTCAACCGGTACTGCTCATCCGGTCTGGAAGCGGTCAACACGGTCGCCGCCCGCATCCGCTCCGGTTGGGACCAGCTGATCATCGCCGGCGGTGTGGAGTCGATGTCGCGGGTGCCGATGGGCGCCGACGGCGGACCGCTCGCGTACGACCCCGACACCTCCCTGCACGGCCGGCTCGTCCCGCAGGGCGTCGGCGCCGACCTCATCGCCACCGTCGAGGGCTTCAGCCGCGAGGACGTCGACGACTACGCCCTGATGTCCCAGCAGCGGGCCGAGGCCGCCTGGGCCGGCGGGTACTTCGCCAAGTCTGTCGTCCCGGTGGTCGACCGCAGTGGCGTCCCGGTCCTGGACCACGACGAGCACATGCGCCCCGAGAACACTGCGGAAGGGCTGGCCAAGCTCCCTGCATCCTTCACTCTGCACGGTCAGCTGTTCGATGACATCGTCCGGCAGAAGTACCACTGGGTCGAGAAGATCGAGACGTCCACACCGCCGGCAACTCCTCCGGCATCATCGACGGCGCCGCGATGGTCCTCATCGGAAGCGAGCAGGCCGGTCATGAGCTGGGCCTGACGCCCCGGGCGCGGCTCGTCGCCGCCACGGTCGTCGGCAGCGAGCCGGTCATCATGCTCACCGGCCCCACGCCCGCCGCCCGCAGGGCGCTCGACATGGCCGGCCTGACCGTGGACGACATCGACATCTTCGAGCTCAACGAGGCTTTCGCCTCCGTGGTCCTGATGTTCGTCAAGGATCTCGACCTGCCGATCGAGAAGGTCAATGTCGACGGCGGCGCCATCGCGATGGGCCACCCCATGGGTGCCACCGGCGCCATGCTCGTCGGCACCGTGGTCGACGAGCTCGAGCGCCGCGACGTCCGTCGCGCCCTGGTGACGCTGTGCGTCGGCGGCGGCATGGGCATCGCCACCATCATCGAGCGGCTGTGACCGTCCCCCTCCCCCGCAGACCCCCCGAACGCACCGACGCGGAACAGGACACCTCTCATGACCGACACCACCATGATCCGCTGGGAGCAGGACGCCAACGGCGTCGTCCTCCTGACGATTGACAACGCCGACGCCTCCGTCAACCTGCTGAGTCCCCTCTTCGAGCGTTCGCTGGCCGCGACCGTGGGCCGGCTGGAGGCCGAACGCGACGACATCACCGGCGTCGTCCTCACCTCCGCCAAGAAGACCTTCTTCGCCGGCGCCGACCTGGCCGTCCTGGGCCGGACCGCGCCCGAGCGTGCCGCGGAGCTGGCTGCGGGCGGTGATCTCCTGAAAAGCCTGCTGCGGCGGCTGGAGATGTTCGGCCGGCCGGTGGTCGCCGCGCTCAACGGATCCGCGATCGGCGGCGGCCTGGAGATCGCGCTGGCCTGCCACCACCGCATCGCCCTGGACGTCGAGGGCAGCCGGATCGGACTGCCCGAGGTCACCCTCGGGCTGCTGCCCGGCGTGGGCGGTCTGACCCGCACCGTGCGGATGCTCGGACTGCAGGAGGCCGTGAGCAAGGTCCTGCTGACCGGACGGCTGTTCACACCGGCCGAGGCCCTGGCCCAGGGTCTGGTCGACGACCTGGTCACGGTTCCCGAGGAGCTTGTGGTCCGCGCCCGGCAGTGGATCGCCGCCCATCCCGACGCCGCCCAGCCCTGGGACCTCCACGGCTACCGCATCCCCGGCGGGCACTCCCCCTCCAAGTCCCACAACACCTTCCAGGCTTCGGTCGTGCTGCCCCTCTCGGCCACCGTGCGCAAGCTGGGCCACGGCACCCCCGTGATCGCCCCGCACCGCATCGTCGCCGCAGCGGTCGAAGGCACCCAGGTCGACATCGACACCGCCTTCAAGATCGAGTCCCGCTACTTCGCCGAGCTGGCCTGCGGCCAGATCTCCTCGAACATGATCAAGGCCTTCCACTTCGACACCCGGCACATCACCGAGGGCGGCAGCCGGCCCACGGGCTTCCCCCAGCACCATGCCAAAAAGGCCGTCGTGCTCGGTGCCGGAATGATGGGCGCGGGCATCGCCTACGTCTGTGCCAGGGCCGGAATCGAGGTCGTCCTGAAGGACGTCAGCGTGGAGGCCGCCGAGCGCGGCAAGGGCTACTCCGCGAAGATCCTCGACAAGGCCGCCGCGGCGGGCACGATCACCGTGGCCGACCGCGACGAGGTGCTGGCCCGGATCACCACCAGCGAGCGCCCCGAGGACGCGGCCGGCGCCGACCTGGTGATCGAGGCGGTCTTCGAGGACACCGAGCTGAAGAAGAACGTCTTCGCCGAGATCGAGCCCCATCTTGCCCCCGGCGCGGTGCTCGGGTCCAACACCTCCACCCTGCCGATAGCCTGGCGGAGGGGGTTGAGCACCCCGAGGACTCCATCGGCCTGCACTTCTTCTCACCCGTCGACAAGATGGCCCTGCTGGAGATCATCGTCGGCGAGAAGACCTCCGACGCCACCCTGGCCAAGGCCTTCGACATCGCCCAGCAGATCGGCAAGACCCCGATCGTGGTCGGCGACAGCCGCGGTTTTTTCACCAGCCGCGTCATCGGCACCTTCCTCACCGAGGCCGTCGAGATGATCGCCGAGGGCGCCCACCCCGCCTCGGTGGAGCAGGCGGGCCTCCAGGCGGGCTACCCACGGCCCCGCTCGCGCTCAACGACGAACTGAACATGAGGCTCGCCGTGAAGGTCCGCGCGGAGACCAGGGCCGCCTGGACAGCCGAGGGCCGGCCGCTGGTGGAGATGGCGTCCTTCGGCGTCGTAGACCGCATGGTGGACGAGTTCGGCCGCCCGGGCCGCGTGGAGGGCGCCGGCTTCTACGACTACGCCGACGGCAAGCGCGTCGGGCTGTGGCCGGGGCTGGCGGAGGCCTTCGGTACCGGCACCGCCGAGATCCCGTTCGCGGACATGGTCGAGCGGATGCTCTTCGCCGAGGCGATCGAGTCGGTCAAATGCCTCGATGAGAACGTGCTGCGTTCGGTCCCGGACGCCAACGTCGGTTTCCCTCCTGGGAATCGGCTTCCCCGCCTGGACCGGCGGCGTCCTGCAGTACGTCAACCAGTACGACGGTGGCCCGGCCGGCTTCGTCGCCCGCGCCCGCCAGCTCGCCGAACGCTACGGCGACCGCTTCACGCCACCCGCCTCCCTCGTCACCATGGCCGAGAACGGCGGGACCTACCAGTAATCACGGACGGCACACGAGACCCCTCGCCCTGCCCCAGCGGCGAGGGGTCCCCCGGCCATCCCTGGCACTTCGCGGCGGTCGGTGATGCCGAACCCGAAGTGGGTCATCCCCATGTGCAACGACGAAGCGCGGTGTGAGTGCGTCCTCACACCGCGCCAGGTCTCCCCTCACGGGGTGGTCATCGCTCGTCGGACCCTCGTCGGACCCTCGTCGGGCGCCATGGTCCAGGGTGTGGGCGCGGCCGGCTCGGACACGCGCACACGGGGAATCGGTCGGGCCGCGGCTTACGGGCGACCGGCCTTGGCGGCACGGTTGCTGCCGAAGAACAGCAGCGCCAGGCCACAAGTCGCCCATGTGAGGAGCGTGATGAGTGGACCGGCCGAAGCAGCGCCGTCGAAGAAGGTGACCGAGCGCAGAAGGCTCGCGCCGGCACCCGGCGGCAGCAGCTGTCCGAAGGCACCCCAGGGCTGCGGCAGCATCTCCGGCGCGCTCGCCACACCCGACAGGGGATTGCCGAGCAGCAGCACAGTGACGACGCCCAGCCCGAGTCCCGCATGGCCCAGAGCGGTCCCCAGCCCGCCGATGGTGATGCTGATGGTGAAGACGATCAGACTGACGACCGAGGCCTCGGCGAGGTAGTTCCCGTCGAAGGCTCCGATCCAGCCGTGCACCACCGCGGTCGTGCACAGTCCGGCGAACACCGCAAAGGCCGCGGCGGCCAGGAGGCGCTCGCGCCTGCCCGGCAGTTTGAGGGCGACGAGGATGCCACCAATCATGCCCGTGAGCACCAGCGGCAGCATCGACGAAGCGAAGGCAGCGCCCCGGGCGTCCTTCTTCGGTGCGGGGCGAACGTCCTCCAGGGTGACCGGCTTGCCGCTCTGCTTCTCGATCTCTCCTGCCACGTGTGTGAAGGCGGCTGCCACGGCCCCGCTGGCCGCCGAGGATATGAGCACCTTGGGGCCCTGGGGATCGGCGACGATCGCCGCGTAGGCATCGCGGTCGAGGATCGCGTCGCGGGCGGCCTTCTCTTCGGACTTCACCGCGATGTCGAACGCTCCCGGCTCGCCCTTCTCCAGATGGTCCTTCACGGGCCCGGCCATCTGGCTCGTCCCGGCGACCACGATGGGGACGTCATGAGGCTCGCTGCGGGCAGCGGGCCAGGCGAAGGCGATCACGACCACGAGCTGCACCATGGTCAGGACCGTGGCCATCACCACCGCGAGTTTGGGGCCGGTGGGTCCGTGACCGCCCGGCGAGGCTGTTCTGCCTGCGGACTCGGTCCCGGCCGACGAGGACTCGGCGGAAGGGCGGTCGCCCAGTGAGTCGATGGGGTAGGGGGGCACTGCTCCTCCAGAGAGGTGTCATAGGCCTCCGGAAACCGGAGGTCGGTGAGGGATGGCGGTGCCGCGCGGCGCTGCTCACCGCCGCGCGGCATCACCGGCGCGTACAGCACATCGCCTTCAGGCGCCCGCAGCCTCAGGGGTCACCCCCTACGTTTTGCACCGGTGCCCTTAGATCACCGGCCGCACGGCGTCGCGTCGCATCGAATCCAGGACAGACATGCCCTCTTGGTGTGCCATGTGGCTCCGTGCGGTCCGTCGAACCGGCGGACGATGTGCGCGACGAGCGTTTCGTGGCCGGAGCGGTCGCGTGGATTGGCACGCTGAGGCGTTCCTCGTAGCGCATGGCACTTTCCGGGCTTGCAGGTCGGAGCCGGCCGCCGTGTTGGTGGCCGCTGCTCCATCACCGTGACGCTGAACAAGCGTCACGGTGTCGCCCCCGGCTCGTCTGCCCCATGAGTAATTTCTACTCAAGGAGAATTGCAAAGGGTCCGTGGATGATTAATCAAGGCCGGTTCGGTTCATTCGCGCCCTAGGATGCCATCATTCGCTGCCGGTCTGCGGGCGACCGGACCGACACAGTTCTTCTCGACCGGAATTGCCGGACAACGGAGGCGACCGACATCCACGCGCATTCCACCCTGTACGGCCGCGAGGTTGAGCAGGCGAAGATCGATGATGTATTGCACGAGGCTGCAGCATCGCACAGTGGCCTGCTTCTGCTGCATGGTGAGCCCGGAGCCGGAAAAAGTGCGCTGCTCGACTATGCACGGCAACGTGCCGTCACAACAGGGATGACCGTCGTCAAGGCGAGCGGGGCACGGCCGGAATCGGGATATCCGTTCGCCGGACTGCACCAGCTCCTTCACCCGCTGAGGCATCACCTGCCTGCGCTTCCACCAGCGCAGGCGGAAGTCCTCACCGGGGTGCTGCGTCTCGGTTCCGGACGGCCTGACGACATGTTTCTCGTGTCCGTCGCCGTGCTGGCGCTCATGACCGAGGCGGCAGGGGAACGAGGACTCGTATGTCTCCTGGACAACGCGCAGTGGTTGGACCATGCCACGGTGAACACCTTGCTGTTCGTGGCGCGCCGCCTGCGACGGGAGGATGTGGCGCTGCTGGTCGCCCAGCGCGACCCCGGGTTGGACGCGTTGGCCGATCCCGTGCTTAGAGGTCATCTCATGAGGATGTGCCGCTGCTGGTCGCCCAGCGCGACCCCGGGTTGGACGCGTTGGCCGATCCCGTGCTTAGAGGTCATCTCATTTGGTTAGTCTGCGGTAGCAGATGAGGGTGCAGGCGATGCTGGTGAAGGCGAGGAAGTGCTCGGCTTTGCGCTCGTAGCGGCGGTGCAGTCGTCGGCATCCGGCGAGCCAGGACATCGTGCGTTCCACGGTC
>NZ_JBVHSK010000016.1:0-164351 GCF_055566415.1 Streptomyces sp. NPDC027663 | reverse complement strand
TGGAACACCTCCTCCCTGCGCTAGTCAGCGCTGTTGACTACCGGTACACCGTAACACTGACTACCGGTACATAGCAAGACGGAGTAGCGGAGGCGCAGCGGCCCAGAACGCCGAGGTTCAGCCCGGTGCGGCGCCTTCGGTGACGGCGCCGCCCATCGGCAACTCGCCGTACTGATCGGGCAGTTCGTCCGACAGGCCGATCAGGGGCCCACCCAGAGGGACCGCGGGTTCACAGGGCCCGACCGGGCCCCGCGGCCCGGTGGCCGGCCGTGACCACACCCCCCTCACCAGTGGAAGGCCTCCCCGTCGGCCCGCTTCTCGATGCAGTACGTGCGGAAGGCACGGGCCTTCGCGATGATGTCGGCATCGCCGGTACGCCGCGCGGCCTCTTCGTACCAGTCGTACGTCGTGGCGGCATGCGAGCGCCGCTCGAAGTGGAACTCGGCGAATCGACGGAAGTCCGACCGCATGGACGCCGGCGTCAGCCCGGCGCCGAGGAGTTCCTCGAGTTCCGCTTCGGCCGCCTCAGGCCGCTCGACGATGCAGACCGGCTCGGTCGCGGCGATTTCGTTGCGGATCTCGATGGGCTCGTCGGCGTCCGAGAAGTCGAGGCAGAGGGAGAGCCGGGCCGTGTGGGCGGAGCTGCGTGTCGAGTGAGGATCAGTCGTGTGGATCTTCCACACCTCACCGCGACGGAGGTGATAGACGACGTCGTTCTCGGAATGGAGGGAATCCTCACTGGTGCGCAGCGGAATCTGCAGCCTGGTGCCCGGTTCCGACCATTCGAGAAAGTCCACGTGCGGCGCGAGAATTGCGTCACGGGCCCTGAAGATACGCACCCACTGCAACCGGTCGAGCGGAAAATGCTCGGTCACCAGGGACATGATGCCGGGCAGCCGCTTGCCCAGTTCGGTGAGAGCCATACGGCCGTCGTGGGGGCGGAATGAGGTGTCGGCATCGGCGCCGCTACCATTGGCCAGCACATGAGACGACCACGACCCGAAGCTGAAGGCGTCGTATTCGCCTCCGTACTCGTGGCCGTCCACGATAGAGAACTCGGAATCCAGCTCGTACGAGTCGATGGGCAGCACCGCGAGCCTTTGCGACTTGAGCAAGGTGCCCCTCCCCTTCAGCAGTTTGATTGACCGACATGCCCGGAAGCTGCTGGGCATTTTTCCCGTGCGTCACCGTAACTCTTCGAAGGTGCTGCGGCAATGACGTGGTGTCCGCTGCGAATTCGTCGGCAACGAGCATTTCTCGAGTCATGCTCGGGCGGTGATCCGTTTCGGACCGCTCCGCCGCTGTCCGGCAGAGGCGCAGCTGACCGTTGACCCGTCAACCGGGCCTGGCAGGATGGAGGAGCTGTCCTGTCGGCGGGACAACCGGTGCCCCGGTATGGTGTTCGCCCTGTCATCTCTTGTGCGGAGCTTCGCCCGTCAATTACCTTGGCGTCGCGATGGCCGTGCAAAATTCACCAGCCGAATTTCCCCGACTCCTTTCAGCCATTCAAAGGATCTCTCTCGCCGGCGGGGCAACGGAAAGGGCCCCAGTGGCCGTAATGGCGTGGACGGGCGCTCCCGTTCGACGGAGGAAGGAAGGATTGGCAATGGAATCGTCGTCGCAGGTCCATCAGCGAGGTGGGAAGGACGAGGGTTCGGAACGACAAGCCGCGCCTTCGAGTGCGCCGGAGTCACTCGTGCAGGAGGTCTCGGCGCTGTGGGGAGAGTACCTGGACTCCCGCGAAGTCGGGGCGGACGACAACTTCTTCGCGCTCGGCGGCAACTCACTGGTCGGGATCAAGATCATCGACCGGGTCGCCCAGGACTACGGCGTCGAGCTGTCCGTGCGCGGCTTCTACCTGGCCCAGACCCCGGCGCGGGTCGCTGAGCTGATAGAGCAGGGGAGGGCACGGACGTGAGGTTGACGCCGGGCGCCGCGCGCGACATCGACCTCGATCGCGTCGACCTGTTCGACCTGAACCTCTACACCTCGGGCGATCCGCACCCGATCTGGGACGTGATGCGGGCGAAGGCTCCCCTGCACCACCAAGTCCTCCCCGACGGACGGGAGTTCTGGTCCGTCACGCGCTACGAGGACGTCTGTCGCGTACTCGGAAACCACCGGGAGTTCACCTCGGAGCGCGGCACCGTGGTCACCCACCTCGGGGCGGACGACGTCGCGGCGGGCACGCTGATGACGTCCACCGACCCGCCCCGGCACACCGAAGTCCGCAGGCCGCTCGGCGCGAAGCTCACCGCGCGGGCGGTGAAGTCATGGGAAGACAAGATCCGCGGGACGATCGTGCGCTTCCTCGAACCGGCACTCGACGGGGAGACCTTCGACCTGGCCGAGCGGGCGCTGCTCCTGCCGGCGATGGTCACCGGCCCGCTGCTCGGCATCCCCGAGAAGGACTGGGAGGAACTCGTCCAGCTGACCGCGATGGTGACGGCTCCCTCGGACCCGCACTTCCTGCAGGGCAGCGAAGCCGCGACGCTGGCCATCTCCCACCACGAGCTGGTCACGTACGTCAAGGAGTGGGTCAGGACGCGGCGGGCGGACGGACGCGAGGACGACAGTCTGCTGCACCACCTCATGAGCGTCCGTCCGGGAGGCGTGCCGCTGACCGACGAGGAGATCGCCCTCGACGGCTACAGCATTCTCCTGGGCGCCAACGTGACGACGCCGCACACCGTCTCGGGCACGGTACAGGCGCTCATCGAGCGACCCGAGCAGTTCGAGAAGGCGCAGGCCGACCCGTCGCTGATCCCCAACCTGGTCGAGGAAGGGCTGCGCTGGACATCGGCCGCCTGTAACTTCATGCGGTACGCGGTGGACGACGTTCAGATCGCCGGAGGCACCATCCCGGCGCGTGGGGCGGTCGTCGCCTGGATCGGGTCGGCCAACCGGGACGAGTCCCAGTTCCCCGACCCCCACCGGTTCGACATCACGCGCAGCGGTGCGAAGCGCCAGGTCGCGTTCGGGTTCGGGGCGCACTTCTGCATCGGGGCGCCCCTGGCCCGGATGACCCTGCGCATCTTCTTCGAGGAGCTGACCCAGCGGTTCGGGTCGATCGACCTCGCCGGCGAACCGCAGCACCTGCGGTCGTACTTCATCGCCGGGATGACCCACCTCCCCATCGTCGCCCAGAAACGAAAGACGCCATGACATCCGGCTCCACCACCGCCACGTCGCCGTGGTTCGTCCGGCCGCAGTCCGCCGACCACCGCGCGCAGCTCTTCTGTTTCCCCTACTCCGGGTCCGGGGCTTCGGCCTTCAGCGCCTGGCCGGCCGCGATCGACGACGTCGAGGTCAGCCCGGTGCAGTTCCCCGGCCGCGAGAACCGGCTGGCCGCACCCCACTACGGCACCTACGAAAACCTCGCCGCCAGCCTGGCCGAACAACTGCTGCCGCGCCTCGACCGGCCGTTCGCGCTCTTCGGGCATTGCGCGGGCGCGCTGGCCGCGTACGAGACCGCGGTCCGGCTCGCCGAACGGGGTCTGCCCCAGCCGGACTGCCTCTTCGTGTCGGGCCAGCCCGCACCGCACGACGCCTCGCGCGACCGGATGCTCACCATGACCGAGTCCGAGCTGCGCGCCGAGCTGGAGTCGGTCGTCCGCGGCCGGGGGATCGAACCGCGGTCGGACATGATCGACGTGGGCATGGCCGTGCTGCTGCGTGATCTTGCCGCCGCGAGTGAGTACCGGCGGTCTGAGCCGGTCGCGGTGGGATGCCCCATCGTCGTCCTGCACTGGCTGGACGACCCCGAGGTGAGTCTCGACCAGCTCGAGGGGTGGCGTCAGTACGCGGACGGGGTCGAGTTCCGGTTTGTCGCCGGCGGACACCACGACTTCATGAACGCGCCGGACGACCTGCTGAAGCTGCTGACTTCTTGGCGCTGACGCGTGTGCGGCTCGCGGCGCCCGGTGCCGTACCCGGGAGACCGTGGCGGGAACGAGCGCGGAAGGTCGCAGTGACAACGGCTTTCACGAGTCGATCGACGGCGGATGACTCGCAGCCACACCCGTTCTTCTAGCAACTGTTGGGGAGGCCCTGGTGCAGGACGCCGACGGCTACCGGTCCTACTCGCCACGCGTCGTCGGTGACGCGGAGACACTGCGCGAGGGGGGGCACGAGGCGGAGGCATCCGCTCGCGAACCCATCGCCGTCGTAGGCATGTCATGCCGCCTGCCCGAGGCCCAAAACCCGCTCGCCTTCTGGGAACTGCTGCGGGAGGGCAGAAGCGGCATCACCGACGTGCCGGCCGACCGCTGGGACGCGCGCCGGCTGCTGGATCCGGACGTCACGGCCCCCGGCAGGATCACCACCACGCGCGGCGGCTTCCTGGACGACATCGCCGGTTTTGACGCCGACTTCTTCGGGATCGCCCCGAACGAAGCCGCGATGATGGACCCCCAGCAGCGTCTGATGCTGGAACTGGGCTGGGAGGCGCTGGAGGACGCCGGCATCGTCCCCGCAGACCTCCCAGGGACCCGCACAGGTGTCTTCGTGGGAGCCATCTGGGACGACTACGCGATCCGGCTCTACAAACATGGCACCCAGCGCATCAACCGCCACTCCGTCACCGGAGTGCACCGCAGCATCATCGCCAACCGCCTCTCCTACACGCTCGGACTCAACGGCCCCAGCCTCACCGTCGACGCGGCCCAATCCTCGTCGCTGGTGGCGGTGCACCTGGCCGCGGAGAGCCTGCGCGCCGGGGACTGCACGCTCGCCCTCGCAGGCGGGGTCAACCTCGCGATCGTCCCCGAGAGCACCATCGGCTCGACCAAGTTCGGAGGCCTGTCCCCGGATGGGCTGTGCAAGACCTTCGACGCCCGGGCCAACGGGTACGTCCGCGGCGAGGGCGGCGCCTACCTGGCCCTCAAGACCCTGTCCCGGGCGGTGGCGGACGGCGACCGGATCTACTGCGTGATCGAGGGCAGCGCCGTCAACAACGACGGCTCCACGCCCGGTCTCACGGTGCCCAGCGCACGTGCCCAGGAAGAGGTCATCCGCCGCGCGCACGAACGCGCCGGCACCCGCCCCGAGGACGTCCAGTACGTCGAGCTCCATGGCACCGGAACGCGCGTGGGCGACCCCATCGAGGCGGCCGCCCTGGGCGCCGCGCTCGGCACCGGTCGATCCGCCGACGCCCCGCTGCACGTGGGCTCCGCGAAGACCAACGTCGGCCATCTGGAGGGCGCGGCGGGCATCGTCGGCCTGCTCAAGACGGTCCTCAGCATCTGGCACCGCGAGCTGCCGCCCAGCCTCAACTTCGAGACGCCCAACCCCGACATCGCCTTCGACGAACTGCGCCTGCGCGTCCAGCAGGACCTCACCCCCTGGCCCAGGCCCGAGCGCCCCCTGATCGCGGGGACCAGCTCCTTCGGCATGGGCGGTACCAACTGTCACGTCGTCCTGCGTGAGTGGACGGCTGACGACGTCGCGGCCGTGCAGGACGGACCGGCCGTCGTGACGGACGGGACGTTGCCATGGCTGATGTCGGCGAAGTCGCGGGCGGCGCTGGAGGAGCAGGCGCGGCGGCTCCTCGACCATCTGGACCGGCACCCGCGGGTGACGCCCGCCGAGGTCGGTCATGCGCTGGCGGCGAGCCGGTCGGTGTTCGATCACCGGGCGGTGCTGGTCGGCCGTGAACTTGCCGATTTCCGCGGTGCGCTGAGCGCGCTGGCCGACGGTGAGCCTTCCGCGCAGGTGGTCACAGGTACCGTGGCGGCCCGACCCGGCAAGACGGTGTTCGTCTTCCCGGGGCAGGGGTCGCAGTGGGTCGGTATGGGCGTGCAGCTCATGGCCTCCAGCCCCGTCTTCGCCGAGCACCTGTCTGCCTGTGCGGCGGCGCTCGAGCCGTACACCGGCTGGAACCTCGTCGATGTCCTGGCCCAGGCGCAGGGTGCCCCTGCCCTGGAGGGTGACGATGTCATCCAGCCCGCGCTGTGGGCGGTGATGATCTCCCTGGCACGGCTGTGGCAGCACCTGGGGGTCACGCCGGACGCGGTGGTGGGCCACTCGCAGGGCGAGATCGCCGCCGCACACATCGCCGGCGTGCTGTCGCTGGAGGACTCCGCCCGCATCGTGGCCTTGCGCTCCCAGGCTCTCGCTCGGATCGCGGGGCACGGCGCCATGGTTTCCCTGCCGCTGCCTCTGGCTGATGCCGCGGAGCTGATCGGACGGTGGGAGGGGCGGCTGGTCGTCGCCACGGTCAACGGGCCGTCGGCCACTGTGGTGGCCGGTGACACGGACGCGGTGGCGCAGCTGCGCGCTCATTGCGAGGGCGAGGGCTTGCGCGCTCGTCGGGTCCCGATCGACTACGCCTCGCACACGTCTCACGTGCACCCTCTTCGCGACCAGTTGCTGGATGTCCTGGCGCCGGTTCAGCCGCGCGAGGCGAGCATCGCGTTCTATTCCACCGTTGCCGGTCATCTGGGTGGGCCGATGGCCGACACCACGGTGATGGACGCCGCGTACTGGTACGACAATCTGGCCACTGCTGTGCACTTCCAGGCTGCCACCAGCGCTCTGCTGGACGACGGGCACACCCTCTTCGTCGAGGCCAGCCCCCACCCCGTCCTCACCCACCCTCTCCAGGAGACCGTCGAGGACCACGCGAGCGGTGGCGAGGCCGTCGTCACCGGCACCCTGCGCCGGAACGACGACACCTGGCAGCGCGTGCTGACCTCCCTCGCCACGGCCCACACCCACGCCCCCGCCTCCGTTGACTGGTCGGGCTTCTTCCCCGCCGCCCGGCCCACCCATCTCGGCCTGCCCACCTACCCCTTCCAACGGCAGCGTCACTGGATCGACCTGCCGACGGACGGCCTTGCCGACGCCGGTTCCGACGCGTCCGTCGACGCATCGGTCGATGTGGCCGCCGACGTGGTCGCCGATCAGCCCGAGGACACCGCTGCTCCTGCCCGGTCCGATGCGTCGTCGCCGCTCCTGGACCGCCTCAGGAAGGCGTCGCCGGCCCAGCGGAAGCAGATCCTCACCGACCGGGTCCGTGCCGAGGTCGCGGCGATCACCGGACATGTCACCTCGCAGGCGGTGGACGGTGACCGCACGTTCAAGGACTTCGGTTTCGACTCCTTCGCCTCCGTCGAACTGCGGAACCGTCTCAGTGCCCTCACCGGCCTGAAGCTGCCGACGACGCTGCTCTTCAACCACCCGACCCCCACCGCCGTCGCCCGCTATCTCCAGACCGAACTCCTGGGCGCCGAGCAGTCCGGCAGTGCCGCCCACGGCTCCCCGCTCACCACCGTCAGCGCGGACGAACCCATCGCGATCGTGGGCATGGCCTGCCGCTACCCCGGAGACATCCGCGCCCCCGAGGACCTGTGGCGTCTCGTCAGCGAAGGCGTCGACGCCATCACCGACTTCCCCACCGACCGCGGCTGGGACACCGACAAGCTCCTCGACCCCGATCCGGACCGGCCCGGTACGTCGTACGTCGCCAAGGGCGGGTTCCTCTCCCACGCGGCGGCGTTCGACCCCGCGTTCTTCGGGATCAGCCCGCGCGAGGCGACGGCTATGGACCCGCAGCAGCGGCTGCTGCTGGAGACCTCCTGGGAGGCGATCGAGCGGGCGGGCATCGACCCGACCGCGCTGCGCGGCAGCCAGACGGGCGTGTTCGTCGGCGCCATGACCCAGGAATACGGCCCTCACCTGCACGACGGAGTCACCGGATTCGACGGGTACCTGCTGACCGGCAACACCGCGAGCGTCGCCTCGGGCCGGATCTCGTACGCCCTCGGCCTGCAGGGCCCCGCCGTGACGGTGGACACCGCCTGCTCCTCCTCCCTCGTCTCGATGCACATGGCGGCCCAGGCACTGCGCAACGGCGAGTGCTCGCTGGCCCTGGCGGGCGGTGTCGCCGTCATGGCCACGCCGGGCATGTTCGTGGAGTTCAGCCGGCAGCGCGGGCTTGCGGCGGACGGTCGGTGCAAGGCGTTCGCCGAGGCGGCGGACGGCACGGCCTGGGCGGAGGGCGTGGGCCTGCTGCTCCTGGAACGCCTCTCCGACGCGCGGAAGAACGGCCACCGGGTGCTGGCCGTCGTACGCGGCTCGGCCATCAACCAGGACGGCGCCAGCAACGGCCTCACCGCCCCCAACGGGCCTTCCCAGGAGCGCGTCATCCGGCAGGCGCTGGCCAGCGCGGGCCTGTCGGCACACGAAGTCGACGTCGTCGAGGCCCACGGGACCGGCACCACCCTCGGCGACCCGATCGAGGCGCAGGCGCTGCTCGCCACGTACGGTCAGGGCCGGCCGGAGGACCGGCCGCTGTGGCTGGGTTCGCTGAAGTCCAACATCGGCCACTCCCAGGCCGCGGCGGGCGTGGGCGGCGTCATCAAGATGGTCATGGCCATGCGCCACGGCCTGCTGCCGAAGACGCTGCACGTGGACCGGCCGTCCTCGCACGTGGACTGGGCCGCAGGAGCGATGGAGCTCCTGACCGAGAACCGGGCCTGGCCGGACAGCGATCACCCCCGCCGGGCCGGCGTCTCGTCCTTCGGTATCAGCGGCACCAACGCCCACCTCATCGTCGAGCAGGCCCCGGAGGACGACAGCGCCACCGATCAGGGTGCGCCGGAGCCGGTGGTGGTGACGGACGGGTCGCTGCCGTGGCTGGTGTCGGCGAAGTCGGAAGCCGCGCTGAAGGAGCAGGCGCGGCGGCTCCTCGACCATCTGGACCGGCACCCGCGGGTGACGCCCGCCGAGGTCGGTCATGCGCTGGCGGCGAGCCGGTCGGTGTTCGATCACCGGGCGGTGCTGGTCGGCCGTGAACCGGCCGATTTCCGGACGGCGTTGAGCGCGCTGGCCGACGGTGAAGGCTCGCCTCGGGTGGTCACCGGCACGGCGGCGGCCCAGCCGGGCGGAACGGTCTTCGTGTTCCCCGGCCAGGGCTCGCAGTGGACCGGTATGGGCGTGGAGCTGATGCGCACCTCGCCCGTGTTCGCCGAGCACCTCACCGCCTGCGCGGCGGCGCTGGAGCCGTACACCGGCTGGAACCTCGTCGACGTCCTCAACCAGACGCAGGGCGCCCCCGCCCTCGACCGCGTCGACGTCGTGCAGCCCGCGCTGTGGGCGGTGATGATCTCCCTGGCACGGCTGTGGCAGCACCTGGGGGTCATCCCGGACGCGGTGGTGGGCCACTCGCAGGGCGAGATCGCCGCCGCACACATCGCCGGCGTGCTGTCGCTGGAGGACTCCGCCCGCATCGTGGCCTTGCGCTCCCGGGCCATCACCCGCATCGCGGGCGGCGGCGGAATGGTCTCCCTGCCCCTTGCCGTTGCGGACGCCGAGAAGCTCATCGCCCGGTGGGAGGGACGGGTGGTCGTCGCCACGGCCAACGGGCCCTCGGTCACCGTGGTCGCCGGCGACGCCGACGCGCTGGCAGAGATCGTCGCCCACTGCGAGGGCGAGAACATCCGGGCCCGGCGGATCCCGGTGGACTACGCCTCCCACTCCCCGCACGTGGAGGCGCTCCACGACGAACTGCTGGAGCTGCTCGCTCCGGTGCGCCCGCGGGATGCGGAGGTGGCGTTCTACTCGACGGTGGGCGACCACGCCAAGGGCGCGATGAGCGACACGACGACGATGGGCGCGGCGTACTGGTACGAGAACCTGCGGACGACCGTGGCCTTCGAGGCGACCACCCGCGCCCTGCTGGACGACGGGCACACCCTGTTCATCGAGGTCAGCCCCCATCCGGTGCTCATCCACCCGCTCCAGGAGACCGTCGAGGACCACACGGGCACCGGCGAGGTCGCCGTCACCGGCACGCTGCGCCGGGGTGACGACACCTGGCAGCGCGTGCTGATCTCCCTCGCCACCGCTCACACCCACACCACCGCCGACTGGTCGGGTTTCTTCCCCGCCACCCGGCCCGCCCATCTCGGCCTGCCCACCTACCCCTTCCAGCGTCAGCACTACTGGCTCCGGCAGACCACGACCGCCACGGACCCCCACGCCCTCGGCCTGCACGCCGCCGACCACGGCCTGCTCCGTGCCGCCGTCGGTCTCGCGGACGGCGACGGCCACGTGTTCACCGGGCACCTGTCGCTGCGCAGCCACCCCTGGCTGGCCGACCATGCCGTCCACGACACTCCGCTCCTGCCGGGCACCGCGTTCGTCGAACTCGCCCTGCACGCGGGCCGGTCCACCGACACCCCGCACCTGGACGACCTCACACTCGAAGCACCTCTCACCCTCCCGGCCACAGGCGGTGTCCAGCTGCAAGTGCACGTGGAGGCAGCCGACGGCCAGGGCCGCCGGGCCTTTGCCATCCACTCCCGAGCCGACGACGCCACCCCCGACCGGCCCTGGACCCGTCACGCCACCGGCACCCTCACCGCCGAGGCGTCCACCACGCCGGACCCGGCCGCGTGGGCGGAGCCGGCGTCCTGGCCGCCGACCGGCGCCACACGCGTACCCGTCGACACCCTCTACGACCACCTCGCCGACCGCGGCTACCACTACGGCGCCGCCTTCCAGGGCCTGACCGCCGCCTGGCGGCAGGGCGACACCCTCTACGCCGAGGTCACCCTCCCAACGGACGAGCCCGCCGACAACGCCACCGGCCACTACGGCATCCACCCCGCGCTCTTCGACGCCGCGCTCCACCCGATCGTCGGCACCGTTCCCCAGCAGGGCGCGGACCAGGTGCTGCTGCCGTTCGCCTGGTCGAACGTCCGGCTTCACGCCGTGGGGGCCCGGGCCCTGCGCGTCCAGATCACCCCCGCTGACGCGGGGGCGTTGCGCCTGCGGCTCGCCGACCCCACCGGGCAGCCGGTCGCCGAGGTGGCGTCGCTGGGCCTGCGGCCCATCACCACCGAGCAGTGGGCGAAGGCCGTCGCGCCGGCAGGAGACGGGCACCTGTTCCGCCTGGCCTGGACCCCCGTGTCCGGCGCGGAAGCCCTCAAGGCCGACCGCGTGGCGTTCCTGGGAACCTCCGTTCCCGACGCACTGGTCACCTCACTGCCCGAGGACATCGCGGTTACGAGCCATCCGGAGATGGCGCCGCTCCTGGCGGACGACACCGTCCCCCTCCCGGACCTGGTCATCGCCACCGGCCTGCTGGGGCACTCCGGCTCGGCCGATGACGTCCCCGGCGCCGCGCGCGAGGCCGTTCGGTACGCCTTGGACATGGTCCAGTCGTGGCTGGCCGATGAGCGGCTGGCCGACAGCCGGCTGGTGTTCGTCACCAGGCGAGCCGTCGCGGTCCACGCCGAGACCGACACGCCCAGCCCTGCGGACGCCGCCGTCTGGGGCCTGATCCGTACGGCTCAGGCCGAGAACCCGGGCCGGTTCGCCCTGATCGACCTGGCGGACGAGAACGCCGTGTCCGCCGAGTCGTTCCGCGCGGCTCTGGCAAGCGGCGAGCCGCAGACGGCCGTCCGTGACGGTGATCGGCAGTTGTACGTCCCCCGGCTCGTACGGGAGGTGTGGCCCGAGGACGCCTCCGTGCCGGAGCCCGCCGCGGGCGGCACGGTTGTGATCACCGGCGGCACGGGCACCCTCGGCTCGCTGTTCGCCCGCCGGTACGCGAGGGCTGGGCAGGCCGGTCATCTGCTGCTGACCAGCCGGCGTGGCCCGGACGCTCCGGGCGCACGCGAGCTCGCCGCCGAGCTGACCGAGCTGGGTGTGAAGGTCACCGTCGTCGCCTGTGACACCGCCGATCGCGACGCCCTCGCCGCGCTCCTCGCGTCCGTCCCCGACGAACACCCCCTGACCGCCGTCGTGCACACCGCCGGTGTCCTCGACGACGGCACCATCGCCTCCCTGACGGCGGAGCGCGTCGAGCGCGTGTTCCGCCCGAAGGTCGACACCGCCTGGCACTTGCACGAGCTGACCCGCGAGACGAACCTCACCGAGTTCGTCCTCTTCTCCTCTGTGGCGGGCGTTCTGGGCACTTCGGGCCAGGGCAACTACGCGGCGGCGAACGTCTTCCTCGACGCGCTGGCCGAGCGCCGTCGCGCCGAGGGGCTGCCCGCCACCTCCCTGGCCTGGGGGCTGTGGTCCGACAGCAGCGGCATGACCGGTCACATGGACGACGTGGACCTGACCCGGATGGCTCGTCTCGGGATCAAGCCCCTCTCGGCGGAGGAAGGGGTGGCGCTGTTCGACGCTGCCCGTGCCACGGGGGCCGCCTGCCTGGTCCCGGCCAGGATCGCCCCAGCTCTGCTCCGTCCCCACCTGGAGAGCGGCACTCTTCCCTCCGTCCTCCAGGGCCTCGTGCGCGCACCGGTCCGCAAGGCCGGCGCGGCCACGGCGACCGACACCGTCGGCCTCCGCGATCGCCTGGCCCGCGTGTCCCCCGAGGAGGCCGAGGACACGCTCGCCGCCCTCGTCCGCGACCATGCCGCGCTCGTCCTGGGCCACACGACCTCCGACACCATCGACCTCGACAAGGCGTTCAAGGACCTCGGTTTCGACTCGCTGACCGCGGTCGAGCTGCGCAACCGCCTGGCGTCCTCGACCGGACTGCCGCTGGCACCCACCCTCGTCTTCAGCTACCCGACCCCACGCGAACTGGGCCGGCACCTCCTCGACCTGATGGGTCCGGCATCGGACACCAGTTCGGACGAGGAGGCGGAGATCCGGGAAGTACTGCGGAACGTCTCGATCGACAGCCTGCGGAGCGCGGGTGTCCTGGACCTGGTCCTGGCATGTGCCGACCCGGCTCGGCCGGACGCCACCGGTCGGGTGCCGGACACCGGTACGGCGAACACCGGCACGGACGCACTGGCCGCCCTGGACCTGGACGCACTCGTCGACCTGGCCTTGGACGGAAGGAATGACTGACATGCAGAACTCCGCAGACGGCACGCCGGAGGGCGAGGACCGGGTCCAACGGGCACTCCGCGCGCTGCTGCAGGAACGCGACCGCCTCCGCCAGGAGAACGACGCCCTGAAAGCCGGCCGCGGCGAGCCGATCGCCGTGGTGGCCATGGCCTGCCGCTACCCGGGAGGCGTGTCCTCGCCCGAGGAGCTGTGGGATGTGGTCCGCGGCGGCAAGGACGTCGTGGAGGAGTTCCCACAGGACCGCGGGTGGCCGGACATGTACGACCCGGATCCCGACACGGCCGGCAGCTCGTACGCGCGGCACGGAGGGTTCCTGAGGGACGCGGCCGCATTCGACGCGGGGTTCTTCGGCATCAGCCCGCGTGAGGCGCTGGCGATCGATCCGCAGCAGCGCTTGCTGCTGGAGACGTCGTGGGAGGTCTTCGAGCGGGCAGGCATCGTTCCCGCCGATGTGCGCGGGGCCGACGTCGGTGTCTTCTCCGGAGTGATGTTCCCCGAGTACGGGATGCGTTTCCTGGAGTCGAGGGGGAACGAACTGGAGGGCTTCCTGCTGCAAGGCAGCGCGCTGAGCGTCGCCTCAGGCCGAGTGGCGTACGAACTCGGCCTGACCGGACCGGCGGTGACCGTGGACACGGCGTGCTCGTCGTCCCTGGTGGCCGTACACCTGGCGATGCAGTCACTGCGCTCGGGCGAGTGCTCGCTCGCGCTGGCGGGCGGGGCGGCGCTGATGTCGACGCCCTGGATCTTCGTGGAGTTCTCCCGGCAGCGTGGCCTGGCGGCCGACGGCCGGTGCAAGTCCTTCGCGGACGGAGCCGACGGGACTGGCTGGGCCGAAGGGGCGGGGGTGCTGCTCCTGGAGCGGCTGTCCGACGCCCGCCGCAACGGCCACCCGGTACTGGCCGTCCTGCGCGGTTCCGCGATCAACCAGGACGGGGCCAGCAACGGACTGACCGCTCCCAACGGCCGCGCCCAGGAGAGGGTGATCCGCACGGCGCTGGCGAACGCGGGCGTCCCGGCCTCCGAGGTGGACCTGGTCGAGGCCCACGGCACCGGAACCACGCTGGGCGATCCCATCGAGGCAGGCGCCCTGCTCGCGACCTACGGGCAGGGCCGGGCCGAGGGCAGGCCGCTCTGGTTGGGGTCCCTGAAGTCGAACATCGGTCACTCCATGGCCGCCGCCGGGGTCGGCGGGATCATCAAGGCCGTGATGGCCATGCGCCACCGGTACCTGCCGAAGACCCTGCACGTCGATGCGCCCTCCCGCCACGTGGACTGGTCGTCGGGCGCGGTCGAACTGCTGGTGGAGGGGCGTGAGTGGATCCGGGCGGACGGTCCGCGGCGGGCCGGCGTGTCGTCGTTCGGCATCAGCGGCACCAACGCCCATGTCATCCTGGAAGAGGCTCCGCCGCAGGAGCAGGCGGACGACGGCGGTCAGGACGCGGGCGTCGCCGGCGGCCTCGTGCCGTGGGTGCTGTCCGGGAAGAGCGCGGCGGCCGTGGAACGGCAGGCGCGCAAGCTGCGCGATTTCGCCGCCGCGGATCCGGGTCTCGATGTCGCCGATGTCGGCTGGTCGTTGGTGTCGAGCCGGACACGGTTCGAGCACCGCGCGGTGGTCCTGGGACGCGGCCGGGACGAGTTGCTGAGCGGCCTGACGTCGCTCGGTGACGGCGCGGAGTCCGCCGCGGTGGTGCGCGGCACGGCCGGGGAGTTCGGTGGGACGGTCTTCGTGTTCCCCGGACAGGGTTCGCAGTGGGTCGGGATGGGCCGTCAACTGTACGACACCTTCCCCGTCTTCGCGCAGAGCCTCGACGCGTGCGCGGCCGCGTTGGCCGAGTGGGTCGACTGGTCGCTGCTCGACGTGGTGCACGGCGTGGAGGGGGCGCCGACCCTGGACCGGGTGGATGTGGTGCAGCCCGCGCTGTTCTCCGTGATGGTGTCCACGGCCGCCCTGTGGCGGTCCTGGGGTGTGGAACCGGCCGCGGTGGTGGGGCACAGCCAGGGCGAGATAGCCGCCGCGTACGTCTGCGGCGCCCTGTCTCTGCGCGACGCCACCAAGGTCGTGGCGCTCCGCAGCAAGGCTCTGGTGGATCTGATCGGGCACGGCGGGATGGCGTCGGTCGCGGAGTCCGCGGAACTCGTGGAGGCACGTCTCGCGCCGTGGGAGGGCCGGGTGACCATCGCCGTGGTCAACGGACCCCGCTCCGTGGTGGTGTCCGGGGAACCGGACGCGCTCGACGAGTTCGTGGAGAAGATGAAGGCCGACGGCGTGCAGGCGAAGCGGATATCGGTCGACTACGCCTCCCATTCGCACCACGTGACCCGGGTCCGCGACCAGGTGGTGGGTCCGCTGTCCGACGTGAGCCCGCGCACGTCGACGCTGCCCTTCTGCTCGACCCTGTACGGCGACATCATCGACACCGCGAAGCTGAACGCCGGGTACTGGTACGACAACCTGCGCGAGAAGGTCCTCTTCGAAGGCTCCGTCCGGCGGCTGACCGACGACGGTTTCCGGGTGTTCATCGAGATGAGTCCGCACCCCGTGCTGACCGTCCCGGTGCAGGAGATCGTCGAGGACGTCGACGACGCGGTGGTCCTGTCGTCCTCACGGCGGGACCGCGATGAGGCGGAGGCAGTGATCGGCTCGCTGGCCGGCCTCCATGTGCGGGGCGGGTCCGTGGACTGGAACGCCCTGTTCGGGACGCGCCGGCGAGCGGACCTGCCGACGTACGCGTTCCAGCGGCAGCGCTACTGGCTGAACTCCGCGCCCACGGGGGTGACGGCGCAGGTGCCCGCGCTGGAGCCGCCCGCGGCTGACGACGAGCCCGTCGCCCTCCCGGACGTGCTCGCCGCCCTGCCCGACGACGAGGCGGCGGCACTCGTCCTGGACCACGTCCTCACGAAGGTCGCCGTCGTGCTCGGGCACCCCTCAGGCGAGACCATCGACCCCGACCAGGAGTTCAAGGACCTCGGATTCGACTCGCTGCTGTCGGTGCAGCTGAGCAAGAGCCTGGCCACGACGACCGGACTGAGGCTGAAGCCGAGCCTGGTGCTACGGCACCCGACACCGAGACGGGTCGCCGGGCACCTCGTGACCTCGATGGCCGGTTCCGACCGGCGGTGAACCCACCGTGTGCGGGGTGCCTGGGCTCCGCACACCGCCCTGCCGACGGGCCGCAGGTCCGCCGACGACCAGGCCCGTTCCGGCTTTGCTGAAAGGATGATCTCTGTGCGTTCGTTCGGTGCGTCGTCTGCGCATGAAGGGTTGTGGCGGGCGCAGGCAATGTTTCCCGACACACTGAACCATGCGCTGACCCTGTGGAACGTGGACGGCGAGCTTGACGCGGCAGTCATGGAATCCGCGTTCCTGCACGTGATGGACGAGGCGGAGGTGCTGCGCGTCAACTTCGTCGACGACGGCAGCGGGCTGCGCCTCGTCCCCAGGGAACTGGGGGACTGGCGGCCGTTCTTCCTGGACGTCAGCGCCGAGGACGATCCGGAGCAGGCGGCGCGCGAAGCGCTGGCCGAGGTGATACGGCAGCCGTTCGACCTGGAGCGGGATCTTCTGTTCCGGCTGGGTGTGGTCAGACTCGCGGCGGCCCGCTCCGTGCTGGTGATCGTCTACCACCACCTGATATCGGACGGGTACGGCGCGTCCGGCCTGCTGTCGCGGCGCTTCGCCGAGGTGTACACGGCGCTGTCGCGGGGTTCGGACGTGCCGGAGTTGCCGCACCCGTGGGACGCCGAGTCGTTCGCGGCGGAGGCGGCGCAGTACCGCGCCTCCGAGCAGTTCGCCGAGGACAAGCAGTTCTGGCGCGACTATCTGGCGGATGCGCCGGCTCCCGCGCAGGTTCCGCGCGTGGCCCTGTCCGACGCGATGCGGTCCGCGCTCCGCGAACCGCTGGGCAGCGCCGACCGCTGGGGGGAGCTGGCCGAACCCATCGGCATGGTGAGCCGGACGCTGACCGTTCCGCGCGCCGATGCGGACGCGTGGACCGAGGCCGCGAAGTCCATGGGTGTGTGGTTGTCGTCGATGCTGACCGCGGCCGCGGCGGTGTACTTCCGGCACCGCTGTGACCAGCCGGAGTTCCTCCTCTCACTGGCCGTGGGCAACAGGGTCGGGGTGGCGAGCAGGACGCCCGGTCTGGCCGTAAACGTGGTACCGGTGCGGGTGAGTGTTCCGCTCGGTGCGTCCTTCACCGAGATCGCCGACGCGATCGGCGACGAGACGTACGAGATCTTCGATCACGCGGCCTGCCACTACTCGGAGATCCAGCGCGCGAGTGGGACCGTCCTGAGCGACCGCGGCAGCTTCGGTGCCGTCGTGAACGTCGTCGAGTTCCCGGAGCGTCTCCACTTCGCCGACAGCCCGGCCCGCTTCCTCGCCGGGACGACCGGGACGTTCGAGGAGCTGGCGATCGGCGTCTACACCGACGGGACCGCCGACAGCGACCTGTACGTCCGGCTCGACGCCCCCGCGAACCTGTACTCCCGCGCGGAACTGCGCTTCATCGGCGAGGATCTGATCGCCCATATCCGCGCAGCCGTGGCTGCCGGCGAACAGCCGGTCGGCGCGCTGGACGTGCTGAGCGGTGTGGAGCGGGGCCGGGTTCTCCCGGCGCCGGACGGCACGGACGCGCCGGTGCCGGGGCTGACGGTTCCGGAGCTGTTCGCCCGCCAGGTGGAGCGGGCGCCCGACGCCGTGGCGGTGGTGTCCGAAGACTCGGCGGTCTCGTACCGGGAACTGGACGAGCGCTCCAGCCGCCTGGCCGGGGCGCTGCGACGGCGGAACGTCGGACCCGAGACGGTCGTGGCGGTGGCGCTGCCCCGATCGGTCGAGCTGGTCGTCGCCCTGCTGGCAGTACTGAAGGCGGGCGGGGCGTACCTGCCGGTCGACCCGACGGTCCCGGCGGAGCTGATCGCCTCGGTGGCCGGCGACGCCTCGGTGCGTGCACTGCTCACCGATACGGCGACAGCCGAGGCGCTCTCCGGTGCCCTGGACGTGCCGGCGATCCTGTTCGGCGACATCCGGTCGGAGCCCGCCGACGACGGCAACGCTGCGGCGGAGGTTCCGGTCCCGTCGCGTCCGGACGGCCTGCTGGCCGTGATGTACGGCTCCGGACCGAGCGGTTCGGCCACGGGAGTCGCCGTGACGCACCGGAACATGGAGCGGCTGGTCCTGGACCGCCGCTGGCAGGAAGGCGGCCACGGCACGGTCCTGTGGCATGCGCCGCCCACCTCCGACGCGCTTCCCCTCGACGTGTGGGTTCCTTTGCTGAACGGCGGCCGGGTGGTCGTCGCGCCGTCGGGGGAGCTGGACGCCGACACGCTGACCGAGGTGCGGGCGGAGCACGAGATCTCCAGGGTGTGGCTGCCCGCGAACCTGTTCTCGGCGATCGCGGCAGAACGCCCCGGGGCCCTCGCCGGGTTGTGCGAGGTGTGGACCGGTGGTGACCGCGTGGCCGCGGCCGCGGTGGGACGGGTGCGGGAGGCCTGCCCCGAGCTGACGATCGTGAGCGGTCACGGTCCGACGGAAACGACCGTGTTCGCCGCGTCCCACCGCCTCACGGCGGACGAACCGGTGCACCGCGCGGTCGGCCGCCCGATGGACCGCACGGCCCTCTACGTACTGGGGCCGGGGCTGGCGCCGGTCCCCGTGGGCGTGGCCGGAGAATTGTACGTGGCCGGTCCCGGCGTGGCGCGTGGCTGGCCCGGTCGGCCCGGGCCGACCGCGGAGCGGTTCGTGCCCTGTCCGTTCGGTCCGGCCGGCGGGCTCATGTACCGGACCGGGGACCGGGTCCGGTGGGTTGCCGACGGTCGCCTGGAGTACGTGGGCCGGGCCGACGCCCAGGTGGAGATACGGGGTGTCCGGGTCGAGCCGGCCGAGGTCGAGGAGGTGCTGTCCGAGCACCCCGGGCTGGCGCAGGCGGTGGTGGTCGCGAGGAAGGACGGCTCCGCGCAGGGGCGGCTGGTGGCCTTCGTGGTCCCGGCGGGCGGCAGCGGTCCCGGGGCCGGCCTCACGGTCGAGGAACTGCGCCGGTTCGCCGCGGGGCGATTGCCGGAGATCATGGTGCCGGCGGCGTTCGTGGTGCTGGAACGCCTGCCGGCGGCGGTCGGCGGCAGGGTGGACTACGCGTCGCTGCCGGAGCCGGCGTTCGATGACGGGCAGTACCGGGCACCGCGCAACCGCACCGAGCGGGTTCTGGCCGAGGCGTTCGCCGACGTGCTGGAGCTGGGGCGGGTGGTGGGCATCGACGAGGACTTCTTCGACCTCGGTGGCAACTCGCTGCGGGCGATCAGACTGGTCGGCCTGGTCCGGGCCGAGCTGAACCAAGAGGTGTCCATCCGCACGCTGTTCGCGGCGCGCACCATCGCCGGTCTGTCCGACATGTGGAAGGACCTCGCCCGGTCCAGCCGACCGGCTCTGCGCAGGAGGACGAAGGACGGCGAAGTCCTCTGAGCGTTGCCCGCCGCGCAGACGGCTGCGGTGAGGGGCGGGCGGGCACCCTCGCTCGGCGCGGGCCCGTAGGCGGAGTCCGCGCCGTCCTGTGCTTACGGTCCCGTGCCCGTCCGGGCACGGACGGCCGCGGGTCGCAGTCTGTAGCCGTGCGTGTGCGCGCCCCTCGGCATGGCCGGAAAGCGCCCGCTCGCGGGCGGTACGGCCGGCGCTGGACGCCGCCTGGCAGCAGGAGCACGGCACCGGCAACCGAAGGCATGGAAACGGCAAGGCCGATGGCCCACCGCTCTTACGTGCGGTGGGCCATCGGCCGATGGTGCGGTGTTCAGCGCCTCGTGGTGCCCTCGCGCAGCCGGTCGATCATGTGCCGGGTCGTCTCGATCGGGCTCTCGGCAAGGTCCTGGGAACGCGTCGGCAGTGCCGCGTTGAGCTTGGCAGCCTTCTCGTCCCACTCGTCCTGGCCGGCGAACGGAATCGTCTCGCCCTCCTGGTACGTGGGGAACGGGCGGTAGCTGTTGAAGCCGTTGGTGTCGGTGCCGCGTACCAGCAGCGGGTCGAGGTAGACCCCGTCACCGTGCGTCCGGGTGTTCGTCGAGATGTATCCCATGTCGAGACCGCAGCGCCGCTTGGCGGAGGTGTTCGGGTCCGAGCAGTGCAGCAGGTTGGGGTGGTGGATCGAGACATCGCCCGGCTGGAGCTCGATGTGTACGATCCCGCGCTCCTCGATCCACTCCCGCACCAGGTTCTCGTCGGAGGACGAGAACAGCATGTTCTCCGTGTCCGTGCGGGACTGCGGCTGGTGCAGCGGCAGCACGTGGCTGCCGGGGATCATCTGCAGGCAGCCGTTCTCCTTGGTGCTCTCGTCGACGGCCAGCCACACCGTGAGCGCCTCCATGGGCGTCAGCGGCCAGTACGCGCCGTCCTGGTGCCACAGCACGGCCTGTCCGTCGTACGGTGGCTTGCAGATGTAATGGGCGGTGAAGGATGCCACATCCGGGCCGAGGAAGAATTCCGCGATGTCCACCAGGCGGGGGTCCGAGACCAGACGTGCCCAGAAGGCGTCGTTGCGGATCAGCGGGTGGTGGAAGTGCTCGGGACGAAGGTCCGGGTACTTACGGGTGAGCCAGTCGACGTGGGTGCTCACCTCTTCCAGGAGTTCCTTTGGCACGACGTTGCGGATGATGGAGAAGCCCTGCTCGGCGTATTCCGCCGCAGCCTTCTCCAGAACACCATCGCCGAGTGTGTTCATGCGTCAGCTCCTTCTCAGGTGTTTCAGGTACTGCATGCCTTACGGGTTCGTGGAGTCGCCCGCAGCAATACGGCCCGCGACTCGGAGGGGCGTTCGGGCAGCAGAACCACGCCCTCCGCTCAGCCCGTGCCGTCCGCCGCAAGCTCGCACTGCTGCTGAACCCCACGAAAAGCCCGCCGTGGCCATGGCGGCGAAGCCGCCGACCAGCGCGAGAGCGAGCATGAGACGTTCGGCGACCGCGATGATTCTGATGAACGGGTGACACCGGCACACTCGAAGGCGCAACTTGCCCTTCTGGAGCATTTCCGCTGTCCCGTCGACAGGACAGCGGTACGGGTGCCTGCGTTTGCTGGTTATTCTCCAGATCCCTCGTCGCGGCCGACCCTAGGGCGTTCCCCGGCTGTACGTCCATTCCAGTCAAGGGTCACCGCGTCGTTCCGTTCCTCAACCACAAGCCGTCGCCCGGATCTCCATGTGATTCTGTGATGCGCAGGCGACCACTGGATAGACTCATATTCGTGGCGCATGAAGACAGGAATGAGTTCATGAACCCGCAGTGCAAATCCCTGCCAACGAACGGCGAATCCAGTTCCGCAACCCGGATGACATCGACTAAGAGTGGGGCGAGTACGCTGACTGAGTTGGAGCAGCTGGTGCGCGGCGTGCCCGATCCGGTTGTGCGCGAATTCCTGCTGATGGCGGACGATAGCATCGTCGCGGTGCTTCCCTACTCGCTGGCCATAGCCGCGCGTCTTGGCGTGGCCGACGCATGTGCGCCGGACGGGTCGACGCCTGAGGAACTTGCGACCGCCGTGGGCTTCGCGACGGAGCCGCTCGCGAGCCTGTTGAACGCCCTCACCGGGGCGGGCTTCTTCACCCGGGATCATCGTGGGCGTTTCGCCCCCACGGCGTTGGGCGCCGTACTCAAGGCCGACTCGGCCGTGTCGATGCGGGCCACGCTGTCCAACCTGGACTCTTCCCGGGCCTGGCTGCAGGCAGCCGACGCCGCCGCGGAAAGGCAGCCGCTTCCGGCGGCCTACGGCGAGACCTTCTTCCTGGACCAGGACACGAAGCCCACGACCGAGGCCGCCTTCAACACCCGGATGAAGGAACGGGCCAAACGCCTGTACGGCGGCCTGGCCGAACTGCCGGTGTGGAACGACGCGCACACGGTCATGGACATCGGCGGCGGCACCGGCACGGTGGTGTCCATGATCCTGCAGGCTCAACCTCAGCTGAGCGGTGTGCTGTTCGACCGCCGTTCGGTGATCGAGCTCGCGGCTCACGATTCCCCGCTCGACCCGGTTCGGGACCGATGCACGCTCGTGGCCGGCAGTTTCTTCGACGAGCTTCCCCAGGGTGCGGACGTTCACCTGCTGGGCAGCGTGCTGCACGACTGGGACGACGAGAAGGCAGCCGACATTCTGCGCGCCAGCGTCAGGGCGCTTGCCCCCGGCGGCCGGATCCTGGTGTGCGAACTCATCGTTCCGGAGACCGCCGAACCCCATCCGGCACGCTGGAGCGACCTTGGCATGCTGGTGCTTCTCGGCGGCCGTGAGCGCACGTTGTCGGAGTTCGACAAGCTGTTCGCCGCTGTGGGCCTGACCCGGTCCAGGGTGCTGCCGATCGGGGAGTCGAGCTTCAGCCTCATCGAGGCGACTGCGTCCGAGTAGGTTCCGCGGAACGGCAGCAGCAGTCAGCACCATCCGTTGGTACGCACCATCGGAAACATTCAGCAACGCCCGGGTGCGTCCGCAGTATCCCTCGTTGCCGGCCCAGGAGTTGCAGTGGTCTGGATGAAAGATGCCCTGGTGGTCGGCACCGGTTTGATAGGAACCTCGGTCGCGCTGGCCCTTAGAGCCCACAGTGTGAACGTCTACCTGCGGGACTCGGACCCCGCCGCGGCCAGGATCGCGTCCTCGCTCGGCGCGGGCACCGCGGAGGAACCGCCCAAGACCGTGGACCTGGCCGTCGTGGCCGTCCCGCCGGCGCTGGTGCCCGACGTCCTCGTACGCCTGCAGGCCGAGGACGTGGCGCGGCACTACACCGACGTCGCCAGCGTCAAGGCCCGGCCGCAGCACGACGCCATCGCCCTCGCCTGCGACAACGCTCACTACGTCGGCGGCCACCCGATGGCGGGCAGCGAGCGCAGCGGGCCGCTGGCCGCGCGGGCGGACCTCTTCGACGGGTGCAAATGGGTGCTCACCCCGACGGCCGACACCGACACCGAGACGCTGAACGCCACGCTCGAGCTCGTGGCGATGTGCGGGGCCGTGCCCGTGGTGATGGAGGCGGCGACCCACGACCGTGCGGTCGGCCTCGTCTCGCACGCCCCGCACCTCGTGGCGAGTCTGGTCGCCGCCCTGCTGGAACCGGCCGAGGAGCGCATGGTGAGCCTCGCGGGCTCGGGCATCCGCGACCTCACCCGCATCGCCGCCGGCGATCCGGACCTGTGGGTGGACATACTCGGTGCCAACGCAGTGGTGGTGGCCGACCTGCTCGAAGATCTGTCGGAGGGCCTGGACGACGCCGTCATGGGCCTGCGGGCCATGGGGGCCACCGACGAGGACAAGCGCAGCAACGGCGCGCGCGTCGTCGCGGACCTGCTGCGCCGCGGACAGGCCGGGCAGGCCCGGATCTCCGCCAAGCACGGCACCGTGCCGGAACGGTACGAGACGGTGACGGTCATGATCGGTGACCAGCCGGGCGAACTGGCCCGGCTCTTCACCGACGCCTGCCGCGCCGGCGTCAACGTCGAGGATGTACACCTGGAGCACTCGGCGGGCCAGCCGACCGGTCTGGTCCAGCTCAGCGTCACCCGGGAGCTGCGCGAGGTGCTGGTGACGGCCCTGCAGGACCGCGGCTGGCGGCACCGCTGACCACGTCCAAAGGACTGGGCCCCACGCGCGGAGCGCCGCCTTTGCGGCGGCGCTCGTTCGGCTCCGGTGTGCCCTGAGGCTTCGGGCGCCGGACCTGCACATCGAGGCCGGCGCCCGCATTCGTCACTTCAGGCGTGCATGTTCATCGCGGGAGAGCGGCGAGGGCTCGGTGGTGCCGGCCCCGTCCCTCGGCGCCGGCAGCGGGCCGGAGGAGTTCGGGGCCGATGTCGGCGCGCGTCCGGAGGCCGGCGAGGCCCATGGCGTCGGTCAGTTCACCGAGCAGGATGTTCAGCACGTCCGTCACCCCCTGGCTGCCGTCGACGGCGAGGCCGTGCAGGATCGGACGGCCGACGAGCACCGCGTCGGCGCCGAGCGCAAGCGCGGCGAGCACGTCCCGGCCACGGCGCACTCCCCCGTCGAGCAGGACGGGCACGCGCCCGGCCACCGCCGTCACGATCTCCGGCAGGACGTCGAGGGTCGCGGGAACACCGTCGAGCTGCCGCCCGCCGTGGTTGGACACGATGATGCCGTCCGCCCCGGCCTCGACGGCACGCGCCGCGTCGGCGTCGGTGAGGATTCCCTTGAGCAGGACCGGCAACGGGCTGACCGAGCGGAGCCAGTCCACCACTGACCAGTCGAGAGGGGCGAACTCGGCCTTGGCGTGTGCGGCCGGCACCGTGAAGTCCTGCCCGTCGAGGTTGGCCGGGACGATCCCCGGGGGGAGACGGAAGCCGTTGCGCAGGTCCCGCAGCCTCCGGCCCATGTGGGGTGTGTCGACGGTGAGGACGAGCGCCTCGAAGCCCGCGGCCTGTGCACGCTCGATGAGGCGCCGCGTCATCGAACGGTCACGCAGGCAGTAGACCTGGAGCCAGAGCGGGCCGCCGCCGGCGGCGGCGAGTTCATCGATGTCGCGTCCGGCGAAGGTGCTGATCACGACCGGCACGCGGGCGGCCGCCGCCGTCCCGCGTACGGTGGCGAGCTCGCCCAGCGGGTGGGCCAGCGTATGGTAGCCCAGTGGGGCGACCGCCACCGGTGCGTCCCAGGAGCGGCCGAGAATCGTGGTCGCGGTTTCGGGAGGGGCGGCGCCGCGCAGGACCTGCGGCCGCAGCCACAGCCGGTCGAACGCCTCGGCATTGGCCGCGAGCGTCCGCTCCTCGCCTGCGCCGCCCTCGAAGAAGTCCCAGACCGCCGGGTCGAGTCGGGACCTGGCCGACCTCGCGAAGTCGCCGAGTGTAAGTCTCATCGCCTGTCCTCCACGGCGCTCATCGCAAACGAGGGTCGCGCCGGACTGCTGCCGCTGCCGGGCACATCTCAGGCCTGTCCGGTCGGGTTGCTCGTCTGCTGGCGGTCCACGGCTTCATAGAGGGCCTTGATGTTGTTGCTGCCGAAAGTGTGGGCACCCCGGCGGTCGATCAGTTCGTAGAAGAGGGTGCCCCTGTCGTGCTGTGACTCGGTGAAGATCTGCAGCATGACGCCTGTGTGGTCGCGGTCGGCGAGGACGTTGAGCTCGCGCAGCACCTCGACCGGGACGCCGATCGGGCCGAGTCGGGGCGTCAGCTTCTCGTAGTAGTTCTGCGGGGTGGTGAGGAAACGGACGCCTCGCTCGACGCTCTTGGGCACGGCGGTCAGGATGTCGTCGGTCAGGAACGCGATGTGCTGGACGCCGGCGCCGTCGTGGGCCGCGATGAACCTGTCGATCTGGCCCGGGGAACGGGTGACGTCCGGCTCGATGATGGTGAGGGTCAGCCGTCCGGACTCGCTCTGGACGACCTTCGAGTCCATGGCCTGGGAGCCGACGATGATCTGCTCCTCGAATGTCTGGCGGAGCCCGAATATCTCCTCGTAGCGGTGCACCGTCTCCGCCAGCGTGCCGGCGGGCACGCACACCGCGAGGTGGTCGATCTCCGTGAACAGGCCCTCGCGGGAGCGGTCGTAGCCGGTCTCCTCGATCAGCGGCGCGAACGGGCCGTCGGGCCGGCCGCGGGAGACGAAGCGGTGCTCCACGTCGCCGAACCCGCTCACCGAGGCGAAGACGACCTGGGCGTCTCCGGCGCCGACGGTCTCGGGCGGGGCGACGGGGGAGGCTCCCCGCTCGACCGCCTCGGCGAACGCGGCCCGTGCGTCGTCGACGCGCAGGCCGATCACGCCGACGCCCTGGCCGTGCCGCTCGACGTATTCGGCGGCACGGTGATCGGGGCTGGTGGCCGAGGTCACCAGCAGGGTGATGTCGTGCTGCCGCAACAGCACCGACTCGCCTCCGCGCAGACCGGTACGGGCTCCACCGCGACCGGCGACGGTGAAGCCGAACTGGTCGCACAGCCCGAGGGCCGCTTCCTCGGCGTCTTCAACGAAAAGCTCGATGTGATCAATCGACTGGATCTCCACGCGCCACCTCCAGGGTGCACTTGAGCGGACTCAGCCACGGGGGTGTGCCGCGGCAACCTCGGACTCGATGAAATCGGCCAGCCGTCGGAGCCCCTCGTCCACGTCCGCGTGGGTCAGGTAGCTGGTCGACAGCCGGATGGTGTGATCACCCCCGCCCTCCGGGTGGAAGTAGGACATCGGCGTCCAGATGACCCCGAAGTCCTGCGCGGACCGGCCCAGCGCTTCGTCGTCGGCGCGGAAGGACACCTGCAGAGTGAGGAAGAAACCCCCGCTGGGCGCGTTCCAGCTCACTCCGAGCCGGGACCGGCGCTCGGCGGGGAACTCCCGTTCCAGAGCCCGCAGGGCGACCTGCATGGTCTCCCCGTAGTAGGCGGCAGCCTCCGCGTTCAGCTCGGAGACATGGCCGCCGGACGCCAGCAGGGCACCCGCGACGACCGCCTGGCTCAGTGCGGAGGTATTCACGGTGATCATACTTTTGATCTTGGCCAGCTCGTCGGCCAGCAGCCCGCTGGTCCCGTCCGCCCTCAGCACCGTCTGGTCGGCGACGGCATAGCCCACGCGCGCGCCGGGGAAGAGGGACTTGGCGTACGAGCCCAGGTGGATCACTCGCCGGCTCCGGTCGAGCGACTTCAGCGTCGGCACCTGTGCGCCGGGGCTGACCAGCCGGTAGGGGCTGTCCTCGAGGATGAGCAGGTCGAGCCGATCGGCCAGTGCGAGCAGTTCGTGCCTGGTCTTCAGCGGCATGGTGACGCCGGACGGGTTGGAATGGTCGGGGACCACGTACAGCGCTCGGGGCCTGCGTCCCCGCATGCGTTCGGCCAGGACCGCGGCCTCCAGGTCGGCGCACGACAAGCCGTGCTGCCGTTCCTCGACGGCGACCACGTCGGCGTCGAGGAGCCGCGCCGCCCCGTTGATCCCCACATAGCAGGGGCTGGAGACCAGCAGCACGTCGTCGGGACCGGACATGAGCGCGCGCAGCACCAGGAACATCGCCTCCTGGCAGCCCACCGTGACCACGACCGACTCAGCCGGAACGTCGATGCCTTCGTCCACGCGCAGCGAGTCGGCGATGAGCTCGCGGATCAGCCCGGCGGACGGCCCGTACTGGAACATCGCGCTGCGCACCTCGGCCGGTGAGCGCCCCTGGGCGGCCAGGTGGTCCAGATAACGGCGCAGATGGGTGAAGATCTGCTCGGTGTCGAAGAACTCCTCGTACGGCCTTCCCGGGGCGAAGGAGATGGCCTCGGGGTACTTCAGGGTGACTTCGTTGAGGAAGTTCATCGTGTCCATCACCGGGTCCGCGACGCCGGGGTGAAGGTCCTTCACGCCCAGCACCGCTCCGCCACCCGTCCGGGGCGCCGCCCGGACGGGATCGCCGCCGATGTCTTCCGTCCCGCGATATGTCTCGCTCATGACGATCACCTTTTCCGACGCCCTCACAGGCGCACGGGGAATGCGGAGAGCGGCCGGGCGCCGCCGGCGACGGGCTCGTGGTAACTCAGGCGACCGTCGATTTTCAGGCCGTCACGCTTGATCAGCAGGTGATCGAGGGCTACCTCGCCTTCGATGTAGGCAAGCATCGCGCCGAGGCAGTAGTGCGGGCCCGCGCCGAAGGCGACGTGGCTTTCCTTGCGCTTCAGCTCACGCTGCACATCGCACCGTTCGGGAGCGGCGAAGACGCTCGGGTCGTAGTTGGCGGACTGAAGGGAGCCCGTCAGGGCATCGCCCTTGCAGATCGGGATCCCGGCGAACTCCATGTCCTCGGTCGCGTACCGGGGGCCGGCGAGCGGAACGGGGTTCGCGACCCGCATCAGCTCGTACATGGCGTGCGGCAGGGCTTCCGGCTTGGCGCGCAGCAGCGCCAGCTGGTCCGGATTGTCGAAGAGCGTGAGGATCGCGTTCGGAATGAAGTGGGCCGTGGAGTGGTGACCGTTGTTCACCACGACGAGCACCAGCGAGACGATCTCGGCTTCGGTGAGCCGGTCACCGTCCTCTTCGCTCTTGCGCACCAGGAAGGAGATCATGTCGTCCGCGGGCTCGGCACGGCGCCGCGCGATGAGTTCCTTGACGTACTCGACCAGGCTGCGGATGCTCGTGGCGATGTCGACGTCGGCGCTGGCGTAGTCGTTCATCCACTTCCGTACCTGCGGCTGGTCGGCCTCGTCGACGCCGATGAGTTCGCAGATGACGGTGCCGGTCAGCGGTGAGGAGTACTCGTCGATGAGGTCCCCGGTTCCCTTCTGGGCCAGGGCGTCGATGAGCTGGGTGGAAATCTCCTCGATGCGCGGCCGCAGTGCCTTCATGCGCTTGGCGCTGAACGCGGGCGTCACCAGCCGGCGCAACCGGGAGTGGTACTTGCCGTCCACGAGCATCAGGTTGGCCGCCAGATACTCCCGGAACTCGTCCGGCAGATCGAGAGCGGCGATGGCCTGGTCGGCCAGGCTGGGCCCTTGATGGCCCGGAACATTCTGGTAATCCACCACCAGTCGCGGGTCGCTCAGCGCCCGCGAGATGTCCTCGTTCCGCGTGATCAGCCAGACCGGCGGCCCACCGGGGAATCCGATGCGAACGAGCGGAGACATCTCCCGCAGGCGCGCGTAGGCGCCGATGGGGTCATCGGTGAATTCAGGGTCCAGCAGGCTAACGATCGGCTCAGCCATAATCGTCGTCTCCTCAACGTCCTCATCAAACGGTTGTGCCACACGGGGGTCCTGCGCCGGGGCGATCCGGCGCAGGACATTAGCGAGTGCGGGTTGATTCTGACTCGATCAGGTCGAGCACCTCCCGGGCGCGATCCACCAGGTACATGTGGTCGCCCGGGAACTCCGCATAGCTGAATTCGCCCGTGGTCGCGTTCCGCCACTCCTGCGCCTGTTCGGCGCTGACCAGGCCGTCGGAGTCGCCCCGAATCGAGCAGATCGGCACCGACACCGGTACGTCGGTGCTCGGAACGTAATTCTCGTGCATTTCGCAGTCGGCCTGCAGAACGGGGAGAATCAGTTCACGCATCTCCGGGTGGTCCAGAGCCTCGTGCCTGAACCCCGCGAACTCTTCGACCCGGGCGAGGAACTCCTCGTCGGGGAGCCCGGTCGCCCGCCTCTCCCGCTGCGTCCACGGCCCCGGCGAACCACTGACGAACAGCCGCTCGACGCGCACACCGCGCTCGCTCAGCAGGTGCACCAGTTCGTACGCGAGCACCGCGCCCAGGCTGTGCCCGAACACCACCGTCCGCGCACCGGCGCCGAGGTCCGCGACGATGTCGTTCACCGAGTCCTTGGCCGCTTCGACGACATTCCGGTACGGCGTCTCCAGAATCCGCCGCTCCCTGCCGGGCAGCTCGACAGACGTCACGCGCCACCGGTCGGCGGACAGCGCCCGCCACGGGTGGAAGTACGAAGGTCCTGCTCCCGCGAACGGCACGCACAACAGCGCGCTCTGCTGCCGGTCTTCCTCATTCACGCCGGGTTCTGTCACCCCGACCAACCCCAATCGTCCATGCGACGGCTCGGCGAGCCGGTTCCGCGGTTCGATGTCACGAGACGGAGGGTCCGGGGCGTGCTGCCCGGACCTCTCCCGGTCACTCCGCCAGCTTCTGGGCGATGATCCGCATGACCTGGCCCGCGGGTTGCGGCATGTGCAGGTCGTTGTGCGTGGCGTCCACGGAGTGCTCCTCGATCGAGCCGAGGACGAACGGCCGCCAGTCGGGCGCGTACGAGTGGTCCTTGTCCTTCGTGGCGTTGAAGAACAGCAGGTCACCGCGGAAGACCGGGGATTCGAACTCGGCCATCCGGTTCAGGTTGTTGGAGCCCACCCTCGACATGCTGTCCAGCAGGGTGTCCATGTTGCTGGTGTTCATGAACTGGCCGAAGACCTCCTCGAGGTCACCTCGGTACAGCTCCGCGGTCCGGCCGGCGATGGCCTTGAACCCGCTCCCCGCGTCGTCGCTCGCGGGCTGGGCGTCCAGGATGGCCAGGAGAGCGACCTCGTGCCCATTGCGGTCCAGCGCCTCCGCGAGGGCGTGTGCGATCGGGCCGCCGAAGGACCAGCCGATCAGGTGGTAGGGCCCCTCCGGCTGGACCTTGAGGATCTGGGCGAGGTAGTCCTCGATCATTTCCTCCACCGAGGCCGCCAGCGGCTCCGTGCCGTTGGAGCCGCGGGACTGCAGGGCGTAGGCAGGCCGGTCCAGGTACGGCGCGAAGGTGAAGTACGCCCAGCCGAGGCCGCCGCCTCCATGGAGGAACCACACCGGCGGCTTTCCCGTCCCGGGATCCCTGTTCAGCGGCAGCACGACATCGAACGCGTCGGCGTGGTCGCCGGGGATGCATCCGGTGAGCACCAATGCGCCCAACTCGGCCACCGTGGGGAACTGGATGATCGTCCTCAGCGGCATGTCGAGGCCGAACTCCTTGCGGATGCTGGCGCTGAGCCGGGTGGCCAGGAACGAGTGCCCGCCGAGCGCGAAGAAGTCGTCATGGATGCCGACCCGCTCCACGCCGAGCAGCTCGCTGAAGAAGGAGCACAGCTTCTCTTCGTGGGAGTTGCGCGGTCCACCGCCGCTTCTGGTGGTCGCGTGCTCTGACGGCAGCGCTCGCCGGTCGAGCTTGCCGGCCGGATTCAGCGGAAGCTCCCAGAGCGGCACCACCACGGCCGGGACCATGTAGTCCGGAAGGCGCCCACGCAGGTACTCGGGCAGCTCTGCCAGCAGCGGGTCGATCGACGGGGCCAGTGCGGGGGTGTTCGCCTGGTTCCGCCCGGCACCGGCACCGGGAAGGAACCCTCCGGAGAGGGTCTGCCGCCCGGTCCGCTGTGCGGGCAGGAGGACCGCGTCGAAGGAGTGGACGTCCTGGCCCGACCAGGTGATGACCGCGTCCAGGCCCTGCTGCCGCGCCCATGCGGCAAGGTCCTCGGGGTCGAGTGAGGCGCCGGAGGGGGCGTCCGCACTCACCACACCGGTGGCGGTCGCCTCGGCGGCCTCCGCCACCAGGCGTGCGTTGGGTATCCCGGACACGCGGACCGGGCCGCCGGCCCGCTCCACACAGCCGCCCAGGGCGCCCAGGTCGGACACCTCCCGGCCCCACGGCAGCGCGGGCACTGCGGTCAGGTCGAGCACGTCGGACGGCTCCTTGTGCAGGACGACCTCGTAGCGGTGCCGGGTCAGCGCGTTGTGCGCCTGTCCCGCCTTCAGCCGGATGTCGGCCGCGACGGAACGGTCCGCTGCCCACTCGGCGAACCACTCCGGGGCGACCACCAGCTCCCGCTCGGCGAGAAGCGCCTGCTCCACCAGCGCCCGCACCTCGTCATGAGAGGCGTACGGCTGCGCCGCACGCTTCTCCGCGGTCAGCAGGAGCCGAAGTGTCGCGGCGTTGCGGACGTCTCCGACGATCAGGCGGCCGCCCGGCGCGAGGAGTTCCATGGCCTGGCTCAGCACCTGGTCCAGGTACGCGACGCTCGGGAAGTACTGCACCACCGAGTTGAGCACCACGGTGTCGAACCCGCCGCGGGGCAGCCCGGAGACGTCGTCGGCCGCCTGGACGCTCAGCCGGACCCGGTCACCGAAGCCGGCCTGTTCGGCCTGCGCGCGGACCCGGTCCACGACCATGGCGGAGATGTCGGTTCCCCAGTACTCCTCGACCTCGCCGACGATCTTGGCGAGGAGCAGGCCGGAGCCCACGCCGATCTCCAGCACGCGCCGCGGTGCGAACCGCAGCACCTGCGCCACCGCCGCGTCCCGCCACTCGGCCAGCTGCTTGCCCGGAACCGGCTCGCCGTCGTACACCGACGTCCACAGCTGGAAGTCCTCGCCCCATGGCTCATCGGCGGAATCGGCATAACTCGCGTCGTGGATGCGGCGCCACTCGTCCACCTGGGCATCGGCGTCGGCCACCGCGGCATCCGGGTCGGGCACCACATAGCCCACCAGGCGCTTCTCGCCCGGCTGGTCCTCGCGCACCACGACCGCCGCCTGCGCGACAGCGGGATGTCCGGCCAGTGCGTGCTCAATGTCGCCCAGTTCGATCCGGTAGCCCCGGATCTTCACCTGGAAGTCGCTGCGGCCGATGTATTCGATCTGGCCGCCCGTGTTCCACCGCACCAGGTCCCCGGTGCGGTACATCCGGGTCCCCGGCTCGCCGAAGGGGCAAGCGACGAACCGGTGCGCGGTCAGCGCGCTCTGCCCCAGGTAGCCCCTGGCCAGTCCGACGCCGGCGATGTACAGCTCGCCGGCGACGCCCGGCGCGACCGGGCGTAGCGCCGTGTCCAGCACGTACACCCGGACGTTCCAGAGCGGCACGCCGATCGGCAGCCGGTCCGCGCCCGGCTCGTGCTGCCACGCGGTGGCCTCCACCGCCGCCTCGGTGGGGCCGTAGTGGTTGTGCGCTCCGCAGCCGGGCAGCAGCTCGACGAGCTTGTTGGCCAGCGCGGCCGGGAACGCCTCCCCTCCGGACTCGATCCAGCGCAGGCTGGTGCACTCGCGCGCAGCGGGCTCGTCCACGAACGCCGCCAGCAGGGAGGGCACGAAGAACGCGCTGGTCACCCGCTCGCGGCGGATCAGCTCGGCGAGGTAGGCCGGATCCCGGCGCCCGTCCGGGCGCGCGACGACGACGGCACCGCCCGCCTGAAGGTTGGCGAACATCTCCTGCACCGACGCGTCGAAGCTCGCCAGCGTGCTGAAGAGCATCCGGTCCTCGACCGTGACGTCGAAGTGCTCCAGGCCCCACTTCATCCGGTTCATGATCGACCGGTGGGACACCGGCACGCCCTTGGGACTGCCGGTGGAACCGGAGGTGAAGATGACGTACGCGACGTTGTCCGGCAGCAGCGCACGCTCCGGGTTCGTCTCCGGGTACCCGGAGACGTCCGGAAACGCATCGTCGAGCACCAGCAGCGGCTTCGCGCTGTCGAGCATGTGCCGCACCCGGTCCTCGGGCAGCTCGGGGTCCACCGGCACGTACGCCGCACCGGACTTGACCACCGCGTAGATCGCCGTCATCAGATCGACCGAGTGGGGGATGCGCACGGCAACAAGCTGGTCGGGGCCGGCGCCCTGTTCGACCAGCCAGTGGGCCAGCTGGTTGGCACGCCGGTTGAACTCCCGGTACGTCAGCGTCTCCTGCTCGCCGATCACCGCGACACGGTCCGGGGTGCGCTCCGCCTGCGCCTCGAACGCGCCCGGCAGGGTGTCCTCGGCCACCGGATGCGCGGTGTCGTTGACCTCCCGCAGCAGCCGGTCCCGCTCTTGGTCGAGCAGCATCTCGATCTGGCTGATCGGCGCCTTCGGGTCGGCAACCAGCTGCTCCAGAACGAGCAGATACCGAGCGGCGATGGCCTCGGCCGTGTCCCGGTCGAACAGCGCGGTCGCGTACTGCAGCTCGCCCCGCAGCTCCCCCGAGTCGTTCACGTCGAAGAACATGGTGAGGTCGACCAGGGAGGTCTGCGTGACGTGCTGCTCGAACTCCACCGTGAGTCCAGGGAGTTCGAAGTCCTGCTTCTCGAAGTTCTGCCAGGCGAGCATCACCTGGAACAGCGGCTGGTACGCCGTGGAGCGGTCAGGGTTGATCAACTCGACCAGCGTCTCGAACGGCACATCCTGCCGCTCGTAGGCCGCCAGGGTCTTCTCCCGCACCTGCGTGAGCAGGTCGTCGAACGACGGATCACCGGAGAGGTTCACCCGCAGCACCTGGGTGTTGACGAAGAACCCGACCAGGTCGGCCAGCGCTTCGTCGGTGCGGCCGGCCATCGGACCGCCGATGGTCACGTCGTCCCCGCCGCCCAGCTTGCCCAGCAGCACTCCCAGCGCGGCCTGCATGACCATCGACATGGTCATCCCGCGCTCGTCGGCCAGCTTCTGCAGCCCGGTCCCGACCTCCGGTTCGCCCACGAAGCTGACCTTGTCGCCCTGCGGGTTCCTCTCCGCGGACCGCGGGCGGTCGAGCGGCAGGTTCAGCGGCTGCGGCACCCCGGCCAGTTCCTCGCGCCAGTACTCGGCTTGCGCCGCGGCGAGACTGTCCGGGTCCGACACGTCGCCGAGCAGCTCGCGCTGCCACAGCGCGTAGTCCTTGTACTGCACGGGCAGCGGCTGCCACGCCGGCTCCCGGCCCTCCAGGCGGGCGGTGTAGGCGACGCCGATGTCCCGGGCCATCAGCCCGCCCGAGACGCCGTCCGAGGCGATGTGGTGGACGAGCAGCACCAGGAGGTGGTCCTCGGGGGCGCAGCGGTACAGCGTCGCCCGGAAGGGGATCTCGGCCGCCAGGTCGAACCGGTGGGTGATGAACTCCTGGACCGCGCCGGACAGGTCGTCGGGTGCCACCTCGATCACCGGGACCTGCACCGACGCCTCCGCCGACGACAGGATCCGCTGGTAGGGCTCACCCTTGTCGTCCGTGACGAACGTGGTGCGCAGGGGCTCGTGGCGCTCGACCAGGTCGCGGATCGCCGCGACGAGGGCAGCCTGGTCCAGTGCCCCCGTCAGTCGGAACGCCGGGGAAATGTTGTAGGTCTCTGCCCCGCCCTCCATCTGGTGCGTCAGCCACATGCGGCGCTGTGCAAACGAAAGCGGAATCACTGGTTTTGCTCCTCTGTGATCATCCTGCGGAGATTGGGGCGAAGGGGAACAGCCGATTCCTCCGTCCACGCCGCGAGCGCGGATACCGTCGGCAGGTCGAAGATCTTGCGAATGGGTATCTCGAGCCCCAGTTCGGCGCGGGCCCGGTTGATCAGACGGGTGGCGAGGAGGGAATGCCCACCGAGCTCGAAGAAGCCGTCGTCGACACCGACCCTCTCCAGGCCGAGCACCTCGCCGAAGAGCTTGGCCAGCACCTCCTCGCGGGTGGTGCGGGGGGCCCGGAAGGACGTCGTCGGGGTGAGTTCGGCGGCGGGCAGGGCCTTGAGGTCGAGCTTGCCGTTGGGGGACAGGGGCAGCCGGTCGAGCGCGACGTAGGCGGCGGGGACCATGTACTCGGGCAGCCGCTCGGACAAGTACTCGCGCAGTTCGTCCAGGGGCGGGGCGGTCCTGCCGTGATCAGGGACGAGGTAGGCGACCAGGTTGGGGGTGCTGTCCCCGTTCTGCTGGACCGCGACGGCGGCGTGGGCGATGTGGGGGTGGGCCGTCAGGGCGGCCTCGACCTCGCCGGGTTCGACGCGGTAGCCACGGATCTTGACCTGGGTGTCGACGCGGCCCAGGTGCTGCAGCTCTCCGTCCGGGGTGAGGCGGGCTATGTCGCCGGTGCGGTACATCCGGGCGCCGGGAGGACCGTAGGGGTCGGGGACGAAGCGGTCGGCAGTCATGGCGGACTGGTTGTGGTAGCCGCGTCCGGCCCCGGCCAGATACAGCTCACCCGGTGTGCCCTGGGGCAGCAGGGTCAGGCGCGGGCTGAGGATGTAGGCGCGCACGCCGGGGAAGGGCCGGCCGATGGGCACGCCGTCGGCGTACGTCCGGTCGGACTCCAGCAGGTGGGCGGTGGCGTAGAAGGTCTCGCTCGGACCGTAGCTGTTGATGACACGCGCCTGCGGCCAGAGTCCGCGCACCCGCTCCGCCAGGGCCGGGGTCAGCACCTCCCCGGAGATGTTCAGCGCCGTGGGCTTGATGCGGTCGCCGAGCTGGTCGACGAGTTCCGCGAAGGCCGACGGCACCGAGCAGATGACGTCGACGTCCCAGGTGTCGCGTTCGGTCAGCGCCAGCACGTCCCGGACGATCTCGACGCTGCCGCCCCTGGTGAGCGCGGAGAATAGCTCGAAGGTGGCGACGTCGAAGCCGAACGAGGCGGCGAGCAGCACCCGCCGGCCGGACTCCATGCCGGCCTGCGCGGCCATGGTGTCCACCGCGTTGACGATGGTGGTGTGGGCGACACCGACGCCTTTGGGCACGCCGGTGGAACCGGAGGTGTAGACGACGTAGACGAGGTTGCCCGGGCGGGCCTTGCGCCGTGCCGGCGCCTTCCCGGCGTCCGAAGTGGTCGCCCGGAGGTCGATGTCCTCGAAAAGGACGACGGGGATGTCCGTGGGCGGGACGACTGCCCGGGTGCCGGCGTCGGTGAGGAGCAGGTGGGGCCGGGCGCCGGGGAGAATGTGCGGGAGCCGTGCGGCGGCGTAGGCGGGGTCGACGGGCAGATAGGCTCCGCCCGCCTTGAGCACACCCAGGAGAGCCACGACCATGTTCGCCGTGCGCGGCAGGACCACGCTCACCACGGTCTCCGGGCCCACTCCGCGATCCGCGAGCGCGAACGCGAGCCGCTCGGCGCGGGCGTCCAGCTCGGCGTACGTGAGCGACTCGCCCTCGGCGACCACGGCGACCGCGTCCGGGGTCCGCGTCACCTGCGCCTCGAACAGCTCGGTGAGGGTGACCTCCCGGGCCGGGCCGGACGTGTCGTTCAGTACGGCCAGCATCCGGTCGCGTTCGGCCGACTCCAGGGAGTCCACCTGCGCGATCCTCAGCTCGGGGTTGGTGGCCAGCTGCCGCAGGAAGCGGACGAGGCGGGCCGCGTACTCCTCCACCGTGGCCTGGTCGAAGACGCCCAGCGCGTACTGGATGATGCACTCGAGGTGCGGGTCGGCCGCCGCCATCAGGCACAGCGGATAGTGGTTGCCCGCGGACGGGCGGAAGCCGTCGTAGCTGATCCCGTCCGCGGCGTCGGAAGCGGCGCTCAGGCCGTCCCCGTCGACGGGGAACGACTCGAAGACGACCAGTGTGTCGAAGAGGGACTGCAGGCCGGTGGACCGCTGGATCTCCGAGAGCCCGTAGTAGTGGTGCTCCACGAGGCCGCCCTGCCGGCTCTGCAGCCGGGTGAGGAACTCGGCGAGCGTGTCGCCGGGCGCGTAGGTGACGCGCACGGGAACGGTGTTGATGAGCATCCCGACCATCGACTCGACGCCCGTCACCGCGGGCGGGCGCCCGGAGACGGTGGTGCCGAACACCACGTCCTGGCGGCCGGTGAGTTCGCCGAGCACCAGTGCCCAGGCTCCCTGGACCAGCGTGTTCATGGTGATGCCCAGCTCAGTGGTCAGTCGGTCGAGTTCCTGCGCCACGTCGCGCGGGATCGTGATGTCGACCTGACCGCGGCCCTCGTCGTCCGCGCCCGCGAAGCCGGGAGCGAGCAGGGTCGGCTCCTCGAACCCTTCGAGTTCCGCGGCCCACACCCGTGCGGACTCCTCCTGGTCCTGCCGGGAGAGCCAGGAGAGGAAGTCGCCGTAGTCACGGGTCGCGGGCAGCCCGGACGGGTCGCCGTCGGACCCGTAGAGCAGCAGCAGGTCCTGCAGGAGCAGGGGTGTGGACCAGCCGTCGTAGAGCACATGGTGGGCGGTCAGCACGAGCTCGGGGCGATCGGGTTCGAGGACGGCGAGTGCCATCCGGATCAGCGGCGGGTTGTCCGCGTCGAAGTACGTGCTCCGGTCCTGCTCGAGGAACCGCTCGAACGCCTCGGTTCGTTCCGCCTCGTCGGCCGCGGTGAGGTCGATGTGCTGCCACGGCAGGGTCACTGCCTCCGGCACGACCTGCACCACGTCGCCGTCCGCCCGGTTGACGAACGCCGCGCGGAGGACGGGATGGCGGTCCAGCAGCGCCTGCCCGGCCCTGCGCATCCGCTCCGGGTCGACCTCGCCGGTCAGGTGGAACACCAGCTGAATGTGGTACGGGTCGAACGACGCCCCGGCCAGCTTCGCCTGGAAGAGGATCCCGGTCTGTGCCGTCGTCGCCGGCCACACCTTGTCCAGCTTGCCGAAGCGGGCCTCCCAGGCCTCGATCTCGTCCTGGCGCACCTCGACCAGGGGCGCGTCGCTCGGGGTCAGCCCGCCGGCGCCGGGAGCGGTGGTGTGCCGGGCCAGGGCGGTCAGCGCCTGGACCCACAGTCCGGCCAGCTCAGTCACCTCGTCGCGGGAGAGCACACCGGTGGGGAAGCCGAAGTAGGCGGTCAGCTGCGTGCCGTCCGACGTGTCGGCGGCCACCGCACTGATCTCCAGGGCCGACAGCACCGGCATGTCGGCGTCCGGTGCGGCGATCAGGTCCTCGTGGGTGGTGTCCAGGCCCCAGCCCAGCCCGCGCAGCTCTGCGGGGATGTCCGCGCTGGAGGACTTGCCGAGGTAGTTGAACCCGATCTGCGGCTGCCGTGCCGTCGCCAGCACGGCAGCGGTCTCGGTGTTCAGGTGGCGCAGCAGGCCGTAGCCCATGCCGTTGTCCGGCACCGCCCGCAGCTGCTCCTTGACGGCCTTGACCGCCCGTCCGGCGGCGTTGCCGCCGGCGAACGCGTCCGCCACGTCGATGCCGGTCACATCCAGGCGTACCGGGTACATTGCGGTGAACCATCCGACCGTGCCCGACAGGTCGGCGCCGGGCACCAGGTGCTCTTCGCGGCCGTGTCCTTCGAGCCGGACGAGTGCCGAGCTCCCCGAGACGCCCCGCGTCTGCCGCCAGCGGGCCAGCGCCAGCGCGAGGCCGGTCAGCAGCCCGTCGTCGACGCCGCCGTGGAAGACCGACGGCAGCGTGTTCAGCAGGGTTTCCGTGACATCCGCGGGCACCTGGACGCGGACCGTGTCCACGGTGGCCGCGACATCGCGCGCCGGGTCCAGCTCCCGCCCACCGAGCACCGGGTCGTCCCCGGAAAGGATCTCCTGCCACACGGGCAGTTCCGCCACCCGTCCTGCGGTGGCCGACTCGTCGGCCAGGGCATGCATCCACCGCCGCAGCGAGGTACCGGTCTCCGCCGGTTGCGGGGCGTGGCCGTCGCGGACCCGCTGCCAGGCCGACGCCAGGTCCGGGAACAGGACGCGCCACGACACTCCGTCGACGACCAGGTGGTGCAGCACGATCAGCAGCCGGCCCGCGTCCGCGGGCGTGTCGGGGGTGAACCACACGAACTGCGCCATCACGCCCGCAGCTGGGTCGAGCCGGTCCGCCGCCGCGTCCAGCTCGGCCTTCACATCGGCGTCACCGTAGGGGACCTCCCGCACCAGCGCACCGGCGTCCACGCTGCCGACCGGCTCCATCAGCAGGCCCGGGTTGGCCCGGTCGAGGCGGGAGCGCAGCACGTCGTGCCGGTCCAGCACCGCCTGCAACGTGGCGACCAGTCCGGCACGGTCGATGTCCTTGGGCAGGGTCAGCATCGCGGACATGGAGAGCCGGTCGATGCCGCCGCCGAGGGCGAGCATGTGCGCCGCCGTCGGCGGCAGCGGAGCCCGGCCGACACCGCCACCCGGCAGCTCGGCCAGCGTCACGCGCTCCTCTGCGGCCCGGCCCTCGACCAGCTCCGCGAGCCGGGCGACCGTACGGTGCTCGAAGATCTCCCGCGTACTGACCACAACGCCACGCGTCTTGGCCCGCGCGACCACCTGGATGGAACGAATGCTGTCCCCGCCACTGGTGAAGAAGTCGTCGTCGACACCGACGTGTTCGGTGCTGAGCACGTCGGCGAACACCTCGGCCAGCACCCGCTCCGCCGCACTGCGCGGCGCCCGGTACGTGGCACCCGCGAACTCCGGCTCGGGCAGTGCGGCCCGGTCCAGCTTTCCGCTCGCGGTCAGCGGCAGCCGGTCGAGCACCACCAGCTGGGCGGGCACCATGTAGTCCGGCAGCCGCTTGGCCACGAACCGCCGCAGCTCCGCCACCGACACGGTGGCGTCCAGGTCCACGTCGCCGTCGGTGGCGCCCACCGGTGCCACATAGCCGACGAGCCGCTTGGTGCCGGTGCGGTCCTCACACACCGTGACCGCTGCCTGGGCGACCGCGGGATGCTGGGCGAGAACCGTCTCGATCTCGGTCGGCTCGACACGGATGCCGTTCACCTTGACCTGGGCGTCGGCTCGGCCGGCGTACCTCAGTTGGCCGTTGTCGTCCCACTGGGCCAGGTCACCGGTGCGGTACATCCGCGTGCCGGCGGGACCGAAGGGGCAGGCCACGAACCGCTCCGCGGTTGCTCCGCCGTTCTGGTGGTAGCCACGGGCGACCAGGCCCGCGACGTACAGTTCGCCGATCACACCGGGCGGAACCGGGGCCAGTTCGGGCCCCAGGACGTAGGCGCGCATGTTGGCGAGGGGCTGCCCGACCGGTACCGCACTGGCCTCGGTCCACTGCTGCGGAAGCGTGAAGGTGGAGGCGTAGAAGCTTTCGGTCTGTCCGTAGGCGTTGACGACACGGACCCCGGGCAGGGCGCTGTGGACCTTGCGGACCAGATCGGCCGAGAGCGCCTCACCGGCGAAGATGACGGTTTCCACGTCGAGGTCGAGGCTGCCGGGGCCTTCGGTGACGATCTGGTCGAGCAGGGTGGAGAACACGGCCGGCACGGCGCTGATGGTGGTGCCCGACCAGCTGCCGCGTTCCGCGAGTTCGAGTACGTCACGGACGATCTCGACGGTCGCTCCGGCGGTGAGGGCGGTGAATATCTCGAACACGGAGACGTCGAAGTTCACCGAGGTCGCGGCGAGCATCCGGGACCCCGCCTCGACCTGCGCCACCTGGCGCAGGTCCCGCACACCGTTGACCACGCTGGCGTGACTGATGGCGACGCCCTTGGGAGTCCCGGTGGATCCGGACGTGAACATCACATAGGCCAGATTGTCCGGCCGGATACGGGCGTCCGGGGCTTCGTGACCGGGGCCGTCGAGGTCCAGATCGTCCAGGTGAAGCACCGGCGGCCGACTCCTGGCCACCGTCTGCGCCGTCTCGTGATCGGTCAGGACCAGCAGCGGATCGGCGGTGGCGAGCAGGAGATCGACACGCGCGGCCGGGTAGTCGGGGTCGATCGGCAGGTAGGCGCCGCCGGCCTTGAGTACGCCCAGAAGTGCGACCGCCAGGTTCGCCGACCGCGGCAGTGCCACGGCCACCAGGACATCCGGCCCGACCCCCTGCTCACGCAGGACCGCGGCCAGGCGGTCGGCGCGGGCGTCCAGTTCAGCGTACGACAACGAGGTCTGCCCGGACACCACGGCCGTCACATCCGGTGTCCGCGCCGCCTGAGCGGCGACCAGCTCCGGTACGGTCACCCCCGGCACCGGTGCGGCCGTCTCGTTCAGCTGCGTCAGCCGGCGCTGCTCTGCGTCCGTGAGCACGTCCGCCTCACCGAGCCGGGTCTCCGGATCGGCAACCACCTGCCGAAGCACGCGGATGTAGCGGTCGATGAGTCGTTCGGCCGTGGCGTGGTCGAACAGCTCCGACGCGTACTCGAGTCGCCCGTACGCGCCCCCGGTCGGGTCCGGGATGAAGTTGAAGAACAGGTCGAACTTCGCGGTGCCGGTGCCCACCGGAAGGGGGGTTACCCGCAGATCCGGCATCTGGATCTCCGACCAGGGGAACTGCCAGGCCAGCATCACCTGGAACAGCGGTTGGTAGGAGGTGGCGCGCTCCGGTGCCAGCAGTTCCACCAGGCGCTCGAACGGCAGGTCCTGGTTGTCGTACGCGGCAAGGGCCCTGACCCGCACCTGCTCCAGCAGATCGCCGAACGACGGGTTCCCCGACAGGTCGACGCGCAGCACCCAGGTGTTGACGAAGAACCCGACCAGGTCGTCGAGTTGCTCATCGGCGCGCCCCTCGATCGGGCTGCCCATCGTCAGGTCGTTGCCGGCGCCGAAGTGGTGCAGGAGCACCGCGAGCACGGCCTGAGCGACCATCGGCGCCGTGGCCCCGCGGTCCGCGGCCAGCTTCCCGATCGCGGCGAACAGTTCCGGGTCCAGCTCGAAGTCGACATAGCCGCCGCTGTGGTCGGGCACCGTCGGCCGCGGCCGGTCCAGCGGCAACTGCACCGGCTGTGGCACCCCGGCCAGTTCCTTGCGCCAGTACTCCAGTTGCGCCGCGGTGATGCTGTCCGGGTCCGTTTCGTCACCCAGCAGCTGCCGCTGCCACAGCGTGTAGTCCTTGTACTGCACCGGGAGCGGCGTCCACTCCGGCGCGCTCCCCTGGCGGCGGGCCGCGTACGCCGACACCAGATCGCGCAGGAACGGCGCCATCGACGCTCCGTCCGCGGCGATGTGGTGGAACACGAACACCAGCACGTGCTCCTGCGGAGCGACCCGGAGGAGGGTTGCCCGCAGGGGGAGCGCCGTGCCCAGGTCGAACGTCTCGCACGCGACCTGGTACATCGCGGCGTCCACCGCGTCCGCGGCCACGTCGACCAGCCGCACCGGGACCGCAGCCTCCTCCGGCGGCAGGATCCGCTGCTCCGGCGTGCCGTCCGCGTTCTCCACGACCAGGGTGCGCAGACTCTCGTGCCGGGTGACGACATCCCTCACCGCCGCGGTCAGGGCCGCGGTGTCCAGGGGGCCCTCCAGGCGCAGCACGAACGGGCCGTTGTACGTGGCGGACGGGCCTTCCAGATGGTGGAGGAACCACATCCGGCTCTGGGCAAAGGACAACGGGATCATCGACGCTTCTCCTAAACGGTCATCTGACGCAGCTGGGGCCGGTTCGACGTGGCCAGTTCATCGAGCCGATCTGCCAACTGGGCGACAGTCGGATTGGCGAAGACCATCGTGACTTTCACGTCGATGTTGAGTTCGTTGCGTATGCGGCCGATCAGCCGTGTGGCCAGCAGCGAATGCCCACCGAGGTCGAAGAAGCCGGCGTCGATGCCGACCTCCTCCACACCCAGCAACTCGGCGAACAGCCGGCAGAGGACTTCCTCTTTGTGGTTGCGCGGTCCCCGTCCGGCCGCGGCTTCGGCGTAGTCGGGTGCGGGGAGCGCGGCGCGGTCGAGCTTTCCGCTCAGGGTCTTGGGGAACTCGGCCAGCGGCACGATCGCCGTGGGGACCATGTACTCCGGCAGTTGCTCCTGGAGCAGGGACGTCAGGGCCGCCACGTCCAGCTCGGCCGGGTCGGTCTTGCCGCCCGGCACCACGTACGCGAGCAGCCGCTGGTCTCCGGCGCTTTCCTCCCGTACGACGGCCAACGCGTTGCTGACGTCCGGGTGGGCGGTCAGCGCCGACTCGATCTCGCCCAGCTCGATGCGACGGCCGCGGATCTTCACCTGGAAGTCGCTCCGGTCGACGTACTCGAGCTGGCCGTCCTTGGTCCACCGCACCACATCGCCGGTGCGGTACATCCGCGCGCCGGGCTCACCGTAGGGGCAGGCGACGAACCGGTGCGCGGTCAGCACGGGCTGTCCGAGGTAGCCTCTCGCCAGCGCGGTGCCGGCGATGTACAGCTCGCCAGCGATCCCCGGCGCGACCGGGCGCAGTGCAGGGTCCAGCACGTACACCTGGGTGTTCCAGATCGGCGCGCCGATCGGCAGCCGGTCCGCGCCCGGCTCGTGCTGCCACGTCGTCACCTCCACCGATGCCTCGGTGGGGCCGTAGAGGTTGTGCGCGACGCAGCCGGGCAGCAGCTCGGTGAACCGGTTGGCCAGCGCGGCCGGGAACGGCTCGGCCCCGACCTCGACCCAGCGCAGGCTGGTGCAGGCGCGTGCCGTGGGCTCGTCCACGAACGCCGCCAGCAGGGAGGAGACGAAGACCGCGCCGGTCACCCGCTCCCGCTGGATCAGCTCGGCCAGGTAGGCCGGATCGCGGCGCCCGTCCGGGTGCGCGATCACCACAGCGGCCCCCACCTGCACGGGCCCGAACATCTCCGGCACCGACGCGTCGAAGCTCGGCGCCGTGCTGAACAGCACCCGGTCCTCGGCCGTGACGTCGAAGTGCTCCAGACCCCACTCGATCCGGTTCATGATCGACCGGTGCGACACCTGGACGCCCTTGGGGCCACCGGTGGAACCGGAGGTGAAGATGACGTACGCGACGTTGTCCGGCAGCAGCGCACGCTCCGGGTTCGTCTCCGGGTACCCGGAGACGTCCGGAAGCGCTTCTTCGAGCACCAGCAGCGGCTTCGCGCTGTCGAGCATGTGCCGCACCCGGTCCTCGGGCAGCTCGGGGTCCACCGGCACGTACGCCGCACCGGACTTGACCACCGCGAAGGCCGCCACCATCAGGTCGACCGAACGCGCAATGCGCACGGCGACCGGCTGCTCGGGGCCGGCGCCCTGTTCGACCAGCCAGTGGGCCAGCTGGTTGGCACGCCGGTTGAACTCCCGGTACGTCAGCGTCTCCTGCTCGCCGATCACCGCGACACGGTCCGGGGTGCGCTCCGCCTGCGCCTCGAACGCGCCCGGCAGGGTGTCCTCGGCCACCGGATGCGCGGTGTCGTTGACCTCCCGTAGCAGCCGGTCCCGCTCCTCCTGCGACAGCACCTCGATCGCGCTGACCGGCACGTGCGGGTCAGCGAGCACCTGCTTCAGCACCCGGACCAGCCGGGCGCCGATGGCCTCGGCCTCTTCGAGGTCGTAGAGGTCCTTCTGGTAGTCGAGGGAGAGCCGCAGGTAGGGGTCGGCGGCGGCGAGGGCGAGCGCGTAGTGCGCGCCCGCGATCGGCCGGATGGCGTCGATCGTGAGCCCCGCCGAGGTGTTCGCGTCGACCATGCCCTCGCGGTCCATCGGATAGTTCTCGAACCCGATGAACGTGTCGAACAGAGCCGGGAGCCCGCTGTCGCGCTGGATGTCGGCCAGGCCGTAGTAGTGGTGGTCGAGCAGCGCCATCTGCCGGTTCTGCAGCTCAGTGACTATGTCGGCCACGCTGTGGTCCAGCTGCCAGAACACCCTGATGGGCAGCGTGTTGATGAACAGGCCGACCATTTCCTCGGACCCGATCAGGTCCGCCGGGCGGCCGTTGACGGCGGCGCCGAACACCACGTCCTGCTGTCCGGTCAGTTTCGACAGCAGGACCGCCCACGCGCCTTGCAGGAGGGTGTTGAGCGTGACGCCGAGTTCCGCGGCGCGCCGGGCGAGTTCCCGTCCCTTGTCGATCGACAGCGGTACCTCGACCTTGCCGATGGCGGAGGCGCCCTCCTGGACGGAAGCGTCCGGGGCCACGAGCGTCGGCTGGTCGAAGCCGGCCAGCTCGGCCTTCCACCGGGCGGCTGAGGCCTCGCGGTCGTGCGTGGACAGCCAGGTCAGGTAGTCGCCGTAGCTGCGTACCGGGGGAAGCTCGTCGGCCCCGGCGTACAGCCGGATCAGGTCCCTGATCACCAGTGGCGAGGACCAGCCGTCGAAGACGGTGTGGTGTGCCGTGATGACCAGCTTGGCGTGCTTCGGTCCGCAGGTGATCAGCCCCAGGCGGAACAGTGGCGGCCGGGCGGGGTCGAGGCGTTCGGCCCGGTCCTCGGCGAGGAACCGGTCGAGCGCCGCGTCCTGCTCGGCCTCGCTCTGACCGGTCAGGGCGATGTGCCGCCACGGCAGGGCCACGTGTTCCGGCAGGACCTGCACCGGGTCGCCGTCGGCCGTGGTGCCGAAGGCGGCGCGCAGGTTGGGATAGCGGTCGAGCAGTGCCTGCCCGGCCGCTCGCATGCGTGCCGGGTCCACCTGCCCGGACAGGTGCAGCACCAGCTGCATGTGGTAGACGTCGTAGGAGTCCTCGGCCAGCGCGGCCTGGAACTGGATGCCGGACTGCCCGGGGGCCTGTGGCCACACCTCGGCCAGCCGGCCGTAGCGTGCCTCCCATGCCTCGATCTCGTCCTGCTTCACCGCGACCAGCGGGGCGTCGGAAGGCGTGAGCCCGCCGGCCTGCGGGTGTGCGGCGTACGCGGCCATACCGTGCAGCACCTCGACCCACAGGTCTGCCAGCTCACGGACCTGCTCGTGGGAGAGCACCCCGGTGGGGAACATGAAGGCGGTCTGCAGCCGGGTGCCGTCGGCGGTGTCCGTGGCGACCGAGTTGACCTCGAGCGCGGACAGCGCGGGCAGGTCCTCGTCGAGTGCCGGGATCAGCTCGGCGGACCAGGACGCGGGTCCCCAGCCCTGCGCGCGCAGGTGCTCGGGCACATCCGTGTCGGCGATCCGGCCGAGGTAGTTGAAGCCGATCTGCGGCGCCGGGTACTCGGCGAGCTGAGCTGCGGTCTCCGGGTTGAGGTGGCGCAGCAGTGCGTAGCCCACGCCCTTGTCCGGGATCTGGCGCAGCTGCTCCTTGACCTGCTTGATCGCCGTACCGGCCGCGGGGCCGCCGGCCAGTACGTCGGTCAGGTCCGCCCCGCGCACGTCGACGCGGGCCGGGTGCATGCTGGTGAACCAGCCGACGGTCCGGGAGAGGTCGGCGCCGGGGACGATGTCCTCCTCGCGCCCGTGGCCTTCCAGGCGGACCAGGAGCGAGCGGTCCGCGCCGCTCCACCGGTTCACCGCGAGGGCGAGCGCGGCGAGCAGCACGTCGGTGCCGGTGCCCTTGAACGCCGCGGGCAGCTTGGTCAGCACCGCTTCGGTGACCTCGGCGGGCAGCTGCACCCGCACCGTGTCGACCGTGGACATCACGTCCACCACCGGGTCGAACGCCCGTGTGCCCAGCGGCTGGTTGGGCGCCTCCAGCAGCTCCTGCCAGTACGACAGTTCCGCTTCCCGCTCGGGGGTGAGCGCCTCGTCCTGGAGCGCCAGTGCCCAGCGGCGGGCCGAGGTGCCGACCGCGGGCAGCTCGGGCGCCTTGCCGGAGCGGACCTGCTGCCATGCCTCGGCGAGATCCGACATGAGGATCCGCCAGGAGACGCCGTCCACCACCAGATGGTGCAGTACCACCAGCAGCCTGCCCGCACCCGACTCGGCGGCGAACCAGACGAAGTCCGCCATCACGCCGGCTTCCGGGTCGAGTCGCCCGGCCGCCTCGTCCAGCTCGGCCTTCGCCGCCTGAAGCGAGGACGGCTCGTCCCACCGGCCGTCGCAGGGAACCCGGCGGATCAGGTCCGCCGCCCGCACGGCGCCCACCGGACGTACGTCCAGGGAGAGCTCGTCGCCGCGCACCAGGCGCGCACGCAGCAGATCGTGCCGGTCGAGCACCGCGTCCAGCGTCGCGGCAAGGCCGCTCTCGTCGATGCCCTCGGGCAGTTCCAGCGCCATCGCCATGGCGAACCGGTTCATTCCGCCGCCGTGCTCGAACACCTGCCGCGCCACGGGCTGCAACGGCATGGGACCGATGCCGCCGCCCGCCGCCTCCGCGAGCGCGGGCGCCTGGTCCTGACGGCCGGAGGCCACCTCGGCGAGGCGGGCCGCCGTACGGCACTCGAAGATCTCCCGCGTGGTCAGCTTCAGGCCCCGGGCGCGTGCCCGGGCCACCACCTGGATCGACCGCAGGCTGTCGCCGCCCACCGCGAAGAAGTCGTCGTCGATGCCGACCCGCTCCACGCCGAGCACGTCCACGTACGCCGCGACGATGATCTCCTCGGCCTCGGTGCGGGGCTTGCGGTAGGTCTCGCCCAGGAACTCGGGCTCCGGCAGAGCCGAACGGTCGAGCTTGCCGGTCGGCCCGAGCGGCATCCGGCCGACGGTCACGAAGGCCGACGGCACCATGTAGTCGGGCAGCCGTGCGGCCACGAACCTGCGCAGCTCGGCAGCCGAGGCACCGGCCTGCACATCCACGTCGCCGACACCGCCGGCGCCGTTGTCAGGGACGGCTCCGTCGCCTTCGTGCACCACGTACGCGACGAGCCGACGCCCGCCCGAGGGCACCTCCCGGCTGATCACGACCGCCTCGCGGATACCGGGGTAGAGCTCGCACACCGCTTCGACCTCGGCCGGTTCGATGCGGAAGCCGCGGACCTTCACCTGGCCGTCGCTCCTGCCGAGGCACTCCAGCTGGCCGTGCGCGTTCCAGCGGGCCAGGTCGCCGGTGCGGTACATCCGCTCACCCGCCGGCCCGAACGGGTTCGCCACATAGCGCTCGGCCGTCATGCCCGGGCGGCCGTGGTAACCGCGGCCCAGGCAGGTCCCGACCACATACAGCTCACCGATCACGCCCTGCGGCACCGGGGCCAGCCCCGGACCCAGCACGTAGGCACGCATGTTCCCCAGCGGGGTGCCGATCGGCGCGACCTCGCCCTCCGCCCACTCCTCGGACGCCGGGAGGGAGAACGTGGTGGCGTAGAAGCTCTCGCTCTGCCCGTAGGAGTTGACGATCTGGACGCCGGGCAGGGCCTCGCGCACCTGCCGCACCAGCCGGGCCGGGAGCACGTCGCCCGCGAAGACGACCGTGCGCACGTCGGTGGTCTTCTCCAGGTACTCCACGAGTTCCCCGAGCACCGAGGGGACCGCGCTGATCACCTGGCCGTCCCAGCCATCCCGCTCGCCGAGCACCAGCGCGGAGGGCACCACCTCGGCCGTGCCGCCGGTGGACAGGGCGGACAGCAGTTCGAAGACCGAGACGTCGAAGTTCACGGAGGTGCCGGCCAGCATCCGCCATCCCGGCTGCGGGTCCAGGACGCGCACCAGCTCCTGCACGCCGTTGACGACACTGCGGTGGGTGATCGCCGCGCCCTTCGGCTTGCCCGTGGAGCCGGAGGTGTACATCACGTACGCCAGGTTGTCCGGCCCCAGCGGCGCGATCCGGGTCGCGTTGTCCAGCGTCCCCTCGGACGGCTCCCAGTGCGCGCGCTGGTCGAGGTTGACCGTCGAGATGCCGTTCTCCGGCAGGTCCCGCCATGTTTCGGTGTCGGTGACCGCGAACCGCGGAGCCGATTCGGACAGCACGCTCTCCGCCCGGCCGCTCAGATACTGCGGGTCCATCGGCACATAGCCGGCACCGGACTTGAGGATGCCGAGCAGTCCGACTGCCAGGTCCTCGGTGCGCGGCAGCGCGAGCACCACGAGGTCCTCCGGCCCGGCGCCACGCCGGACCAGTTCCCACGCGACACTGTTGGCCCGGTCCTCGAGCTCCCGATAGGTCAGGGTGCGGTCGTCGCACACGATCGCCGGGGCGTCCGGCGTCCTGGCCACCTGGCGTTCGAACAGCTCCGGGACCGTCAGCTCGGGCACCGCCGTAGCGGTGTCGTTGAACCGGGTGAGCAGCCGGTCCCGCTCGGCCGCGGCGAGCACGTCGATGCCGCCGATCGGGCGGTCCGAGTCGGCCACGAGCTGACCCAGGACGCGGAGGAACCGGTTCGCGAAGTCTTCGACCGTGTTCCTGTCGAACAGGTCGGTGCGGTACTCCAGCCGGCAGCCCGCCCCGCCCGAGCCGTTCGGGATCAGGTCGAAGAACAGGTCGAACTTGGCTGTTCTGGTCTCGAGCTTCTCCACCTGGACGTCGAGGCCGGGGAACTCCATCTGCGGCACCGGCTGCTGCCAGGCGAGCATGACCTGGAAAAGAGGGTTGTAGGCGGTGGACCGGTCAGGGTTGAGCAGCTCCACCAACCGCTCGAAGGGCATTTCCTGGTTGTCGTACGCGGCCAGCGCACGCTCCCGCACCCGCTGGAGCAGCTGCGAGAAGGTCGGGTTCCCGGAGAGGTCGACGCGCAGCACCCAGGTATTGACGAAGAACCCGACGAGGTCGCGCAGCTCCTCATCGGTGCGGCCCGCGATCGGCGCCCCGATGGGCACGTCGTCACCGCAGCCGAGGTGGTGCAGGAGGACGCCCAGCGCGGAGTGCATGACCATCGACACCGTGGTGTCGGCCTGAGCGGCCAGTTTCTCGACCGACCGCAGCAGGTCGGGGTCGATCGAGAAGCGGACCATGTCGCCGTGCTGGCCCATCACCTTCGGACGCGGCCGATCCGTGGGCAGGGCCAGCGGCTGTGCCAGATCGGCCAGAGTCTGCCGCCAGTACTCCAGCTGCCGGGCCGCGAGGCTCTCCGGATCGGACTCGTCACCGAGTACATCCCGCTGCCACAGTGTGTAGTCCGCGTACTGCACGGGCAGCGGCTCCCACGCAGGGGCCCGGCCCGCCGTGCGGGCCGTGTAGGCCGCATGGAGATCACGGAACAGCGGGCTGAAGGACTCCCCGTCCACGGCGATGTGGTGCATCACCAGGACCAGCGTGTGGTCGCGCGGTCCGCACCGCACCAGCCTGGCACGGATCGGCATGTCGGCGGCAAGGTCGAAGGTCCCGGTGGCGAACTCGTCGACCGCCGCCGCCCGCTCCTCCTCCCCCGCGGCCTCGACCACCGGCAGTTCGAAGGCCTTCTGACCGGACGGCAGCACCTGCTGGTGCGGGACGCCGTCACCGTCCTCGACAATCACTGTGCGGAGGATCTCGTGCCTGTCGATGACATCGCGCAGCGCCGACTCCAGCGCACCCACGCTCAGCTCACCGGTCAGCCGCAGGGCGAAGGCCCCGTTGTAGGTCGGCGACGGGCCTTCGAACCGGTCCACGAACCACAGCCGGCGCTGCGCGAACGACAACGGGATCATTGAGTCTCCAAATCGGCAGGTCTATCGGGGAGCAATCCGCCGGTCAGGCCTGATCGAGTACTGTCAAGAGTTCGTTGCTGTAGAAGTCGTCGAAGGAATACGCACCCGACACCGTCGAGAAATAACGGTCGATCAGGTCCTGGTTACCGACGAGCTTCCGCACCATCTCCGTGTGCCGCTCGGGCTTGAGCTCGGCCACGTTGAGCGCGCCCTGGTAGAAGCTGTAGAACCTGCTGTCCAGGTCGCGCTCGTAGCGCTTCAGCGCCGCCGTGAGCGCGGCGTCGTCGTGCAGCTGCTCCCCGACGTAATCGGTGAGCGCCTGGGCCTGGAGGAAGGCGTCGGTGATACCGCGGGCGGTGATGGAGTCCTTGTGGTGCACGGCGTCGCCGAGCAGTACCCACCCGGGGCCGAAGGCCTTGCGGAAGTAGTTCTCCTGAGCCCCCGTGCCGTACATCTGCTCCACGCGTTTGCCCGCGGACATCCGCTCGTACAGCTCGGGGGCGGTCGTGCGGACGGCTTCGAGGTAGTTGCGTTCCACCGCAGTGCGTACTTCCGAGAACTCGCGCTGCGGGAAATAGGTCATGATCAGCGTGAGGTCGTCGTTGGTGGGGGCGAGCGCGATCCAGCGCCCCGGCCGCTCGTACAGCTCGAAGTGGGCGGGGACGCCCTCCCAGTAGCTGTAGTAGGTGCAGGTCATCCGCGGGCGCTCGACGACCTTCGGCGCACCGACCTTGCGGGCCACCAGGGACCGCATGCCGTCCGCGCCGACGACCAGTCGCGCACGCTCCGTCGTCTCCGCGCCGTCGGGTGTCGTGTACCGCACCCCGACGACCCGGTCGCCCTCGAACAGCAGGTCGTTGACCGCGCAGCCCTCGCGGAACTCCACACCCGCGGCGACGGCCCCGCGCGCGAGGATCGGGTCGAGCACGAACCGCCGCGGCGCGTACGTGGTCCGATGGCCGTCGACCGGCAGGGAGAACCCCTCCAGCCGGACACCGAGCGCCTCATAGCTCTGGTGGTTGATCGGCCGGCAACCCGCGTTACGGAGTTCGTCAAGCAGCCCCCACCGATCGAGCAACGCCACGCCCGGCTGGTGGATGTAGTGCGAGGACAGGGTGTCCTGCGGGAACTTCGCTTTCTCCAGGAGCAGGACGCGATATCCCTGCCGCGCGAACAACATGGCCGCCGGCGAACCCGCACAACGGGCACCGATGACAATCACATCGTACATGGCGCCTCTCTTACCGAATAGATTTAAAGGTCTCAACGGCCGCAGCCGGAAGAGTCATTGGGGTTGAGCACCGTGATGCCGCGGCCGGGAATTTCCGCTGCCGCGCACCAATTCATATGGGCGCTCTGATCACGCTATCAGGTCACCGAATCCATGGATTCGATGTAATCAGAAATCGAAGCCACCGTCGGGTTGAGGTACATCTGATCCATCGTGACTTCGACGCCCAGCTCATCGATGAAGGCGATCTGGATCCTGGACATGGTCACCGACTGGCCGCCGAGGGCGAAGAAATCGTCGTCCACCGCTATGTCGTCGCGCTGGAGTTCCCGGCACCATATGGCGCGCACCCGCTCGGCAATCATCACAGTCCTCTCGGTTGTCATCAAGGTCCGTCGACTAGGCCGTCGTACCGATGACGGCGAACTGGTTCCGGCAGGCGTCGACCAGCGCCTTGCGGTCCACTTTTCCGTGCGGGCTCAACGGAAGCCGTGGAATGTTGATGCACCGGGCAGGAACCATGTTCCGCGGCAGCGTCCGGAGGAGGCGGGCGCGCACGTCGCTCTCGGCCGGCTCGCCTTGCGAGGGGACGATGAACGCGACCAGTTCCGCCTCGCCGGCACCGGAGTCGGCGATCACTACGGCGGCCTCCCGGACCCCGTCCAGCCTCCCCAGCGCGCGCTCGATGTCGGTGGGGTCGATGCGCATTCCCCGCACCTTCACCTGCGCGTCGATCCTGCCCAGGACGACGAGTTCGCCGGCCTCGGTCACGTAGCCGCGGTCGCCCGTGCGGTACAGCCTGCGCGACTCACCGTCGACCACGATCGTCGTGAACTTCTCGGATTCGGGGCCTGTGCCGTTGAGGTATCCCGCTCCGACGCTGGCCCCGGAGATGCAGATCTCGCCGGATTCCCCCGCCGCGACACCGCGCATGTGCTCGTCGAGGAGGTGGATTTCGGTGTTGTGGGCCGGCCTGCCGACCGGTGCGATCTCGTGTTCGCCGGGTCGGTAGTCGGCGAGGTCGTACGACGTCGCGACATCCGTGCACTCGGCGACTCCGTACTGGTGGAGCAGGGTGCACGTGTTCCCCTCACGCCGCGCCCAGTCCGCGATCCGTTCGACCTTCAGCGGTTCCCCGCCGAAGAGCACGTAGTCCAGCCGGGCGAGCGCCTCACCTCCGCGTGCGGTTTCCCAGTCCACCAGCAGGTACAGCGTGCTGGAGGCGCAATGCACCGTGCGTATGTCGTGGTCGGTCAGCATGCGGTACGCCACCAGGGCGTCGAAGTTCCGGCTCGCCATGAGGTACTGGGTGGCGCCGCAGAACAGCGGCGTCATCAGGCTGCGCTGGGAGAGGTCGAACCCGAACGCGCTGACGACCAGGTTGTTCGACCCGCGGTGCAGGCCGTACTCGAGCATCAGCCAGTTCATCAGGTTGAACCAGCCCTCGTGCCGCACCGCGGTCAGTTTCGGTGTCCCGGTCGACCCGGACGTGAAGACCGCGTAGCACACGTCGTCCCCGGTGACGGAGACGTCGGGCGCGGTCGCCGGGAGACCTGCCAGGTAACCGGACAGCTCCTCCAGATCGATGACCTCGACGGCCGCCGACTGGAGGAGCCCGGCCGTCGCCGGGGAGGCCACGATCAGGGCGAGGTCGGGCACCTGGCCCAGCAGCAGTTCGAGCCTCGCCGCCGGGTAGGCCGGGTCGAACGGTACGTAGGCCGCGCCTGCCTTCAGCGTGCCGAGGATGGCGACGACCATGTCGATCGAGTAATCGAGGCAGACGCCGACCTTCGCACCGCGGCCGTGTCCGCACGTGGTGAGGAAGTGGGCGAACCGGTTCGCCTTCGCGTCCAGCTCCGCGTACGTCACCTGCTGTCCGGCGCAGAAGACGGCAACGGCGTCGGGGGTGGCTTCCGCGTGCGCCTCGAACTGCTTGTGGACGACGGGCTCCGGGGGCAGGGCGACCCGCTTTCCCTGAAGGATCATCAACTGGCTCCGATATGAGAGGTGTCCGGTCGGACGAGCCGCCGGCGCACCGCGGGGGACAGGCTTGCCGACACCTTCGAGCGGCGCGTTGTCAGGCGGTGCTCCGGTCAGCGGTGGGCGGATCGGCGGTGTCGAGCGCCTGGGGCACCCACGTGTGGACGGGCGGGCCGTGCGCGGCAGCCGCCTTCGAGTGGAACTCCGGCCGGCCGGCGGACAGCTCGATACCTCGGTCGGTGTGCTGGGCGAAGCGGAGGCCGTTCCGCCTGCGGTGGTGCTCGGACCGCCTGGCCGCCCACGTGTGGTGCGCGAGGTCGGGTAGTCGAGCCCGGTCCGCTCGATCGCCTCCTTGTACCGCCGCCACCCGTAGGCGGCCTCCCCGTGGGCCAGCCGGCCGGTGAGCCACCGCGCCGGGGAGTTCACCAGCTCGCGCAGGCGGCTCCCGGCAGCTCCGAGGACCGCTCCGGCAGCCTCTGCGGAAGGAGCCTCCCCCTCGGCGGACAGCCGCTGATCCGGGACGACCGCGGGGGCGTGCCGTACGGCCCTGTCGCGTCAGCAGCGTCGCTCGAGCGACGCCGACGGCTTGCGCCATATGAACTCAACGAGACGTCACGGGCGTTCAGCCCGCCGACATGGCCTCCTGCAGGCTCTTGGGGCGCAGATCGGTCCAGTTCTGCTCGACGTACTCCAGGCACTCGGCCCTGGCCGCCTCGCCGAAGACCACCCGCCAGCCTGCGGGGACCTCGGCGAACACCGGCCACAGGGAGTGCTGCTCCTCGTCGTTGACCACAACGTAGAAGCGGCCGTCCTCGTCGTCGAATGGGTTCGTGCTCAACTGGCACCGTCCTTAACCGTCATGGAATGACTCGGGATTGGGAATCGCCAGGCCGGGTGCGGGAAGGCACCGGGCGCGGGTCGCCTGTCGGCGTTGTCCGGTCGACAGGACATCCGGCCTCGGTGGCGACCTCGGCATTGCCACGACACCGTAAGGACTCGACCGTCAGCGCTACAAGGCCGGCATGCTCGCAGGCCAACCGGTCACCCGCCCGGATCTCCACCGGCCGGGATCCTCTGTACCCCGCCGGCTTGCTGTGTCAGGATGCCGGGCCGCATCTGGAGTCGATCACCGGCAGCTGCGCCGTACGGCACCCGGCCCGCCGGCCCGGGCCGCCTGAGGATCGCTGCAGAGTCGCTCCATGCAGCGGAGCCACCCTTGGTGACGGCGCCCTGGCGGCCGGAGACCGTTCCATGGGCGATGATGTGTCGCCCGATCCGAGAGAGAGCGATGGCCAGCACACGACCTGACCTGCGCCTGTTCGTCCTGCACCACGCAGGGGGCTCACACCTGCTGTACCGCGACTGGCCGGCCCGGCTGCCGGACACCTGGGACGTGCGGCTGCTCGACGCCCCAGGCCACGGCCAGCTTCTCGACCAGCCGCAGATCACGGACGTCGGCCGTCTCGCGGACTTTCTGCTGAGCAGCATCGAGCCCGAACTGTCCTGCCCCTACGCCCTTTTCGGGCACAGCATGGGTGCCCTCATGGCGTACGAGATCACCCAGCGGCTCGTCGACCGGGGCTTGCCGCCGCCGGTCTGGGTGGGTGTCTCCGCACGAGTGGCACCGCAGCTGGCGGTGCAGCGGAGCTGGTACAACGACGTGTCCGGCGACGAACTGCGGACCCGTCTGAAGCAGCTCGGCGGCACGCCCGACGGGATACTCGACGATCCGGAACTGTGGGCCCTGTACGAGCCGATCATCCGGGCCGACCTGCGCCTGTTGGAGACCTGGCGCCCCGCTCCCGACTCCGGCCCGCTGCCCGTGGCGCTGTCCGCCTACGCGGGCGGCGAAGACCGCTCCGCCTCACCGCTGCGGATGGCGGGGTGGGAAGAGCACACCGAGCACTTCGTGGGGCTGCGGGTCTTCGACGGCGGTCACTTCTACTTCGTGGACGATCCCGGTCCGCTGTTGCGGCAGATCGAACGGGACGCGACCACGGCGCTCGACGCGGCGGGCGCGACGCGCTCCTGAACCTGCGGATCCTTCTCGCGGGGCCGGGCAGGTAGCGCTGGGGCCGGGCAGGGCCTCGGGTGGTCGGAGGGCGGGCACGACACCGACTGACAGCCGGCCGGCCACAGGCGCGCCGAGGAGCCCGCAGCCCGAAGGGGGCACTGCGGCCTCTCCCTCGCCCTGCCGCACGGCTGATCCGCCGCCGTCGCGGAGGCGACTTCGTCGGCGGCGCGCGTTCGGCGCGTCGGCCCCGCGCGTCCCCGCGGTCGAGGCGGTGTCCGCAGTCGGCGGACCCGCCGGCGGCGCGCACATGGCGCGGCCGTCGGCGGTTTCCCCGCCGGGCCGTCCGCTCCGGCAGCAGTCTCATGCCCCGGCGATGGATTCTGGCCGGAATCGATCAGCCCCTGCGGACGGACGACGATGAAGTCCCGTCGCCGGGACAGCCCCCGGGCGGTCAGCCTGCACCGATCACCTTCCCGGCCGCCCGGGGGCTCGCCGGTGATGCCGTCGGACGACCGGCGCCACGCCATGCAAACGTTCACCGTGCAACCGTTCGAGTGCCACTCCAGTGCCCCTTCAGCCCGTCCCGCGAGTCTTCTGGCCGGTTATATGCACCCAACTCATGGAGGGCACGATGGCGCGTCAGGCCGGTCGAACCCCGGGACCGCAGAGCGGTCCGACAACCACCCTCCCGCAGCCCCCGTCATGGCCGTCGCAGACCGCGGGGGCCGGGCCGGGCCGGGGCCAGGTGCTGACGACCAAGGTGGGTCTGCAGATGCCGACCGGGATGGCCTACGAGGAGTGGGAGCGGTCCGGGCGTCAGCTCGCCGGCGTCCTCGACTCGTCCTCCTGGTGGCTGGGCGACTGGCTTGTCTACGGCAAGGACCACTACACCGACCGGTACCAGCGCGGGATACGCGCCGTCGGCCTGTCGTACCAGACCCTGCGCAACTACGCGTGGGTCTCACGACGCTTCGACCTCACTCGGCGCCGGCCCGCCCTGAGCTTCCAGCACCACGCCGAGCTGGCTTCCATGCCGGTCGAGGAACAGGACTTCTGGCTCGACCGCGCCGAGCAGCGGCAGTGGACCACCAAGCAGCTGCGCAGCGCGCTCCGCGCCGCGCGCCAGGACGAGCAGCAGCGACGCACTCCCACCGAGCCGAGCCGCCGCCTGGAGGTTCCAGGCAGCCGTCTTCAGTGGTGGCACAAGGCCGCGGAGCAGTTGGGTGTCGACTTCGAGCAGTGGGTGATGACCACGCTGGACAGCGCGGCCGCGAACGCCCTGGAGGACCTCGGCGGGCCGGGGGAGCAAACGGAGATCTCCGGGCTCAAGGGCATCAAGGGCCTGGCCGAGTCGGGCGCGGGCGTCACCGAGGAGAACGCACGGCCCGGCAGCATCGCCGAGCAGGTCCCGCCGGTGGCCATCGGCGCCTGAGCCCCGGCGCCCGAGTCCCCGGTATGCGAGTTCCCGCCGTCCGAGTCCCCCGACGCCGAGGCCTCCGGCACGTCACGGCAGCCGGCCCATCAGCCCGGCGATCTCTCGCTTGTGCGTGCACGCGCTCTGCCCGAACGACTCCTGTACCCGGTCGCGCACCTCGCCCGGTTGCTCCTGGCTGAGCTTGAACATGCCCTCGGCCCCGGTCACCGAGAACCGGAAGGCCCCTACGGCGGGCACGATCTTGCGGAAATAGTCGAGCGACTCGGTCATGTCCCAGCCGTTGCCGAAGGCCCCCTCGTAGGCGCGCACGGTGGACTGCACCACGCCCAGCGTCTCCTCGATCGAGTCGATCTTCTCGACCACGCCCCGGACATGCACCGCGGTGAAGTTCCACGTCGGCGCGGCCGGGGTCTTCTCGTACACCGTGGGCGACACATAGGAATGCGGACCGGTGAACGTCAGCAGCAGGACGCTGCCCGTCTCCAGTGCCGCCCAGTGCGGATTGGCCCGGTTCATGTGCCCGAGCAGCGTGGCCCCCGGCAGCTCGCCGGACCAGTCGCCGAATGTCTCGGGGTCGAAGATGACCGGCAGATGCGTGGCGAACGGACCGCCCTCCGGGCTGCCGTTTGCCACTGCGAGCGCCAGCGGATTATCACGGATCATGTTCACCATCCATGAACTCTCCGGTTCGCGGTAGAAGCTGGGCACAAACATCCGGATTCACCCTTTCGGAAAGTGGCTCAAGGCATGGCTGTGGCTCAGGTCATGAGTGATCGCCCCACGTGAGGCATATACGCAGCCAGCCGTGCCATGCGGGGATTCTGAGAATCCGCGCCGACCATATAGCCGTCCCGTCAGCAGGACAAAGCTTTTGGAGCCAAGCACCTCTATAGCGGCCTTCAAAAGGACCTCATGGTGCCTTCGAGTTGCCTTCCAGACACTCTCCGGAGCACACTGCAGAACGGTCTCTCGGGCCACTGGCCTAGTTTTCCAGACGCAAAGCGGGAGAAGTTTCTATGGGTATAACGGGCAGGCGCAACCAAGAGATCTACGACCTGGTAGGCATCGGGTTCGGCCCGTCCAACCTGTCGCTGGCGATCGCCTTGGAGGAGCACGGGGCGACCGCTCCGCAGCATCAGGTCAGGTCACATTTCTTCGAGCGGCAGCCCTCGTTCGGCTGGCACCGGAACATGCTGCTGCCGTCAACGACCATGCAGATCTCATTTCTCAAGGACCTGGCGACCTTCAGGAATCCGATGTCCCGGTTCAGCTTCGTCTCGTATCTGCACGCCTCGAACCGGCTGGTGCAGTTCGTGAACAACCAGGACTTCTTCCCGACCCGGCAGGAATTCCACCAGTACTTGGAGTGGGCGGCCGCCGGCCTCGGCGACCAGGTCACCTACGGCGCCGAGGTCACCTCGATCCGGCCCCTGGCCGAGGCCGGGGACGGGACGCTCGACCTCCTCGAGATCGAGGTGCGCGGCAGTGACGGCTCGACCGACGTGGTCACCGCACGCAACGTGGCCATTTCGACGGGCCTGGTGCCGCGCCTGCCGGAGGGCGTCACGTCCGGCGAACGGGTGTGGCACAGCTCGGAATTCCTGAGCAGGTTCAACGCACAGAACCCGGACGACCTCAAGCATGTGGTCGTGGTCGGCGCCGGCCAGAGCGCCGCCGAGATCACTCGATTCCTCTTCGACTCACTGCCGCACGCCCAGGTCTCCGCGGTCATCCCGTCCTACGGCTACTCCGTCGCCGACGACACCCCCTTCGCCAACCAGGTGTTCGACCCCGGCGCGGTGGACGAGTACTACTTCGGCACCGAGCGGGCGCAGGAGGCGTTCTGGCGCTACCACCGCAACACCAACTACTCGGTGGTCGACGCCGACGTCATCCGGGCGCTGTACCAGCGTTCGTACGACGAGCAGGTGCGCGGCAGCCACCGGCTGCACTTCCGCAACCTCACCCGGGTCGAGGAGGTCGGAGAACTCGGGAGCGCGACGCGAGTGGTCCTCCGCTCGCTGCTCGATGACCGGACGGAGGAACTGGCCGTCGACGCGCTGGTGTTCGCCACCGGCTACGACGGCATGGACCCGGCCCACCTGCTCGGCGACTTCGACCGGCACTTCCAGCGCGACGCGGCGGGCAAGCACCGGATGGAACGCGACTACCGTCTCGTCTCCGCATCCGGACTGACCTGCGGCGTCTATCTCCAGGGCGGCACCGAGCACAGCCACGGCCTGTCGTCGTCCCTGCTGTCGAACATCGCGGTCCGCAGCGGCGAGATCGCCGACTCGATCGTGCTGCGGCGCGCCGAGCGCGAACTGGACCGTACCCGCCCCGTGGGGTTCGCGCCCTCGACCGCCTGAGGCGGTTACGCCCCGAGGGACGAACCCCGGTGCCGTGGCAGCGGCACCGGGGCCCACACCACGACGCTCGCGGGGTGTCCCTCGGTCACTCACGCGGCGTCGGCGGCGCGCGTGCCGGCGTCCACCGCCTCCCCCGTTCGAGCCGTCCACGATCCGCATTCGAGCAGAGCGTGAATCATCATCTCAAGCGAGAGAAACAGTCGGCCATTTCCTGCAGTTTGACGGGAATCCACTTCCGTCGGCCTGCGGCCGGCGTGGGTGATTGCGCCGCGATCGAGCCCGGGCCGACAGGTATCACTGTTCCAAGCATCCGCAGCACAGCCAAGTGTTTTCATGCCGATCTCAAGGGCATGTCCACCAGTCGTCGGGGCCGACCCCGAGTGCCGGGGATCGCCACAGAAGGAGTCGTGCCCATGAGCACCAACTGCCCGGTCGGCGGCCTCGTCCCCCGGCGTGCGAGGCTCTCATGACCGTCAGCGTGCACCCGGCCCAGGTCAAGGCCGAGTCCCTCGGCGACGCCCTGCCCTGGCTGGCTCGCCACCAGGGCCGGACGGTCGTCATCAAGCTGGGTGGACACGCCATGGTCGACAACGACCTCACGGCGGCCTTCGCCCGCGACCTCGTCTTCCTGCGCTACGCCGGGCTGCGGCCCGTGGTGGTGCACGGAGGAGGCCCCCAGATCGATGCCGAGCTGGCGCGGCGCGGACTGGAGCGCGAGTTCAAAGCCGGGCTCCGCGTCACCTCGCCGCCCGCCATGGACGTGGTACGGATGGTTCTTGCCGGCCAGGTGCAGCGCGAACTGGTCGGACTGATCAACCGCTTCGGCCCGCTCGCCGTCGGCCTGACCGGCGAGGACGCGAACACCCTCACCGCAGTGCGGCACGTACCGTGGATCGACGGGGAGCCGGTGGACCTCGGCAGGGTCGGTGACCTCACCGGCGTGCACACCGGTGCCCTGGACAGCCTGCTCGCGGACGGCAGGATCCCGGTGGTTTCGCCGCTCGCCCGTAGCGCCGAGGACGGCCTGGTCTACAACGTCAACGCGGACACCGTGGCGGCAGCGCTCGCGACCGCGCTGCGCGCCGAGGCGCTCGTCATGCTGACGAACGTGCCCGGTCTGTACGCAGGCTGGCCGCAGAGTGACGAGGTCATCCCGCGGCTCACGGCCGGCGAGCTGGAGAAGCTTCTTCCGGAACTGAGCGACGGCATGGTGCCCAAGATGACCGCTTGCCTGCGCGCCGTCCAGGGCGGCGTGGGTGCGGCCCGGGTGATAGACGGACGGATCCCGCACTCGGTCCTCCTCGAAATGTTCACCGACGACGAGGTCGGCACGGTGATCGTGCCGGACCCGGACGAGGCGGAGGTCGGTGCGTGAACGAGCGGTGGCAATGGCGCCGCGTCTGCTCGGCATGGCCGCGTAACGGCCGATGCCGGCTCACCGGCACCCCAACAGCAGCACTCGAGCGAAGGCGAGGGCAGTACCCGTGACGCACCTGACCCTGTCTCCTCCCTCTCCCGACGGCCGTGTCCACGCCCTGCCGGCATCCGAGGCGGCGGATCACCATGCCCGGGGACCGGCGGACGTCGTCCGGCGACTGCCGGTGTCCGGCCGCCCGACGCGTGCGGTGGACGCGACACCGCAGCCGCCATTCCGCTGCCATGAACTGACCGTCGCAGCCGCAAGGGATCCGGAGGAGGCCCGCGGACTCGCGCGCGAACTCGCTGTGTCTCTCTCGCCCGAGGCCCGGCTCGTCTTGCTGAGCGCCCTGGCCGAAGCCGGCGTGTCGCACGAGACCGGCCATGCCGGGGGGTACGGTTCCGGTGGTCTCACGGTGGCCGCCCCGCCTCCCTCCGGCCCGACCCTCCTGCCGACGCTGCAGGAGCCCGGCCCGGGCCGGCCGGCGGGCCGTTCCGAGTACGGGAATCCCGAGCCCTGGCCCACGCCCGGCGGCGGTCCGCCCGACGGTCTGATCCGCCTGCGGTTCGCCGATGCGAGCACGCTCGAACGCGCCGGCGCGGCCTTCGGTGCGGGATCGCGCCACGGTTTCGGCGACGCGTGGAGCGACTCGGCGACACTCACCCTCCGAATCCCGGGCGACGCCAGCATCACGACCCTGCGGGCCGTGATCGCGGTCCTCGACGCAGCGGCGATCACGGCCGAGTCGCTCACCGTGCACACCCACGAACTCGACGACGTCGTCGCCGCGCTCACCGGCCTGCACTGAGCATCGGGCCGGGCCGTCGTCGGCCGGTGCTCCGGAGCACCGGCCGACGACGGCCACTCAGCGCTGGGTCAGGACAGCACCAGCGTGCAGCACTTGACGCTGCCGCCCGCCTTGAGTAGCTCCCCCAGGCTCACTCCGATCGGGTTGAAGCCCCGCTCCTTCAGCTGGTCGGCGAGGCCGGTGGCCGCCTGGGGCAACAGCACGTTGAGCCCGTCAGAGAAGGCGTTGAGGCCGAACACCGCGGCGTCCTGGTCCGAGGCGAGGATCGCGTCCGGGAACATCTCCCGCAGCACCGCCTGGCTGCCCGGGGTGAAGGCCGCCGGGTAGTACATGATCTCCTCCGGCGAGAGCACCGACAGCGCGGTGTCCAGGTGGTAGAAGTCCGGATTGACCAGGGTCAGCCCCGTCACGGGGATGCCGAAGAACTCCTGGGCCTCGGCATGCGAGCGGGGGTCGGTCCGAAAGCCGGTACCGGCCAGCATCCGGCGTCCCACGCGCAAGTAGTCGCCCTCGCCCTCGTTAATGTGCTCCGGCCACAGCAGCTCGCGGAAGCCGTTCTGGGCGAACCAGTCGAGGTAGGCCGGCCCCTCCGCGGTCCGCTCCTGGTGCCGGAACCGGGCGCCGAGGACCTTGCCGTCCACCACGGTCGCGCCGTTGGCGGCGAACACCATGTCCGGGAGGCCCTCGATCGGCTCGACCACCTCGACCGTGTGCCCGAGAGACAGGTACAGATCCCGAAGCTGTTCCCACTGGAGCAGGGCCGTCTCGGTGTCCGTCGGCTTCTCCGGGTTCATCCACGGGTTGATGCTGTAGGTCACGTCGAAGTACTGCGGGCGGCACATCAGCAGGCGGTGCGGAACCACCTTCCGTGCCGCGCGGGGTGCCCGTTCGTCGGCTGCGGCGCCGTTCAAAGCCATGGTGGGTTCCTCCTTGGGTTCTTCGTGAGAGAGGGATGCGGGCTCGGCGCAGCGAGGTGTGGGGCGCCGGCCGCTCGGACCCGCGAACGGGCCGTCGTCAGACCCCGGTCAGGCCGGTCACCCGTGGTCGGAGGGGTGCCGGGCAGCGGTGGCTGCACGTCGGCCGGGCGCGGCATCCGGGTCGTGGGCGGACGTCCGACACAGTAGTCCGGCCCACCTGCCGCATCCCGGCCCCCCATCCGCGTTCGAGCGTTCCTCCAAGCAGCTCACCGGCTCTCGCGGGAAGGTGTGCGGCACGGGAGACTCCCCCGGACGTCGACGCGCCCGCCCTCGTCGGTGACGCAGGCGGGCGCGGACAGGGAGGGGATGCGCACGGCTCACTCTAGGCAAGGGTCGGCTCCAAGTCCTTTGCGCAGGACGGAACTTCGAGTTCAGCTGCAGCGGAGTTCCACCGCAGCTGCCGCTCGCGGATCGCGCGGTCACTCAGGCCAGGTCGTCGCGGGTCACACGGCGGTGCGCGATGCGCCACTTGTCGCAGGCGCGGATCAGGGTGTCCTCCATGACGCACACGTACAGCACCTCGGAAGTGCTTCCACTCGGCGTGGCGTACACCAGGGCCGAGCAGCGGGTGTGCAGTGACCCGTCGTCCTGGGGCCGTACATCGAGCATGCCGACCCAGTGGGTGAGGCGGCTGCCGGCCCGCCGTTGCCGTGCCGCGCCAGCCCGTACGTAGCGGGCGAGCCCGGCGCGGGCACGCACCGGCCCGGGCAGGGAGGGCAGTTCGATGACGGCGTTTTCGGTGAAGGTGCCCGCCCAGCGGTCGGTGTCGTGCGCGTCCAGGATCCGCATCTGCTCCACGTAGAACTGTTGCGCCTCCGCGTACAGGGCGGCGAACCGTTGGCTGTGGAACGTACGTTTGGCGGCTCCCACCGGCTCGCCGGTCGGGATCTCCACTTCTGCCTCGGTGATCCGGACGCGGGATGGACACCCCCCGGGGCTCGGCTCGAGCGGCTTTCGCTTACGCCTCAAGCATGCCCGCCGCGGATGGAAGCCACATGCCAGGACAGCCCCTCGGACCGGCGGACCGGTCCCGCCGCGGAACCGTGCGGGGGTTGGTCCGCCGTGTGTCGAGGACCGGCACAGCCGTTGTTGCACCGAAGTGTGCGGGCAGGGTACGGCAGGCCGCCGGCCGTGGGCCGGGCGGTGCCGCCCATCACGCCGCGAACAAGGCGAAGGTCGAGGTGTGGCGCGGCCCCGCCAGCACGTCCAGCTGCGGGTCCACGGCCAACATGGCTTGGTGCATGCGCTGCAGCTGCGGGGAGGGTTCCACGCCCAGGTCGTCGATGAGCCGCATGCGCAGTCGTCGGTAGACCTCCAGCGCGGTGGCCTGCCGGCCCGACCGGTACATCGCCAGCATGGCCTGGGAGTGCAGCCCCTCATGGTGCGGGTGGCGAGCGGTCAGCTCGGTCAGCTCGGCGATCAGCTCCGCATGGCGGCCGAGCCTCAGGTCGGCGTCGATGCGCCGCTCCACGGTGACCAGCCGGCTCTCCTGCAGCCGCATCACCTCGATCTCCAGGACCGGCCCGAGTTTCACGTCGACCAGCGGCACGCCGGTCCACAGGTCGAGTGCCGCGCCGAAACGCGCCGCGGACACCTCGTCGTCACCCGCCTCGAACGCGGCCTGGCCCTGACGGACCAGTTCCTCGTACTGGTTCACGTCGACGCAGCTCTTGTCGATCTGAAGCAGATATCCGCCGTGCCGCGTGGCAAGAATGTCCTTGGCTCCGGTCGGCGCGCCCGGTCCCATGGCCGTGCCGAGCCGTCTGCGGAGTTGAAGTATGTATGTCTGGAGGGTCGTCAGTACGCTCGCTGGAGGCTCGGTTCCCCAGAGTTCCTCCACGAGAGTCTGAACGGGGATGACCCGTCCCGGATAAAGCGCCAGCAGCGACAGAATCTGCCGCGGTTTGCTGGCCGTCGGAACGATTGACCCCCCGTTGACCTCGGCACTCAACGGACCCAGAAGCTTGATCTTCATGGTGTCCTCCCCACTTCGTCGAGTTCCTTGTCTGATTCCTTCTGGTGGCCGGAAATATCCACCACTAAGCACGCTAGCCGTATCCGTGTCCCTCGAGCGATGTCCTGTAGTTGTCCTCTAGCAGTGCTCCAAGCGGCTTGTTGCGTGAAGCCTGTGCGGATCTGAAGAACACCTTCACCAGTAATGGAAATCAACCGCGAATGCCGGTCCGGGCTTCGGGGCGGCAGACAATGCAGCGACGCATCAGCCCTTTTCCGGTACCCCGGTCCGAAAGGCGGCAGCGCCATGCAGCGGTGAAAAGGACCAAGCCAAAAGGACCGGCACCTCTTGGGTCACTGGGTCGATGCCAGCGATCCGGCGGGCGCGACGTGCGCGGCTCGGGCGGCTCGGGCGGCTAGGGCCGGCGCCGCCGGGCCCAGGGTGGTCTCGGGCGTTGCCATCAGGATCGACTGCTGGAGCCGGCGCAGCCGCGGTGACGGTTCCAGGCCCAGCTCGCGCCCGAGGGTGGTGCGCAGCTGCAGGTAGGCGTTGAGCGCCTCGCTGCGCCGCCCGGACCGGTGCAGGGCGATCATGAACTGGGCGTGCAGGTTTTCATGGGTGGGATAACGGCTCGTCAGCACCGTCAGCTCAGCGAGCACTTCGCGGTGCCGGCCGAGCCGCAGGTCCGCCTCGATGCGCTGGTCGAGTGCGCACAGCCGGCTTTCGTCGAGGCGCTTGGCCTCCATGGCGAGCTGAGTCCCGGTCTGCACGTCCGCGAAGGCGGATCCCGACCACAGGTCCAGGGCGGCGCCGAGGGTGCGCGAGGCGCCCGCGAAGTCACCGGCGTCCATGGCTCGGTAGCCCAGGCCCGCCAATCGCTCGAACTCCCGGACGTCACTGGTGCCGCCACCGGAGGCGAGCAGGTATCCGCCCGGCAGGGTGAGCAGCACGTCCTTGGCGGTACGGCGTTCCGGCTCCGCGCCGGGCTGTCCGGTGCCGCGGGCCAGCGCCGCCGCAATGAGTTCGCGCAGTTGCAGCACATAGGTCTGCAGAGTGGTGCGCGCACTGCGCGGCGGCCGGCCCGACCACAGTTCCTCGATGAGCGAGTCGACCGTCACCACTCGGTCCGCGTGCAGTCCGAGCAGTGCCAGCACCTGGCGTGGCTTCGGCGCCGTCGGGACGATGGACACCCCGTTCTCCCTCACGACCAGTGCGCCCAGTACGTCGATGTCCACGCCGTCTCCCCCTAGTCCGCGTGCGCTGCCGGCACTCCACGATTTAAAAACAGCGCGATCGGTATGTCAATACGAGACTGTACGCCCTGTTTCTGTGATCGTTCCAGTGGTGGTGCAGCAAACCGTGAAGACAGCTGTTCACCTGTGAACTCCTCGATTTGATAGGAGCGTCGGGGCACCGCGCGCACCAGCGTGAACCGGCACGCGACCCCCGAGGGGAGGCGTCACAGGCGCAGGAAGTGACCGGCCGTTCTCGTCAAGACTGCATTAAACCGACCGTACAGTCCTGTCTGTTGTCCGCCCGCTGGACGAGCTGCCCGCTGGACGCACGGGCTGCGGCGCCACGCTCAGGTGCTGCGCGCCCGCACCAGCCGCAGGGCCCGGGACAACGCCTCCGCGCTCTCCGCGGCGCCGCCGACCCCGGTCATGACCACGGCCGGAGACTCTCCCGTCCGCTCCGCCGTCCGGCGGGCGATCTCGTGGGCGACCCGGCCGGCCGGACCGGCACCGCACAGGGTCAACCGCCCCTTGCCGTCGAAGAGTTCCCTGAGCGGTCCGGGCGGCACCCGTCGGTCCGTCACGCTGAGCGACATGATCCGTTCCGGTCCCTCGTGACCGCGCAGGAGCGTGTCGTACACGCCGGGCGTGACGCCGGGGACGGTGACCAGGCACACGACGTCCGCCTCGGGTTCCCCGGGCCGCAGTACCGCGAGCGCGAGCTGGTTTCCCCCAGGAGCGGGCAGCGTGATGCGGGGCACCCTAGAGGTCCCGAGCAACCGCAGGGCGTCCCCGACGGTGAACCCCTGGTCCGGATGCTCGGGCAGACTGCGCAGCAGTTGCAGGCACTGCGTGAGGGTGTCGGAGGCGTCGGTGTCGGTGAGCCTGGCCCGGTCGTAGAGGGCGGTCAGCACGAAGGCGTCGTCGGCGTCGTAGTGCGCGACGAGCGTGATCGGCAGTGTCGTGTCACCACCGGCGCTCTGCGGCGCGCCCACACGGACGCCCTCCGCGGCCAGTTCGTCCCGCAGGTCGTCCGGCAGTTCGGGGTGGGTGTCGAAGCGGACGATGGTCTCGGTGAGCTCGGGTCCCGGAGCGCGCCCGCTCCACTCCCGGATCTGGTCGCTGGAGACCCAGGCGTAGGGGTGGAGGTCGAGCGCGGCGTCCCGCACCTGCAGCAGCAGGTCGACGAGCGGCGCGGCGGGGTCCACGGTGACCGTCATCGGCAGCGGGGTCCCCAGCAGTCCGGGGACGTCGGCAGCGGCCCGCAGCGACATGTCCCGCCCGGACAGGTGCACGCCGAAGGCCACCGGCAGCGGCCCGTCCGCCGCGGCCGCCCGGTACAACAGCAGGGCCCACACCACATGCAGGGCGTTGCTCTCCCCCGCGCCCCGGCCCGCGGCCCAGGCACGCAGCCGGGAGGTCTGGGCCGGCCCGAGCCGACGCTGGATCCGGCCGGGCCCCTCAGTGCCCTGCGGTGGGCCGCCGACGCGGCCCGGGCTGACGGCGGCGTCGGCGGGCGGGGCGGCCGACGACCAGAACTCCCGGGCCCCGGCCGGGTCCTGGTGGGTCAGCCACTGCGTGTGATCCCGGATGTCGGGTCGCCGGTCCCCGCCGGGCAGCACGCCGCCGGCGAGGTAGGAACGGTAGAACTGCCGCACCAGCAGACGTGCCCCACGCTCGTCGAGCAGAGCCCGGTGATAGGACACCAGCAGGCGGGTGGACGCCCGCCCGGCGCCGGCCGTCTCCGGCTGCCCGTCGAGCAGGGAGACGCGCAGCAGACCCGGCCGGTACAGCTCGAAGCCGCGGGCCCGGTCCTGCCGGAGGAGTTCGTTCCATCCGATGTTGGCGTGCACATGGCGTACGACCTCCACGACGGTGCGGTCGTGGAGCACCAGACGGGCCGCGCCGGCCCAGTCGAAGGAGGCGCGCAGCACCGCCTCCCTCTCGGCGACGGACTGCCAGGCGCTGACGAACCGGCTGAGGTCCAACGGCCCTGACCAGTCCCAGAAGAGCTGCTCCACGTACCGGCCGGGGCCGCCCCGGTCGTCCACCGCTGCCGCGAGCAGCGCCCGCTGATGCCCGGTCACGGCGATCGTGCCCGCCGCGAGCGGCGCCAGCAGGTCCGCCAGCAGGTCGTCGGTGAGCGACTCGCCGGGTTCGGCCGGGCCGTGAGGGGTGAGCCGCAGGAGAAACCGTCCGAGGCGCCCGGCGTCCGGCACGCCGCCCGGCACGACACCATCCGGCTCGACGTCGTCCAGTTCGACGTCGTACGCCCTGTGGCGCTCGGCGACGCGGGCGGCGACTCCCTCGGCATCCGTGCGGGCGAGTCCGCACAGCTCGAAGACGAGCGATGACCAGGACTGGGTGCCGAGCGGTTCATGCACCACGGTGATGACGGTCCCCGCGTGCGAGTGACGACTTCTCATCCGCTCCCCGGGATACCGGACACCCCTGCCGCAACAGCCGTGTCCGAGATCCCCACCTCCTTTTCGAATCGTTCCTGCACAGCACGTCCGGCCATGACCCGGCTGCCCCTGCCGACGCGTCCGCCCACCCCTGCCCGGGGACCCCGCCGCACTGGAAAACCGATGACCCGCGTTCCCCGCACCGGCTCCGCCAAGGGCCGCCGCGGTTCGTCCGCGAGCGACGGGGCCCGCCTCGCAGCCGGCACCGCCGGCACAGCGTCCTGCCGGTGCCCCTCGCTCACCGGGAAGCGCCCCTCGACGAGATGGGCGGCAAGGGCCCACTTCCCCGCTGTGTCCACGGTGAGCCGGGCCGTGCCCCTGGCGTCCCACCGGAAACCGACCGCCGACAACCGTGCCCCCGGAACCGTTCGTCCCCGGGGGTCGCCGAGCAGGGCTTCGCGGCGCGCCGCCTGCTGCGCCGCGCCGTCCGGTTCATCTGCGGGGCCAGGAGTGGCCCAGGCCGTCGGCGGCCGGCCGGCACACGGGACCGGCCGGGTCGGGGCCGGCGCCGATCTCCTCGCCGCCGTACCGGTCGCCGCGCAGTCTCTTTCCGGTGCGCTCATCGCAGTCTGCGTACGGCGCTCTCGGCGTGCCACCGTGCGAGGTCAAGGGCCTGCGTGCTCGACCGGCCCAGCCACTCGCGCACGTACCGGTGGGCGTCGACGAGCAGTGCACCCTCGCCCAGGACGGCCTCCACCGCGCTCGGCCGGAGCATCACCTGGTGGGCGGAGACGACCCGCTTTCCGGTCTCGTCGGGCTCCACATACCGCTCCCCGTAGTGCGCGGCGACCGGATCGGGCGTCATGGTCTCCTTGTGGACGATCCGACCTGCGGCCGGGAAGCACAGCCGTACGGCCTCGGACACCTGTGTCTGCCCCGTCTGCGGGGCACGAGGGTGCAGGACCGTCTGCTGCACTCCCGGCTGGTCCTCGATGACCTCGACCCGCTCGACGTGCGGGACCAGTTCGTCCCAGTCCTCGATGCCGTAGAGAAAGTCGTAGACGAGCTCCGGGGAGCCGGAGACATAGACGCTCTCCTCGAACGACAGCATCAACTCGTCCAGCCGGTCCCAGCGCTCGGCCGCCTCGCGCAGCTCCTCCGACTCGGCCCGCACGTCCGTCTCCAGGGCCCCGAGCGTTTCCCCGGGCTCGGCCGGGCGCTGCTGGCGCAGCGTCAGCAGGGACCGGTCGTCGCCGTCGGGTTCCACCTTCCAGCTGCCGAAGGTCGGCCCCTCAGACAGCATGGCGTCCCGCTGCTCGAAGTCGATGCGGCACTCGCGAGCCCGCAGCACCCGGTGGGTGAGGCAGGAACGCACACGGCCGTACCGCAGGTCCCACAGCCGCAGCTCCTCTTCGGTGGCGTCGAAGTCGATGCGTTCGACGTGGACGTAGCGGGGCAACAGGACCGGCCAGCGAGGGGCGTCGGCGAGCAGTCCGTAGACGACACCGACGGGGGCCGCGACCGGAACGGTGTGCTGGGCGGAGTGCACTCGCTGCGACGACATGCCCGATCCCCTCCTCCAGGTCTGATCAACGCTGCACGGCCGGGCCTGAGGGAAGCTCGATTCGTGCTGGAAAGGGCACAAGGTGACACGGTGACAGCCCACCGCGCCACGGCTGGAACTTCGCGGCAGAAAACAGCATGAGCGGTATGTTGATACGCCACCAGTTGCCGCGGCCTCGTGACCGGGACATTGCCGGGACAGTCCGTCCGGCCTGCGTCCGCTCAGCCGGTGGTCGACCCCGCGTCGCCCGACCCTGCCGGACTGTCACGGTCGAGGGGGAACCGGTGGGGTGAGGCGGCCAACTGCGGGAGCAGGAGACTCCAGTAGCGGGTCATCCGCTCGCACGACAGCCAGTCCGTGTTCCAGGTGCCCAGCACTTCGAAGCCGATCGTCGCGGCGACGACGGCCGCGGCGGCGTCCTCGCGAGAAACCCCTTGCGCCAGCTCCCCTTCCTCCTGGGCCTGGGCGACCACTTCCTGCACCCACGCAAACCACCCTCGCCACACGCCCCCTTCCCCGCTCTTGCGCGAGGGGTCGCGGCTCAGCCTCAAGCCGGCCCTGATCAACGGGTCGCCGGTGACAGCGGCGAGCAACCGGGAGGTGGCGATCGCCAGCGACTGCAGCAAAGTGTCGGCGGAGCCGCGGCACCCCTCCGCCACCTTCTCGACGGCGTCGGCTGCGGCCCCCTCGACCTCTCGTGCCAGCTCCTCCTTGCTGGAGAAGTGGAAGTGCAGCGCACCGTTGCTCACCCTGGCCTGCGAGCTGATTGCGGTGAGCGAGGCCACGGCGAAGCCCTCGCGTTCGAAGACCTCGGCAGCGGACATGATCAGCTTCTCCCTCGTCCGGGCCGCCCGTTCCTGCTTGACCATCACGCACTCCGTCACTGAGGGGATTTCCGTGCTTCCTGGCCAGCAAGTCGGTGCGCTCGTCGCACAGGCGCGCCCAGGAGTCGATCAGCACCTCGTCGCGGTCCACATTAACAAACCGCAAGGACGGTTTGTAGTGGGGGGAGGGCCTAGTCGCGACACCCAGAGCGCTTCCGGAACACCGGCCTGGTGTCGATTCCCGCGCCGGCCCTGAGCGCCCCAACGGTGCGCCGAGGGCGACTCCTCCCGCATCACACTTCCGCCCCCCTCCCCCTCGATCCAAGCACGCGGCGTGAGCTGGTGATTACCAACCGCTTCGCACCATCATCCATCGACTTTCGGCCACCGTCCGACCGGCACTCGAAAAGCGCTTTGGGATGACTTGAGCGCGGCCTCGCCGACGACCCGCTCTTCCCGGAAATACGCAGAAGAACACCGGTGAACAGCTGAACGGATGGATCGCTTCCGCATCTTAGCCATCCGGAGTCCCCGCTACCGCTGGAAACGAAACCGGTTGGTATGTATCTTCTTTGGTCTGGAGCCAGACCACCCGTACCAGACCATCCATTGCCACGGCATCAGGGGGAAGCCATGTCTGTGATCACGTTCCAGGTCGAACGAACACCACTCCGCGAGGCCTTCGCCTATCCCTCGCTGACCACGACCGTTCCCAAAGAGTTCGTCCACCGCGCGGCAGTCGCCGAGGTCATGCTGACGGGCTGGAAGCGCCAGGACGACACCCGCTTCGCCGTCACCGCCCAATGGCCGCGCGCCCACAGCTTCTTCACTCCGTCCGAGAACGGGCTGCACGACCCGCTCATTGCTGCTGAAACGGTCCGGCAGGTCGGTTCGCTTCTGGCTCATGCCGAGTACGGGGTCCCCCTTGGGCACCAATTCCTCATGTGGGGACTCGACATCACCGTGGAGCCCGCGGGGCTCCTGGTCGGGACCGCGCCGGCCTCCCTGGAACTCGCCGTCGCCGCCACCGAGGTCAAACATCGCGGCGGCAGCCTTGCCCAGCTCGCTTACGAGGCGACGATCATGCGGGACGGGACCCCCGTCGCGCAGGGAGCCGCCTCGTTCAGCACCGCGACCCCGGCGGTGTACCGCCGGCTGCGGGGCCGCCAGGACCTGAGCCGCGTCCGCGCTCTGCCGCTCACCGCGCCCGCCTCGCCGCAGAGCGTCGGACGCACCTCGCCGGTCGATGTCGTGCTGTCACCTGTCGACGGGCCGCACCGCTGGCAGCTGAGGGTGGACACCCGCCATCCGGTCCTGTTCGACCACCCGGTCGACCATGTGCCGGGCATGGTCCTGCTCGAGGCGGCACGGCAGGCGACCGCCGAGGTGCTGGCCCGTACCTCCCTGTCCCCTCTCCGCATGAGCAGCACCTTCAAGCGGTACGTCGAACTGGACGCACCCTGCCTGATCGAGGCCTCGTCCCAGGGACGTTCGGCCGACGGTACGACCGAGTCCGTCCGGGTCACGGGCCGGCAGAACGGAACAGATGTGTTCGAATGTCTGGTGACCGCCGTTGCCTCGTACCCGGGATCCTGAGGCCTGCGGCGACAGACCGGCCGCCGAGCGGGCCTCGTCCGTCCGGTCTCAGACGAAAGCCGTGAGGTGATCCTCGGCCCAGGTCAGGAAAGACCTTGCCGGGCGGCCCGTCACCGCGGCCACCGTCGACCGCACCCCGGCCTTCGCGCCCTCGAACTGGCGCCGGGCGCTGTGCAGCAACGCTTCGGCGACCGGCTCCGGATACCGCGCCCGCAGCGCGGCGCGGGCGGCGTCCTCGCTCAGCTCCTCAAAGTGCAGCGGACGGCCCAGCAGTCGGGAGAGCTGGGCCGTCTGCTCGACAGCGGTGATCGCCTCGGGGCCGGTCAGCTCATGGCTGCGGCCCTCGTGGCCCTCCTCGGTCAGAGCCCGGACGGCGACGTCCGCGATGTCCCGGGGGTCGACACAGGCGTTCGGCGAGGAGCCGTACAGCGCCCGCACCACACCCTGCCCGCGGACGGACGGTGCCCAGGACAGGGTGTTGGACATGAAGGAGCGCGGACGCAGCAGGGTCCACTGCAGCCCCGAGGCGCGCAGCAGTTCCTCACGGGCGCGCTGGCGGCGGGTGACGAGGTCGTCCGCGCCCGGGTCCGAGACGGCCGCGGCCGACAGTTTCACGATCCGCCGGACTCCAGCCAGACGCGCGGCGCGCACGAACCGTTCGTCATCCCCCTCGGCGACGGGGCTGGTGACGAGAAACGCACAGGCCACGCCCTCCACGGCGCGCGCCAGCGAGCGCTCGTCGCCGTAGTCCCCGCCCACCACCTCCACCGCACGGCGCACCCGGGTGAAACATTCGGGCTTCCTGGTCATGACGCGCACCGCCCGATCGGCCGGAAGCCGACGTACCACTTCCGCTCCGACGGTGCCCGTGGCCCCGGTGACGAGGATCATGCGGTTCTCCCTCCCCCTGTCGGCAACCGCCGCTTCGTTCCGGGCAGCGTGGCCGCATCCCGCGGCGCTGCCTGATTCACTTCGCGGCGTGTAATATACATACTGGCCGGTTTGTTCTGGCCTGGAAAAGGGAGTACGGCGCACCGGACGGAGTGGCTTTCATGGCAATGCAAGACCGTGCGATCCGCACTCGCGAGAAGATCCTCTCAGCCGCAGCCGAAGTCTTCGAGACCCGCGGGTACCGCTCGGCGACCATCAGCGAGGTCCTCAGGACCGCCGGTGTGACGAAGGGCGCCCTCTACTTCCACTTCCATTCCAAAGAAGACCTGGCGCAAGGGGTGCTGAGCGCCCAGGACCAGGTGATCAGCCTCCCCCAACGCGCGAGCAAGGTCCAGGAGCTCGTAGACGTGGTGATGCTCCACGCGCACCGTCTGCAGACCGACTCCATGGTGCGGGCGGGCGTGCGGCTGACGATGGACCAGACAGCCGACGGGCTGGACCGCAGGGGCCCGTTCCTCCGGTGGGGCGGCCTTGCCCGCGCACTGCTCGAGAAGGCCGGCAGGCAGAACGAGTTGCTTCCCCAAGTGGAGCCACAGGAGACGGCCGAGCTGGTGACCGGTGCCTTCGCAGGCATCCAGTCCATGTCGCACGCCTTGAGCGACTACGACGACCTGATGCAGCGCACCTCCGCCCTGCTGCGCCACATACTGCCGAGCGTCGTCATTCCCTCGCTGATCACTTCTCTGGACCTGTCGGAGACGCGAGGGGCCAGGGTGTTCGCCGAAGTACAGGCGTCCCTGCAGGAAGTGGCCGAGGCCGGCGCCTCCTGAGCTAGGCGCCTACAAGGGCGAGGGCATCGCCCCGCCCTCCGACCGCTTCGTCTTGCGTCCCTTGCTGCCCGGCGCCAGGGTGCGCGGATCGATGGCCTCAGCGGGTGCCCCCGTGGCGTACAACCCGTCTGGAACGGTGTCCCGGTCGTGCGGCAGCAGCCAGAACACCCGTCGGCGGAAGGTCCCGGACGAACGGGACGGCTTGGCCTCCGGCCCCAGCAGTGCGTAGCCGACCATGCGCCCGTCGCGGTGGTAGGCGGGTTTGCCCCGGCGGGTCGGCAGCCGGTCCAGGCTCTGACGGACATAGTCCAGCCCGCTGATGTCCTCCAGCCAGACGAGGTCGACTTCGTGGACGATCTCGTCCTCGGCTATGAGAGCACTCATACTGTCTCCTCGTCAGCGACCAACCCGATGCCCGGGTAGTACTTGCGCTGGTTGGAAAGGATCATCTCTTTCGGAGACGTCAGTCCTACCGCCTCCCGGACCCGCGCGGCGAAAGACCGGGACGAGACGGCCGGGACTCCCTCATTCTGACACCATGTCCGGTAAGCCGCGTAGAGACCGGCCTGTTCCGTCCTCGTGCCCGGCTCGCGCCGACAGGACTCGCCCAGGAAGCGCCCTATGTGGTCCTCGGTCTCCGCATACGCCGTGGTGGCGATGCGCACCGGCTCCGGGCCCAGCAGGTCCCTCTCCCCGCTCAGGTAGCGCCGTGCCCCGGCGACCAGCCAGTTGAGGATGCCCGCCCCTTCCTCCGTGACCAGGATGTCCGCCAGATTGTCGACCTTTCGGTGGTCCGGTACGACCCGCTCGAACGGGATCAGCCGCATCCGTCGCCAGAACGCGAAACCGCCCGTCCCCACCTCGGGCCGGTGGTTGCCCAGCAACCAGAGCTTGTGGGTCGGCTGGAAGCTGAAGAAGTCCTGCCGCATCCGCCGGGCCTTGATGCGGTCACCGCCGGTCAGCAGCTTCACCCGAGCCTCGTCGAACCGGTCCCCCGGCTTGACCTCGCTGCACACGATGACCCGACGCCCGTGCAGTTCGGCCAGGTCGGTGGGGTGTCCCTCGTAGGGGCGGGCCATGAGGAAGCCGGGCGGCGCGGCGTCCGCGTAGTCCCCGACGAGCTTCATCACCACATCCAGCAGCACCGACTTGCCGTTCTTGCCGGAGCCGAACAGGAAGGGCATCACCTGAGCACCGACGTCACCGGTGATGGAGTAGCCGAGCAGCAGGTGCAGGAAGCCGATCATTTCCGCGCCCTGGGGGCCCTCCCCGAAGGTGTCGGCGAGAAACCGGTCCCAGCGGGGCGTAGGCATCGGTTCGGGCGTCACGGTGGTGGAGCGGGAGTGGAAGTCCCGGTTCGGGTCCGGCACACGTTTGAGCCCGGTACGCAGGTCCACGATGCCGCCGGGTGTGCACAACGCGTACGGATCGGCGTCCAGCAGCGCCGCGTTCAGCACCATGCCGGGCGCGGACTTGGCCTGGGTGAGCATCGCGTTCATCCCACTGGTGCTCAGTGCACGCCGGCGGTGCTGCTGCAGGGCGGTCGCGCTGTGCACCCCCCGCGGGTCGTTGGTGGCGAGAGACTCCGCCAGGTCCCCGGCGGCCCACAGCACGGTGTCGTCCTCGTCGATCTGCCAGCGGGTGCTGTCCCACCGGAACCAGCCGAGCCCCGGCACGTGCCGGTAGTCGTTGGCGTAAAGGCTCACGAAGAGCTTGGCGTTGCCACGATCGCTGAGGGTGTCGGGCAGCAGCCCGTCGGCAGTGGCCTCACCGGCGGGCAGGACGCCGCCCTGGGCGTCCGTACGCGGCAGGGCGCCACCTTGGCCGTCCGTACGCGGCTGAGGCCCGCCTGGAGCCTCCGTACGCGGTGGGGGGAGGATCCCGGCCTCCGTACGTGCCTGGGGAAGGGTCTGGGACAGGATCTGCGCGGCGACCGAGCTGGCGTCGAAGAGGGCGTTGTCATGGCCGCGCGTCACCGGCGGCCTCCCGGGGCCAGCGGACGGGTGCGGCCCGCGCTCAGTCCACCGCGGATGACAGCGCCGTATCGCCGTTCCTGCCCGGGCCTCGCCTGCGCGGCCGCCTCCCGCAGGGCCTGCTCGGCCTCGTCGTCGTCCAGCAGGCCCGCGGCGACGAGCCCACCGGCGGTATAGGCGGCCCGGTTGAGCTTCTCGGTGAACCCCGCTCCCTCCGGAACGGCACCACAAGCCGCCACCTCGGCCAGCAGAGAGGCCAGCACCCGGTCTGCGGCTCCCGATCCGCCTCCGGCGGCCAGGACCGCCTGCCGGGCCCGTGGCGGCACCGGCCGGGGCGCGGGCAGGTACGCGGGCGGCAGGTGGCCGGTGCGCTCCAGTTCCCTGGCGAGCCAGGCCGGCAGCGGTGCGGGCTCACGCGCCGTTCCCACGGCCTCGTACGTACCGGCAGCGGTGACCGTCCCCGGGGCGACGATGTATCCGCCGTGCGCCCGTACGTCGACCTGCCAGGCCAGTGCGCGGCCGCCGCCTGAGCCGGACGAGCACTGCCAGCGGTGCCCTGCTAAAGCCCGGTACCACACGTGCAGACCGCCGGAGGGCGTGCGCACCCGCAGGGTCGCGTCGTCGTCCGCGGGCGAGGTCTCACCGCGCAGCGCGGCCAGCACCCCGATCGTGTGGAACCCATTGGCGAGCCCGGTCAGGTCGACGGTGTCGGCGATGTCGATGCCGGGCAGCAGACGGTCACGTCCGGGCAGCTCACGGGCATGGGCATCGATGTCAACGACGACCAGTCCGGCCGGTCCGCAGGCGATCCCCACTCCGAACTCGGGATGGGTGCCCCACCACTGCTCGATACGGGCGAAGTCCAGCGTGGCGGCCCGGAAACCGTGGCACCAGCGCCCGTCAACAGCACATCGACATTCCCGGTAGGTGTGCCCGGGCTCACGGCAGAGCGCGCAGTTACCTGCGGGCGTCTTGCGTCCCGGGGCCAGTGGATGAACCGGCCAGCCGCGGCTGGCACACCATCGGGCAATGGCCAGGGACTGCAAGGCACCCGCTTCGACTGCGGCGGGCTGCAGTGAGTCGCTGCGCAAAACCCGCAGCTCATCGGTCATGTGTTCCCCCGTTAGCGACCGAAGCGACTCAAAGATGGGAACACAGTAGCGAAGGAGTCGTAAAGGCGGGATGAGGTGAACGCAGAAAGCGCTCCGTCTCGGGAGTGCGCCAGCGACCGAAGAGGAACCCGCAGCGACCGAAAAGCCCTGGGTCGCTGCTTCAGTCGCTGCTTCAGTCGCTGCCAAACCTGCAGGTCAAAGCCTTGAAAACCCCCAAACAGCGACTCAAGCGACTCAAGTTCCCTACATATAACGCCTACACGCGCACACACGCGCACGCACGCACACACGAATGTATCCATATACCCGGAACTTGAGTCGCTTCAGTCGCTGTTCGCCTCCGAAACGGCCCCTGACCTGGTCTTTTACACAGCTACCGAGCAGCGACCCAACAGCTACGCAGGCCTCGCTCAGTCGCTGTCCTTCAGTCGCTGACCCCCGATCGCCGTTTCTGGGCCTCTGTACTCGTAGCGACTCAAGCGACTCTCGACCGAACCTGGATGACCGTTTCTTCACCGAGGCCTTCCACCCGAACCCTCCACCGCACGAGCGACCGAAGCGGCCGGCCGCCCGGACCCTTCCCAGCCGCCCGAAGACCTCCAAGCCGCCTGACTTCGTGTCCGGGAGCCCTCGGCACCGCTACCGCACCGCTACCGCACCGCGGCTCATGACGCGACCGTGGCTATGGCGGACGGCCCGCTCTGGGACCGGGGCGTCTTGCTCCCGGGCTTCTTCGGCTCGATGGTGCGCGGATCCACGGCCTCGCCGGGCGCCCCTTCCCGGTACAGCCCCTCGGGAAGGCTGTCCCGGTCGTGCGGAAGCAGGAAGAACACCCGCCGCCGGTACAGCCCGCTGTCGGGATCGGCCTCCGCTCCGTCGTCGAGGACGGCGTAGCCGACCATGCGCCCGTCCCGGGCGTACGGCGGCTTGGTGTTGCGGCGCCTGGTCTTGTCGAGCGCCTGGCGTACGTAGTCGAGGCCGTCCAGGGGCTCCAGCCACACCACCTGCGCTTCGTGGATGAGGTCGCTCTCGTTCAGAAGCGAGCTCATGGCTCCAGCCCCTCCTTCGTCGGCCGGGCCCCGCCGAAGGGTCCGGCCCGGTGTGTATGTGTCGTGCTGTGGGCGTCCCGGCGAGCCGGGCGGGAGCCGGCCGCGGAAACGGCCGTTCGCTGTCCATCGTAGAAGGGCCACCTGGCGGGGCCGGGGGGCCGCCGTACGGCCTGCCGACGGGACGGGGTGGTCATTCGGCCCCCGTGAGGGCGATCCCCGGGTAGTACTTGCGGCCGTTGGACTTGATCATGGCGGCGGGAGAGGTGAGGCCCAGTTCCTGCCGGACGCGCGTGGCGAAGGCCCGCGGACTGGCGGGCCGGATGCCCTCCCCCGCGGTGCACCACCCCTGATACGTGCTGTACAGCAGGCCCTGCTCGACCCGCAGCTCGGCCTGGCCGGCGGTCTCCCGGATGCAGCATTCGTTGAGGAAACGGCCGATGTGATCCTCGGTCTGCGCGTACTCCGTGGTCGCCACCCGTACCCGGTCCGGCCCGTCGAGCGGATCCCGGGTGGCCAGGTAGCGGCGCGCTCCCTCGATCAGCCAGTTGAGGATGCCGGGACCCTCGTCACGGACCAGCTCGAAGGCGAGGTTGTCGATGCGCCGCGCGGCGGGCACGATCCGGATGAACGGGATCAGCCGGATGCGCCGCCAGAACGCGAAGCCACCCGTCGACACCTCGGGACGGTGGTTGCCCAGCAGCCACAGATGATGGGTCGGCGTGAACGAGAAGTAGTCCTGCCGCATCCGCCGGGCCTTGATCTTGTCGCCGCCGGTCAGGAGGCGGACCCGGGCCTCGTCGAACTTGTCGTTGGGCTTCAGTTCGCTGCACACCACCAGGCGCCGGCCGTGCAGTTCCGTCAGCTCGGTGGAGTGCTCGGAGAACGCGCCGCGGTCCATCAAGAAGCCCGGAGGTGCGGCGTCCGCATAGTCGCCCAGGATCTGGATCATCGTGTCGAGCAGGACGGACTTGCCGTTCTTGCCCTCGCCGTGCAGGAACGGCAGCACCTGGGCGCCGACGTCGCCGGTGATGGAGTAGCCCAGCAGCAGGTGCAGGAAGCCGATCATCTCCCGGCCCTCGCCGTCGTCCCCGAAGGTGTCGGCCAGGAAGCGTTCCCACCGGGGGGTGGGCATGTGCTGCGGCGCGACACTGGTGGCGCGGGAGTGGAAGTCCCGCTTCGGGTCGGGCTTGTGGAGCTGACCGGTGCGCAGATCGACCACGCCGGCCGGGGTGCACAGCGTGTACGGGTCTCCGTCCAGCGTGTCGGGATCGACCGACAGATCCGGAGCGGCCTTCGCCTGGGTGAGCAGCGCCTTTATCCCCGTCGTGGACAGCGTCCGCCGTTTGTGCGTGGCCAGTTCGCGGTCCCTGTACCGTCCGAGCGGGTCGGTCTCCGGCAGGTCCTCGGCCATCTCGCCGGCCGCCCACAGGGCCGCTTTCTCCCCGCCTGTGCGCTTCCAGCGGTAGCCGTCCCACGCGAACCAGCCCAGGCCCTCGACATGCCGGAACCGGTCGCGGTACAGCTGCACGAACAGACGGGCGTTGCCGCGGTCACTCAGGTGCGGCGGCAGCAGCACCGGCTCCTGCCGCACGCTGTCCGGCGGCGAGAGGGTCTGAGGCGGGGAGACCTGCGCGGGCAGGACGGCGGTGGCCGGCTCGTGCTCCTGCAGCTCGAGCATCTGCTGAGCGGCAGCCTGGGGATCGAACCGCGGCGTGCTCTCGGCGCTGCTCATGTACGTCCTTCGAGGTGGAATGGGCGCGCGCCCCCTGCGGCGAGCCCCTCATCGATGATCTTCTCGTTACGGCGTTCCTGCCAGGGACGCGCGCTGTGCGCCGCGGCCAGCAAATCCGTACGCACCTCCGTCTGCTCGAGGTGCCCGGCGGCCACGAGCCCACCTGCCGTATAGGCGGCCCGGTTGAGTTTCCCGGTGAAACCGGTGCCCTCCGGCGCGGTCCCGCAGCGCACGACCTCCTCCACCAACGGCGCGAGAACCCGCCGCGCCGACGTGCCCCGCCGTGTGCGCCGTACCGCCCCGCCGCTCGCCGGCGGTCCCGGCGCAGGCGGAGCGATCAGATGGCCGGTCCGCACCAACTCCGCGTGCAGCCAGGCAGGCAGCGGCGCCGGCGTCCGGGCAGGGCCCTGCGCCTCGTACGTGCCCTGGGCGGTGCGTGTGGCGGGCGCGACGATGTACCCGCCGTGTGCTCGTACGTCGACCTGCCAGGCCAGCGCCACCTTCGGACTGGACCCCGTCGAGCAGCGCAACCGCGTGCCCGGCTCGGGGACCCGGTACCAGATGTGCAGGCCACCCGACGGCGTCCGCACCCGCAGCGTGCCTTCGTCCCGGGCCGGATCGGGCTGCCCGCGGAAGGCCGCCAGCAACGCCAGCGTGTCGAATCCCGAGGCGAGACCGCCCAGGTCCACGGTCTCGTGAATCGCAATGCCGGGGAGCAGCCGGCCGCGATCCGGCACCGGGGCCGGATGGGCATCGACATCGATGACGACGAGTCCCGCGGGCCCGCAGGCGACACCGACACCGGCCGAGGGACTCTGCCCCCACCAGGCGTCGATGCGCTCCTGATCGGTCGTCGCGGCATGGAAACCATGACAGGCCCGGCCCGCCGCCCGGCACGGACACGTCCGGGGGTCGTGGTGCCGGTCCCTGCAGGCCGGACAGTTCGCGGCAGGCGTCTTGCGCCCCGGTGCGAGCGGATGGACCGGCCAGCCCTGCGCCGCGCACCAGCGGGCCACGGCGTGAGGTGTCCCCGGACCGGCCTGAGCGGCAGGCGCGCGGGTCTCACCGGGGCTCGGCACGTGGATCGTCCTCGTCGCTGTTGTACTCGGTCCCTGCACGGGGGCGAACCACCAGGCCAGGCAGGGGCGTGAGGCGTTCCGAGGGACCGAAGGGACTGTCTTTCGCACAGAGTCTAGGGCCGCCGGGTCCCCGGGCTGCGTAGCCACCTCCCCCGCGTGCCGCCGTATCGGACTGTTCGGTCCCTTGAGTCCCTGCGGAGGGGGGCAACGCCCCACGGACGCACTGGAAGAAGCCGGTTCGTCGCATTTCCCGAGTGGGCGACGGGGCCTTGGACCCGGGTTCGAACGAACCTCCGGCGGGGGCATGCCTCTCCCGGCAGGGACTGAAGACCGTCCCTGCGCCGGGTCCCTTCGGACCCTTGCGTCCCTGCGAGGAAAGCGCAGGTCAAAGGCGCCTCCCGGACGTGAACAGGGACTGAAGGGACCAAGAGTGCCTAATTATGAGCTGTACCTGCACTACTGATCTTGTGGTGTGTTCACACGCGCGCCCGCATACGCATGTCCATCCATGTTCCCGTCATAATGGCGAAGTTGAGTCCCTACAGTCCCTGAACGGGAAGGGCCACCCCACCTGACCAGGCAAAACTCTTCAGGGACCAAAGTCCCTCCGGACCCTGGAGCTTCAGTCCCTGACCCCTCGGTCCCTACCACCCCGGTCCCTACCGTTTAGCGCCCTCGCCTCTCCGCGCCCCGGCGCCCGGCTCGCCCTACCCCCGCCACAGGCCTCCCCGCCAGTCCCCCCACCGGAGTCATGTGCGATCCGCAAGCGATTCGATGGGCGATCTAGAGAGCGGCCGGGATAGGGTGTGCCTGGGAGGTGAGCTTTCGTGCCCACTCAGGACGAGCTGTTCAGCGCGGTCGACGCGCTGCTGGAAGAAGTCGCCCAGAACGACCTGCCGTCGCCCGCCGAGCGCAGGCGCCTGCGGGAGGCCGCGGGACTGAGCCAGACTCAGGTCGCGGCCGCGCTGGCGACCCGCCGCGAGACGGTCGCCAGCTGGGAATCCGGGAAGAACGAGCCCCGCCCGCCCCAACGGGCCGCCTACGCCCGCTTCCTGGAAAAGCTCGCCGAACGGTTCCCCGTACCGCCCCAGGCGCCGCAGGAGACGTCCACCACTCCCCCGGAGCGCCCGGAGCCTCCGGAGCACCCCGCACCCAAGGCACCCACGGACCATCAGCCACCCCCAGTCCCTGCCCCCCAGCAGCAGGACACGCGCACCACGGCGACCACCGCGCCCGAGCCCCCTCTACGGACCAGCCCGACGCCCACGACCCCGCCCAGGCCGAGGCCCGCACCGAGGAAGCCGGCCGACTCCCAGGCCGTGGCCCCGTCCGCGACCACGGCCGACACCACCGCTGCCCGCTTCGAGAACGGCCCCCTCGCCGTCATCGACCTCGACGGCGACCAGATGGTGGCCTACTGCGTGGGAGGCCTGGTCCTGGACGTACCCGCCAAGAGCATTGCGGCACTGGTGGACTGGACGCTGACCGAGGCCCGGCTCGGCCAGTCCCGGCTGCACCGGAACGGCCGTGACGCCGACCCCGTCCTCGTCCTGACCCCCCCGGCCCTGGAGCGCTACGGCCTGCCCGTCACCCTCTCTCCCGAAGAACGACGCGCCGGACGGCTGAAGGACAGCCACAAGGTGGTCAAACAGGTCAAGAAAGCGGACCTGCAGCTGACCCAGCTCGGCTTCGGCTCGTGGGCCCGCATCTACCGCGAACCCGAAGGCGCCCGCCGCCGCTGCGTACAGCTGTGCATCCCGTCCTGGGGCGCGCTGCCCGTGGAGGAGTGGGACGACAAGAACGCCCCCCGCCTGCCGACCATGCCCGCCGCCGACCTCGCACGCTTCCTCGGCACCTACGCGCAGCGGGTGATGACCCCGCGCGGCACCACCGCGGTCACCGGCCTGGAACTGATGACGGCGCTGCGCCCGCCGACCCGCGCGGAGAAGGACCCCGGCACCGGAGAGTTCCAGCAGGCGTTCAACACCGACGCCCTCACCCACGTGTACGACGTGGTCGAGTGCGAGGTCCCGGACGAGCACCCGCTGCTCAAGGGCCGATTTGCCCGCCACCACCAGCGGACCCCGGCCGAGATGCTCCTGGAGGAACCGTACGACTGGTGCCGGGAACTCACCGACGACGAGTGCATGGAGCCGTACCTGGTCGCCATCGACGTCAACATGGCGTTCGCAGCGGCCGCCAACGGCCTGACCGTCGGGCTGGACGGACCGACCCACCTCACCGGCAACCCGCGCTTCGACCCCGCGCTGCCCGGCTCATGGCTGGTGGACCTCTCCCACCTCGACCTCTCCCAGGTCGAGGTCAACGGCTGCACGCTGGACGCCGGCCGGCTCCCGTCACCGTTCACGCCACGAGGCAACCGGCCCGAGGGCCCCGCCTGGTACGCCACACCGACCCTGGCCTACGCACGGGAACTCGGCTTCGAGGTCGCGCCGGTCGAGGCCTACGTCCGTACCCGCACCGGCCGCTACCTCGACCCCTGGTACAAGCGGCTGCGCGACGCATACATCGCCACCATGGCAGACCTCGGGGTGAGCACCGCCCTGGAGGGTGAGGCATTCCTGCAGGCCATGGCCCGCTCCCGGCACGCCGACCCGACGCTGTCCCTCGTGCTCAAGGCCATCAAGGCCACGGCCAAGGGCGGCATCGGCAAACTGCGCCAGCGCAATCGCGGGCAGGTGCCGTACTACGAGCCGTGGCCGGCGCTCGCCCGCCCCACCTGGCGCCCTGACATCCGGGCAGCAGTCCTGGCGACCGTCCGGGTCAATATGCACCGCAAGATCATGAAGACGGCGGCTGCCACCGGCCGCTACCCCGTGGCCATCGGCACCGATGCCCTCGTCTACCCCTCCCCCGGCCCCAGCCCGCTGGACTTCCTGCCGTACACCACCGAAGGCAAGCCCGCCCCCGGCACATTCCGCCTGGGCGTGAGCCCCGGCATGGTCAAGCATCAGGGCACGCAGACCGTGCTGTGGGCGGAGCAACAGTTCGAGCAGCACGGCGGTGTCTTCAACATCGCCAACCACATCAAGAACGACGGCACCGCCGCCGAAGGGGAGTAGCCGACGATGGACTCGGTAGGGGACAGCCTGGACCGGGCGCTGGAGCAGGCGTTCACCCGCCCCATCCCCAAGAGCGCCCCGGCCCAGATGCGCTACCTCGTCAAGCAGCTCAAGGGCACCAGACGGGTCGCCGAACTGCTGGGCGTCTCCCAGCGCACCGTGGAACGGTACGTGACCGGCCGGCTGAAGCAACCCCGCCGCGATCTCGCCGCCCGCCTGGAGCGCGAGGTACGCCGCCGTTGGCAGCCGCAGGTCCGGGCACGGGCGAAACAGAAGGCCGCCAGCACCGACGGCCTGGTCTTCGCCACCCGGGCCAGATTCGGCTTCACCGCCGCCCCGGGCACCACCGACGACGCCCGCATCCGCGACATCACCCAGGCCCTGCCCCCGCAGTGGGCCGAACGGCTCTTCCAGGCGCGAGACGCCGGCGCCACCGAGGACCAGCTGCAGCGGATCGCGGCAGAAGGCCTCGGAGAGATGTACTTCCGGGCAGACAACACCCGCGCCCAGGGCCTGGATGTGGAGTTCACCGACGTCGAACAGATCGACATCACCCTGTAGAGCCGCTGCGGCGTACGGCGGGGCCGACCTATTACGGCGTAATAGCCGGAGGCAGTGCAAGCGGAAGGGCCGACCCTTTGTGAGGGTCGGCCCTTCCGCTCAGTCCGTACGGATCATTCGCTCTGCACGGCGGCTTGCTCGGCGAAGTGCTGCGCCAGTTCGGCAAGCCGGGCGGGGTCCCGCTCCTGCCCCTTCTTGCTCAGAAACCGGATCAAGTCGAAGAAGTCGTCGTCGCTCTCGATGTTCCGGTCCAGAAGCATGGCGAGGGTGCCCGGCTCGTTGTACGGCACCCGGCGGGCATAGGCGCCCGCCGAGGCCTCCACCTGCGCCCTGGAAACGGACGCCTCCGTCCGCGGCTCCGGCACCGGCTGCTGCACATCCGCTTCCTCAGCGCCCGGCACCGACGAGGCACCCAAGGCCGACGAGGCACTTGAAACCGACGAAGCCTCCGAAGCCGACGGGCCACCCGGGGCCGACGACTCACCAGACGACTGACTGGGAGCGGGCGACTCCCCCGCGGCGGACGCGCCCGGCTCGGCGCCCCCTATTACGCCGTAATAGCCATCGGGCATCCCAGCCTGCCGACCGGCTCCTATACCGCCACTCCGTTCCCCCTGACCGGTCCCCGCCGGTGCGCTCGGCTCGCCGTCTCCTATTACGCCGTAATAGCCCTCCGGCTCCCCCGGCTGCGGCAGAGACGCGAACGACGCCGTCTCGCTCTCGCGTTCCTTCTTCCGGTCGCGCTTCTCCTCCTCCTTCCGGGCCCGCTCGTTCTTGAGCTCCTGGAGCGCCGCCTCCTGCTCCGCGGCCGGCTTGTTGGCCACGGCTCGCAGCAGATCGATGGGCTCCTCACCGATACGGCTCTGCAGATCGGGGGTCAGATTGAGCAGGGCCAGACGCTGCGACACCCAGCCCTGCGAGCGGTGGAGCCGCTTGGACAGCGCGGTCTGGCTGCCGTGGATGGCCAGCAGGCGTCGCAGAGCCCGAGCCTCATCGAGTTCACCGAGGGCGTGCCGGTGGATGTTGGCGACAAGGGCGGACTCCAGGAGTTCCTCGGAGTTGGTGCCCTGGTCGTCGCTGACCATCACCTTCACAGCGGCGAGCTGCGCTTCGCGGGCAGCGGCGAGACGGCTGCTGCCGTCGATGACGACGTACGCGGTGTCCGGCTCGAGGTCGGCCTCGCGCTCGGGGTTGACCTTGATGTAGGCGTCACGGTTCATGACCGTGATCGCCTGCTTCTGGCCGTGCGTCTTCAGGCTCCCCGCGAGATCGGTGAGATCACCAAGGCTGGAACGGGGATTGTCCGGGTTGAGGCTGATGCGATGTGGCGGAAGCTCGGTGGGCGGGGCGACACCCTCGGTCGGTACCCCAGTGGCGGCGGCGACGGCCTGGCGGCGCGCGCTGACGGAGCGCACTCCCCCGCCGAACCGGCCCGCTCCCAGCTGATCGGCCTTGCTCATGCGATCTCCCGGGCCAGTGCGCGCATGCCGATCGCCTGCTGCGACTTGGGTGCGTAGGACAGCAGGGGCCGCTTCATCCGGACTGCTTCCTTCTGTTCCTTGAGGTCACCGATGAGCCCGACGACCCGTGGATCCTTTATGTCGACCCACCCCTGGAGCGAGGAGGTGGCGATGAAGCCGCGGCGCGAGTCATAGAGGTTGACGACGATGCCGAGGTACTCGATGTCGACCTGCAAGTCGCCGCGCAGGTCATCGATCTGCGTGGTGAGCAACTCGTATGCGTCCGCCGAGCTGTCCTCGGCCTGCACCACGATCAAAGCGCCGGACTGACCCGGCCTCTCGCCGTCGCGCCGGCGGCCGTAGTACGCGGCGGCGTCCATGCTCAGGCCGAGGCTGGGCGGGCAGTCGACGAGGATCACGTCGTAATCGGCCTCGAGCGGAGCAAGCGCACGCTCCAGCGCCGCTTCCCTGGCCCGTACGGCGGACAAGCGGACGTCGAGGAGGAAGGCGTCGTTGCAGGCGGGCAGAAGGTGGAGTCGGCCGCCGAAGGTCTCGTCGTCGACGGAGACGATGAGATCGCGGAGGTCACCCTTCGGATCGCCCGCCATGTGGTTGGTGAGGCTGTCACCGTTCATCGGCAGAGGCGCGGCCCCGAGCTGGTTGGTGAGGTGGCACTGCGGGTCGAAGTCCACAAGCAACACCCGCAGTCCGAGCCCCGGCAGGCTCTCGATGCTCAGCGGGTCGTCACCGGCCTCATCGTCGCTGTCGCGGAGCGCCTCGGCGAGCGCCTTCGCCACCCGGACGGCGTGCAGGCTGTTCGCGTCCTCGGCCAGTGCTTCGCCGAGACCGGCGGTGATCGCCGTCTTGCCGACACCGCCCTTCTGGTTGCAGACGATGATGCGACGGGTGATCTCAGGCCGTGCGATGTCCGGCACCGGGTTCGAGTCGAGCCACAGCTGGACGGACTGGGCGAGGCCCTGAATCAGGGAAACGCGGCGGTCGGCCGCGACTTGACGGAACTCATCCCACTGACCGGGCGGCAGGAAGGTCGAGAACGAGTCGGCACCTGCGGTGTCGACCGTCGCGGGAGTGGAGGCGAGACCGCACCAGTCCCTGATGCCTTCCTCGACAGCTGCCTGGATCTCGACGCCGTGCTGCGCGGCTCGGATTTTGAGCTTCTGCCGGAGCCATCCCGGCAGCTTGGAGACGACCTTCTCGCGGTCGCTGGAGGTGGCTGGCGAACTCATGGATGACACCTTACTAACGTTCAAGATCTATTGAAGCATCGATACGTTAGTTGATGGATCTTTTCTGGGTGTCAGGAGCCCTGAGGACAGCATCCACGACCTATTACGCCGTAATAGCCGGACTCGGTGACATCGAACCGGCAGTCACCCGGCTGTCGCAGCGGTCGACTGAGCGCCACCATCGCGCGCCTGACGCCACATCGGCGCAGCGGCTGCGGTGCCCTCTATTACGGCGTAATAGCCACGCCGAACCCAATCGCCCAGAAGTCTCCTGCTGGAACCTGTGGCCCCTCGGGTGCGGGTTACAAACGCCCATGCCGCAGAGAACACACCCTCCGTGAAGCAGCTCGGGTACGTGGTCCGATCCGGGAAGTGGTGGGGCAGCGTGGTACCAGGGGCCTTCGCCGGCCCCTGGACCCCGCTGCCCCACCACTTCCCGGCGCGCATCCGTTTCGTCGTGTTCCGGACCGTGCGCGCCGGAAAGCGGTGGGGTCGGCATGGGCGTTGTGTGTCGCCAGCCGGCCGCGACGGGCGGGGTCCGGTGCAGTGTGAACCGGCGGGCCCGGGGGCGACCCGTGAGGGAGCTGAGGCTCATTCGTCCTGCCCGCGCTGGCTCCTGGTGATGGTTTCCGACGACCGCTCCCGCTGGTCGCCCGGCTGCAGTGACCGATGCCGAACGGCGGGGCGGCTTCCATAGTAAGAGAGCACGGCCCCAAAGAGGCCTCTGACCTGCAGGAACTCCTCGAACAACCACGATCGGCAGAACTGCCAGGCAGTTCCTGTGGCCGTACAGGGCGTTCCTAGGAACTGGGTACCCAGTTCCTGCAACAGCGGCAAATTGACGTGACGTACATGAGTCGGCGGCAGAACTGCCGTGTCCGGGCGGCTCGATTCATGAGCGTCACGGCAGACGACACGGCTGACAGGCGGAGTTGATTGACTTCCTGCTCATGTACGTTAGGTTCATCTGGTCGGCTTCACGGCCGCCCCTCATGAACCGCCAAACCCCCCTTGCACGGAGGGACCGTTGGGAGCAGTACGCAGGCTGGTCGACGCCGACACCGGCGAGCCGATCCCCTACGCGCCGTACGCCTTCTCCGGCAGGCACACACAGGTCGACAAGGCGCGCGTCGAGGCGATCAGCGAGTCCAAGGCGTTCACGCCGAGCCAGAAGTTCCTGGTTCTGTGGTGGATCGGGGTGTCGCCCGAAGGCATGGAGCCGCTGAGGGCCACCGGAGCGGACATCGCCAAAAGGGTAGGAATGTCCACCGACGCGGTAGGGAAGATCAACAGGAAGTTGGCCAAGCACCGCATCCTGGTCGTCCGAGGACGCATCGGGAACTACAACTTCTACCGGATCAGCCCGTACATCGCCTTCCATGGCACAGGACTCGAGCAGCGGGAAGCCGTCAAGACGTGCAACCCGCCAGACATCCCAGGATTCGACGACAACGCCCCTGCACGGTGGGAGGCCCAGTGATCAGCAGCGAGGACAAGCAGAAGAACCTCGAGCTTCTCGAGAAGACCGTCGGCATGACCGCCAACCAGCGACTCGTCGTCATGCTGTACGCCCTGCATCCGACCGACCGGTCCGGCGCCGTCCTGGAGACCGCCGCCAACCTGGCCAAGCTGGTCGGCATGGCTCCGCCCGTGTTCTCCCGGACCCGCAAACAGGTCATCGAGGCCGGCTGGCTCGAGGAGACCGAGCGAATCGGGCACATCAAGTACTACCGCCTCGAGCCCAAGCGCATGGGGGAGAACGTCGTCGTCCCTCTCCGCCGTGCGACCTGACGTCCCACAGAGCGCCCCTGATTGACGTCACGTACATGAGGTGCGCTCGCCAAGACGTCTTCATTGCTCCCACGGCAACCTCCACCGACGCCCCGACCTCCTCCACCAACGGGGGAGCGGGGCGCAGCCGGGCCGCCGCAGGACGGTAGCGGAGCCTGACCTGCCTTCAGCGACGCCATTACGCCGTAATGGCGTCGCTGCCTATTACGGCGTAATAGCCAGCGCCCACCACCACACGATGTGCCCGGCCCACTACCCGAGCCAGGTGACCTCAGAGCACCGTCGTCCGGAAGCGGTACACCGCGGCCGTCTCGGCCGACTGCGTGCGTGCGCGCCATCGACGGGCGTCGTGCGTCACGGTGTTCGGCTCAGCTGGTGGTGAAGGTGAATGCCTCGCTGGTGGCTTCGGTGCAGTCGGTTTGCGCGGCTTCCGCGCCGTCGGTGTTGGGGGGCAGGAAACCGATGCACAGGCCGCTGTGGAGCGGCCGGAGGCGGAAGCCGGTGCCGGAGGCTTCGAGGCGGAACTTCTGGCTGCCAGTCTCAGCGCAGTTACGCGGAGCGAGCAGGGCTCCGGGGGCGGTTGAAGCTCCGTCGACGGCCAGGCAGCCGATGCCTTTGCCGGGGTCGGGGTTGTGCCACTGGATGCGATAGGTGGATCCGCTCAGCTTCTCAAGGTAGACGCGAGGCAGAGGGGCGTCTGCGCATGAGTGCTGAACAGCGATCTCACGTTGGGTGCGTCCGTTGCGTTCGCGTCCCTCGGTGAGACAGAGAGAGGGGGAGGAGGCGGGGTGGATGCGGGTCCAGCCGGCCGCTGGCAGCCGAGCGGAAACGGGCGTCGGGTTGTGGCCGCGACGAGGGGCGGGCGCTTTTTCGTGTTCGGCTGGTGAGGCGGTGGGGGAGGCTGTGTGTTTGGTGTCGGTGGTCGGCCTTTTGGCGGGCGATGACGTCTGCTGCTTCTGTGCGCTGGGCGAGGTGTTGCTGCGCGGGGTGCTGGTATGCGTGCCCCTGGCGTCTGTGCTCGGCCCGCCATGGGTCGGCCATAGGGCCAGGGTGACTATTCCGATGACCGTGCACGCGGCGATAGCGACCAGTGGCCCTTGCCGGCGCCAGTTCGACTGAGCGTTTGCTGGCTGAGCGGCGTTGTCGGCTGGGCTGTCAGGGGTCGGCGGCATGGGAGTTGGTGACGCGGAGGTGGGCGGCGCAGGGGACGGATGCGGGGGTGCCGGTGGCGAGGTACTCGGTACGCCGACGGGATCGGTGTCCGGGCCCTGCGTCTCGGCGGTCGCTCCTATGGCGGCTGCCTCGGCGGGGGCCTGCGCCGGTTTCGGCGGCGGGTCGTCGTCCTTATGGGCAGTGGTTCGCGATGCGGTGTCGTCGGCGGGCGGCGGTGTCGGGGTGGTGGATATGGACAGGCGGCGTCGGGTGTCGAGCCATGCGGTCACGGTGGCGTCGTCGCCGCCGCACGCCCGGACGTAGGAGGCGAGGAGTTCGGCCCGGGGCAGCTCGTCGCGGCTGAGCGCGGCGGAGATCGTCGCGCGTGGCAAGACGTCGCCTGCGTCGGTGGCGTTGCGTTCCAGCTGCCGGTAGCTCAGGTCCGCCCAGCGGCGTAACTGCCGCATCAGTTCCATGAACTGTGCAGTGTTGTGTGCCGCTGTGGGGTCGGGCCCCTGTCCCATCACCACTCCCTTGTCTCGTGAATACCAAGGGAGCCTAAATGCAGTTGATCCGTACATCAGCGCGGTTCTCCAGCATTGTTCAGCCAAGTTCGAGGAGCGGGGCGGCTGCCACGAGGACACATCGTCCGCACTGCCAGCTCGATCGTTCACCGGGGTATGTGGCGGTAGGCGACGACGTGGGCGGAGTTGGGCAGCGGCGCGATGGTGACCACGGTGCCGGGCCGGGGCGCGTGGATGACCCGCCCGTTGCCGATGTACAGCCCGACGTGGCCGCCGCCGTAGGACAGGATGAGGTCACCGGGCACCAGGCGGCTGCGGGTGGTGGCGGTCCCGGCGTGGATCTGCCCCCATGTGGTGCGCGGCAGCGTCACCCCGGCTGCCTCCCAGGCCCGCATCACCAGCCCCGAGCAGTCGAAGCCGCGAGGCCCGGTGCCGCCCCAGACGTAGGGCTTGCCCAGCTGGCCCTTTGCATAAGCGATGACGGCGTTCGATACGGACTTGGCCGGCTTGGCGGGCTTCATGGTGGGGGTCGTGCCCGGAAGCCGGCCCGTCGAAGCCGCGGCGGCCGGTGGTGTGCCCGCCGGGGGCCGGGCGGAACCGGAAGCGTCCGGCTTCACGGGAACGTGCAGCGTCTGTCCGGCGTAGATCAGGGTCGACGCTCCCAGGTGATTGAGCCCCTGCAGCGCCTTCACGGTCGTGCCATGCGTGCGCGCCAGCTCCCACAGCGTGTCACCGGACCGCAGCACTATCTTCTTGGCCTTCGCGGGCCTGGCCTTGACCGGACGGGGCTTGGCGGGCTTGGTCGGTTCTGCATGCGCGGGGTTGGGCGCTGCCGGGGCTTCCGGCCGAAGAGTGACCGACGGGCCGCCAGCCACTGACGAGTCCGAGGGGCCGTGGATGGCCAGCAGCATGCCGGCCAAAAGCGAGAGCACGAACCCGGCAACAAGTCCCGCCACAGCCGCCACGATCTTCTTGACGCCCGCCCGGGGAGCCCGGCGCTTGCGGTGCGATACCGGGGCCGGCCGACGTCCCTTCGCCGCGGTCTGCTTCGTGGGTGCCTTCCGCGGGGGCGGGAGCACGGTCTGCTGTTCCATCACACTCTCCTTCACCAGCCGCGTGGTTCGCGACTCGGCAAGGAGGTTGTTTCGCCTGGCAGCTGTCCCGCTAGATCTTCGGGCGTCCGGGACAGTCCCGGCCCGTCCAGTACCGGAAGACCCCTCCAAGACGCCGGCTGGCGTGTTGCGGACACTATCGCTGACCTGCGCAGACAAGGCGGGACTGTCCCGTCCGCCGTGATGTGTTGTCCCCGGTGGCTGTGCCCGGCAGGCTCTTGGCCATCGACCGGTTCACCCAGGCCGCGCCAGACGTCGACGGCGCATCCGGGTCCGCCGCGTCTTCTCTCGCCATCTGCCGGTGTCGACGACCGGGGCGAGCTGCCGTCCACACGGCCCACCTCTTGAGCGTCCGCCCAGGGGTGGCTGCTTCATCGACTCGTTCCTTGAGGGAGCATCTGCATGTCTGCTGTCACGAACCGTAAGACCCGGCCGCTGATCGTCGCCGTACTCACCGGCGGGCTCGTCGCGGGCGTCGTCGCCGGCACTTCGGTGACTGATGTGTTCACTTCCGCCTTCGGCCGGGGCGGCACATCCGACCAGGTCGCCCTCGCCGGAGCGCCGGGCGGCGACACCTGCCAGCCTGTCGACCGCGTGACGCCCATCCTGATCCGTGAGGGCTGGGACAGCCGTCCCGAGAAGCTCACCTGGCGCAACGGCGCCGACGCCCCGCAAGAGCAGCAGTTCACCTTCACCCACACCTACGCCGGCCGTGGCATGGTCACCGGCAAGCTGCCCTCCCTGTCCATTCTGCGAGGCAAGGCCCGGGCCAAGATCAACAAGAAGAACAAGGAGAAGGACGCTGCCATGGCGGGCTTCGAGTTCGAACTCTCCGCCAACATCAGCGACGCCGAGACCATCAAGTACACCATCCCCGCCCGCAGCATCTTCATCGCCAAGCGGGGTATCTGGAAGCAGACCTGGGCCATCAAGCGCTACCAGCGGTGGTCCAACTGCCAGGAGCGCTGGTCGCACGTCGGCAACATGACCGGTGTCGGACGCATGATCTACACGTCCTCCAAGAAGCTGTACCGCTGACCATCGGCGAGCACGCCTCCCGCCCGACCTCGCGCCCCATACGGGACGTCATCTCTGGGTGGGAGGCCGCGCCCCTTGGGCCGCTCGGTGAACCCGGTACGGTAGGGGTCTTGCCGGTGCCCGCGACTCACTTCGGGTGAGTGCTTTCCGTGGGGTGGCGGGCGCTGGCGGTGCGTTACCACAGGCCGGTGTTCCCAGGCTCCCGGTATCTGTTGGGCCGTCAACATGGTGCATCGGTGCCCCAAATGGTCGATACAGGAGAGAGTCACAGAAATCTGTCACAGCGCCGGTCTCGAGGGCGGTCCGAACCGGGTGCCCCGCGTATGCCATCACCATGTCGAACAGCTCCGCGGGATACCCCGGCCGGAACCGTTCGTATGCTGCCGCCACCACTCCGAAACTCAGAGCGCGACCAGACATGCCCAGCATCCTGACACGAGCGACCCCTGCAGTGCTTGATCCTTTCTGGGGCCCAGGCGCGAGCTGATGTCTCATGAGACACCTCAAAGTCTGGAGAAGGACGGCTGGCGTGCACTGCTGTCGTGGGACGCTAACGGCCTGGTGCTGCGCTCCCGCAAGGGCACCGCCCTCGAACCGTCTTTCCCTGAGCTGCGCTCTGGCGTCGCGCAGCTCCCCGACGCGATGGCCCTGGACGGGGAGCTGGTCGTATGGGATGCCGCGGGCCGCCTGGCGTTCGAGCGGTTGCAGGGCCGCTTGCAGCGGCGCGGCGCGGGCGCGCTCAGGCTGGCCGAGCAGTGGCCGGCGCACTTCGCCGCCTTCGACCTGCTCAGGGTCTCGGGCACGGACACGACCAGATGGAGCTACAGCCGCCGCAGGGCCGCGCTGGAGGCACTCTTCGCCGATCACCGGCTCACCGTGCCTTGGACGCTGTGCCCGTCGACCACCGACCCGGCCACCGTGCGCGAGTGGTTGACCAACTGGACGGCGGTCGGTCTCGAAGGTGTCATGTTCAAGAGGCTGGAGGGTGTGTACGAGCCGTCCTTGGGCGGCTGGAAAAAATGCAAGGTCAGGGAGACCGAGGACGCTATCGTTGGCGCGTTCACCGGGCCGCCGGCGGCTCCCCGCACACTGCTGCTGGGACGGTACGACACCGGCGGGCGCCTGCGGTACATCGGACGCAGCACGACGCTCCCGCATACTGCGGGCCGGGCGCTCGCCGGGCTCCTCACCCCGGTCGCAGACCACCCGTGGACGGGATGGACGTTCAGCGCGGGGTGGGGCTCGGGCGAGAGCCTGCACGTCACCCTCGTGGCGCCGGAGCTAGTGGTGGAGGTCGGCGTCGACGTCGTTCGCGACGGTGCCGGACGCTGGCGCCACCCAGCACGTTGGCACCGTACGCGCCCGGACATGTCATCCGCCGACACCCCGACGTGACTCATTCGGTCGGCGATCGTCTTTTGCGCCAGAAGGCGGCTCTGCTGCTGCCGCATCCAGCCCGCGAGCATCGCATCGAACATCGCCGGCGCCGGATCCAGAGCCCGAACATTTCTCGGCCTGCTACCCGTGCAGCACCCGTGTGCCGCCTGGCCCATGCAAATGCTGCACCGCTGCACCCGAGACATCGCCCTGCTGCACTCCGAGGACCACCACCAGGACCATGAGCGGCACCCCGCGATGGCCGCTGCTGCTTGCCGGGTAGCGACCTGCTGCACGCAATGGCGAGCAGCACGACCAGGAGCAGCAGCATCTCGCTGCTGCAGGCCCGTGCCTCACAGGTCATACCCACAGCAGCGGCAGGGCGTCGGCGGCCTCGATGTCCGAGAGGTAGGCCGGGGCGACTTCGCCCCGCGACCCGGCCCTTCAACGATTGGAACCCCGGCCGCGTCGAGGTGCTGTGGCGTTAGGGGGAGGTCCTTCGCTCGGGATTAGCTTGAACGCCTCCGACGGGCCATCTGGCATGAGGAAGCGATCGGCGGTCTGGCTGAACTCGGCCTCGCGGTCCCGGACTGGGGGCAGTTTGATCCCGGCGACTGGATTGTCGGCCGGGTGATGGAACAGCTCGATGCGCGAGTTCCATGCGAAGCGGCGGTTCAGCTCGTTCGCCACCTGGGCGTTGGCGGGGAACATGCCGTCCGGTCCACCGGGTGCCGCCATGATGATGGCCGCCTGGCGGTCGATCGGAACCATGATCGCGGCGGCGTTGGCGAGACCGACGCCCTGCCACTCCGGTTCGTTTTCGTCACGGAGCAAGGTGACGGGGTGGTCGGGCAGCAGCAGCGTCTTGTGCTCGAACCGACACAGCTTCCAGGCGCGGGCCATCATCCTCTCGTAGGCGGTGGCCATCGCGTTTGCCATGGTGAGCAGGTGGTCATTGACCGGCAGCTCAACGTAGTAGCCGGAGAAGTCGGTCAGCTCGGCCCAAGCGGCGTCCACCTCCTCGTCCGACACCGGCCCCTCTCCCTGAGCCTCCATGCGGCGGCGTACCTCGGGTTTCCCTCCGAGGGCGATCTCCATCTTCAGGAGCTGGTCGGCGATCTCGTTGTTCGCCCGCCGTACCGCCGGAATCCGCGCGTACTGCGCTGCGACCCACTCCCCCAGGACCGCCCGGTCGGCTATGGGCAGAGGCCACACACGCTCGTCGATGACCTTCTTGAGCACCCTGGCGGCCTGGTCTTCGAGATCGGACAACAGGTCCTCGATCGTGTTGTCGCGCTGCCCGGTCTCGTCCTGCATCGAGTAGAAGTGGCTGCGGACCGTCGCGTCACCGATGCCGATGGGCTTGGGATCAGTGCCGTCGAGTGGGACCCGCATGATCTGTTTGCCGTCCGCGAACCGTCGCAGAAGCAGGCGAGGGACGGTGTGGTGATGCCGTTTCAGCTTCTGGTTGCCCGGGTTCGCGCTCATGGGAAGACGATACGGACAGGCCCTGACGACGTCATGGCCTTTAGGACGAGCCGGGCTCTGGCCCGCCCGCGTTCCGTCACGGGAGAAACCCCGTACACAACGGCCCTGTTGGGGGCCTACGCTCTCGTCATGTACAGCAGCGCCTATCCCGTGCCGTTGACCGGTGGCGGCTTCCGGCTCGGAGTCTTCGACACCTCGGTGCTCACCTCGGACGTCACCGCGGCGCTGAAGCGGGGCCAGCCGTCTTCGATCCTTGCCGGGATGCGGCACGGGACGCTGCGCGGGTTCATCCCGCACTACGTGTGGGCGGAGGTCCCCCGTGTGCTGGCTGACCGGAAGCGGGAGGGCGGCGCCTTCGATCTCGCCCGGGCGGAGCGGCTGTGGTGGCAGCAGTATGTGCCGCTGCTGCACGTCGTCTGTGGGGACGGGCTGCCCATGACGGCGGCCGCCGACAAACTCGCCCACGAGGACCTGAGCGACGTCGGCATCCTCCAGCTTGCCGGCGTGCTCGCCCCCGTCGTCCTCCTGGCCGCCGACCGTGACCTGATCCGCCAGGGCGTCGCCGTCCCGAACTGGGAAGCCGTTCGGGGGTGTGCTGGGGAGGATCGGCAGGGCGGAGGCGGGCATGCAGGGCAGCACCAGCACGATCGTGGGAGCTGGATACGGCCTGGCCGGAGCGGTGCGGCTGGCCCGAGCCCACCCGGTGGCCGCCGGAGTGGCGGTTGCCGCAGCTGGCGCCTACGCGTACCTCAACCGCAGCCGGTTCTCCAGCGACACCCGTGCGAAGCTCGCCCGGTTCGGCACGGAGGCCTTCAGGATCCTGGGCGAGCCGTTCGTCCAGCACGAGGTGCACGGCCGCGACTGGACTCAGGCGCAGCGCGGCACCGCCGGGGACGATGTGCTGTCGCAGGTGGCCCGCCTGCTCGCCCGCGCGCCCGAGCCGATGACCCGGACCGACATCCTCGCCGCGCTCCCCGCTTCGGTACAGGAACCGCAGCGCCGGCAGATGGACGGACTGGGGCGCCTCCTGCACCGCTTCCCCGCCTTCCACCAGGCAGCGCCCGGCCGCTGGCAGCTCGGCAGGACCAACATGCAGATCACCGCTCCGCCCTGGGCGTAGAGCGGCGGAACGGCAGTGGCAGGCCATGCAGGACGCAGGCGTCAGTGCCTGTTCGGCCCACTATCGGCGGTGCCCACCTGCCGCACACGCGCGCTCTTTTGCTGCTTTAGACCATGTCCTATGTGGTGAGGCGTCGTTGGTCTCGGTATGGGACGGGGGACGTGGAGTTGGATTGTTCCGGACGGGTTGTGGGAGATCGCAGAACCACTTATCCCACCGTCGAGGGTCCGGCCACAGGGCGGGGGGACGCAGGACACTCCTGATGAGACGCTGTTCGCGGCCATCATCTACGTCCTGTCAGCGGGTGCGCTTGGCGGGCTCTACCACCCTGCTTCGGGGTATCGAAGTCGACGGCCCATCGGCGCTTCCTGATCTGGTCGAGGGCCGGAGTCTGGGGTCGGCTCCACGAGGAGATCCTGCACCGGCTCGACGACGCCGGCCTCCTCGACCTCTCACGTGCCGTCCTCGACTCCGCCCACGTCCGCGCTAAAAGGGGGGTGAACTCACAGGTCCGAGCCCCGTGGACCGGGGCAAACCCGGTTCGAAAATGTACGTCCTGTCGGACGCGAACGGGCTGCCCCTCCTCGTCGGCGTCACCGCGGCCAACACCCACGACAGCCTCGCCCTGAAGCCCATGATCACGGGTCACCAAACGAGACACGACCCCCACCGCGGCCGCCACTTCAAGCCACAACGCCTCCACGCCGACAAGGCCTACGACATGCCCCACCTGCGGAAATGGTTACGCGGCAAACGGATCGGTGTCCGCATCGCCCGCAAGGGCGTCGAGTCATCGCAACGGCTCGGACGGCGCCGGTGGGTGATCGAGAGGACGATGTCCTGGCTGACCGGCTACCGCCGACTCAACCACCGCTACGAACGCCATCCCCGCAACTACCTGGCCTTCCTCGGCCTCGCAGCAGCCCTCTGCTGCTACAAACGACTCGTCCGCCTCACCACGCAGGGCTCGTCCTAGAAACCCTCGCTGCCACCTCCACCTGCTGGAAGAAGCTCGCTCAAATCGTCATTCGGGACACGGTCCTGTTGACTCATCGCGGTGACAAGGGTGGAGGAGATGTGGGCCAGGGTGGGGTCGGCAGCGATGAAGAACGTTTCGACTCCGGCCAGCTCGTGGTTCATGCGGGCCATCGGCATTTCGTAGTCCAGGTCGCGAACGCCGCGGACTCCACGGATGACGACGTCGATTCCGACTCGGCGGCAGTAGTCGACCAGCAAGCCGCCGGTGTGGGAGTCGACCGTGACGTTGCTCAAGTCAGTTGCTGCCGCGCGGAGCCGGTCCAGTCGTTCCGTGATGGGGAAGCGGCCGGTCTTGTTCGAATTGAACATCACGCACACGACGACCTCGTCGAACAAGAGGGCAGCGCGCCGGAGTACGTCCTGGTGCCCTTGAGTGACCGGGTCGAAGGATCCTGGGAAGAGGGCTCGCATGATCGGAGAGAGTAACAAGCAACCGCCTCCGGCAGTGAGGTGCCAGGGCAACTAAACCACCAAGATCAACAGTGACAGGGAGAACGTCCAGCGGGACGGGACAACCGCGACGTCACACCTAGACCACGGCCACATGGGACACGCTCTTAGCCACACGGATCGCGGCTACACGGAACGATCAGCTCATGACCTTCAGCGATCCCTCCGCAGGCCACTTCACGGCCACCTTTACCCAGCTCCGTGACTGGGGCTTGATCTGGGACACGTACGACCCGGCTGTCCACGGAGGCCACGGAATGCCGCACTTCTACACCGCGGTACGGCACGAGAACTGGTGGGGCAGCGCAGAGCAGGTGGACGTGTTGCTCGACTTGGCCAAGAGGCACGGCATACCGGTCGCGTGGGTCACGCCTGCCCAGACATTGAGCAGTCTGGCCGCAGCGGGTGCCGACCACGACGACAAGCTCGCCGTCCTGGTCGACGACGAAGACGGCATCCAGGCCCTGTGCCGCCTCAAGCTCGATGAGTGCACCGATGAATGGATCGCCGGTGAAGTCGAGGCAGGGGAGAGGGCCATGGCGGCATGGTCCGACGGTCACCGGGAGGCCGCCGCGTGCCTCGCCGTCGCCGGGGTCGAGCAGATGCTCCACAACCTGACTCAGGTCCCCCGCGGGCGAGGTGCTCACGGGAGGCTGCAGAAGGCTGGCAAGAAGAAGCCGAACGACTACCTGCCCAAGCACCAGTACGTCCTGGCACCGCTCAATGCCTTCTATACCCCTTATGACCCGGGTAAGGGCGATGCGGTCCCGACGACTCTCTCCCGGCATGCTGTTGTGCACCACCTGCCCCTGTCCCACCTGAGCCCAGGGCACTGCATCATCGCCGTCATGCTCCTCGTCTCGATCATCCGCGAGACTCAGGAACGCTATGACGGCATCCGAGACGACTTGCTCATGCAGGCCAGCGACTAGGGGCTGCGTGCAGAGGGGGGACTGGCCAGCTGCAGGCGAGCGGTCCGCTGATCAGCTAGCGGAATAGATAGCTAGCCGCTCCGGCCCGGCCAGGGATCAGAGGTGGCTACGATGCGAAACGTCTTGACCACGGCAGTTGCGATGCCGGGGTCAGGGCGCGTTGTCACGGGTGGCTATCCGAGCCAGGTGATGGTGAGGACGGACAGGCGGCGCAGGGGGCGGTTCACCCAGTAGGTGAGGGAGAGCTGGCCGACGGAGGCGTGCCGGATGTCCTCGCCCTCGGGGTCGTCGGCGTTCCACTGCCAAAAGCCCCACGGGTCGCCGGCGGCGGCGTCCAGGACGTCCCACACCATGTCTTCGACGTGCTCGGGCAGAGTGGCGAGGACCTTTGCGGCCGGGGCGGAGAAGCGGACCGCGTACGGCTGCTGTGCGGTCACCGGCGCCGTCCGCGGAGTTCTGCCATGTCGATGAAGTCGCTGTCGTCGTAGCCGGAGGCGACGAACGCGTCGACGGCCGGGGCGGAGGCGAGGCGGCCCTGCCACTCCTGAACGACTGTGTACAGCGGCGCGAGGGAGAACGTGTGCCGGGACTCCTCCAGCGCGGCCGCCCACTCCCGCTCGAAGGCCGGCACCCAGGTGTCCGCGCGCCGGTCGGCGCGCAGCTGGGCGAGGAGTTCTGCCGGTGCTCCGGGCGCGGGGGCGTACGGCGTGACGGGTGCGTGGTCGGGCTGCGCGCTCATCTGGTCCTCCCGGCGGATCGTCTCCTCACGGTACGCGCGCCGGGTGGCCGTGGATGCGGGCATGGACAGATCCCCTCCTACTGGGTGCTTGGCCGGATGATGTGGCCAAAGCCGAGGGCGTGCGGCCTGGCGTGGTAACCGAAGGCGTTGAGGGTGCTGCCGAGCGCGAGGTGCATCACCGGGCGGGTGGTCTCGTAGCGGAGGACCACGTCCTCGCCCTGACGGTCGGCGCCCTGCATGTCGGTCGCCGCCTCGCAGAGCTGGTCGTGCATACCCCAGCTGACGGCAACGTGGTGCTCGTGGACGAAGACGAGCAGGCCACCCTCGGGGTCGTCCTCGTGGTCGGGTGCCACCGGGGGGACGCCTGCGCTCGCCAGGTCGAGGCGCACGCGGGCCGCGTGCGCCTCGAGTTCCGTCAGCGCCACCCAGCTCCCTCTCTCAGTCGAGGAAGTCGGCGCCTTCCTCCTCCTGGCGCTGGTAGTCGTCGGCGACCTTGCGGTTCGCCGCGCGTTCGGCCTCGTTCTTCGGGTCCGGGTACAAGTAATTGTTGCTCGCCATAAAGGGCTCCGAATTCACATCCCCTCGCCGACGTCGGCGGCCCGCGCAGCGGCCCGAACGCGGCCCGTTGGTTGGAGCCGATGAGGCGATGGCAGCGTGATCGGCAGCTCTTCGTCCTAGGATCACGGGTGCGTCAAATCAGACGACGATCGTTCGGACGGGTGATGTTGCGATGACCGCACAAGCGCTGGCGATCTTGCGGGCGGCCGGGGCTGAGCAGATCGAGCACCCCGGCGGAACTCTGCTGGCGCACCTGCAGCGAGTCAGCGCCCTTCTCGCTGCGTGGGGTGCTCGCTCGGCGCTGGTGTCGGCCGGACTATGTCATGCGTTCTACGGGACCGACGGGTTTCCGGTCGCGCTGCTGGACCTGGGACGTCGGGCGGAACTGGTCGAGGCGATCGGCGCCGAGGCCGAAGCACTCGTCTACTTCTACGCCTCATGCGACCGTAAGTCCTCTTACCCGGGGCTGACTGATATCGGAGGCACGTTCGTCGACCGGTTCACTGGTACACCGATGCATCCGAAACTCGAAGCGCGTCGGGACTTTGCCGAACTCACCGCCGCCAACGAGCTGGACATTGCTGCAGTCAGCCCAGAGGTCCGCATGCGCTACGGAGCGGACCTGCTTGACCTGTTCACTCGGTGGCGGTCGCTACTGTCGGAGTCGGCCTGGGCTTACTGCCGCAGCGTGCTGGAGCAGGCGGACCACTGACCCGGGGCCGGACCTCTAGTGCTCTGACCGAAAACGATCACCGGGTTGGGGTGGACGGACCGCGGTCGCGGAAATCCGTTTCGAGTGTTGCTGCGCTGCCTCTACTGTGGCGCGGTGATGACTGAGGTGATCGTTCTCAACGGTGGTTCCAGCTCGGGAAAGTCCGGGATCGCCCGGTGCCTGCAGGCGGTCCTGCCGGATCCGTGGCTGGCCCTCGGGACGGACACGCTGGTCGACGCGATGCCCGCGTCCATGAAGGCGTCGGATGCGGGGATCGAGTTCGCTCTGGACGGACAGGTGATCGTCGGCCCGGAGTTTCGGACGCTGGAAGCGGCATGGATTGAGGGGGTCGCCGCGATGGCCCGTGCGGGTGCCCGGGTCATCGTTGATGAGGTCTTCCTCGGTGGAGCGGAGTCGCAGAAGCGATGGCAGAAGGCTCTGGGGGAACTGCGGGTGCTGTGGGTCGGTGTCCGGTGTAACAGTACGGTTGCCGCAGGTCGTGAGGTCGCACGAGGTGACCGGGTCACCGGAATGGCGGCGTCCCAGGCGGATGTGGTCCACCGGGGCATGGTCTATGACCTGGAGGTGGACACCACGCATGCCGAGTCGATGGAGTGCGCACAGACCATCGCCACACATGTCAGCTGATCGGCAGCCCGGCTGCCTGCCGCGATGACCGCAGCGCCGGGATGGTCAGGCCGCCGTGGCCAGGGGCCGTCCTCCCCAACGGATGCCCTTCTCGCTGCGGATCCGGGCGCGTTCGCGGCGTTGGGCTGCCAGCACGTCGGGGTGGCGGGCGTTGGTGTTTCGCCAGCGTAGGTATCGGTGCAGCTCGCGGGTCTGAACGGTGTGGCTGGGGTGGTGGGAGTTGGCGAGGGTGAACTGCCGCAGCGGTCCGAAGTGTGCCTCGATGGGGTTGGCCCAGGACGCGTAGGTCGGGGTGAAGCACAGCTCGACCCGGTTCTTCTTCGCCCAGCGCCGGATCGTCGCGCCTTTGTGGGCGGAGAGGTTGTCCAGGATGACGTAGATCGGGGCGCCGTCCGGGCGGGCCGCGCGGATTGATCTGAGTGCGGTCAGGGTGTTCGCGGCGCCCTTCTTGCGGCGGTTGACGCCCCAGAGGGTGTCGTCGCCGATCGAGTAGCAGCCGTGGATGTAGCGCACCCCGTGGGTGCGGTGGTAGGTCGCGGGATGCCGCTCGGGGTGACCTGCAGGTTGCCAGGACGAGCCGGCGGTGGGGCGGATGCCGAGCGGTCCGAACTCGTCGAAGGCGAACACGCGGTCCGGGAAGCGGTCCAGTACGTGCTCGATGCGGTCGAGCTTGGTGTCGCGGTCCGGGTCGGGTGACTCTTTCCAGGTCTTGGTGCGCTGAAAGGTGATGCCGCGGCGGGCGAGCAGGCAGCGTAACGCCTCGCGGCTGATCCGTATCAGATGGCCGGGGACGCGGCGCAGGTACGCGGCGAGTTTGCGGATGGACCAGCGGGTGAAGGGCTGGCCGAGCTTGGTGGGGCGGGTGGTGGCCGTCTGGACGACGAAGTCCTCATCGTCAGGACTGAGCAGGCGGGGACGGCCTCCCGCCCATTGAGGGTCCAGGCAGGCCAGGCCGATCTCGTTGAACCGGTGGATCACGTCCCGGACGGTGTCCTCGTCGGCCTGCACCAGCTTGGCGATCACCGGGACCCGGTTCCCGCCGGCCGAGGCCAGCAGCATCATCGCGCGCCGGTACCGCACCGAACTGGTGCTTCCCCGACGTACGATCTGCTGCAGCTTCTGCCCTTCCTGGTCGGTCAACCTGCGCACACGGACAGGCTCAGCCACCACACCCCCAGCGATCGGATGGAACGTCACCGGACATCCAACCGCCAGAACCGCCAACCCGGCGAACCTATGTGGTCAGAGCACTAGCCGGCCGACCACGTGACCGTCTGCTGGAACGTCAGGGACAAACTGTTCGACGCCGTGGAGGCACAGGGCAGCGACGGCCGCGCGGAGCACCTCTGCAGCGCCGCTGACGCCCTGGAGCACTGGCTGGCCGACGCAGTGGAGCTTGCAGGTAGAACGCGACCTCGTAACTCAAGATTGGAAGGTTTGGGCATCGCTGCGCCCTCCCCACTGGATTAACCCGGCATCGTCTGCCGGTGGAAGTTGGTGAGGCCCCGCTTCATCCTTCGAGTGAGGGCTGCGCTTGCGCCTGGGTGCAGCCCTCACTGCACTATTTCGGGCGTACTGGCAGCCGTCCTGCCTTGCTGATCAGCCGGTTCAGCGGGTTGCCAGTTCGCTGGGCAGGCGCGCAGTCTTGATGAAGGTGCTCAACTCGTTGCCCCAGGGGACGGCGCGGGCGAACCCTTCGGCGAGATGAGTGCTAGGTCGTACAGCTTGAGGTAGGTGGCGGTCGCGGGTGAAGCCCAGCATGCGGGCCTGTGCCCGCCATAGGCGGGCGTCAGGGCTGACTCCGATGGCGGCGTGGTGGGCGGCGAGCAAGTGGGCGGCGAGGGGGTCCTCTCCGCCGGCGGCAAATCGCCACCAGTACAGCGCGCTTTCGCGCCGGTCGAGTGTGTAGAGCAGGCAGGCGAAGGTACGCGCGCCCCTGGGGTCGTAATCGGCAGCGAAGTCGGCCAGGGAGTCGATGTCGTTGGAGCGCAGCACCAGCTCGCATAGCCGCCGTACGTGATCGACCACAGCCGTTGGGCTGACGGCCGGGTCCGGGCAGAGGATCGGCGTGGGGCGCCGGCGCAGGCCGCGGCGCGTGCGCGGCCGTGTCCCTGCCGGGCGGCTGGGCGCGGGTGCCGCCGCGGGCGGCGGCACCTGGGTGCGTTGCAGGGTGGGAGCCAGGACGGCACGGGTGACTCGGGGCGGCCGCGCGGACTCCTGGGCGATGCGCAAAGCCAGGCGTCGCATGAAGTCGTCAGTGTCGTGATTGTCGTAGGTGCGGTGCAGGGCCTGCGCTTCGGCGCGCAAGAGATCTTCCAGCATCAGGACTTCCCTTTCCCCGAATCCGGGAGACCGATGAGGCGGTAGAGGTTCTTTAGACCGAGGTGGACGTTGGCTTTCGCGGCGCCTGCCGTGATGTCCAGGCGCGCGGCGATCTCAGCGAAGTCGAGTTCCGCGAGGTAGCGCAGGCGCACGCAGTTCGCCTGGAGAGGAGCGCGCTGTTCTAGTTCCGCCAGGGCGCGGTCCAGGCCGTCATGGCCACGTAGCAGCAGCAGATCGTCTGCCGTGGGCACGTCCGCGTAGCTGAGTTCGCCGTAGCTGACCTCCCGGTCGGTGGTGCGGGCACGGCGCCGGTAGAAGTCGGCGATCGCGTTCTCGAGTATGCGGTGAGCGAGCGCGATCGGGTTGGGATGTGCCAGGATCCGCTCCCATTTGCGGTACATCACCACCGCGGCGTCCATGAGCACCTCATCCGCATCGTGCGGGTTGCGCGTGCGAGCGCCGGCGACCCTGATGAACTCGCTCTTGTGTCCGGTGAAGAACACTTCGAAGTCCGTCGGGAGTTCGGCGGGCTCGATCACGCCGAAGTCCTGCTCGTCAGGACTGGTCACAGCTCCTCCACGGCGGGCGGTGGAACGGCGGTCCCCGCAGTGGGGCGCAGTCCGGCGGGCAGGACGGGGGGTGGTGCGAAAACGCGTGCGCGGGAGCGGTGCTCGTCGCGAGCCAGCGAGGCGATGCGGACGACGCGTCGGACGACGGCGTCGAAGGCAACTGCGGTCATCCGGCAGGCGCCGGCCACCGCCAGCACGTGCCAGGCCCAGTGAAGCCCCACGGACCCTCCTTCTGCTCAACTTGGCCCCCGCACTGCGTCGTTGCTGAGCGGGGGGAGACCTCGCGGTCTCATCCCCTACACCGCTGGGGAGGCCTTCGGGAGTTAACTCTGCGGCACATGTTTTCGACGGAGCGCAACGATCCGCTTGTGACTCACCGTGTGACCTGCGCCCACGCATCGTGCTGTGATCAGCATCACGTTTACTGTTCAGGTGTTCGCCAGGGCCCGCCACCCCGAGCCACCCGCGCGCCCCACGTGTTCGAACACAGCGAGGGTGCAGCTGAGTGGTGACCGCTCAGCTGCCCCCGCAGGCCGACCGGGCGTCAGTTCAGGCCCACCTTGGCCAGGGCAGTGGTCCAGTCAGTGACGATGGCCTGATGTGCCGCAGCAAGGGTGACCTTTCCGGAGCAAACCGCGGTGTGCAGGTTCGTCTCCACCGGGTCCTTCTTGTTAATGCTCCCGCCGCCCCTCTTGTGGCCCGGGTCGGCCGGCTCCACCCAAAGATTGCAGGCGTCGTCCGGCTCGCCGCTGAGCCGAAGACCATCCCTGCGCGTGCGGAGCACTTGCTGCTTGCGTTCTTCCTCGGTGATCCACCGGGACCATCCCCGCGCGTGCGGGGAGCACCGGTACCAGCCCTGGATGGTGACGATGGACGAGGGACCATCCCCACAGGTGCGAGGAGCTCATGCCGTCCTTGTCGATGAGCAGCCGGATGTCGAGACCATCCCCGAGGGTGCGGGGAGCACCGCCGAGTTCCTCGCCGTCCCGCGCCGCGTGGCGGGACCATCCCCGCGGGTGCGGGGAGCACACTTTGTGATCTGCGGGTTTATGACAGCGGGTCACTGGAATTAAGCAGTTTTGCAGAATCCGGCATCTGGTGTGAGTCTGTGCATATCGCCGTCCGGGTGGTCACTGGTTGCCGAAGCGGCGGCGTTTGGCTGCTTTGCTCCAGCCTGGGCGGGGTGGGGGCGCCGGGGAGGGGTTGGAGGCGCGGTCATTTGGGCGACGGATGAGAGTGAGGCCCTCGTGGTCGACGGGGTGCCAGGCGTGTTCGTGGGTGTCGAAGGTGAGCCTTGCTCGTTGTTGGTGGTGTGGGCGAGCAGGGCGCGGCCCTGGCCGGAGTACTGGCGGACTTCGTGCCAGAGGGCGTCGCGGACGCGGGCGGAGGGATTGCCGATGAAGACGCCGGGTGAGATTTCGAGCAGCCAGCGGGTGAGGAAGCCGCGTAGGCCGGCGGGGCAGTTGGTGAGCACGACTACCGTCACCAGCTGCTGCCCAGGTCGTGGTTGACGCCTGCGGCGACCTGCAGGCCCCGGTCGGAGTGGAGGGTGACCTCGTCGATGTCATCGAACGCGGCGGGCGCGGCGCGGTGGGGCAGGAGCAGGTGGTGGATGTCTGTGACGACGCGGTCCAGCAGCCGCAGTTCCTGGATGCGGTCGCGCAGCGCGCGGCGGGTGCGTGCGCCGACGTCCTCGGGTGAGGCGGCTGCGGCGTCGAAGGCGACGGGGATGCCCACTTCGGTCTTGTACAGGTCGGCGATGTCCAGGACGAAGGAAAGTTCGTGTCCGGAGTGGACAAATCCGAGGGCGGGTGAGCAGCCCAGCGCGGTGACGACGGCGTGGGCGACGCCGTACATCGCCTGGGCCGCCGCGGTGATGGCCTGGTTGACGGGGTCGCCGGAGGCGAAGTCGCCAGGGGTGTAGCGGCGTCCGTGCCACGGGATGCCGGTGCGTTGGGCCTGGGCGCGGTAGCAGTCCTTGACGCGGCGGCCTTCGCGGCCGAGCAGTTCCCGGCGGGTGCAGCCGGAGGGGTCCTCGTCGGGGAAGCGGAGCCGGTACATCGCGCGGGCGGTGTTCAGACGGGTGCGGCGGTTTGCTCAGCAGGCGGCCTGTGCTTCGGCGAGGGCGTCCGAACGGGACAATGCCCGTCCGGACGCGTAGTAGCGCACGCCGTGTTCGCCGACCCAGACCACACCGGCCCCTGTTTCGCCGAGCACGCTCATCGCCTGGTGGGTGATGCGGGTGCCGGGGCCAAGCAGCAAGGTGCCGATGGTCGCGGAGGGAATGTGGGTGGTTCCTCCGGCGTCCTCGGCGGTGATGGCGTTGGCATCGCGGTGGATGGTGCAGCGCTCGAGGTAGACGAAACTGGCCCGGTCGGCAGCCCGTGTCAGTTCGCGCGGGCCGCTCGCAGGCCTGCGGCCGACGGTCGTCACCGGCTCACCCCGCCGGGGCGAGCGTCATCAGCCCGCAGCCGTAGGCCTTGGCCTTGCCCAGGCCGCTGGTGAGGACATGGCGTAGTGCGTCGGGGTCGGTGACCTGCAGCCGTCCGTCGTAGGTGACAGTGGTGAGGGTGACGCGGCCGGGTACGCCGCGCTTGCCGAAGACGAGGCTGCGCTGGTCCCCGCTCGCTTGCGTATGAGCATCGAGCACAGGACGGAAGCCAGCCACCATGCTCTCCGCGGCAAGAGCCACCGAGCCCGAGGGGGAGGTCACGATGGCCATGGGCTGCTGGCATGGGGTGAGGATTGGTGCTGGTCCCTGCCTACGCGGGGAATCGGTCGATGTCTTCGTGTGCATCTGGCCGATCTCCGCTTGTGCGGAGAGTGTGTCCGCCGGAATCCGGGAGCCCGGCCGGTGGGATGTTACTTGCGTACGAGGACAAGGCCAACTCCGTAAGAGCGGGCTTTGCCGATCCCGTCGCTGAGGGTGCGAATAAAGGTGGCCGGGTCGGTGACCGTGAGCTGTCCCCGGACTTCGGCCCGGACGACCTTCAAGCCCTTCTTCACCGTCGAGACGAGTGGCGGCAGCATCGTGGTGGTGAGGCGGGCCGGATCGGCATTGGCGCCGATCCGCTTGATGCTGGATGGTCCGACGGGAGGCTCGCCTTCGGGCTGCAGCCGCTGCATGAACCACTCGGCCGCGTGATGCGGGGACATGCTGGCCATGCGCCGTCCGCGTTGGCCTGTCTTGGGGCCGGTGGTGGGCATGACGGACCGGATGGGATTGATGAACGCGCGGAACGTGTAGGTGTCGCCGGCCTTGATGGTCTGATCGACGCTGATCATGTGCGGCTTTTCCAGGAGCGCGGCGCGTGGGACGGGCGTCCAGTCGGGGGTCACGCGGGCCTGGGTGATGAGCGTGAGGGTCTGAGTACGCAGGTTGACGGTCCACGCCGAGAGCAGGCCCATTTGTGAGCGGGCGTCGCCTTCGCCTTCGGGCACCCAGCCCCGGTGGCCGCTCATGACCAGGCGGTGCATGTCGTGCACGTCGTTCATGGCGCGGATGACGTCGGGGTGGCGGGTGTCGAGGGTGAGGACACTTTGGGTGGCGACGAAGCGCGTGGGTGTGCTCACGGGGTGGGGGTCCATTCGATGGTTGGGGCCGGAGTGATGCGGGTGCGGGTTTCCCAACGAGTGACGTGGGTGCGGTGGTCGGGGTGAAAGGTGACGGGCTGGTCGTCGGTGGGGACGGCGCGGGGTGTGCCGGGGGGTGAGTCGATCCAGGCCCAGGGACGTTGGGTGGTGGCTTCGGGGAGGAGGGGGGCGTGGGTGAGGACGTGTTCGAGGGTGCCGGTGTGGACGCCGCCGGAGAGGTCGCCGGTGGGTGGGCAGGACTTGCGGCCGAGCCAGATGAGCCGGCGGGGGTGTTCGAGCTGGTGGGAGATGGTGTTGAGGAGGGAGGTGTCGTGGTGTTGGACGGCGGCGACGAATGCTGCGTTGGCGAGGTACCAGCGTTCGCTGACGGCGGGGTTGCGCAGGACGGCTTTGGCTGCGGTGATGAGGTGGCCGGTGTCGGGGTCGGGTTCGATGTATTTGGGGGCTCCGTACCAGCCGTCGACGTGGTGGTGGCCGAAGTGTGGACCGGTGGCGTCTTCCAGTGAGGTGGCTTTCGCGGCGCGGCGGTGGTCGGTGATGAGGTCGCGGGGGCGCAGGGGGTAGGGTCCGCCGCCTGCTACGTGGAAGTCGCGGTAGGGGGTGCCGGGGCTGTCTGCGCGCACGCCGTAGCGGAGTTCGGTGAGGGGGCCGAGGGGGTCTTCGCGGTCGTAGCCGAGGGCGGCGGCGATCAGGCCGATGACGGCTGATTTGGTGGGCCGCATGTCGGTGGCGCGGCGTTCGAATGCCCCGGATGCTCCCCAGGACTGGAGGGGAGCGACGAGGCGGATGAGAAGTGTCGCCGCTTCCCTGCTTGTGCGGGGATTGGTGGCGTTCATGCGGTCAGCTGCTCCAGGGTCGTGGCTTCTGCGGCGGGAAGCTTGCCGTCTGCGGCGAGCTGGTCGATCAGTTCCTGGATGTCGAGGTCGTAGGTGAGGAGCCGTCCGGGGGTGGCGTCGGAGCGCTTGGTGGTGATGAGGCGGTGGTGGTCGAGGAGCCTCTTCGCGCCGGCGAGGGCGGCGGGCCCGTCGGAGGTTTCGTCGATGTGGCGCTGGAAGGCGGCGGCGTAGAAGTAGGGTCGGGCGCCTTCGTGGGCCAGGACGAGGTTGGGCAGGGTGCCGGTGGAGGCGGTGCTGTTGGCCTTGGCGCGTGGGACGGCGTCAACGAAGGCGTGTACGAACTCGGCTTCGGCGGCTTGCGCGGCGGTCTCGGCCTCCTCCTGTGTCATGCCTGAGGCCTGCAGGTTGACGCGGAGCTTGTGCCGGTCGAGGGCGGCGTGGCGGTAGAAGGTGCCGGAGATGAGTGACTGGTAGCCGGTCATGCCCGCGCCGGCGTTGTCGGCGGCGTCGAGGAAGTCGAGGGCGTTGTCGCGGCGCTCGAGTTTCGCGTCGTCGGCGGCGGCGTAGAAGTCGTCGATGTGCTCGGCGGGGGCGATGGTGAAGGCCCAGGAGTGCTGAGCAGCGCCGTCCACGGTGCGCAGTTCGGCAACTTCGGCGAGGAAGCGGCCGAAGACGGTGATGTCGATGGCGTCGCGGGGGGCGAATGCGGTGAGGATGCCGGTGCGCAGGTCCTTGGGCAGCGGTGGGACTTTCACCTCCTCTTCCTTGCTGTCCTTGACGGCGGGTCCGGCCGGTGCTTCGGCGTCGGTTTCGGTGTTCTTCTTCCGGGCGTTCTTCTTCGCGTTCTTCTTGGCTTCCTCCTTCGCCGCGGCTTCCGCCTTGGCGGCCGTGTACTCGCTCAGCCATGCGTTGAAGGCGTCGGCATGGGTGTTGATGTGCTCGGCGATCCGGTCGCCGGCGTCCTCGGATGCGTAGATGAGGACCTTGGTGAGCAGGGCGGTGGAGTCCTTCTCGCCGAACTTCAGTCCCAGGCCTTCGAGGGCGGCCTTGGCCGCGTAGACGGCCTGGTCGGCGTCCCAGTCATGGTTCTTGATGAGGGCGTCGCGGGTGAACAGGGCCCATTCGCGGGTGCGCCGGCCGCTGCTGTAGGAGGCGAGGGGGCCTTCGCCCTGGTTGGCACGGCGGCGCGAGTGGGTGCGTTCGGCGCGGCGGCGGGCTTGGGCGGAGATGGCGGTTCGTTCGGCGCTGCCGTAGACGAACGCCTTTGGCTGGCCGTTCTCGTCGCGGACGGGGAGGGCGGCCGCGAAGGTTTCCAGAACGTGCAGGGAGAGGTACTGGGGCTTGGAGGTGGTCACTTGATGGCTCCGTTCGTGCGGGCGGTAGGGCTGGAAGTGCGGCCGCGGCTGTAGAAGGCGTCGCCCCACTTCTCAGGGGTGGGGCGTCCGCGGTCGGTCCACCCGGTGAGGTCGGTGATGAGTTCGGCCCAGGAGGGCGGTGTGGTCTCGCCGGCGCGGATACGTTCGATGGCGTGCTGGAGGTGGCGCCAGGGGATCTGGCGGGCTGGGAGGATGCGCATCATGAGGCGTTCGGCGCCGGGGTTGGCGGGGCCTCGGGCTCCGTCGTAGCCGATGGAGCGGATCGCGCGGCCCATGTTGCCGTAGCCGTAGTGCGGCTTGACCCGGCCGGCATGGTAGCGGGCGAAGAGGAAGCCGACCTGGCGGTAGAGGGCCCGGGAATCTTCGGTGGGTGCGAAGGCGCGTGCTTCGTAGTGGGTGGGGCTGTCGGCGGTCGGAGGCCGGCGAAGGTCGGCCAGTTTGCCGTACTGGTGGGTGTGGACGAGGCTGCCGAGCCAGGCCATGTACTGGACCGATGCGGCCGCCGCTTCCACGGTCGCGGGGAGTACTGCCTCTGCGTCGGGCGGAGGGCTGGGATGGGGGATGTCGAAGAGGGGCAGGGTCATGCGGGCTGCTCCATTCGCAGGTAGACGGGCGCCTTGCGGGGGTTGTTCAGGACCTCTGCGAGCTTTTCGCGGGCCTCGGTGTTGGCCTGGTATCCCCGGCTGCTGGGAGGCAGAGAGCGGAGCCGGTCGGTGAGAAAGGCTTCGGCGTTCGAACGGACCTGTGCGGCGTAGGCAGTCAGAGCCTCGGGCACGGGAGTGCCTTCGGCGGTCTCGTCCAGGAGTTCGTGGAAGAGGGGTTCGGTCGCCGCGAAGTGTTCACCGGAGGCTTTGAAACGGGCCAGCTGGGCTTGTTTGTCGGACGGTTTGGGGTTGGGGTAGGCGACGCGCCAGGCGGCGTAGGCGGCGTCGTCCAGAGCTGCCGCCACGTACTCGGCGATGGCGCAGCCTTCTTCGGATGCCTGGCGCAGGGCGCTTTCGCGGCCCGGGATGTAGGGGAAGGCGTCGTTGACCCAGGCGATGAGCTTGCCGGGTTTGGCGAGGAGGCCAACGGTCCACAGGGTGACGCGGTGCCCTTCGGGCAGCAGGGCGAGGCGCCCGTACAGGTCCATGCCCTTTTCCCGGCGGGCGGTGGCCGCATACAGGGAGTGAGCTTCCCTCCACAGGGCCCGGGCGGCGGATGCCTTGAGCGGGGCGTTCTTCTCGATCACGGCGTCCTGGAGGGCGCTGGCGTGGGTGACGTCCACGATGTCGCCGGCGCCCATCAGGACGCGGTCGACTCCCCAACTGCCGTCGGGCTGGCGGGCCGGGCGGGCGAGGATGGACCGGCCCAGGATGCTGTGCAGGTCTGCCGGTCCGTCGGGGGTGCGAGCGGTGGGCTTGGCTGCGAAGGAGCGGCGCGGCCGGTCGGTCCAGGTGTAGTTGAAGGTACCGGGGTCGCCGTCGTGGGGGTGCAGGTTCAGGCGGAGGGTGTCACCGAGGGTTTGGCCAAGGGCGGTGACGTGGACGCGCGTGCCGGCACGGCACATGGCCTGGTTGTTGAGGGCGGCGCCGAGGAGATTGCCGGGGATCATGCCGCGGCCGCCATTGCCGCAGACGTGCTGGGTGATGACTGCCATGAAGGCGTCGGTCGCGGTGAGGGGCTCGCCGTGGTGAAGGTGGTGCCGGTCGAAGAGCTGCACGTAGTCGCCGACGTGGTGCATGACGATCTGCGAGGTACCAACACCGTGTTCGTCCATGAACGGGGCCAGCAGCGCGTTCTGGAACAGCGGCCGGACCGGATGGAAGAAGTTCCACTGCTCCTCGGGCTGCTGCCTGAGCCAGTCCGCGACGTCCGTGAACGGCCGCCGGCCGGTGACCCAGGTCCGCCACTCGCTGCTGGTCTCCGGATAGACGTCGGCCGCATACGCGACGGCCCTGAGCAGCTCCAGCATGGCGAGGGTCTCACCAGGATGGCGTCCGCCCACGCCCGAGTGGTCGTCGGCCTTCTCGAACGCCTCGATGAGCCCGAGACGGCTGGGGAGACCGGCCGTTGTCAGTGCCGCAAGGCAAGGTTGGGTGCGGGGATCCCAGTACGGAACCACGTCGCCTCCTCCAGATGTATATCTTCGTGCGCATCGTTGGATCGATGTGGTGTGCGGGTCAACGACGCTAGCAGCGCGAGGAGTTGAGGGTGCACCGTTTTGAACAGTTGCTCCAGTCCGTGGTACTGGCATGGGGGAAGACCGACCAGAACGGCGACAGCACCCGGCGCGGAGGCCCAGCCTGGACCCCGCTGCTCGCTCACCTCCTGGACGTCGCCGCCACCGCGGGCGTCCTGTGGGGCCGGCACCTCCCTCCGCACATCCGCCAGCGGCTCACCGAAGCGTTCGGCGCCGGGAACGAGACGACGGCCCGGCAGGTGGTGATGCTGCTCGCAGCCCTCCACGACCTCGGCAAGGCTTCAGACTGCTTCCTCGGACAGTGGCGGCACGGCCGCGGAAAATCCCAGCTGAAGGCGCACGCGAAGGTCTGGGAGGAGCAGGCCCGCGCCGCTGGGCTCCCCCTCGGCGACGACCTTGACCACGCCTACTACGCCCGGCACGAGCACATCACCGCCGCAGCACTCCCCCGGCTGCTGGGCTGCGCCTGCACAGAATGTGGCGGCAGCGGCGCACGCCACGAAGGACTGCACGATGCCGGGGCGCTCCTCGGCGGCCACCACGGCCACATCCCCAACCCGGAAACCGTCGACCGGGCCCGCGGAGCCGCGTCCGTCAGACAATGGGGGGATGTCCACGCGGCCATCGTGCAAACAGTGGCCGAGACCGTCGGACTCGACCTCGACATCGTGGCGAGGGCAGTCAACCCGGTCCGGCCATCGGCCCGAGTTGCGTTTCTGTACCTGATGTACCTGGCGGACTGGGTCGCCTCCGACACGGAATTCTTCCACTTCCGCGTCCACACCACCCCTGTCACCCACTGGTGGCAGGCCGCCCTACGGGAGGCCGACCAAGCCGTTCACGCCCGGCGCCTCACCAGATGGCAGGCGCGACCCGTCACCTGGGAAGAGATGTGGCCCGACACCCCTTCTCCCCGCGCCTTCCAGGCCGACGGCATGCACCTCGCACCCGCCGAAGGACAGGCCATGATCGTCGTGGAATCGGACACCGGCTCCGGCAAGACGAGACTCGCCCTCTGGATGGCCCACCACCTGGCACGCACCTGCGGCTACAGCGGCCTGTACATGGCCCTGCCCACCCGAGCAGCCGGCAACCAGGTCGCCAAAGAACTCCGCAAATTCCTGCACGCCGTGCTGGCTCCCGGCGAGGTACGGGACATGGCCCTCGTACACGGCACAGCCCAGGCAACCGACCTCGTGCACCAACTGATCGACGCACACCAGGCACACGGTGACCCACTGACCGACCTGTCCAGCACCATAGAAACCCTCACCTGCACCGACAGCGGCCAGGCCGTCCTGGACCCGTGGTACCTGCGACGCTGCCTCGCACTGGTCGCCGGCTTCGGAGTCGGCACCGTCGACCAGATCGCCCTCGCCCCACAAGGATCACGACACTGGGCCCTGCGCCTGGGAGCCCTCATGTGCAAAGTCGTCATCATCGACGAAGCACACGCCTACGAACTCTTCCAGCAGAACCTCTTGAGCGCCGCAGTCGAATGGCTGGCAGAGGGCGGCGCCTCCCTGGTCGTGCTGTCGGCGACCCTCCCCCGCAGCATCCGCAACGAGCTGACCACCGCCTGGCGGCGCGGCCTCGGAACGACCGGCCACGACGACGGAACCCAAGGACCGATCATGGTCGTCGACCACAAGGGCCGGATCAGCCGCGGCGGCCCTCTACCCCACGATCCGCACACCCCCAAACTCCTGACCGACATCCAACTGAACGAAGATCCCGGCGACACGGACCTGGTCGCCCACCTCCTCGACCGGGCCCGCAACGGCGGATGCGTCGTCGTCCGCAGCACCCGAGTCGACCCATGCCGCTCCCGCTACCGCAAAGCACTCCAGCTCGCGAGCACATACGGCTGGCGGCCCGACGAGATACTCATCCTCCACGGCATGCTGCTCCCGCGACACCGCCTGCACCTGGAAACACGACTCGCCGGCATCCTTGGGCCCGGCCCAAAAGGACGACGCAACCCCAACCGGCCCGGCCGCCTTCTGGTATTCGCGACAGGAGTGATCGAACAGTCCCTGGACCTGGACTTCGATCACGGCGTGACAGACCTGTGCCCCATCGACGTGGCCGTCCAGTTCCGCGGCCGCATCCACCGGCACGCCGCCAATGATCCGTACCGATCCTCTTGGTGCCGCACGCCCCGGCTCACCATGCTCTGGCAGCCCGGCACAGACGGCCTGCCGATCGTGGAACCGCCGGACTTCACGGCTGGACGGCCCATCGGCACCTACGACGGCCTGGTCTACGCCCCCTACGTCCTGGCAGCCAGTTGGCACACGCTCACACAGCACCGCGACCCCGACGGGATAGTGCGGCTCGAGACTCCATGTGATTCTGCCTGGGCATTGGAGAGCGTCTACGGTGAAGCGATCCAGGGCGCGGGGCCGATACAAGCCCTCCTCGACCGCACCCGCACTGCCCACCTCGACGCCCTCGCCGACGAGGCGCTCCAGGCCGAAGCCCGACTATTCCGACCCTTCACCCGCCGACGCCGTACCCCCGTAGCCACCTACGACCTCGCCTCCGGCAACAACCAGGGCGACGGCGACAACGGCGGCGTCACTGGTATCGCAGCCGTCTCCCGCCTCGGGGAAGAGTCCGTCGACTGCCTGATCCTGTACCAGCAGCCAAACGGCACGATCACCTACGACCACGAAGGCCTGCAAAGAGCCGACCTTAGCCAGCGCTCCCCGAGCCGCAACGTAACCGCCTACCGGCGCCAGCAAAAAGACATACTCGCCAACACACTCGCGCTCCCCGCGCGCTGGTGGGACGGCCGAGACAGCCTGCAACCGATCGCAGACTGGCCCCACCACCCACAGCCCGCCCTGAGAAACAAACCAGTCATCCTGCTCTCTCCGGCTGGCACGTGTCTGAGCGGCCCCGTCGGTATGCTCCGTTATGACCACACCACCGGACTGGAACGCCTATGATCATGTCGCCCCGCCCTCACGCTAGTTAGAGCGCGGAATGCACTCTCCGTCACCGCAGAAGCCATCTCCCGCGACACTCCTCGGTACTCGGGGATGATCCGGTGGTCGAAACGACCGCCATGCCGGACCAAGAGCTCCCCGCGTATGTGGGGATGGCCCGCAGACCGGCTGGGCTTCCAAAGACCGGTCCGTCGTCTCTCAGCGCACGCGGGGATGGCCCCACGTTCCGGGCCGTGCACGAGGTGTTTAACTGCTTCCCGCGCCTGCGGGAATGGTCCCCGTGACGACACCGGCGCTCCCAAGACCGCCATGTGCTCCCCGCGCGTGCGGGAATGGTCCCATCTGGTACGGCTCGGTCTCGGCCGGGGCCGGCTGCTCCCCGCGCCCGCGGGGATGGTCCCCGAGGCTCGGATTCAAGCTGATCTCGGCCGACCTGCTCCCCGCGCCCGCGGGATGGTCCCGCCAGCGTGCGGACGGTGGACCGGCCGACGGTCTGCTCCCCGCGCCGGCGGGAATGGTCCCTCCCGGGACCAGGCCCGGCCGTTGATCGAGCACTGCTTCCGCACCCGCGGGGATGATCCCACCGTCCAGGTCCACGTGGAAGGCCACGTCTGCTCCCCGCACCCAACGGGGATGGTCCCATCGAGAACCATTTCGCCGTCGATCCCGCAATCGCCCGGCTCCCCGCGCCCGCGGGGATGGTCCCCAGTGAGGAGGAGGGCGCCATGCGCGACGCCCCCGCTGCTCCCCGCGCCCGCGGGGATGGTCCCAAGCTTGCGGAGGAAGGGCTGACGCGAATCGTCTGTTCCCCGTGCCCGCGGGGATGGTCCCGCCGCGACCGGCGGTGACTGGGCCGGGAGTTGCTCCCTGCACCGTGCGGGTGTGGGTACGTGCTGTGCTCTTCCCGTGTCCACACCCACTACCCCTGGCATTGAAAGCCCGCTTTAGCCTAAATGTCGGATTCGATGAAAGTCGCGCAAGAGGATGTGATGGCGTGGTAAGAACGCAGGTCAGTGAGTCTTCTCCCCGCGCATGCGGGGATGGTCCCCACCGCGAAGTCATCGGCCGGCTGCTGCCGGACTGCTCCCCGCGCATGCGGGGATGGTCCCGTGCCGCGGAGGCCGAGCGGGCGACCGCACGGCTGCTCCCCGCGCATGCGGGGATGGTCCCAAGTGGGACAGCAACTGGCAGGCCGGCCATCCCTGCTCCCCGCGCATGCGGGGATGGTCCCGAGATCGAGCTGAAGACCCCGGCCGCGCTCGCCTGCTCCCCGCGCATGCGGGGATGGTCCCACCCGCGCGCTGGCCGACCGCTGCAACGCCCGCTGCTCCCCGCGCATGCGGGGATGGTCCCGAGGGCGACTTCGTGACCGCGGCCTCGCTGCCCTGCTCCCCGCGCATGCGGGGATGGTCCCTTGTCGTCTGCGATGACCGCTTCGAGTCCTGACTGCTCCCCGCGCCCGCGGGGATGGTCCCACCTACGGGTATGGCCTTCCTGCCTTCCCCGACTGCTCCCCGCACCCGCGGGGATGGTCCCCCCACTCGGAGATCCTGTTCCGGCGCCGCACCCTGCTCCCCGCGCCCGCGGGGATAGTCCCCTTCCGTTCTCCGACGGCTCGGCTCTGCTGAGCTGCTCCCCGCGCCCGCGGGGATGGTCCCGAGTCGCTGGCTGCCACCGAGAAGTGGCGAAAGCTGCTCCCCGCGCCCGCGGGGATGGTCCCCACGGCGTTCCGCTGTCGAGCGGCCTGACGTTCTGCTCCCCGCGCCCGCGGGGATGGTCCCGCCAGGTCCACGGCACCGAAGCACGCCCCGCTCTGCTCCCCGCGCCCGCGGGGATGGTCCCGGAGACGCAATGAAAGCCATCCGCAAGGCACGCTGCTCGCCGCGCCCGCGGGGATGGTCCCCTGCCGGCCATCACCTGGACCATCGCCGAAAGCTGCTCCCCGCGCATGCGGGGATGGTCCCCACTCCAGGTCCACGTCGTAGGTGCCGGCGGACTGCTCCCCGCGCATGCGGGGATGGTCCCACGATGACGTACGGGTCTGGGGAGAGGCTGTACTGCTCCCCGCGCATGCGGGGATGGTCCCTCGCCGGCTGAACGAGCCCGGTGTTCGCAGCACTGCTCCCCGCGCCCGCGGGGATGGTCCCTCACAGCAAACCCGACTTGGCTAGTGCCGATACTGCTCCCCGCGCCCGCGGGGATGGTCCCGTCCGCATCTTCGACGGCAAGGGCACCGCCGACTGCTCCCCGCGCCCGCGGGGATGGTCCCATCCTGCGACTCAAGGCGCCCTCGGACCCGCGCTGCTCCCCGCGCCCGCGTCCCCAGACGGCGTCCAGCTCGAGGCGGCCGGTGTTCTGCTCCCCGCGCCCGCGGGGATGGTCCCTCTGCTCCACCTACCGCGTCTCAGAGACCACCCTGCTCCCCGCGCCCGCGGGGATGGTCCCTCGCCGACGAGAACCCGGCCGTCCGATCCAACCTGCTCCCCGCGCATGCGGGGATGGTCCCGATGGCTACGCGATGCGAGCACCCAGCCCCATCTGCTCCCCGCGCCCGCGGGGATGGTCCCTCCCGCTCGGCGGCCACGGTGTCCCACTGCCGCTGCTCCCCGCGTCCGCGCGGGGATGGTCCCGCGTAATCCAGCACGTAGGCCGCGCTGTCAACCAGGCCATGTGCCGGGCCGGACAGCGCGTGTGCTCCCCGCACCCGCGGGGATGGTCCCGTCAGGGGCAGGGCGATGAAGGCCGAGCTCCACTGCTCCCCGCGCCCGCGGAGATGGTCCACAACCGCACACACAGGCAGTTGATACCTCAAAGCTGCTCCCCGCGCCCGCAGGGATGGTCCCCTTCCGTTCTCCGACGGCTCGGCTCTGCTGAGCTGCTCCCCGCGCCCGCGGGGATGGTCCCCACGCGAAGGACGGCACTGGCGCCGGCCCTATCTGCTCCCCGCACCCGCGGGGATGGTCCCTACGACGACGCGCTGCAGGCCGACGACCAGACCTGCTCCCCGCGCCGGCGGGGATGGTCCCAAGACCGGCCGTCCGGAGCGCGTCTTGGACGCCTGCTCCCCGCGTCCGCGCGGGGATGGTCCCGCGTAATCCAGCACGTAGGCCGCGCTGTCCATCTGCTCCCCGCACCCGCGGGGATGGTCCCGACCTGTACGACGAGGCGAGCTTGGCCCACTTCTGCTCCCCGCACCCGCGGGGGTGGCCCCCCGTCCACCGCCGGTGAGGCGTTCACCATCACCTGCTCCCCGCGCCATGCGGGGGTGGTCCCGACCTGCTCTCCATATAGCTGGACCGACCCGAGTGCTCCCCGCGCGTGCGGGGATGGTCCCCCGAGCCCATCGCAGCCAGCAGCACGGCAGCGGTGCTCCCCGCGCCCGCGGGGATGGTCCCGGCAAGGTCGTAGAGCGTGGCGACGAGCAGCCGTGCTCCCCGCACCGGCGGGGATGGTCCCGGGCTGATCACCTCGTACCGGGTCGGCCGGCTCTGCTCCCCGCGCCCGCGGGGATGGTCCCAAGCTTGCGGAGGAAGGGCTGACGCGAATCGTCTGTTCCCCGTGCCCGCGGGGATGGTCCCGCCGCGACCGGCGGTGACTGGGCCGGGAGTTGCTCCCTGCACCGTGCGGGTGTGGGTACGTGCTGTGCTCTTCCCGTGTCCACACCCACTACCCCTGGCATCGAAAGCCCGCTTTAGCCTAAATGTCGGATTCGATGAAAGTCGCGCAAGAGGATGTGATGGCGTGGTAAGAACGCAGGTCAGTGAGTCTGCTCCCCGCGCATGCGGGGATGGTCCCCGATGCGCGTGCATCAGTTACCCGAGGCAACACTGCTCCCCGCGCATGCGGGGATGGTCCCACGTACAAGAAGGGTCATTTCGGACCCTTCCACTGCTCCCCGCGCATGCGGGGATGGTCCCGACACCGCCTGGGGCTGAGCCACACCCTGACGCTGCTCCCCGCGCATGCGGGGATGGTCCCTCCCAGTACTGGCGGCACATCGCCGCGACGTCCTGCTCCCCGCGCATGCGGGGATGGTCCCGACGAACCCAGCACCGCCAACGCCATCGACACCTGCTCCCCGCGCATGCGGGGATGGTCCCTCCAACGTCCTGTGGTACCACGGCGGTGAGGTCTGCTCCCCGCGCATGCGGGGATGGTCCCTGGTCGCCCTCAGGGTTGTTCTGGGAATAGTTCTGCTCCCCGCGCATGCGGGGATGGTCCCGAAACGACCCCGGCCAGCAAGAGCCGGACCGGCTGCTCCCCGCGCATGCGGGGATGGTCCCTGTCTTTGGGGAGGTCGTTCACTCGGATCCGGCTGCTCCCCGCGCATGCGGGGATGGTCCCTTGGTCTTGTCGATGCCGGCGGCCATCGCCCTGCTCCCCGCGCATGCGGGGATGGTCCCCAGGCGCAGTGCTTCCACAGGGTCATCACGGCCTGCTCCCCGCGCATGCGGGGATGGTCCCGCCCCGCTCATCGCAAACGATCCAGTCGTCACCTGCTCCCCGCGCATGCGGGGATGGTCCCACCCCCACGGGGACGGTGCACCTGCTGACCGACTGCTCCCCGCGCATGCGGGGATGGTCCCACCTTGACCTTGTCGATCTCCATCTCGAAGAGCTGCTCCCCGCGCATGCGGGGATGGTCCCGCCGACAGGGAGGACATCGTCCAGGCCGAGGACTGCTCCCCGCGCATGCGGGGATGGTCCCTCCGCTCCCTTGACCGGTGCGACCGTGACCCGCTGCTCCCCGCGCATGCGGGGATGGTCCCGCACGGGGCCGTTCGTTGCTACCTGCTGAGCCCTGCTCCCCGCGCATGCGGGGATGGTCCCCTTCTGACGGCGCCGCTCGACGCCGTACCGCTCTGCTCCCCGCGCATGCGGGGATGGTCCCCCCGAGCCGTACACGTCGATCTGACCGTCAGCCTGCTCCCCGCGCATGCGGGGATGGTCCCATGATCGACCTGTTCTACTCGGTCATCGCGCCCTGCTCCCCGCGCATGCGGGGATGGTCCCAGCAGCCGCAGCCGGAAGTTGCTCGTGCGGTCCTGCTCCCCGCGCATGCGGGGATGGTCCCGACTTCCCGGTGCCGCACAAGCCCGGCAAGCCCTGCTCCCCGCGCATGCGGGGATGGTCCCGATCAGCATCAGCTGTTCATACGGCTTCGGGACTGCTCCCCGCGCATGCGGGGATGGTCCCGAGTCGGGAACCAACTCCTGCTCCGGCCGGGTCTGCTCCCCGCGCATGCGGGGATGGTCCCGGCACCGGCGGCAGTGACCGCCTTGTCGAGTACTGCTCCCCGCGCATGCGGGGATGGTCCCTGTCGGAGCGCGCCCGGAAACACATGGACGAGCTGCTCCCCGCGCATGCGGGGATGGTCCCACTGACCCGCCCGGGGAGTTGACTCGGACCCGCTGCTCCCCGCGCATGCGGGATGGTCCCATGGAGTTCGCGTCCATGATCGCGCCGTTCAGCTGCTCCCCGCGCATGCGGGATGGTCCCATGGAGTTCGCGTCCATGATCGCGCCGTTCAGCTGCTCCCCGCGCATGTGGGGATGGTCCCCAGTACACGCGCGGGATGCGGCAGGCCGCCGACTGCTCCCCGCGCATGCGGGGATGGTCCCAAGACGAGCGTCTGTCGTCCCCAGATGGCGCACTGCTCCCCGCGCATGCGGGGATGGTCCCAAGGCCGGGATGCCGCGGCCTTGGCTGGGCAGCTGCTCCCCGCGCATGCGGGGATGGTCCCTCCGCGCTCGTGCCACGGAACTGGAAAGCCGCCTGCTCCCCGCGCATGCGGGGATGGTCCCCTCTACCTCTACACCGGCGGCACCGGTGAGCACTGCTCCCCGCACCCGCGGGGATGGTCCCCTCTCCAGCAGGCCGAGGAGGCACCGGGCTCGCTGTTCCCCGCACCCGCGGGGATGGTCCCGGGTCACCTCCGGCGAGACGATCGCCTTGCCCCTGCTCCCCGCACCCGCGGGGATGGTCCCTTCACCCGCGCGCCCGTGTCCAACCTCGCGAACTGCTCCCCGCGCCTGCGGGGATGGTCCCTACTCCAGGTCCACGTCGTAGGTGCCCGCGCTCTGCTTCCCGCGCCCGCGGGGATGCTCCCGACGCGGGCGGCGGCGACTCGCGCGTCCTGGCCTGCTCCCGGTACCCGCGGGGATGGTCCCGCCGACGGCGCCTTCGTCATCTCGACCCTGCCCTGCTCCCCGCGCCTGCGGGGATGGTCCCCGGGGCGACGACCGCGGTACGGACGTGTGGAGCTGCTCCCCGCACCCGCGGGGGTGGCCCTTCCGAGTCCGGACCGGCATCCTGGTCTCCTACTCCCCGCGCGTGCGGGGATGATCCTTCTGACGGCCTCGGTATCGAGCTTGCCGGATACTGCTCCCCGCGCATGCGGGGGATGGTTTCGAGAAGCTCATCGAGGCCGGCCGCGAGGTCGACTGCTCGCCGTGCGTGCGGGGATGATCCCAAGCCCTGTGGTGGGGTCATCGGGAGATCCGAGTGCTCCCGGTGCATGCAGGGATGGTCCCGCGGTGTGCGTCATCTCCGGCATCAGCATCACGTGCTCCCCGCGGCCGCGGGGATGGCCCCATGGCGGTGATGGCGCTCGTCGGCACCGGCAACTGCTCCCCGCCAGTGCGGGGATGGGCCGGGCAGACCCTCTAGGCCACCCGCACCGCCCCGCCCCCCAACTCCCGTGCGTGCAAAGCCGCGTCAGTGCGGATGGCGATAGGGTCCGGGCATGTCAGACGCAATAGCGGCCGCGATCACTGCGGCGGCGGGCCTCGGTGGAGCGCTTCTCGGCTCGGTACTCCCGCAACGCTTCAACGCCCGCGAACGCGCCGCCGAGGCCGAAATCGCCGACCGCAGAAGGTCCTTTGAGGAGCGGCGAGAGGCATACACGGCCATGAACCGTGCCTCAGAGCAATTTCACACGCTCCTCAAGGACGCCCTGCACCGCATCCGTGACGGCGTCTATGCCGAGGAGGACCGTACCCGTCTTGAGGATTCCCGCAGGGAGTACCGCGACCGCTACGCGGCAGCCCAAATGATCGTCCCCTTGCGGATCATGGAGGCCTCGCGAGAACTCAACAAGGTGCTCGCTGAGATCGACGCGGCGGCCAAGCGCATTGACCGCGGCCTCGCGTGTGACGGCGAGAGTGCAGAGCACCTACTCGTCGAGGTAAAGCAGGCGGAGCCCCGGCTGGTAGTGATGCGGACACTGATGAGGGAAGACCTGGGGATCCGGGACTAGAGATCGTCTTCAAGGTTCAGATCCAGAGCAGGATTGAGGCGATGGTGACGGCGGCCTGGAAGGACTCGCGGGTCTTGTCGTAGCAGGTGGCCAGGCCGCGCCATTGCTTGAGGCGGTTGAAGCAGCGTTCGACGACGTTGCGGAGGCGGTAGACGGCCCTATCGAAGCGGGGTGGTCGGCCGCCGGCGGGTCCACGTCGTAGGCTGCCGGCGGCTTGGTCCCTGCGTTCGGGGATCGTGTGGCGGATGCCGCGTCTGCGCAGATAGGTGCGGATCTTGCGAGAGCTGTACCCCTTGTCGGCGATCACGTGGTCCGGCGTGGTGCGGGGACGGCCCCGGGACCGGTGCGAGGGACGTGGATCTCGGTCATGACCTGCTCGAACCGAGTGCAGTCGTTGGTGTTGCCGCCAGTGAGAACGAATCCGAGTGGGCGGCCGCGTCCTTCGCAGGCGAGGTCGATTTTGGAGCTCAGTCCACCACGGGATCGGCCGAGGGCGTGATCACCCGCTTCCTCACAATCACCAGCCCCCTTTTGCCGCCCGCGGCGTGTTGGTGGGCCCGCACAATCGTGGAGTCGATCGACACCAGCCAGTCGATGTCGCCGGCCGCGTCCTTCTCCGCCTGGATCGCCTGCAACATGCGACCGAACGTCCCGTCCAGGGCCCACCTGCGGAAGCGCGTGTACAGCGTCTGCCACGAGCCGTAGCACGCCGGCACGTCTCGCCAGGCCGACCCGGTCCGCAGCTTCCACCCGATCCCGTTCAACACCACCCGGTCATCCATCCGGGGCCGCCCAAAACCAGCAGGCGGGGGGGAGCCGGGACAGCATCTCCCACTCTGCATCGGAAAGCTCATGCCGACGCACCACACACGACATGATCTCTCATCAGATGATCCACTCTGAAGACGGGCCCTAGGCATGTCCGGGCCGGTGCGCGTGGTCACTCCACCGCCATCCCGGGAGGCGTCGGGCTTTGGCCCACAGGTGCCGGGCTGCCGCAGCGTTCGCGTCGGCGATTGACGGCGATCCGCCTCGAAGCTTGCTTTAGCTCGTAGGTCGGGTTCGATGAAAGTGGTGAAAAGGGAGCCGATGGCGCTGGTAAGAATGTAGGTCAGTGAGTGTGCTCCCCGCGCCCGCGGGGATGGTCCCGCGGTCCTGCGCCAGCGCCTTGCGGAAGTTGTGTGCTCCCCGCGCCCGCGGGGATGGTCCCTTGTCGTCGGCGACCAGGGCTTCGAGGCCGGAGTGCTCCCCGCGCCCGCGGGGATGGTCCCTCGCGAAGGCAGCCCGGGTACAGGCAGTTCCGGTGCTCCCCGCGCCCGCGGGGATGGTCCCTTGAAGATCTTCGGCTCCAGGGTGCTGTAACGGTGCTCCCCGCGCCCGCGGGAATGGTCCCGGAGACAACACTCCGCGCCCCTTTTCCCGGCAGTGCTCCCCGCGCCCGCGGGGATGGTCCCTGATCCACATACGGTGCACGAATTGGGATTCCCTGCTCCCCGCACCCGCGGGGATGGTCCCCCGGCGTCATCGCCCCTGACTCCGAAGCACATCTGCTCCCCGCACCCGCGGGGATGGTCCCTCCACGTCGCACTGCGGCGCCCCTGTGGGGTTCTGCTCCCCGCACCCGCGGGGGATGGTCCCTCGGAGTGGGCGCCAGCGTCGCAGTGGGAGCCCTGCTCCCCGCACCCGCGGGGATGGTCCCATCGGGGTGTGCACGAAGTACTGCGTCTCGCACTGCTCCCCGCACCCGCGGGGATGGTCCCTGCACGCTTTCCGGGGCGTCCTGGACGTTGGCCTGCTCCCCGCACCCGCGGGGATGGTCCCTGCGCGGATGCCTGTTTTCGCAGGTCGCTCCGCTGCTCCCCGCACCCGCGGGGATGGTCCCGCCATCGGGCAGGCCCCGCCGCAGGGTTCGGTCTGCTCCCCGCACTCGCGGGGATGTTCCCAAGGCGAGCAACAACCGGCCCAAGTAGGGCCCCTGCTCCCCGCACCCGCGGGGATGTTCCCGGCTACACCCTCGGCAACCAGGGCCGCATCCGCTGCTCCCCGCACCCGCGGGGATGGTCCCGAGGAGGTCGGCAGCAGGAAGGTCCCGGGCGGCTGCTCCCCGCACCCGCGGGGATGGTCCCGACCTCCTGTACGGATACCTGGTCGACCGTCACTGCTCCCCGCACCCGCGGGGATGGTCCCAACAGCTCCCGCTCGCGCGCCCTGCTGGCCAACTGCTCCCCGCCCCCGCGGGGATGGTCCCGGCACAACGTGCACGCCCAGTCCGGCACACCCCTGCTCCCCGCACCCGCGGGGATGGTCCCTCCTTCACCGCGCGGGCCAGCGCGGGCGGACACTGCTCCCCGCACCCGCGGGGATGGTCCCAACACCACCGGCTCCACCGGCTACCGGCCAGCTGCTCCCCGCACCCGCGGGGATGGTCCCCACATGTGGGCGACGGCGTTCAATCCTGGTGCCTGCTCCCCGCGCGGGGATGGTCCCGCGCGGCGCCGGCAGGACCCGGCGGGTGCGGACTACTCCCCGCGCCCGCGGGGATGGTCCCTACGCCTGCTGGACCGAACTGCTCCGCCTCCACTGCTCCCCGCGCCCGCGGGGATGGTCCCAGGCGCCCTCCGGACGGTCCGTGCACGCCCTGCTGCTCCCCGCGCCCGCGGGGATGGTCCCAGGCGCCCTCCGGACGGTCCGTGCACGCCCTGCTGCTCCCCGCACCCGCGGGGATGGTCCCTCCACCCCGCTCACCATTGACCCGACGGCCGCCTGCTCCTCGCGCCCGCTGGGATGGTCCCGGCCAGGCGGCCCAGCTATTCAGCGGCGCCAACTGCTCCCCGCGCTCGCGGGAATGGTCCCATCGCCGTCGCCGCGCTCGGCGCCGTGCTGCCCTGCTCCCCCCCCCGCCCGCGAGGGTCAGGCCGATGACCAGCCCTGCTCCCCGCACCCGCGGGGATAGTCCCCAGCTTCGGGAGCACAGGACCGAGACGCCCGGCAGCAGCCTGCTTCGGCTTCTTCTGGGCGGCCCTGCTCTCCTTGGTGCCTCCCGGGCCCCGACCAGTGCCTGGCGCGCGAGGATGACCCCGCTCCAGCTCGGCTCTCACGCGATCACTGCCCCGACGACGTTGCCGTCCAGCGGGCGGGCGGCGAGCTCGGGCGAGCGGTCCGTCCACGGCGAGGCCGCATCCGTCCGTGCTGCCGCCCGCTCGCGCAGCTGCTCCAGCCGCGTCACCAGCAGGTACTCCGCGGTGCGCTCCCGGGCCGCGTCGGCGGCCTTCGTCGCGGCCTCAATGGCGTCCGCGCCGTGAGGATTGTGCTTGTACCAGCGGCGCCCCTGCTCGGTCTTGTACGCCCGCCGCGCCTCCGCCTCGGCTTCCTCGGTCCGTCCGAGCCGTCCGAGGGCGCTGCTGCGGTGCCCCGGCAAGGCCTGCTCCACGGCCTGAAGCGCGGTAAAGGCGAGCGCCGACGCCGCCAGGACCGGGTCCGCCTCCAGCGCGCCCGGCTCCATGAGCTCCAGGAACCCACGCCGCGCCCGCTCGATGTCGGCCTCCAGTGAGGCCCGGACGTGGGCGGCGACGGCGGCGACGTCGCCTGGGTCGTCCAGGTCGGCCGACCAGGTCGCGGCGATGAGCCCGGCCTCCACGATCGCCGCCTCGGTCCGGCGCCTAAAACCGCACGCCTCGCACAGGCCGGCCGACCGCTGAAGCCCGCAGTCCTCGCACGGCAGCGCCTGGCGCACCGCGTCTGCGGCGGCCGCGGCCTGGCGCTCGCGCTCCGCCCGCTCCTGGGCAGCCGCACGGGCCGCATCACGGCGGGCCTGCTCCGCGCGGGCCTGCTCCCGCCGCCACACGAAGTCCTCCGCCTCGATGGCCGCCTGCTCCCGCAGCCGCTCCTCGAGGACCCGGCGGCGCTCGCCCTCGGTCAGGCCGGGCAGCTCCCGGTCGACCTCCGCCGCGATCTTCGCCCGCCGGGCCCGGCGGATGTGCACCACGTTGCCGCAGTTCTCGCACTCACCACCCGTGTCCAGCCGGATCCCGTCATCGCACCGGCGGTCTGAGCACGCCTGACGCTGCACCAGGCCACGCCGCATCAACCACGGGAACGGACGGTAGACCAAGGCCTCGCCGCCGGTCTCCGCCAGCCGGTCGGTGAACCGGTCGGCCAGCAGCCGCGGCGCCATCTCCGGCCGCTCCAGCATGCCCGCCAGCTGGGTCAGCTCCGCCTGTGCCGCCGCCTCCACCTGGCCCTGCTGCCAGCCCGACAGCCGCGCCCACAGCCCCGCGACCGGCCCCAGAGCCACCCGCAGACCAAGATCAGCCGGAAGGCCCACGCTCCGCTGCTGCTGTGCCTTTTCCCACCCCATGGCCTTCGGCCGGCCACCGGCCACGGCCCCGGCAGCACGCTGCCCATCACGCCCTTCGACCGGGGACTCTTCCGGCTTTTCCCCGCGCAGCGGGCCGTCCTCGGCCACCGGCGGCGCCGACTCGGCAACGGCCGTCTCGCCGTCGGCGGCCTGGTCCTCGCGCACGCACGCGCGTTCCGGCCGACGGCCTTCAGTCCCACCGCCTTCGCCGGAAAAACCACAAGAGAGCTGCGGGGGAACTACGGGAGTAACCACAGAAGCGTGGTCTGCGTGGAGTTCTGCACCATCGGGACGCTCCTGATCCCCGGCCTTGCCCCCCTGCTCAGCACCACCGATCCCAGGCGTACCAAGGGCACCGGTCACATCAGCGGGAGCATGATCTCCGCACGCACCATCAGGACGCGCCGAAAACTCAGGATCGGACCCCTGAACAGCCTCCACAGAGGCCAAGGTGCGGCCGTACGCACGAGCCACAGGCAGCAGCATGACCTTGCCCCGGCCGTTCATCCGCGTCGTCGTGGACTTGCGCTGCCGGGCCACCACACCGGCCTGCGTCAACCTGGCTAGGACCTTCCGCGCCCCGGACGGCGAGCAGCCCAGCAGCCGCGCCAGCGTCGCCGCCCCGCGCCCCTCCTTCTTCTTGACCGAGCCGCCGCACAGCTGCAGCCAGCCCGACGCCCGCGTGTTCAGCACCATCAGCAGCAGCCCGAGCCGGTCCGTCGCGGCCCCCTTGCCCGTGCGGCCAGCCAGCAGCCCCGGCGGCGTCGCCTCCCGGTTCTCCGGCGTCCAGCCGTGCCCGAACAGCGCCTCGATGAGGCGCAGCAGCGTCGCCAGCTCCGCCTTGGACAGCGCCAGCGGGTGCCCCGCTCCCCCGCCGTGGTGGGCGTTCCACAGCGGCATGACCAGGCAGTCCAGCCCGGTCGGGTGCCCCTTCGCGTCCGTCACCACCCGGGTCCGCAGCGCGCCCGAGCCGCGCAGCACAGGCAGCACCTTGTGGTGAACGGTCGACTCCTTCACGCCCATCCACCGACCGAGCTCCGAGCCCCAGATGGAGGTCTGGAGGTCGTCCTTCTCGCCCTGCGGCGCCCGCGACTTCGCGTACAGCACCACCGCCGCCAACTTCGGCGCGTCCTTCAGCCCGGCGATCGACGGATCCGACAGCAGCCCCTGGACCGCGGCGAGCAGCCGCAGCCGCATCTTCCGACCGAGGCGCAGCGGGTCCTCCATGCCGCCCTCGACCGGCTGCCCGGAGGCCGGCACCGATCGCAGCGCGTTCCGCTGCCCGGGAAGGACCGGAGCGTCGACCGCGGCGCCGTAGAGGGACTCCGGCAGCATCGCGGCCTCCGCCGCGAACGCGCTCACAGAGACACCCCCCAGGTCAGGCGGGCCGCCGAACCGGCGACATCCGTGTGACAGTGAAGGGGTGTGATGTACGTCACATTTCCGCCAGGGGGGACACCGCAACCTGCGGCAATCCCCCCAGAGGGGGTACTGACCTGGTCGTGGTCGACCTGACAAGACGACTCAGGCTCGTGCACTATGGCGATACCGACCTTCCATATGGATCAACGCAGACGGGCCCCTTGGCCGGGGCTCGACTCGATGACTCGTGTGGTGGGTGGCAGTACGAAGGCCAGAGGCGGATCTCCTTTCCGTCGGTGGACTTGGTGCTGGTGTTTCGAAGCCCTTGGCCGGGCCTCGAAACGGCGAGGCGGTACTTCGGTACTGCGACCGCGAAGCCCCTTGGCGGGGGCCCGCGGGTACTGCATTGGCCCTGATGAGGGGCTGGGTGAAAATGAGCGGCTTGATAAGCCGCAGCTCAGAACCGGTGACAGCCGGGATCTGAGCGGACCGCTCTGGTGGCGAATCCAGGCGGTAGACGGGCCGCGCGAGGCCGAAGGGGATGGCTAGTCCACTTCTCTTGGTGCGCGCGGCCGATGGCCACTAGGTCATCCCAACCCCCTAATCCGGAGGCTGGCGTCAGCATGCGCGCACACGGTCCGGATGGTGCGGCCGCGATGGAGGAACGGCGTAGCTGCGCGTGTAGTTCCGCGCGGGCGGGTAGCCTTCATCCCGCGAGCACCTCCCAACCAGGTGTGTCGCCCAACGAGGCGGAGCCCCGTTCGAGAAGCCCCAGTGGACCAGGCCCGGTCCCTGGGGTTCTCGCCGTTATGGATCACTTCTGCACACAGCCTTGCCGCACGACCCGACAGATTTGCGGGACGAATGCGCGCAGAGTCCGAGGTGCCCGGAATGCCGAGCCCGCCTGACGGGAAGCGCGCAGCAAATTGCCCGCCACACGGGAAAGTCATCTGTCGCATGGGCACTTCACACCCCCTATAGGTCGGGCAGCAGCACGGACGCGGATAGCGTGACATGGGACTTGACTAGGTGTCTGGTGACATTCGGCGGTGACATTTGGATGTCACCGCCGAATGTCACAGCGCATCAGCCGCGTTCTTTCGGGGCGTAGCGGATCAGCACGACATCGTCGATCGCGCGGACCTCCAGCACCTTCATCCGGGCGGTTGATCCGCCGGGGTAGTCAGCCGCGCCGAGGAAGCGGGCCGCCTCGGGCTGCCCCACCAGCAGCGGCGCGATGGCGAGGTGCACTTCGTCGGCCAAGTTCTGTGCCATGAGCTGGGTATGGATCGTGCCGCCGCCCTCCACCATCAGCTGGCGGATGCCGCGACGCCCGAGCTCATCGAGGACCAGGCCCCAGTCGAGGTCTGGCCCGACACTGACGACGTCGGCGAGGTCTCCGAGCGTCGCGCGGACCTTCTCCACCGCGTCGTCCACGGTGATGACGAGCTTGTCACCGCCGAAGTGCCAGAACTTGAGGTCAGCGGAGAGGTCACCGGACTTGGTGACCGTGACCTTGAGCGGGTACTCCGGCTTGCCATCGGCCACACGCTGTGCGCGCCGCTCCTCACTGTTCACCAGGAGGCGCGGGTTGTCCCGGCGCATGGTGTTCGCGCCGATCAGGATGGCGTCGGATTCCGCGCGGACCTGGTCGACACGGTCGAAGTCCGGGGCGTTGGACAGGCGCAACCGCTCGGGGCTGGCGTCGTCTAGGTAGCCGTCGACCGACATGGCGGCGGACAGCAGAACGTACGGGCGGGCAGTCATCTGCTCAGGCTTCCGTTTCAGTCTCGTGGAAGAGGGTGGAGTCGAAGGCGGCGCGGAACTCGGACACGACCGGTTCGCGCTGCCAAGGGATCAGGGCCTTGTCGAGGCGGGCGAGCTCGTTGGTGATACGGCCGGAGCCGGTGTCCTCCGCCACGGTGAGCGCGTGCATCCCGATGGTGGCGGCCTGTTCCGGGGCGTGGGCGCCGGCCAGCGCAACGGCCTGCCGCGCCATGTAGACGCCACGGTCGCGGTGGTACCCGTCCGGCATCAGCCGGATGGCATCGGCGAACGCGTCCGCGGCCTGGTCGTGCTTGCCGAGAGCCTCCAGGCCCTGGGCGCGGTGGATCTCTACGTACGACGCGTTCAGCCAAACGCCCCACGGCGTCGGGTCGGCGGCGGCGCCATCGAGGGCGTTGCGGACGTCGTCGATCGCCCGCTCGCTCTCGTCAGCGTCACCACGCAGGGCGTGTCCGTACGCCTCATACGTGCGCGCGACGGCGGCGAGCCGGCTGCGCGGCCGCGCCATCCGCTGGGCAGCTTCGGCGAGGTCGACCACGTCGACCAGGTCCCCGGTGTCTCCGGCCAGCTGTGCCTTGCGGGCCATGACGTACGTGCTGAGATCGCCGTCGCCGACTGTCTGCGACCACTGCATTGCCCGGTCCAGCCAGTACGACGCGGCTTTCGGGTTGCCCAGGTCTTGATAGAGCCAGGAGAGGAGCTCGCCGTACTGGGTCTGCAGCTCCATGAGGTCGTGCCGGTCGACGCCCTTGGCTTCACGCCGGAGTACCTGGATGACCTCGATGTGGTCGCGTACTGCGCTAACCGCACGGTGTGGCCCGAGCAGGTTGTCGGTGTCGATCAGCACACGGCGGGTGCGGCGCAGGTGCTCCACTGGTGTCGAGCCGTACGCCGACGCTGCACGTGCCTTGCGGACCAGCCCTGGTACCGAGCCCGAAGCCGCAGACGCCGGCGAACCGACACCGACCGCCGCAGCGGCTCCCAGCCCCAACCCCGCGCGCAGCAGCGCACGCCGATCCAGAGCCACCCAAACCACCGACCCATCAGCTAGACGACACGGGACAGAGATCCCTTCACCGTCCGACGCTGCCTCGTCCGGCACGGCCAGGGCCAGATCGACAGAGGACTTGGCCACATGAGCGGACGGATTGGCCACATGGCCACGGTCGTCGTCGATGCTCTCCCACAGCCGGAACAGCATGCCGTTCGCGCCCAGCTCGCGGTCCAGTAACGCGGCCTGCGCACGGTCAGCCTGCCGCTCTGCGCGCTCGAATCGTGCCAGGTGGCTGTGGTCGATCCTGGCTCGCTCGGCCAGACCTCGCAGGCTCAGGCCGCGTGTCTTTCGCAGCTCGCGCAGCTGGTATCCCCAGTTGTGCAACGGCGACACCCAAGGGGTCAGCTCGTTCGCCTTCTGCGCCATCCCGCCCCAATCCCTGTGGCCAGTGTGGCCAGTTCACCCGGCCACATGTCAGATCTGGAACTCGCATCTCCCCCGCAACTAGAACCGACTTGAGCAGTCGAGCCCGGTCAGGGGGTGTGGTCAGTGGTCGTCGTCAGGTTCTCCGTCGTCATCAGCGAGTCGAGCGCTCGCATGGCGGCGGATCGAGTAGCCGATCTCGAACTCTTCGGCGCTCATCCTGGTGTCGTTGAGCTCAACCACCCTGCCGTTAGGGCTCGTTGTGACTCGCACGACGCGAAGGAGCGGAACACCCACGTCGGCCGGAAGGTTCAGTGCCTCCGCCTCTTCTGGGGAGGGCATGCGAGCCGAGACACCTTCGCTCCAGCGGAGCGGACGGTGTCCCATCTCCTCCAGGCGGTCGTAGATGCCGCCGGGACCAGTGTCGGCCTCCGCGAGCTGGGTGCCGCGAGCGATGTCGGCAGGGAGGTAGCTGGTCGCCAGTTGTTTCGGCTTCCTCGTCTCGGGATCGCCCATCACTCGGTCTCGGATCAGGACCTCAGCGCCGGTGTCGAGACCCATAAGGCCAGCCAAGTCGACGGGGATCACGCCCCAGCGGATGGTCGGCGCCTCCAGCGCCGCCCAAGTCTGGGCGGTCTGGTCGAAGAAGTAGCCGATCTCGTCGCGGAAGACCTGCCGCGACCGGGTGATGCGCCGCCTCTCCGGACGCTCGCGCACGATGGTCCCTCTGCGGCGCACCGCGACGACCAGGCCCTCCTGCTCCAGAAGGGTGATGGCGCTTCGCACCGTCTGGTAGCCGGCGCCGTACTGCTCCTGAAGTTCGGTCAGCATTGGCAGCTTGTCGCCCGGCAGGTACCGCCCCTCGCTGATCTGCTGCCGCAGGTCAGCGGCGATATCGCGGTACGAGACGGGCATCGGAGCCACCTTTCGGAGTGCTGCTCGGATCTGATTCTAGGGCTAGCTCTATCAGGCAGCGACGGGCGAGCACAAGTGATCGACACGAATAGAGCTATCGCTATTGACTCGGTACGCCCTCATGGTCTCTACTAGTCGATAGCGATAGCCCTAACGCTCCGTTGAACAGGGGCTACGCGCCCCGCTCGACCGCAGGAAGCCCTTTCCCCTCACGGGGAGGGCCGGGGTTGATAGCTCCACCAAATCCCCCGGACCAGCCCCCTGGCTGGTGTGGCTCCCGCGTTGCACGTCGCAGCGCAGATGCGCTGTCCGTTCATCAGGACGCCGGGATCGACCCATGCCGCCTGACGGGCGGAGAGAGCACCGCGACGCGCCCTGTCCCTCCGACCACGAGGAGTCCCCTATGACGACCACGACGCCCGCGATGCCGAAGGCCCGCAAGCGCCGCCGCAAGACCCGCACCTCGAACGTGAACCACCTCACGCCGATCATCGCCTCCCACCTCAAGGCCAACGAGATCGACCTGACCCCCGGCAAGGAGCACCTGGTCTGCCCCGAATGCTCCACCTGGGTACCGATCACCGGCATGCTGGGCACGCCGAAGCTGGTGCCCCACCACACCGGCCGCGCCAAGGCCGCCGAACCGCGCCGCTGCACGGCCGGCAGCAACCGCAAGGTCACCGTCGACGTTGAGGTCAACGCTTGGCGCACGACGCTGATCGAGGCAGTCCCGACCACCGCCTCTCGGCGCGCCACCAAGGTGCTGCCGAAGCCCAAGGTGAAGCCCGCCCCGGCCGCCAGCCAGATCAAGCCCGCCCCGCTCAGCGCGGAGCAGATCCGGCAGGCGTTCCGGAATCACCAGCAGCAGTGCCCGGCCTGCAAGGGCGAGGCCACCGGCCGCGACGGACAGCCGCTGCCCTGCCACGACGGCGAACGCCTGGCCGTGACCTTCCTCCGGCTGTACCGCCAGGAGCCCAAACGTCAGGCCGTCCGCGAGTTCTTCGCCCGGGAACGACGGCGCTTCGACCGCCAGTACGCCGCGGCGGCCCCCGCGAAGCGGACGTCCGAGTGGGCTGCGGTACTCCCGAAGGTCAAGGACGCCGACACCCGGCGCTCGCAGCTGCCCGTCGGCGACGCGCCGACCGAGGCCCGCAGCGTGCCGCTCGAGACCCTCCACCCCGCCTGCTGACTCACACGAACGCCCACGGCCCCGGCCATCCCGATCGCTCGGGGAGGCCGGGGCCGTGGCCGCTCGTACGAACGGCCAGAACAGCGCGACAGCCCCGGCGACTTGAGACCCCCGGGGCTGTCCAGGACCTGACTCGGAGGACCTGATGCGGAACAGCATGGCACGCTCCGGCGCTCAGCCGACGGCCGGGCTCACGGAAGTCATCGACGACATCGAGGACGCTGACAACGCCGACGGCCCGGAGCCCGAGGCCACCGTCGACGTCGTCGTCCTGGCGCTCGCGCCGATCACCGATCTGGGGGTGGCGGCGTGATCCTCCGCCTAACCGACGCCGAACGCGAGGCGCTCTCCCAGAAGAACCGGGAGCAGAACAAGAGGTCGGAGGCCAACCGCCGATGAGCACCCGCCAGACCGACGTCCAGCAGCACTGATCCCCGGCATTGCCCGTCGTCCCCGCGCCTTCCCGGCCGGGGCCGGCGGAGAGCGTCGGAAATCACCCCGCTCCGGCCATCCGGCCGCCAACACGCGAACAGCCCCAGGGATGCCGCCCCGGGGCTGTCCTCTTGTCCGGACCTTCTGGGGAGGCCCTGATGAATCGCACGTCCATCGTACGCACCGTCTACGCTCCCTCTGCCGACCTGGCGGTCAACACGAACTGGCGCGCGCAGAGCGCCTGTCAGGACGAAGACCCCGAGCTGTTCTTCCCCATCGGCAACACCGGCCCGGCGCTCCTTCAGATCGAGGAGGCCAAGTCGGTCTGCCGCAGGTGCCCGGTCCTGGAGACGTGCGGCAACTGGGCGCTGGAGAGCGGCGAGGCCCACGGCGTGTGGGGCGGGATGAGCGAGGACGACCGCCGTCGCATCAAGCGCCGCGCTGCCCGCAACCGCAAGGCCGCCTGACCGCTCTGGCGGTTGCCTGATCCGCCCCCGCCGGTCGCTGACCACGGCGACGGTGCGGGCGGTGAAGGGGAGCCGGACAGCGCGAGCAGTCCCACTGCGCGGGAGCCAAGGGCAACTCCCCTCCCGCCTCGCAGCACACCACCACGCCGCTCGCCCGCACGCCGGGCCGCTGGCCTTTCCGTACGGCTCCGCCCGGGAACGATCCCGAGCTTGCTGCTCTCCACTGGAGGACCGATGTCGCACACCATCCCGCTCGAGACCCCGCTGGACGACACCGGCCTGCCCCACCGCGAGACCCCGGCCAACCCGGCGAGCACCGCCCCGGCCGACGCCTCGCGGTACTACCACCCGCACTTCGTGGACGCCCGGCCCGCTCCGGACGGCGGCAGCATCGCCTTCCGCTTCAGGGCCTTCAGCGGCTTCGAGTCGCAGCCGGAGATGCCGGCCGCCGCGTACGACGACCCGGCGATGAACTGGGAGCTGCGCGATCAGCTGCGCGACCAGTACACCGCTGCCCGCGTGCTCTGGTCCCAGTCCCGACTGCGCCGCCAGCCCACGCCGCTGCTGCACAAGGCAGCGCCGCTGTGATCGGCATGGACGGCGGCTCGGGACGAACTGGTCGCCACCTTCGCGCAGTTCTGGAACCGGAGACGGGCACTGGCGGGCGCAGCTGATGCGTCTGACGGACGCGGAGCGTGCCGCGAAGGAGGCCGCCGACGCTTTCGACGGCGTCGCTCTCCAGCTCGCTCAGGCCGCCGCCGACCAGGTCGACGTCGCCGGGTGGGACGAAGCGCTGTCGCTGACGAAGGTCGCGAGGGAGCTCGGGTGCGACGCGTCGGACTGGAAGATCCACCACGTCGACGACTACACCCACCCGCTCCCGCAGTACCGCATCGTCCGGGACGGCGTCGACCACTACGGGCGGGCCACCCCGCTGGCCGCTTCGGCAACGCAGCTGATCGAGGAGCAGCAGGAGCGGCTGCGCGAGGTCGCAGCCCTCGCCGGTGACACCGACCCGGCTCGCCGCGCGCTCGTCTGACCCTCAACGGGCCGCTGCTTCGCGGCCGTTTCGGCTACGCCGACCGCCGTTTCGGGAGCAGCCGCCCGCATTTCGGGAGCGGCCTCCACTGTTTCGTTCACCCCCTGAACCGCTCATTCCGGAGAGCCCCATGACGATCACTGACATGCCGCAGACTGCGGCCCCCAACGCCCCTGTTTCGCACCCGCCGGGCCTCGCTTCGGACGCACCGGAGACGATTTCGGGAGCACCCCGAAGCGTTTCGCACCCGGACAAGCGGAAGACGATCAAGGCGAGGCGCGACCGCTTCACCGCGGCCCTGCCGTACTTCGCGGCAGTGTTCAGCACGCTGGTTGGCAGCATCGGCTTCGCCACCTCGTACCACACCCTCGCCAAGCAGGCTCTGAGCTGGGGATTCGGTGAGGATCTGGCCCCCTGGTTCCCGGTCGGCGTGGACGCCTCGATCCTGGCGTTCCTCGCGCTGGACCTGTACCTGATCCTCAAGGGCATCCCATGGCCCCTCCTGCGGATGGCCGCACACGGGATGACCGGTGCCACGATCTGGTTCAACGCCAGCGCCCAGGGCGACATCGGCGCGGACCCGGTCAAGGCCGCCAGCCACGGGGTCATGCCGATCCTGTTCGTGATCGGCGTGGAGGCCGCCCGGCGCCTGTTCATCCAGAAAGCCCAGCTCGAAGCAGGTACGGTCACCGACCGCATCCCGCTGCACCGCTGGATCCTCTCCCCCATCGCCACCCCGCGGTTCTACCGCCGGATGCGGCTCTACGGGGTCACCAGCTACCCCGAGATGATCCGGCGCCAGCAGGACCTCATCGCCTACGAGCAGTGGCTCAAGCGCAAGTACGACGGCGACCTGAGCAAGGCGAGCGAGGATGAGCGGCTGCCGATGAAGATGGCCGCCTACGGCTACACCGTCGCGCAGGCCCTCGCCATGCCTGAGCAGCAGGAACGCGAGGCTGAGAAGCGGGCGGAGGAAGCCGAGCGCCGGCGCCTGGACGCGGAGACGCGCCAGGAGCTCGCGCGCAAGCAGGCGGAGGCCGACCGGCTCGAGGCGGAGGGCAAGCTCGAAGCCGTCCGCGCACGGGTGGAAGGCGAGACCGGCCAGGCCCGCGCGCACGCCCGAGCCCAGGTCGGCGCCGCAGAGCGGGCCGCTGAGCTGGAGGAGGCAGCGCTGGAGACCGCGCTCATCGCCGAAGCCCGCGCCCGCCAGGCGGAGGCGGAGCGCAAGGAGGCCGACGAGCGCGAGGCCAAGGCCGCTGCAGATGTCCGTGCAGCGGAGCTGGAGCGCCAGGCGGCGGAGAAGCGGAGGCTCGCAGCGGAGGCCGACAGGGTCGCCACCGCGGAGGTTCAGGCCATCGAGACGGCAGAGATCGCGGAGGCCCGGCAGCGTGCTGCCGAAGCCGACCGTGCCGCTGCCGAAACGGAGAGGGCCGCTGCCGAAAGTCGCCGCCGCGCCGCCGAAGCCGACCGGCTCACCGCAGAGGAGAACGAGCGCAAGGCGACAGCCGACGCGAACACGCAGGCCGCCCGGAAGCGTGAAGCCGAAACCGAGCTCGCCGCTGCCGAAACCCGGCTCGTCGCCGCCGAAGTCGAGCGGCGCGCGGTCGAAATCGAAGACGAGGCGAAGCTGACCTCGCGGCAGCGCGCGGTCCGCAAGGTCGCCCGCCTGGCGCTCGCGGCCGGCCTTGTGCCCGACGGCTTGGCGTACGACGACATCCACCACGAGCTGTGCGAGCGGATCTCCATCGCCGACGTCCAGCGCGAGTTCGACGTGTCGTCCACGGACACCGCGTCCAAGTACCGCCAGGAGGCCGTCGCGCTACTCGCCGACGGCTACCGCCCCTGATCCACCGTCCGGCACACATCAGTGAGGGCCAGCCCGAAGGAAGCGGGCTGGCCCTCGCTGCGACTGCCGGAAGCAGTCAACAGCACCCCGAGTACAGCAGATCCGACCCCCACGGAGGACCCCGTGAGCACCGAAGACAAGCCCTTCTTCGACGACCCGAACGCGGCGCTGCGCGAGATCGCAAAGAACCCGGCCGCCTACGCGCACTACCTCGCGGACTTCCACCGGGTCGTGCTGGACATGGCCGCCAAGCTGGAGGTCCTCCAGCGCGAGACCCGCGTGCACTGCCGCGGGACCCGCGTGGAGGGCGACAAGATGGGCCAGGCTTTCCTGCGCTCTTTCCCGGTGGAAAAGTCGCTGAACGACGTCATCAAGCACCTCAAGGGCGTCACTTCCGGTCTCGAAAAGAGTGCCCATAAGCGCCACGCCCACGACGAAAAAGTGAAGGAGGTCAAGAAGCAGCGAAAGGAAAAGGCGCTGCTCAAGGAGCGGAAGAACCATCCGCCGCTCCAGGCCGCCCCGGAAAACCCGGGACAGCAGGGTCCGCAGAGCCCGAATATGGGCTATGGTGGTCCCACGTCGATTTACAACCTGGACCGCAGGGAGTCAGCGTGAGTGCAGGTCGCCCGCTCACGAAAGCAGAGCGGAAGAAATTCAACCGTGCGGAACACGAGCGGAAAATCAAGCAAGAACTGATCGCTCAGCACGGAGAAGACCTCGGCACCTTCTACGCCTGGCTTCGGATTGTGAATATCCGAGGCACACAGGCTTATCGCGCAGGGAACAAGGACTTCATCCGCGAGGTGACGCTCGCCCTGCACAACGTCTACAGCCGTCACGGCGGCTAGCTCCCCGCGTCCCGCAGGAAGGGCCGCCCCGATCCCCGGGGGCGGCCCTTCGGCGATCCCAACGCGTGCCGCGCGTGACGCGTGCCGCGCGTGTCGCGCACGCGCGTACGCGCGGCCGGTGCCGACTGCCAAGCCCAGGAGGAGGGGTCGCGTGTCCGACGACACCGACAGCAACGTGCTTCACCTCCCCACCCGGGGCAGTGATTCCGGAGGAATGCCGGACGCTCCCGACGGCGGGGATCTCTTCTATTCCGAACCGCCCGACAGCGGCTGGGGCAGCGTCGTTCCCCCGGAGTCCCCGGCGGAGACGACCATGGAACTGCCGCCCATTCGCGGGCCCATTTCTCCGGAAACCGCTTTGCGGGAAACGGGAATGCCCGCCGCGCCGGATTCCGGCGACGGAGAATATGAGGAAGGCGAATACGTCCAGCCTCGTTCTCTCGCCGATCGGCTCGGTGACTGGCTGGAATTGCGGATCGAGATGGCTAGGGAGCGGCACGCCTCCGAAGCGCCGTTCCGTGAGGCGGAAATAGCGCGAAAGGCCGCGCTGCTGGAAGCCCGCACCGCCCAGGAAACCGCGATGATGGAGCAGAACGCCAAGCTCCACACCGCGCAGATGAAAGCGAAGGCCGACAAGGCGGCGGCGCGCGGCAAGGCCGACGCGGCGCGGTCCTCCAGCTCCGGCATGGGCGCCGACAAGGGCGGCCGCTCGAAGGCCGGCGGCGGGGGCGGCTCACGCTCAGGCGGCGGCAGCTCTGGCGGCTCAGGCCGGGGTGGAACTGGCGGTGGCCGGCGCTCGGGAACGAACGGGTCCGGCGGCACGGGTCGCGGTTCAGGGGGCGGCAACTCCCCCAAGGGCACCGGGAAGGGCTCTGATCGCTCTGCTGGCGGCCGTGGGGGCGCCTCGAAGGGCAATGATTCGTCCGGGGGCCCGAAAGGCCGCCAGAACGGCTCTGGAGGCTCCAGCGCGGGCAAGTCCGGCACAGGCAAGGGAAGTTCGGGCGGCCCGGGCAAGAACAGCTCGGGCAACTCGGGTTCCGGCAAGGGCGGCTCGAAGGGCGACGGCGGCAGGACGCAGAACTCGTCGGCCTCCAGCCCCCGGGCCGAACGCGCCCGCGGCCGCCAGGAGCGCGCCGCGGCCCGTCAGGCCGCCCGGCAGCAGCGGCGCAGCACCGACCAGGCCGCCAACCTCGCCGACCGCAGCAAGGACCGCGACCGGGACCGCGTCAACCGGCAGGCAGAGCGGGAGCAGCGTCGCGCGGCGAAAGCCGAGCGGAAGGCCGCGAGGAAGGCGAAGCGGGAGGCCGCCAAGGCCGCCGACGACCGCACCACCCTCGGTGAGGCCGTGGCGGAGGAAGCACAGCGCCGCTGGGACAAGCGCCGCGCAGCCGAGAAGGACAAGGCAGCGAAGGACGACAAGGACTCCGAGGCCACCACCAAGAAGATGCCCAAGGACGGCCCCGAAAAGGCCGCTGACGGCCCGAAAGACGACTCCGCGACCAAGGAGCCGGACGACGGCAAGAAGAGCGGCGAGAAGCCCTCCGACGGCTCCGGCGACAAGGACGTGAAGGGCGGCACCGGGACGGACGACGGCCCCAAGCCCGACGACGTCAAGGACCCGCCGGGCACGGACGACAGCGGAGACGGCCGCTCCTTCAAGGAGAAGCTCAAGGACTTCTTCGCCAAGCCAGACGAGGACACCACCCCGCCCGAGGCGGGGGAGCCCTCCAGCAGGGCAACGCCGGAGGACCTCGGGGTCACGATGGACCGCCCCGGCGGCCCGACTTCGTCTCCGAAGTCCGAGCCGGTTGAGGAAGAAATCCCGGACGCGGTCATCGTCGACGACCCGGCCGACCCCTTCGGAGCCACCGTCTCAAGCCCGGCGAGTCTCCCGCGGGCCCCGGAGCCCCACACCCAGCGTCCCGGCACCACCCGACCCACCGCACAGGAGGACCCCGTGGCATCGGAGGTCAGCAGGCCCACGTCGGGCCAGGCCGGCATGGCGGCCAAGCACCGCACCGACATCACCTTCGGCGAGTACCTGATGGAGATCGTGAACATCGCGATCGCCGCCGCACTCGACAAGGACCGCGCCCAGGACCTGGCCATCGCGCTCGGCAAGGTCGCCGACGCCCTGCGGGACATGGCGGCCGACCTGGTCGGCGACCACAACATCGTCACCGAGGTCGTCGGCCAGATCACCGATCTGGCCGACGCCGCGGACCGCATGAAGCAGCTCGCCGAACGGTGCGCCACTGAGTGCGAGATCGCCTCGGAGGCCGCCCGGATCGCCGCCATGTCGGTCGGCCGCGTCTACGGCGAGGACATCCAGGCCATGGACGACGCGGGCCTGGCCCACGCCTCCGCCGCCGCCCACCACGACTAGGAAGGAGGTTCGCTGTGAGCGACCTCGCGCCCACAACTGGCGGCGCTGCTGTCCACACGGACGGCGACAACCGCTACAAGGCTGTCCAGAACAAGCTCAAGACGCTTGGCAAGGCGATGGACATGGCCCACAACGAGCTGGAGGCGTTGCTGCGCGGGATGCGCATGAACGCCCAGCGCGCGGAGGGCCTGGCCGTCGAGATCGCCAACGCCGAACTGGACCGCAAGTTCGTGGAGATGACGAACCAGGTGGCCGTCGCCCTGGGCGGCGCGGCCGTGGAGGTCCAGAAGCTCAACGAGACGGCCCAGGAGGTGTCCGGTCTCGCCCATGACGCGCGGCGTACGCACGCGCGGCTGTACGAGGGCCTGGACACCGTCCGCTCCGGCCGCAAGGAGCGCACCCCCAAGCCGGGCTTCTTCGCCCACTGACCCCCGACCCCCCGCACCCCTGATGGGCGGCCCGCCAACGACGGCGGGCCGCCCATCGCCATCTCTCGAAGGAGAACCCCGTGTCCGTGCCGCGCAGCGTCGCCCTGGAGCGCACCCTGTACAGCCTGGCCGCCCCGGTCCTCGCCGCGGCCCCGAACATCGCCCCTGACAGCCCCGTCAACACGGTCGTGCAGATGGCGGGCGCCGCAGGCATCGGCGGCTGGGTCCTGGCGTACAAGAGCGACGAGCCCGGCACGGGACGCAAGTTCCTGCGCTGGTCGCCGCTCGTGTTCGCCGCCGCCGTCGACGTCGCCGCGAAGAACACCATCGGTTGGGGCCCGTGGTGCATGGACGCCCTGCTCGCCGCCGGGTGGGCGGCGGCCGGCCTGCTGGTGATGCCGTTCTCCCGGCACACTCGCCGGGGACACCGGCCCGCGCTCGCCGCCCCGGCCCCCGCGCCGCAGCTCGAGCCCGCCGCGCCCGAGCCCTCGCTGGTGCAGCCGGACGACGGAGCCGACCACTTCACCCGCCAGGTCCGCCAGCTGTGGGAGAACCGCGGCCTGCCCGGCCGCACCATCGTCATCAAGGCCACCCCGCACCCCGGCATGCGACATGACCTCTCGCTGCTGCTGCGCGCCTCCGAGGCCGGACGGCCCATCACCGGCCTCAAGGAGGAGGACGTCGCCGCCGCGTTCGAAGTCGACGTCACTGATGTGCGGATCGAGGACGTGGCCCGGCAGCACGGCCGCGGAGGCGGGCCCGGCTGGAAGGAAGTCCACGTCACCCCCGATGCCGCAGAGCGGCGCCGCAAGGCCCCCACCGCCCACGAGTGGTGGGCCGACCGGATCGGCTGCGTCGGCGGGCCCGTGCCCGGCTCGGAGTTCGTCAAGGAAGTCCGCGACCACGCTCGCCGGGTCACCCACTACATCGCTCAGGTCCCCGACGAGATGGGCGAGCCCCGCGTCAACAAGCACGCCCTGGCGGCCGCGCTGCGCACCAAGTACGACGAAGGCCGACTGTTCGTCACCGTCGACGGCAACCAGGTCCTGGTCTCCCTGTGGGACTCCAGCCCGCTCGCGCAGGTCTTCCCCGCGACGAGGGAGCTGCTCACCCCGGACAAGGACGGGCGCTGGGTGACCGGCTACCTCGGCAACGGCCAGCCGGCCCGCAACCGCGTCTACACCGACCGGGGAGCCGCGCACGGGATCTTCGTGGCCCCCTCCGGCGGCGGCAAGACCCAGCTGATGGGCCTGCACGCCGCAGCCGATGCCTTGTGGGGGGCCGTGGTCATGCTGGCCACGGAGGCACCGGATGAGAAGACGGCCGCCCTGGGCAAGCACACCGCCCGCTACGGCGTCGGCGCGCTCTACATGATCCGGCTCCTGCGGGCCATGGTCGCGCTCATGGAGATCCGGGGCGAGATGCCGTGGGAGGACGGCCAGGTCCACGAGTGGGACCCGACCCGGCCGGGCTGCCCCTACCGGATGCTGTCCGCGTACCTCGATGAGTTCCTCTCCGCTGCCCGCCACGGCGACTACGGCGCAGAGATCATGGACCTCGCGGAGCTGGTGTCGGTCAAGGGCCGCAAGTACGGAGTCGGCCTGAAGGTGGCCGGCCAGTCCATCTACGTCCAGGACGGGTTCACGCAGCTGCTGTGCGAGAACCTGCGCGACAACTGCATCCCCGTCGTGCTGAAGGTCGCGCCGAAGAAGGTCACCGACATGTTCAAGGCCCTCGGCATCGCACCCGAGCACATCCCCGACCCGCTCCCCCGCTCCTTCTCCCCCGAAGAGAAGGGCCGGATCGAGCGGATCATGCGCGGCGAGCCCGAGCCGCCCGCCGATTCCAACACCGGTGGCGCCGGCTGGATCGTCGAAGGCAAGCAGCCTGAAGTCCTGCGCACGCTGTTCATGGACTTCAAGGCGGGCATCGACGGCTACTTCCCCGACACCATCGCCACTCTGACCGACTACGAGATCCGCGAGCTCGAAGCGCGGGACCTGTGGTTCGACTGGACCGAACCGCCCCGGCCCGGCGAGTTCGGCCCCGAGCCGGGCGACGACGAAGACGGTGGCGACGACGGTGCGCCCAAGAAGGGCGGCGGCAAGCGCCGCGGCGGCAGCAAGTCCGCCGCGCGCCGCGACGCGGTCACCTCGCCCCGCCAGGCGCTGGAGGCCATCAAGAACCTCTCCGGCGTCTGACCCACCCCCGCACCCCAACCCCCGCAGGGCCCGGCCGCACCGGCCGGGCCCTGCTCACACCTGGAAGGACACACCGCTCGTGGCCGTATCGATCTCCGCCGTCGTCCTGCTCGGCATCGTCGTCTTCGTCCTCATCCGGGGCGGCTACGTACGCCTCGGACCGGCCCTGGCCTGCGGCCTGTTCGGCTTCTTCCTCGCCTCCACCGGCGCCGCCCCCGCCATCAACGACGCGATCAGCACCGTCACCGGCTGGATCTCCAGCATCTGACACCGCCCCGGCCGCCGGCGTCGAAAGCAGCCACCCGCCCGCGACTTCGACGCCCCAGGGAGCCCCGATGCCCCAGACCCACCCCGTCACCGCCATAGACCAGACCGCCCCAGCGCCCGCGCCGCCAGCGGAGCTGTCCCTCGAGGAACGCCTCACCCTGATCGACGCGGAGATGACCGTGAAGCTGGACGAAGCGGCGGTCAAATACGAGGTCAACACGGCGCACATCGACATCGAGCCCGTGGACCTGGCCGACGTCGTCACCGGCCCCGTCGACACCGGGCCTGCCCCGCTGCCGGACCTGTACCCGACCTCGGTCGCGGCCCTTCTGCAGCGCGCCCACCACCGGCTGCTCACCGGCGGCTGGTGCAAGGACGCCCTGGTCGACGAGGACGGCGCCCGCTGCATGCTCGGGGCCATCCGGATCGAGGCCCGCGGCGACAGCGGCCTGGAAGCAGGCGCGGCCGCCGTGCTCCTGGACGCGATCCGCCGCAAGTTCGGCGACGACGTCACCTCCGTGCCGTCCTTCAACGACGCGCACGGCACGGGCCGCGTCCCGATCCGCATGCTCGACCAGGCCGCCGGCCTCGCCGACGCCCGCGGCCTTTAACCCCTGCTCCGGACCACCTGCCTCGCACCCGAACCCTCGCGGTCGGGTGCGGGCCAGGCCGTCCGGCCTGCGCACCACCGCCCACCACACGAACCCGAGCGAGGGAGTCGCCCCGCCATGCAGTCCAACGACAAGCCCATCAACGGCCAGGACACGAACAGCCCGAGCTTCTTCGACCTGTTCGACCAGACGCCCCCGCCGCCGCTGCCCGATGTGGAGGACGTGCCCCGCACGAAGCGCTTCGCCGGGCTGCGCGAGGCATGGGACGCGTCCTGGGAGCAGGGCGGCTTCCTGTACGAGCGGTGGCAGGAGCTGTTCGAGGCCCGGCGCCTCGGCTGGCATGAGATGGCCAACTGGATCAAGGCCGTGCTCAGCCTCGCCGGGGTCTGCGCGGTCATCGTCCTGTTGGACGCCGCCAGCGACATCGTCAGCGCCGTGCTGCACCGCCTGTCCGCCACCCGCACGTAATCGAGCCCCCCGGAGTCGACACCACCAGCGGCCTGTGGGGCGTGATCGACAACCCGATCCGCTCCTACATCGGGCAGCACAGCGTCGGCCTCACCGTGCCCGGCACCGCCGTCTACGCCTTCTGGCAGTTCACCGGGCTCATCGGCCTCATCGGCGGATTCGCCGGCAGCACCGGCGCGCGCATCCTCTGGACCGGGTGGGGCCTCTCCAGCGTCGCCATGGTGTGGTCCGCCACGCCCGACGGCAGCCGCATCGTCGCCACCGGCATCGCCGCCCTCCTGTGGGCCCTCGCGAGCGTCTTCGCCCTGCGCGGCCTGAGCCTGCGCCCGGTCATCAACAACCCGGAACCGGCTACGCCGCAGGTCAACATCTACCCCGCGTTCCACTTCCCGCCGCAGCCCGCGCCCGATCACGACGACCTGGACGACGAACCCGACAACGTCCACCGGCTCCAGCGCTGACCCGCCTTCCGCCCCGTCCAGCACCAGCACCAGCACCGAGCATCGCAGGGAATCCGATGAAGCCGCAGCTGGAAGAGACCGAGTTCTGGGTCGGCACCTTCCACGGGAGCCACGACGGCCGCCCCGCCAAGGTCACCGCGACCCGCGACGACACCCGCCTCAAGCCGTACGTCTGGACGTGCACGTGCGGCGCGTCCCGCTCCTTCCCGACCGAGGACGGCGTGTGGCCCACCGCCTGGCGGCACACCCACCCCACCCGCTTCGACCGGCTGCGGTCATGGGCCGCCCGCCTGTTCAGCGCTCGCACCGCCCGCTGACCCGGCGCCCTGCTTGGTCCTCGCCCCACCCCCGCACGCCGAGGGCGGGCGAGGACCGGACAGGCCGCCTGGCCGAACGCACCACCCGCTGCGCCCCGCCGACACCAGCACGACGTCGGCGGGGCGCAGCGGTGTCACCCGACGACTGGAGGAGATCACTCGTGCTCATCCCCCGCCCGCGCCGCCGGATCGGCCGGCCCCGCCCGCAGCGTCCCGGCCCTCGTTACCCGCACCGCCCCGACCGGCTGCCCGGCGCCTGGAGCAGGTGATGCCGCGCCCGAGGAAGAAGCGCCGCCGCGAGGTGAAACGGGTGCCGCGCAGCGACGCGACGCTGCCGGAGTTCGACCGATGCGCTTGTCCAGAGGGCCTGGTCACCCGGCGGCAGTTACGCGAGCGAGGACTGAGCCCCGGCGGGCACGGCCCGGTCGCGGTGCTGCGCTGCAAGACGTGCGCCTACCGGCCCGACCAGTCGTGCATCCACCCCACCCGGGCCTGGCTCTACAGCGTGGAGCTCGCCCGGCCGAAGCGGGTGCCGACGCTCGCGCAGGAAGAGGCGCTGGACCGGGCGATGGCCGCGAGGGCCACGTGCCCCCAGTGTCGCCGGAGGTACTACTTCTGCCTCCCGCTGCGCACCCAGGGCGTCTGCGACCCCTGCGACAAGGGCTACGAGCCCAGCCCGGACACCTACATGGCGTCCCCGGCCCCGGTCCTCCACCGGCTGGCCGCATAGCGCGAACCCCGTCCCAGCCACACAGGCCGGGACGGGGCCCATCCGGGCGGCCGCAGCACCGGCAAAGGCCGGCCGCCCGCTCCCTCACCCTTCGAGATCAGGAGAACCCCAGCATGCATGCTCACCGTCCCGCCGTCTTCGCCGCCCTGCTCGGACTGACCCGCGCGGCCAGCGCCGTCGGTGATTTTTGGGTCCAGTCGGACTTCTGTGCCCGCGTGAAGGGCGCCTCCGACGACCACCCGGTCACCTACCAGGACCCGGTCACCGAGGAGAAGACGACCCACGGCACGGCCGACGGCCGCAAGGCGTGCCTCCAGCACTGCCTGACCTACACGGCCACGCAGGCGATCGTCGCCGGGGCCGGTGCCCGCGCGCTCGGTATCCGGGTCCACCCGGCCGCCGCCGCCGCCGCGCTCGCCATCTCCTTCGGCACCCACTACGCCGCGGACCGACGCGTCCCGGGCAAGGGTTTGCTGGACAGGATCGCCACCAAGACCGGCAAGGGCGGCTTCTACAAGCTCGCCGACTTCGGCATGAACGGCGCCTTCCACCTCGACGTTCTCTGCACCAAGTCGGTGGTTGCTGGGAGCTCCGGTGACCTTGCATCCCAACGACGACGGGGTGTTCACCGGACATAAGCAGCGGCCGGGTTCGTGCTCACCGACGACGGGACGGTTTCACCACCAGGCACGACGTAGAAACGCTGAAAAGGAGGGACATCGTGACCGGGTCCCGCCATCATGAGGGCATGCGGGGGACGGGCAGGCGACAGAAGTTGTTTCTCGCCGGGATGTTGGGACTTGCCGCCGGGCTGACTGCGATCGGTGCGGCAGTGTTGCTGCGCGATCTCGACACCGCCGGGAAGGTGGCTGCTCTGGTGGCTGCCCTCACAGTATTCCCGGGGCTCGCTTGGGGACTGTGGGTGTGGTCCCGTCAACGGTCGCCAGTTGAGCTGGAGGCTGCTCGGAAGGAGCTCGCCGATCTTGTATGGCAACATTGGGAGGATGAGGAGGCCCGTTTGGGGCTGGGCGACACTCATCTGATGCCTGTGCAGTGGCGACCCACCGCGCACCGCATCACTGCTCACCCCGATCTGATCGGCACCCCACCGACGGGCTCCAGTCACCAGATCGAAGAACTGACCGAGCAGTTCCGAGCCTCGCCGCGACGTCGGCTGGTCATCCTCGGCGGCCCTGGGGCGGGCAAGACCACGTTGGCAGTGCAACTCCTCCGGCACCTGCTCAGCACCCGGGAAGCGGGGGAACCAGTTCCTGTGCTGTTGACCCTGACTGGCTGGAACCCCGAGGACACAGGCAGAGAGGGGCTCCGGAAATGGCTGAAGGCACGGCTCACTCGGGACTACCCGTCGCTGCCGACCTTCGGTAGGGAGACGCTGGATGAGCTGGTCAAGCCGATAGGTGTCCTGCCAGTCCTGGATGGGCTGGACGAACTGCCCGACGAGCTGCGTGTACAGGTGATGTCCGTGTTGCGCGAGGCTATGGAAGTGAACGACCAGCAACTCATCCTCACTTGCCGTACGGAGCACTACCGCGAAGCCCTGCAGGGGCAGGCACTGCCAGCTACGGCGGTTGTCGAGCCGACCTCGCTCACACCGGCCGAGGCCGCTGAGTACTTGGGCCGTGCCTGGCACCCACCCAGCGCGCAACAGGAACCGATCCTCAACGTGCTTAAGGCGGTGGACCCACCCACTGCGCTGGCTGAGGTCGTCTCGACACCACTCGGCTTGTGGCTGCTGCGCGTCACACACGCCGATCCGCAGTCCGACTCCACCGCGCTGCTGGACAGCGCCCGACGCACCTCCGTCGAGGCCGTGCGCGGTCACCTCTTCGACCAGCTGATTCCCGCGCTCCTAGGCGCGAGGAAGCCCGCCCAGGGCGGCGGACATCCTTTCCTGCCACGGCGCGAGTACTCCCCTGCTGACGTCCGTCGGTGGATGGAGTCGCTCGCCTTCTACTTGGACCAGATGCCCCCGGCACCTCGGGGCGGGCTCCACCCTTATCGAGCACCGGAGCCGCCGCCGCACGGCAACCGCGACTTCCACTGGCCACGGCTGCCCTATGTGGCTCTGCCGCGTCGAGCCCTGCCCCTGCTCACCGCACTGATGTGCGTACCACTGGGGGCGTTCATCGGAGCGGTCATTGCGCTGAGCATGAACCGCGAAATCCTCGGCGGCGGCCCTGCCAGCGTGCTCCTGTTCACCCTGCTCGGCGGGCTGCTCGGTGGATTCGTGGGCTGCTGGCCTGCCGCGAAAGCGGACGAGGCATTTGGTCATGCCCCTTTCACCGCTGACCCGCGGAGTCCCAGGGAACTCGGACGGCTCGCGCTGCATCTTTGCTTGGGGCTGCTCGGCGGCGCGGCGTTTGGTGTCTTCTTCTCCTGGTTGAACCAGCGAGCGTATCACCGGAGGGAGGAGGGACCGCATCTGCCATGGCTCGACTATTTCCCGCCCACCGTTGGCTTTTTCGTGTACTTCCCGGGAGCCGTTGCCGCAGCCCTGGCGCTCGCCCTGGACTCATGGGCTGAGTTCTCCCCAAGGTCCCGCCGCTTGAATACCCCATTCGTATCTTGGCGGGCAGATCGCGATGCATCCCTCGTCAGACTCGTGGCCTACGTTGTGTTCAGCGCAATCCTGGGCAGCCTCTGCGGCCTGGTCGAGCACCAGTGGGACCTGGCTGTCTTGGGAGCGGCATTTGCTGGCAGTCTGGGGCTGTCGGTGGGACTGTTCAGCAGCCGTCGAGCATGGTTTGCCCACCGAGTTGCCACCTGCTATTTGGTCGCGCGCGATGACCTTCCCCTGAGCCTGATGCCATTCCTTGACGACGCCCATCGACTCGGTCTCCTGCGTGCCGTTGGCCCGGTTTATCAATTCCGGCACGCAGAATTCCAAGATCACCTTCTTGCTGCTCGTCAGACTGCCGCCTCCAACCCGCCCGCCTGATTACCTCTCTGTGAGCTGGAAATTTTGATGGGGAACTGCGGGAAGCCCGAGCGGGACAGGACCGATTCGCTCGAAGCGCCGGGCTTGTTCTCGCTTGCTGCGCAGGAAGGTGAGGGTGAGGTCGAGGCCGTCGATCTCTCCTCGCCAGTCCTCGGCGACGGCTCGCTCACGGCGGGCGAGGAGGTCCTCCTCCAGCTCATCCAGGCGGGGCAGCATCTTCGGGTTGATGCTCAGCATCGGGCAGCGGATGCAGGCGTGTTCATGCTGGCAGGGAGTTCCGTAGGGACGTCCGCAGGAGCCGAGTTCGACCCGGCGCTTGTCGAAGTGCTCGTTGAACTCCGACCATTCCGTCTTGGTCGGCTCGCGGTACTCACTCTCGGGTCGCTGAGCCCGTCGGCGGTCGAGGAACTGCTGGTAGTGGCGGACCACGTCGTCGTCGAAGACCGCGACATAGCCGCGAGTGGTCTGGATATTGAGGTGACCGAGCAGAGCGGCACCGATGTGAATGGGCAGGCCGCTGTTGACCAGCTCGGTCGCGAACAGCCGGCGGAAGTCGTGGGGAGCGAACTTCACCTCGGCGAACCGCGGGTCGGTGTCGACCAGCCCCTCGGCGGCCCGGCGGATCATCCGCCACATCGTCGTGGTGGACATCGCCCTCAGTCCCCCGGCGTGCACGTTCTGGAACAGGTAGGGCAGCGGCTCGCTCCAGACCTTTTCGTGCAGGTCGTAGCGCATGCAGATCGGAACGGTGCCGTGCGCGCTGATGTGACGGCGGATGATCTGGGCGATGACGTGGAACAGCTCCGCGGACATCGGGATCACCCGTTCCCGGTCGCTCTTGGACGGCGTGATCACCAGCAGGGCGACGACTTCACCGCTGGGCCGCTGGTAGTTGCGCACGCTCAGGTGGGTCAGCTCGGTCAGCTCCTCGGCGCGCAGGCCGGCCAAGCGGAGCGTCTCCACGATCGCCCACTGCCAGAACGCCTGGTTCTCGGTGTGCGTGAGCTGTACCAACTTCCCGGTCACCCGGTTCACCGCCCGGATCGGTGCGGTCATCGGGTCCCGGCGCTGAGCGTCGATCTTCGCGGAGACACGCTGCCACTCGGTCCCATCGACGGTGAAACGCTCTCCGAGCCCGACCGCGCGGGCGCTCTCCAGCAGAGTGCGTTGCCGCTGCCACTGATCGGTGACGTGCTGGGACAGGATCGGCAGCAGCGGCTGGCGTTCCCGCGTGCGGTTGGCCATCCGCTCCTGAACATGGCGCCGGCGGACATGGAACCAGCGCAGATCTTCATCGCGGATCGGACAGGGGGCCACCCACTGGGCCCAGCGTTCCGGCTCTGCGACCGCCCAGGTGTGCAGGTCCAGGTAGAAGGCGCGAACCGCGAGGAAGGGGCCCTCGATGTGCAGCCGCGGCTTGCCGTCCGGCCGGACGAGCAGGCTCTCCTTCCAGTGGGTGACTGCCTCGGAGGACAGCCGCAGGTCGGGCTGGTGCGGGTTGAAGTCCTCGATCACCTTCCAGAACAGCCGGACGAGGTTGGTGACCAGGGATGTGAGGGTGGAGTAGTCGACCTCGACCGAGCGTCGGCTGATGTAGTGGATGAGCAGGTCGCGGACGCCCTGGTTGCGGATCTTGTGCTTGTCAACGAGTTCGGCGACGGGACGCTGGCCCTTGACCACGGCGGCCCGGAGCGTGCCTGGGGTCGACGACGGGAAGAGCCCCATGTCGGAGAGAATCGGCCAGGCCTGGGTGGCGGCGAAGCAGCCGTCCCCGCCCGCCTCTCCGGAGACAACGCCGTACTTCCTGGACTCCGTCGCGTAGTAGAGCAGGGCTTCCGGCGTCAGGTCGGCGATGTCGATCCCGAAGACGGTCAACGGGACGATCACGTCGAACTGTGCCCGCCGGATCGACTGACGGCTCACATTCAGAGACAGGGTCCGCTCGCAGAACGCCTCCAGCACGGGGTCCTTGGCGACGGTGCGGAACCAGCGCAGGTAGTGGGAGAAGCGGTAGGAGCGGAAGGCGAGTAGCGACGGCTGGATCAGGCGCATCGCAAATGCGTGACCTGCGGCGGTGTTCATGGTGCTCTTGATTGCCTTGCCGCGGCCCTTGTAGAGCTGCTGGGCCTGGCGTCCCCGCTCGTTGAGGCCGGCGGCCTCCCACCTTTCCTGCCACGTGGTGCCGGGGAACTCCTGCAGGTGTTCCAGCAGCCGTTGCATCGCCGTGGTCCACTTCGCGACACCGGATCCGGTCCCGAGGACTGACCCGGCCAGTTCGGCGATGTCCTCGATGGCGGCGGTCGACAACTCGCCCAGCGGCCTGGGCGGATGGACGGGCCGCTGGGCAGCGCGGGCTCCACCGCGGTCGGCTTGAAGCTGAAGTCCCGCTCGTAGATCTCCACTGAATGACGGCGCACCCGCCCGGTGGTCGGGCCCTTCACCCGGGCGCTGTTGCCAGCCTGACTACCGGGCACCGAACACCACCGCCACGTCCTGCGGGTCGTACTGCTGAGACCACGCGGCTGGCTGGGCAGGGCGGCCGTAGTGCTCGGCGAGCTTGTCGACCAGGTCCTCCAGGCCGACCACGGTGTAGAGGGCGGTGGTGGTGACATGCGCGTGCCGAAGGATCGTCTGCACCTCCACCAGAGTCATCGCAGGGTCCCGGGCGAACCGCGTTGCCGCCGTGTGTCTCGCGTCGTGGAGTGTCCAGTTCATGCCCAACTGCTCGGTCGCCCGCTGGAGGATCCGCCGGGCCGCCCAGTAGGTCAGCGGGCGCGTCTCGCCCCGACGAGTGCGCCAGATCGGCCCGCCGTCGTCAGGCAGGCCGACATCGTCGAGGTAGACCGCCAGGTAGGCCAGAGCCTCGGGCGACACCGGCACCGGTTGACGGTCCCGGGTCCCCTTGGAAACGACCCACAACCGGCCCTTCTGCCAGTCGACATCGGCAAGCCCGACGCCCAGCAGCTCGGTGGCCCGAGCTCCGGAGGAGACGCAGCAGGCCAGAAGAGCCCGATCCCGGGCGCACCGCATCCGCGCGAACAACTCCTCCCACTGGGCATCGGGAATCGCCTGCGGCTGACGGACCGGGACCTTCGGGCGCAGACGGCCCCGGCGATGCCGGCCAGGAACCTCCAGCGGCGACCGGTGCGCGAGCGTCGCGCGACGGGCCCGATTCTCCGGCACCGGATTGAGCACCGGCCCACGCCCGAAGTGCAGGTGAAAGGCATAGAAACCGTGCACCGCCGACAGGCTGTGCGCGATCGTGGCCGGGGCATAGCCCGCCGCCAGGACCCGCTTGCCCGTCGTGGGGTTCACCGCCCCAGGCGGATAGCCGCCCTCACGTCGGCGCTGCCGCTGAGGATTGCGGGCCGACCGCAGCCAGCCCACCATCGCGGACGCCTCCGCCTCCGTGGCCTGCTCCCAGCCGACATCCACCGTCCACAGCACTCGGAACCAGCGCAGCAAGTCGTACGCGTAACTCCGACACGTCAGCGGACTCACGTCCCCCAGCAAACGGTCCCGCAGATAGCTGCTGACTGGCTCAACCTCACACCCCGCGCCATCCACCACAAGCCACGGCAACGACACCGACGTACCCGCAGCAACCGCCCCGATCCTCGACAGCCGTACACGGCCGTCCATCAGATCTCGATGTACACGGGAGAACTCATGCGACAACGACATGCCCAGATGCTCCTGACACACCGCGACAGAGTCGAGCCGTGGCCTGAGTTAGTGCAGTCAACTGACCAGGCGTTCCATCACACCGTGGAGACCGTCGCGGCCGTCATCGCGGCATCCGAGCGGTGAGGGCGGGGGCGGTGTCGCACGCAGGCCGGTGCGTACGCTCCGACCTCTCGCGGGCGCCCGAGCCTGCGCCCGCCGTCATCCAGGCGCCCGCCATCCAGCCCCAGATCGACGTCCGGCCCGAGAGCCACATCCCGGCGCCGACTGCCCCGACCCCGACGGCTTGGACGACCAAACGGACAACGTCCACCGGCTTCAGCACGGACCCGACGACACCACTTCCGCTGGCTTTCACGTCGGCGCGCCCTGGGGGCGCAACCCGAACCCGAAGGAAATCCAATGAAGGACCAGAAGACCCAGTTCTGGGTCGGTACCTACCACGGACGCCACGACGGCACCCAGGTCACGGTCACCGCCACCCGCGACGACACGCGTCCCGAGCCCTACGCATGGACGTGCACTTGCGGCGCCTCCCGGAGCTTCCCCACGCAGCACGGCCTGGACCGCACTGCCTGGCGGCACACACACCCCACCCGCTGGGACCAGCTGCGGCAGTGGGCCGCCAGGCGCCTCCGCATCCGCATCAGCTGACCCTTGCCCCGACGCCCGCGATGACGACGCCTCCTGCCACGTGCACGAGACCGCCGCGCTCATCACCGACGACGCCCTGCCCCTGAGCTGCGCGACCCGTTCCTCGACCTGCAAGGAGATCACGTATGACCTCGCTCATGCCGCTGTACCCGGACCTGCCGGATACTGGTAATCCGGGCTATTGGAAGTTGCGGAATCGCCGATCTTCCTCGGTCTGGCGGAGCGGCTCGTGTGTACGAGTCCTGGGGCGGACGTCGGCCGGCTCGGGTTAGTTCGCCTCCCCCAGGTAGCTCAGGGCTTGGCGGAAGTCGTCGAGGGCGGCCCCGAACTCGTGGGCTGCGGTGTGGAAGGTCGATCGGTCGATCAGGATCCTGGCCAGTGTTCGCGTTCCGTCTGTCGGATCGTGCTGAGACAACCGACGGGCCAGACCCACTCCGTCATCGAACAGGGAGCGCACTCGCTCCGCGAACAGATGGGTACGGTTCTCCCAGTAAACGGCGGAGCGGACGGTGAGGACCCGATGCAGCCGGACCAGTTCGGCCAGATGCTGGTCCGGATCCTCGGTGGCTCGCGCAGCAAGGGTGTCCACCTCTTCACGGAGGGCGTGACGGCTGTCGAAGTAGCGCCGCTTGGCATCGGGTGACCACTGCATGGGCGCCGCCCCCGAAGGCGGACGCGGTCCATCGGGTGCAGGCCGATCGCTTTCGGCACCGGAGAAGGTCAGCAGCACCGCCCAGAACGACGCCTGGTAGCCACTCCAGGACTTCCGCTCACCGGTGTCGGCCAGCTCCGTCAGCAAAGCGAGTGCCTCTTGCCGCACGAGGGCCGCTTGCCCTCTTCGGCCGTGGGTGTCGAGCATCTGCGCGTACCCGATGAGGGAGTAGAGATGGCAGGCCATCGGACCGCGGTCATTCGCGGCTTCGGCCGCTTCCATACTGACGAGCGTCTCGAACGCGGCGAGTGCTTCGCCGGACCGACCAGCGTCATGGAGAGCGGCGATCCACTCCAGAAGTGTCCAGGCGAGACCCCCGCTGGCGGGCCCATCGGGCAGGATCGCTGCGACCAGCTCGGTCATGGCATCGGCAGCCTCGGCATACCGGCCTTCCTCGGACAGACCGGCAGCCCATACACGCAGTCCTTTGACCACGGAGTCTTCGGACAGTTCGGCCTGCGCACGCCCAATGGCGAGCATCTCGGTGCGCATGGCCAGCCCTTCGGCGCGTCGCCCCAGGTCGTACAGCTCTCTCTGGCACGTGTTGAGGGCCTCGTACAGAACATCCGCACGGGCAGGTTCGGCCTGATCGATGGACCGCGCCACGGCCACCGCCTCCTCGCACAGTGCGAGGCAGGCCGCGTGCTTCTTGCCGGAGCTCGTGTCGTAACTCAGACGTTGCAGCGCCCTGGCCAAGAGCGGCAGGTATGAGGCGGGGCTGACCTGGGCGAGCACCCGGTAGGCGTCGACTTCCTCGCGCGGCGTGCGGCGCCCCGATGCGAGCAGCACATTCCGCGCTCGCACAATGTCGTCCTGATCGACTTTCCCCGAGTGATTCATGACGGAGATTCTGGGTGCCCCAGAGAGGGCCGAACAAGGCTCCTCACCTGTGCCGTTCCTCCTACGAAAACGAGCTCTGACCTGTCATGATGGGTGTGACATCACTTTCCCTGGGCGTACAGGCAACTGCGGCTGTTCGGACTTGCGGAATTCCCGACGTGCGAAGTCCGCTGCATAGCCGAGCCTTGTGTTGCCAGTGTCGTGGGACCAGGCCACCGCACAGGTGATAGATATGCCCAGTACGTCGCTCAACACCGACGCCGGGATCTGAGCTGCAAGATCCAGCAGTGCCGTGTTGCGGCTGGCACGAGCGCGGATGCCGACCCTGTTGCGCCGTACTGTCAGGTGACTTGCGGTCATGGCCTGTCCGGCGCGACCGTCCGGGAAGAGCCACGGACCTTGCTCGTTCTGTCCCAGGACACCGAAAGCCTGGCGGCTTTCGGTGATTCCAGGAGCAATGACCCCAGCGGCTCAGGAATTTCCACTGGACGTGACCCCAACTGAAGTTGAACCCCTTCGGCTCCAGTCAGGATCTTGTCTGTGGTGAGCCGGGCGATGCGCGATACCGGCTGGCCGTAGAGCACGACGAGGCAGCCGGCCACCCTGTCGGTCAGGGCGAGATCTGTGTCGTGGAGAAGGCGTTTGCTGATCTGCCAGCGCTCGTCCTCTTCAGCGAGTTGCTCAGCGCCGCGCGACGTGCCGCGCGGGGGAACGTGCACCGCGGGTATGTGGCCTCGCGCCGCGGACCACGCGAGGAAGCTCCGGGCCTGAATGTGCTTTCGGCCCGCCTGAGCAAGCCACTCGTCGATCTGGGCCTGGTCGCAGGTCGACAGACTGCTTCCGTGCTGACGCAGCCAGCGTTGCAGAGCAACCGCCGCGTAGATGTCGTGCCGCACGGTCTGGCACTGCCCGTGCGTGATGGGGCGGCGCCGTGCGCGGGACCGTAGACGCCTCAGGTGTACCCATGTGGCGAAGCGGCTGATGAGCGCTCGCTCCTGCGAGTCCTCCACTCGTTGGAGGAACGCGCTCAGCCAGCGCTCCAGCGACGCGAGTTGCTCATCTCGAGCGGGCAGCACTTCGGTGGCCGCGAGAGCGGCTCGCAAGTAGGTCACGGCCCTCGATGCCGGCATCTCGTCCAATGTGGCGTGTGTGACTGGACCCGTTCCCTCGGCCAGGGTGCGCAGGATCTGCTTCGGCTGCTGGTGGGACAGCCAGAGCAGCAGCGATGACGCCTTGGAGTCGGCCTCGACCCGGAGTGCGCCGGGCAGGCGTGGGCGCCGGTCTACTCGGTCACCGACCTGCACAAGGCGCTGACCGGCGCCATGGACAGCGACCCGGACATCGTCTGCACCGTCCACGGCGACGGCGTCGCCGACGACCCGAGGGCCGCGTGGACCTGGAAGCGCAGTACGCCGACGCGGTCGCGTGAGCCGCGCCGCCGACGGCCCGCACCCGCACCCGCTCACCCCGGCCGAACTCCCGGCCAGGGATGAGTGGTGGCACGGCTGCCGGGACTGCCACCTGCCGATCCAGGGCGGGGCCGCCGGCCTCGCCGCGCACCGCCGCACCGTCCACACCAGCGCCGGTGATTCCCGGCGCCCAATCACGATCCACCTGGAGTTCTGAACCCGCCCTCACCGGCGTGACGGACGTTCCGTGCCGCCCCGGCCCTCCCTGCTCGACGGAGGCCGGGGCGGTCGCGGTGGTCCCTCACCACCGAGCACGAGAGGAGCTGGACGTCATGCACCTGCGGATCTACGAGGTCGACGTCCCGATACACGACACCAACCACCCCGACCGGCACGGCGTGCACGTCTTCACCGGCGTCGCCGACTCCCCCGCCGCTGCCCTGCGCCGCGCCCACGAGGTGTACGACGCCGCGCTCGCCGCCCACACGGCCGGACTCGAGATCCCCGGCAAACAGCCGGACAGCTGGGGAGCGCGCGGGCTTCGGCCCGGCTGGCAGATGGAGTGGCCCGCCGCGAAGGCCGGCCTCTGGCACAACCCCGTCAGCTGGACCAACCGCAGCGACTTCGCGCTGTAGCTCCGCCCCGGGACAGCCGCTCTGCTTGGCGGCTGGACGGCTGCCCCGGGCCCATCCATCCCGCACGAGACGAGACGGAGAACCCAAGTATGTCGTCCCTCCTGCGCGTTCAGGGCCGGATCGGCCAGCGCACCCTCTTACTGACGACCGCCGCCGTGCCGTTGACCGGCTGGGCAGTCCACGCGGTCACGCTGCACCGGCAGCTCGCCGCCACCCGCCGCGACCCGCTGACCGGCCTGTTGCGCCGCGACGCCTACACCGCCCGCGCCCGCCGGCTCCTGGCCCGCCACGGTGACGACACGGCCGTGGTCCTGGTCGACCAGGACCACTTCAAGGCCGTGAACGACGACTTCGGGCACCCGGCCGGAGACGCCGTCCTCGCGGCGACCGCCGCGCGGCTCACCGCGTGGGCGGGACCGCGCGCCGCCGTCGGCCGCCTCGGAGGCGATGAATTCGCCGTGGTCCTGGAGCTGCCCGCCGGCCGCCTGGAGCAGCGCCTGGCGCAGCTGGTCCGTATGCTGCACGCCCCCGTCGTCCTCGAGGACGGCCGCACCGTCGACGTGGCCGCCTCGGTCGGCGCCGCGACCCCGCACACGGTCGGCTCCCGCGACCTGACCGTGCTGCAGCGGGCCGCCGACGCGGCCCTGTACGACGGCAAACACTCGGGCCGCGCGGCCGTCGCCGACACCGCCCACACCACGGTGCCGTCCATCAACGGCCGCCGCACCGGGCGCCTGGGAACGGCCGTATGGGGGCGGGCAGCATGAGCACCGCGACCCTCCCGCAGGGCGACTGGATCCGCGGCATCAGCGTTCAGCAGCCTCACGCCACCTGCATCCTGACCGGCGCCAAGGGCATTGAGAATCGCCCCAGGCCCTGGAGCTGGCGAGGCTGGATGATCCTGCACGCGGGCCAGCGGATCGACCGGCCCGCCCTGCGCGTCCCGCTGATCGCCCGCACGATCCGCGGCCGGGAGCTGACCACCGGAGCCGTGATCGGCATCGCGCGCCTGGTTGACTGCCACCAGGACCCCGAGGGCTCCGAGCCCTGCACGCCGTGGGCGCAGGCCGGCACCTGGCACCTGGTCCTCCAGGACGTCCAGGAGCTGCCGCTGCCGGTCCCCACCGCCGGGCAGCTCGGGCCCTGGAAGCCGACCGAGGACCTGCTGGACCGCGTGTTCCAGCAGCTGCCGCCTTCCGGCCGTGACCCGCAGGGGACGCACGAAGCAGAAGCCGCCGTTCGAGCCGGGCCTGATCCCGGCTCCCGGTGAACTTCTCGTCTGGCGCGACGGCCAGCACTTCGACCGCTGGCAGGACCTCCCCTGCACGCTGTGCGGCCAGCCCACGCCCATGCGCTCCCACTCCGGCGAGCCCGTACACAAGGCATGCGCTGAGGACTGGCTCACCGCCAACCCCGTGGAGGCCCGCCTCGGGCGGTTCGCCTCCGACCTCGCGCCGAAGCCCAAGTCCAAGGGCCAAGGCGACCACGCCTGACCTCCACCTGGAGGACCTCCATGAGCAGCACCGAACGCGACGTCGACCACGCCCTCACCTACCCCGAGCCGCCCGCCTCGCCGCTCTGGCACCGCCACGGCGCGAAGGCCCGGCCGCTCACCCCCGAACAGCAGCGGCGCAACCGCGAGCTGCTGGACATCGCCCAGCGCACCACCCGACCCCGCTCCCCTCACCCCACCGAGCCCCTGGCGGAGGCCAGCTGATGGACACCAAGCACTGCGCCGTCGACGGCTGGGTCGACGCGATCCCCGTCCCCGGCCCGCGCGGCACCGTCTCCTTCGACCTGGTCGTCCGGCCCGCCGACATCGACACGCTTCCCGACGACGCCCCCGACACGGTCGTCACCTGCACCAGCGGAGACCCCCGGATCACCCACGAGCTGCTGAACGGCATACAGCCCGGCGACCTGCTGCGCGCGACCGGCACCCTGGTCCAGCCGCCGGCGCCCGGCGAGCCCGCCCGGCTCACCGTCGACGCCCTGGAGGTCCTGGACACCGCGCTGGTCCCGGTCCTGCGGGAGATGGTGCTCGACAGGTACGGTGACTACGTCGTCATCTTCGACGCCGACCAGGACAAGATCCCCGTCTTCACCACGCAAGGACAGTGGGTCGGCCGCGCGGACAACCCCGACGCCATCGTCACCCTCATCGACATCCACGAGCGGCGCGTGAACGGCGGCGACGCCTGATGGCCACCACCACCGTGCAGGCTACCCGGACCATCCTGGAGCGGTTTCCCGCCGGAGGCCCCCGCGGCTCCTGGCCGGCCGAAGAGTACGCCGCCAACCAGCGCGCCCAGGGCACCGACGCTCAGGTCGTCATGGACCTGCGCACCGACCAGTTCCTCGTGGTCACCGACACCACCACCCAGTAGCACCGCCGCGGAGCGCCGCGCCCCGTCCTTCCCGGCCGGGCGCGGCGCTCCGCACGTTCCCGCCCTTCACCCCCAGCAGGAGGCTCCCTTGCGCACGACCCGTCTGATCTCGTTCGGCTACCTGCACCTGCCCACCGGCCCGTACGGCCCCCCGTCCCGCCCGCCGCCGACCGGATCGAGGACGTCCGCGACCGACTCCGCGACCCGGCCGCCGCCCGCGACATCCTCGACCTCGACGGCCTCAACCCCCGCGTCCAGGACGTCGTCCTGAACACCCCCGGCGCCCGCGAACTGCTCGCCAACTTCACCGACTACACCGACCGGGCGCTCTGGATGAACCTGCGCCCTGGTCTGCCTGACAGGCCGTGATTGCAATTAGTGAAGGCTCGTGCCTCCCCGTGAACTGACGGGGAGGCACGGGCCTTCTTGCGTTTCCAGCCGTATCCCGGTCCGATCGGCCACCGACGCGGATCACAGCGCATCGCCGGATCAGCGTGCTGTCTGCTGCTGCATCAGCCGCGGAAGACGTCTTCCATCTCCCACAAGGTGGAGCTGATCTTGCTCACGTTTTCTCCGCCGCTGAGCACTGCGTGAGTCAGGGCCAAGAGGGCGTACGCAGTCGCCCGCTGACCAGGATCCGTGACCTGTGCGAGTTCCTGGTCGGCCAAGTTCGCGTAGTTCCGGGCTTCGCTGCCGTGGTCAGCCACAAGTCCTCCTCGTTGTCGGGTCGACTCTATGACTGGGGACTGACAGCAACCGGATACGCATGCAGAGGTGCTTACCCGGTAAGCACCCCCTGGCATGCAGGAACTGACGTCAAAAGGAGTGAATCACCCACTCCCCTCACGTTCATCCAGCTTCCTGCGGCAGTATGCTGCCGCGCATGACGTCTCCGGCACCGGGAGGGGAGCGGGAAAAGCTCGCATCGAAGCTGCCCGCCCCCCTCCGACAAGCCCTCAAAGTCCGGGCAGCGCAGCTCAGTACCGACGTGCAAGACGCTGTCACCGATGGCATCCAGGCATGGCGCGCCCACTCCGAACCGCTCCCCGCCATCGACACGGCGGGAGCCGAGTCATTCGGGACATGGCTACCCGAAGGTCTCTACGACGACTTCAAGCGAGACTGCGCCACCCGCGGCGTCTCCTACATCCAAGGGCTTGCCCAGTCCGTGGCACTGTGGCTCGAGCAAAATCCCGCAGACGAAGAAGCCGCACCCACACGGCGAATCATCGTCTGCAACCAGAAAGGCGGCGTAGGGAAGACCGCCGTCACCGCCGGCCTCGCGCAGGCACTTGCAGAAGACCCCCACGCGCTGCCGGGCAAAACAGACGACACCGCGTCTTTCGCTCAAGCCGCTGCACGGGCTGGACTCCGTGTCCTCATGGTCGACTACGACCCCCAGGGGCACCTCTCCCACCAGTTGGGTCTGAAGGCCATCCCTGCCGGCAGCGAGAGCCTCATCACGCACATGCTGAACAGGGAGCAGGCGCGCACCCCGCTCATCGACCTCACCGTCACCATAGAGGAAGCCCGCTTCGGTGACCGGCTGCGCATCCTGCCCGCGGCGTTCGACGCCTTCCTGCTCGACTCCGGCCTCACCATGTTCCGCGGGCCCCGGCACGCTGCCCTTGAGCGAGCACTGTCCCCACTCGAAGAGCACTTCGACGTCATCGTCATCGACTCACCGCCCAGCCTGGGGCTGGCCATGGATGCCGCCATCTACTACGGCCGTCGCCGCGAGGGAGAGAAGCCCGGCGCCTCTGGCCTGGTGATCCCCGTCGAAGCAGAGGACACCTCCGCGCAGGCGTACGGCATGCTCATCAACCAGGTCCACTCCCTCGCCACCGACTACGACATCGACGTGGACCAGCTCGGCCTCGTAGTCAACAAATACGACTCGCGACGCGGCTACATCGCTACCTCCTCCCTCGAAAAATGGAGGAGCTTGGGGGCACCGCCCGTCCTCGCGGTCATCGGCGACTTGAAAGAGCAGCGCGAAGCAGTTCGGCTTCAGCGAGCACTCCTCGCCTACTCCCCCGAATCCGACCAGGCCCACCACATGCGTGAGATCGCTCGGAGGCTGACATGAGCAAAGCCGATGCCCTCGGCGGCTCCGCCACGTTCGATGCCGTCGCCCGACCGATGAGTAGCCGCGCCGCGAGCTTCGCCGCCTTTGCCGGACAGACCACAGCGGCCCCGGCCGCACCCGCCACCCACAGCTCACTCCGGGTTGCTGTCGACCGGCTGGCACCGAACCCGTACAACCCCCGCGCCACCCTCGCGGCCATAGAGGAGATGGCGGACAGTCTCACCAGCAAGGGCATCATCCAGCCCCTCACCGTCGTCACACGCGAAGCATTCCTGGCAGCACACCCCGACCACGCACAGGAACTCGCATCAGCCGACTACGTCGTTGTCGACGGCAACCGCCGCCTCGCCGGCGCGAAGCTCGCCGGCCTTGACGAGGTTCCCGTCCATGTCGACGACGCGCTCGCCCACGACGCCGACACCTTGCTGGAGACCGCACTCATCGCAGCTGTCCAGCACGAAGACCTGGAGCCGCTCGACGAGGCAAAAGCCCTCGAACGGCTTGTGCAGGTTCACGGCTCCCAGCGTGCCGTGGCCCGGGTTTTGGGCAAGTCCAGCGGATGGGTGACCCAACGCCTTGCGCTGCTGAAGCTCACACCGGAACTCAAGCAGGCCCTGGAAGACAAGGCACTGCCGGTCAAGATCGCCCGCACCGTCGGGCAGTTGCCCGAACAGCAGCAGCAGAGTGCCGCAGAAGAGGCACTCGCGCAGCGGGCTCAGCAGAAGAGCGAGTCCAGCCGGAAGCCGAGGGGTGCTTACCCGGTAAGCACCCCTCCGGCCGCCCCCAAGCGTCAAGGCGACCCTGCAGCCGCCGCCAGTGCACAACGGACGAAAGAGGATGTGACGGCACTCGCCGCAGATCTGAAGCGACGCCTCACATCACAGCAGATCGAAGAGCTCGTAGAGCTACTCGTCGGCTGACGGGTGCTTACCAGTAAGCATCGGGCTTGTCGGAGGCGGTATCCGGGACTCCCGGCTACCGCCCCCCTGCGTTGGCCTACACATCTCGTCGCCTCGCTGGACATCGCACTCAGCGACCTGCTTTCCGATGAAGTGCCAGGCGGGTTTCCTCTGGCCCGAGTGACGGGTCTGTCTATAGGGCTGCCAGAAGATCAAGCGCCACCTGGGTGGCTCTTGGAGCTACCAACGCCTGGACACCTACGCACGTGTCGCCGTGTCACGGAGCAGGCTGGTCATCATCGGATGCCGCGTCACGCCAGGCCTGACGGACCCGTTGCCATGACCGGAGAACGTCAGGCAGCTGCTCCAGAATGCCTCGCACAGCGAACAGGAAAACGGAGATAACACCTGCGCCTGCAAGGAGCGTGAGTACCGCTGAGTCGCTCACCGGCTGACCTTTCGTGATAGTGGTCGAACCGGTTGGAAGGCAGGCTCAGTTCGACCACGCTGGGCGTGGATAGAACTGACTTCCTGCCGACACCAAGAACTCAGACCGGGACAAGCTCCCGGGGGCTTCTTGCAGGGTGGTGCATGCAGGCCTGGGTGCCTGCGTGTTCGAATCCACTCCTCGGCCGCCTGTGTCGGAGGCGGACACGGTTCTGTGGAAACCTTCCTGGCACCCCAGCACTAAGCCGGGCCGCCCAGGGCGCGGACAGACCGAGCACTGGGCCCGGCCTGAGATTGCTCCGAAGCTAGCACAACGACCGTTGCCGCTAGCCGAGTTCACTCCCCGAGTTGACAACTATGGGTCGCATCAGGATGAGTCCGGCACTGCACATCCGATGGCAACCTCGTATGACATGGCAGCAAGAAGCCCCGCGCAGCATTTGCATGGCCCCGGCGGTGTCCGCCAGGCGGGCACGGTGTCGCCGCGGATGCCCGGCGTACGGGATCGGTCGTGAAGTTCCGGTGAACTCTCCCGGCTCACGGGATCGTGCTTTTCCGCAGGTCAGAGCCGGTGTCCCCTGTGGGGATGCTGAGTGTTGCGAAGGTTCAGAGGCGTAATGCGTGGCGGTACTACGTGCGCGGGGTCGCGTTCGGGGATGGCCGTCGTCCGGTCGGCCAGTCGTTGAAGGACGCCCAGGAGATGGCTGGCCTCCCGCCCGGAAGGTGGTTGGGGCGCGGCCTGGCCGCGCTCGGGCTCACCGAGGGCGAGGAGGTCTCCGAGCGGCAGATGGAGCTCGTCTTCGGACAGGGCCGGCACCCGGACGCCGACCGCATCGAGCGCGGCCTCCTGGACGACGGCGCCGACCCCGCCACGGCACGACTGGCCACCGTGCTCGGGCAGCCGATCGAAGAGATCGAGGCGCGCAAGCAGACCCCGCTGATCGCCCTCGACTTCACCTTCCGTCCGCAGGCGTCCCTGATCGTGCTGTGGGCGCTGGGAGACGCCAAGACGCGGCGGATCATCGAGCGGGCGCACGAGCGGGCCATCGCCAAGGCGCTGCGCTGGCTGGAGGATGAGGTCGCGGAGACCCGGTGGTCCTCGGGCCGCGGCCGCGCGAAGACCCCGGCCCTCGTGGTTGCCGCCTTCCGGCACTTCGACAACCGGGACGGCTTCCCGCTCCTGCACGACCACTGCCTGGTCCTCAACCGCGTGCAGCGCCTGGACGACGACGGCGAGCCGGTGTGGGGTGCCCTGGACACCTTCCGTCTCTACCCGAATGTGGTGTCGGCCGGGACGCTCTACACCCTCGCGATGACGACCGAGGTGTGTGAGGAGCTGGGGTTGGCGACGGCGCCCCGGGAGGTGACGCCGGGCCTGCGCCCGGTGATGGAGATAGCCGGTGTCGACTCAGAGCTCATCGACTGGTCCTCCACCCGCCGTCAGCGGATCGAGGATGTCCTGGAGGGCCTTACCTACAAGTTCGCGCAGGAGCACGGGCGGCTGCCCGGCGAGCGCGCCCGCCACGGCCTCGGGTGGCAGGCGGCGCAGGACACCCGCCCTGAGAAGAAGACTCCGCGCCCGTTGAAGCAGCTGCTCGCGTGGTGGCGGGCGTCCGCG
>NZ_JBVHSK010000015.1:0-174251 GCF_055566415.1 Streptomyces sp. NPDC027663 | reverse complement strand
TGATTTTTGGCACGCTGTTGAGTTCTCAAGGAACGGTCGCTTCCTTTGTACTCACCCTCTCGGGCTTTCCTCCGGGCGCTTCCCTTCGTGTTTCCGAGTCTATCAGATCTTTTCTCGATCCGATTTCCTCGGTGCTTTCCAGGTTCCCGCTCTCGCGTTTCCCTTTCCGGCGGTTCCGACTCTATCAGATCCTTTCGGCGTCTGACTCCCAGTCAGCGGGATTGTCTTCCCGGCCCGCTGGGCCGTTCCGACGAGTGAGACTTTAGCGGATTCCTGGCTCCCGAGCTAATCGGCGCCGACGTCCTTTCGAACGCGGATTCCTCATTTCGCAAATACGCACACCAAAGCAGTCGGCGCAGGAGCGTCGATTGAGTGTGTGGTGCTTGCGGAATGGCTGTCCGGGGACCGACCGGGGTCGGCTCTCACGTCGGACAACTCGGAGAACTGTACGGATCGGCCTGGGGCGTGTCAACTCACTGCCGAGGGCCTCCCCCGAGGCGTACGCTGGGGCCCATGACTACGCGTACGTGCACCCAGTTCTGGTGGGCCGCCTGACGGCGGCCGGACTCACGTATGCACTCGACGGCCGCCGCTTCGGCGGCCGTTCTCGTATCTCCCTCCCGGACAGGGGGACCGGCCGCAGGGGCGGCGGTCCCGGCAGAAGGTGGAGTGGAGATGAAGCGAGTATTCAGCGGGATCCAGCCGAGCGGGCACGTGACCCTGGGGAACTACCTGGGGGCCATGCGGCGGTGGGCCGAGGTCGACCAGTACCGGGCGGACTCGCTGTTCTGCATCGTGGATCTGCATGCGCTGACGGTGGACCACGACCCGGCGCGGGTGCGGCGGCTCAGCCGGCAGACGGCGACGCTGCTGCTGGCCGCCGGGCTCGATCCGGAGCTGTGCACCTTGTACGTGCAGAGCCATGTCGGTGAGCACACCCGTCTGTCGTACCTGCTGGAGTGCGTGGCCGGCGACGGTGAGATGCGGCGCATGATCCAGTACAAGGAGAAGTCCGCGCGGGAGCGCGAGCGCGGCGGGAGCGTGCGGCTGTCGCTGCTGACGTATCCGGTGCTGATGGCGGCGGACATCCTGGCGTTCGGTACGGACGAGGTGCCGGTCGGGGACGACCAGGTGCAGCACGTGGAACTGGCGCGGGATCTCGCGGTCCGGTTCAACCAGCGGTACGGGCACACGTTCGTGGTGCCGAAGGTGACGCTTCCGGGGGTGGCGGCTCGGGTGATGAACCTGCAGAACCCGACCTCGAAGATGGGGAAGTCGGACACGGGGCAGGGAGTCGTCTATCTGCTGGACGAGCCGGACGTGGTGCGCAGGAAGGTGCTGCGGGCGGTGACCGACAGCGGGCGGGACGTCGTCTACGACCGGGAGGAGCGGCCGGGCCTCGCGAACCTGCTGGAGATTCTCGCTGCGTGTACGGGCGGGAACCCTGCGTCACTGGCGGACGTTTACGACTCGTACGGCTCTTTGAAGAAGGACACCGCGGAGGCGGTGGTGGAGGTGCTGCGGCCCGTGCAGGCCAGGCACCGGGAGCTGTGCGCTGATCCGGTGTATGTGGAGGGGGTGTTGCGGGATGGTGCGGAGAAGGCCCGGGAGTCGGCTCGGCCGCGGGTCGATACGGCCTACCGGGCGATCGGGTTGCTGCCGCCCGCGGCGGAGCCCTCGCTGACCGCGGTCCGGTAGCCGGGGTGCGGGCGGCGGGGTGGGCCGCCGCCCGCAGAGGGCAGGAAGTCAGTCCTTCTTGCCGGAGGCGAGTTCGCGGCTGCGGTCGCGGGCGGCTTCGAGGGCGGCGATGAGGGCGGCTCGTACGCCGTGGTTCTCCAGTTCACGGATGGCGTTGATCGTCGTGCCGGCCGGGGAGGTGACGTTCTCCCGGAGCTTGACGGGGTGTTCGCCGCTGTCGCGGAGCATCACGGCGGCGCCGATGGCGGACTGGACGATGAGGTCGTGGGCCTTGTCGCGGGGCAGGCCGAGCAGGATGCCGGCGTCGGTCATGGCTTCGACCAGGTAGAAGAAATAGGCGGGGCCGGAGCCGGACAGTGCGGTGCAGGCGTCCTGCTGGCTCTCGGGGACGCGGAGGGTCTTGCCGACGCCGCCGAAGATCTCCTCGGCGTGCGCGAGGTGAGCCTCGGTGGCGTGGCTGCCCGCGGAGATGACCGACATGGCCTCGTCGACGAGGGCGGGGGTGTTGGTCATGACTCGGACGACGGGGGTGCCTGGGGCCAGGCGCTCCTCGAAGAAGGAGGTGGGAATGCCGGCGGCTCCGCTGATGATCAGGCGGTCGGCGGGGATGTGCGGTGCCAGTTCGTCCAGGAGGGTGCCCATGTCCTGCGGCTTGACCGTGAGGATCAGGGTGTCGGCGGTCTTGGCGGCCTCGGCGTTGCTGACCGGGGCGACTCCGTAGCGGGTGCGGAGTTCTTCGGCGCGTTCCGCGCGGCGGGCGGTGACCACGAGGTCGGCGGGGGCCCAGCCGGCCCGGATCATTCCGCTGAGCAGGGCTTCGCCGATCTTGCCGGTGCCGAGGACTGCGACTTTCTGGCTCATGCGGTTCAGTTTCGCACCGGCGAGGAGGGGTGCGCGGAGGTTGTCCGGTGGGCGGACGTCCTTTGTGCACCCGCCGGTTCGGAGGTCAGGGGGTCCGTCGTCGCAGGGTCGCCGCGCCCATGACCAGCACCAGCAGTGCGCAGCCGGCCACGATCAGGACGTCCCTGACGAAGGTGGCTGTCATGTCGGTGTGGTGGAGGACCTCGTTCATGCCGTCGACGGCGTACGACATGGGCAGGGCGTCGGAGACGACCTCCAGGACGGGGTGCATGTCGGAGCGGGGTGTGAAGAGGCCGCAGAGGAGGAGCTGAGGAAAGATCACCGCGGGCATGAACTGGACCGCCTGGAATTCGGAGGCCGCGAAGGCCGAGACGAAGAGGCCGAGGGCCGTGCCGAGCAGGGCGTCGAGGAGGGCGACGAGCAGGAGCAGCCATGCGGAGCCGGTGACGTCCAGGCCGAGGAACCAGACCGCGAGTCCGGTGGCCAGGGCGGACTGGACGATGGCGAGGGCGCCGAAGGCCAGGGCGTAGCCGGCGATGACGTCGGCCTTGCCGAGGGGCATGGCGAGGAGGCGTTCGAGGGTACCGGAGGTGCGTTCGCGCAGGGTGGCGATGGAGGTGACCAGGAACATCGTGATCAGCGGGAAGATGCCGAGCAGCGAGGCGCCGATGTTGTCGAAGGTGCGTGGGCTGGCGTCGAAGACGTAGCGCAGCAGGATCAGCATCAGGCACGGGATGAGGATCAGCAGCGCGATGGTGCGCGGGTCGTGGCGCAGCTGGCGCAGGACCCGGCTCGCGGTGGCTGCGGTGCGGGAGACGTTGAGCGTCCTGGGGGCCGCAGCGGGGGTTGTCGTGCTGGTGGTGCTCATCGGGTGCTCTCTTTCGGGCGGCTCGCGGCAGCTGCTTCGTCGACGAGGCGCAGGAAGGCGGCCTCGACGGTGTCGGTACCGGTGCGGGTGCGCAGGGCGTCCGGGGTGTCTCCCCCAGCCTCCGGCCGGGAGGTGTCCCCGGTGAGGAGCTCGCCCTCGCGCATGAGGAGGAGGCGGTGGCAGCGCTCGGCCTCGTCCATGACGTGGGAGGAGACGAGGAGGGTGGTGCCGCGGGTGGCGGCGAGGTCGTGGAAGAGGTTCCACAGGTCGCGGCGGAGGACGGGGTCGAGGCCGACGGTCGGTTCGTCGAGGACGAGGAGATCGGGGGTGCCGAGGAGGGCGACGGCCAGGGAGACGCGGTTGCGCTGGCCGCCGGAGAGGTTGCCGGCGAGGGCGTCGGCGCGGCTGGTGAGGTCGACGTCGGCGATGGCCTGGATGACGTGCTGGTGGCGGCGTTCGGCGGCGGCTCGGCCGGGGTCGAGGATCGCGGCGAAGTACTCGAGGTTCTGACGGACGGTGAGGTCGTCGTAGACGGAGGGGGCCTGGGTGACGTAGCCGATGCGGCTGCGCAGGGTGGGGTGGCCGGCCGGGTGGCCGAGGACATCGAGGGTGCCGGTGGCCTTGGCCTGGGTGCCGACGATCGAGCGCATGAGAGTGGACTTGCCGCAGCCGGAGGGGCCGAGCAGGCCGGTGATCTGACCCCGCGGGACGGTGAAGCGGAGGTGGTGCAGGACCGTGCGGGGGCCGCGCACGACGGTGAGGCCGTCGGCGTGGACGGCGGGGGTGAGGGGTTGGTGTGGTGGGTCCGGCGCATAATTCATCATGCGATGAATAATCGGTCCGCGGGCGTGAGCCGTCAAGGGGGCGGCGGCCGAGTGTCCGCGGAGAGAGCGAGCGAGGGCTGCACATGCGGGAGTAGCGGCCGCGAGTCCGCGGAGAGAGCGAGCGCTGCACATGCGGGAGCGGCGGCCGGGTCGGGGGCGGCCGCCGCTCGCAGTGGGCAGGATTCGGTTGTTCAGCCGGGCAGGGCTGAGGAGTGAGCCGGGTCAGGGCTTCAGGGCGACGAGGAGGAGCACCTCGTACACCTCCTCGACGAGGCCGTCCGGGAAGACCTTCAACAGGTGGCCGCGCTCCTCCTCCAGGAAGGCGGTCCTGCGCTCCTCGGGCGTGAGGAGGAACGCCGAGTGGCTGCCGATGTTGGCGAGGTGGGTGTCGATCGTGACGCGGCGGCTCCAGCGGACCTCGCGACGGAGGAAGCGGAGGCGGCCGCTCGGGTCGGCCAGTTCGGTGCGGCTTCCGTCCCGTTGCTGGGCGGCGACGTCCACACCGAAGAAGCGGCCGATGCGTCCGGCGGCCTCGGCGAGCCACGGGACGTCCAGGGCATCACCGTTCCACCACAGCGCCAGCGCACCGCCCGGTCGCAGCACGCGCAGGGCTTCCGGCACCGAGCGGGCCGGGTCGGTCCAGTGCCAGGCCTGGGCGTAGGTGAGGAGGTCGGCGCGGGCGTCGGCGACGGGAAGGGCGTTGCCGTTGCCGCGGACCAACGGGATGTGCGGGAGTGCTCGGCGGAACTCGGCGGCCATGCCCGCGCCGGGTTCGACGGCGAGGACGTCGGCTCCGCGGGCGTGCAGCAGAGCGGTCGCGATACCGGTGCCGGCGCCGACGTCCACGGTCCTGGCACCGGACAAGGAGCGGCCGGCCAGTTCCTCGACGGCGTCGAAGAGGGCGGGCGGATAGGAGGGGCGGTTCGCCGCGTACTGGGCGGCGGCTGAGTTGAAGGAGGTGGCTCGGGCGGCGTGGAAGGCGGGTGAACCGGCGGGCGTCGACTGGGCGGCTGTCATGGAGTCATCGTGGGCGGACGGGGTGGGGCGGGGACAGCGATTTCCGGAGTTCGCCGTCGCCCACGGTCTGCAGCGGGCGCTCCTGCTGCACCGCCTGCGGTGGAGGGCGTGCCGGTACGTCATCCCTCCCGGGTGGGCCCGCACTCCGTGCGGCCGGCTGCTCGCCCTTCCGGAGTCACCGCTTCCCGGCGTCCCCCGGGTTGCGGCACTCCGTGCGGGTGGCTGCACGCCCTTCCGGAGTCACCGCTTCCCGGCGTCCCCCGGGTTGCGGCACTCCGTGCGGGTGGCTGCACGCCCTTCCGGAGTCACCGCGTCCCGGCGTCCCCCGGGTTGCGGCACTCCGTGCGGGTGGCTGCACGCCCTTCCGGAGTCACCGCGTCCCGGTGCGCCCCGGGCTGTGCTGTCCGCGCTCTACCGGCGACGCCTGTTCCGGGAACCCTTCCCGTTCTTCGAGGGGTTGCCGGTGCGGCGGGTCGTGCGGCGTTCGTGGGCCTCGCGGGCCTTCTCGTACTCCTCGCGGTGCAGCTTCTCGCCCGGGGCCTCGGTGAGGGAACGGACGAAGTAGGCGAGGAGGGAGCCGACGAAGCCGATGGCGAGCAGGCCGCGCAGGGAGGCCTGTCGCTCGGGGTCGTGCCGCTTGCCGAAGCCTTCCCAGGTGTTGCGGAAGGCGAGCGCGCTGCAGATCGCGAACATGGCGATGACCAGCACGGTCACGAAGGAGCCGGTGTCGGCGATCTGGACGCCCTCGTAGGCGAAGCGCAGCACCAGGCAGGAGACGGCGGCAGCGGCGAGGGAGCCCACGGCCACACCGGCGCGGCGGGCCGTGTAGCCGTTGTCGTGGTCCACCCAGGACGTGCCGAAGAAGCGCAGGGGCTCGGGGCGGGGTCCGGGGTCCTGGGCCGTGGCGGCCTGGGTCGCGCCCGCGGTGGAGCCCGCCGGGGTGTCCGGGGTGCCGGTTTCGTCGCTCACGGGACGATTATGGGGTGTGCATTTCCTGCGGGGACCGGGGCGGGTCCGTCTCTCGCCGGGCGCCCCGGGGCGTCAGCCGCAGCGGGGGGCGACGTAGCCGTCGCTGCCCGTGTGCACGAAGGCGTCCGAGACGTACTCACCGCTGTCGATGAGGTCCCAGATGTTCGTCGTGCCGTAGGGGCCCGACACCTTCGTACCGGGCGACTGGCAGTAGATCGGCACCCGGACGCCCTCCGGCAGGACGCGGACGAGGTTGTAGCCGGTGCCGGGGCCGCTGCGGACGTTCAGCCGGACGCCGGGGGCGACGGCGTAGGTGCGGACGGCTGCCGCCGCCTGCTGCGCGGCGGTGTCCTCGATGGCCTCGGCCTCTTGTGTGCGCTCAACTGACATGTAAGTGGGCCCTCCCCCGTTGCTTGCCTGGAACTCGGCGCGAAACGCATGTGCGCAACCCGCACGCAGACGCTAGCAAGCCGCCTCGGTCTCGTACGAGTCATCGACTAGGCTCCGTGCGTCGCGCGCGCGGACGAACAGCACGGGGGGGCCATGACGCCACAGCGCAACACCGGAGCGGGCGCGGAAGCGGAACTTCCCGAATACGACGGTCACTACCGGCTGGAGTCCTGTCTGGGGTCCGGTGGCATGGGGGTCGTGCACCTTGCCCGGAGCACCTCGGGGATGAAGCTCGCGGTGAAGGTCGTACATGCCGAGTTCGCCCGGGACCCCGAGTTCAGAGGCCGTTTCCGACAGGAAGTGGCCGCCGCGCGGCGGGTCAGCGGTGCCTTCACCGCGCCAGTCGTGGACGCCGATCCGGAGGCTGAACGGCCCTGGATGGCCACGCTGTTCATTCCCGGTCCGACCCTTTCCGATCAGGTAAAGCGGAAGGGTCCCCTGCCGCCTGCGCAGTTGCGCAGGCTGATGGCCGGGCTCGCCGAGGCACTGCGGGACATCCACCGGGTCGGCGTGGTGCACCGTGATCTGAAGCCGAGCAACGTGCTGCTCGCCGAGGACGGGCCGAAGGTCATCGACTTCGGCATCTCGCGGCCGAAGGACAGCGAACTGCGGACCGAGACGGGCAAGTTGATCGGGACACCGCCGTTCATGGCGCCCGAGCAGTTCCGGCGCCCCCGGGAAGTGGGGCCCGCGGCCGACATCTTCGCGCTCGGGTCGGTCCTGGTGCACGCGGCCACCGGCCGTGGGCCGTTCGACTCCGACAGCCCGTACGTCGTCGCGTACCAGGTGGTGCACGACGAACCCGACCTGACCGGTGTGCCGGACAGTCTCGCGCCGCTGATCCGGCGCTGCCTGGCCAAGGAGCCCGAGGACCGGCCCACGCCGGACGAACTGATGCGGGAACTGCGCTCGGTGGCGGCCTCGTTCGACACGCAGGCGTTCATACCGGCGCAGCGGACGGGTGAGGACGGGCCCGCACCGGCGGTGGCACCGGGCCCTGAGCCGGCCGGTCGGACCCCGGCGAGGCGCCCGGGCCGCAGGCCGCTGCTCCTTGGTGCCGGAGCCCTCGCGCTGGCGCTGGTGGGTTCCCTCGCCTGGGTCTGGGCGCTCGGCGACGACCCGGCTCCCCGGCGGGAGAGCGGGCCGGCCCGGACGGTTGCCGCCGGCCCCTGGACGGCCCGGTCCGTGCCCGGGGGCGAGGGCATGCCGCAATGTGCCGGCAGCGCGGGCCGGTTGCTCTGTGCGCGGCCGGGTGTCGTCTTCGCGCTCTCCGCCTCCGACGGCAGGCTGCTGTGGCGGCGCTCGGTCGACACGCGGACCACGAGCGGCCCGCCGGCCGTCTCCGGCGGACTGGTGCAGCCGTACACCGACGGCGGTTCGCGGCTCGCGGGGCTCGACCCGGCCACCGGCAAGGACGTCTGGCACCGCCGCCTGCCGACGGGGACGACGGTGCGGTACGCCGGCGGCACGGCCCTGCTCGCCGATGCCGGCGGAGCGGTCACCGGCGTGGACGGCGCGACCGGTACCACGCGCTGGCGGAGCGCGGTGCCGGGCCAGGGTGTGCCGTCCTTCGCCTCGTTCCCGGGAGAGGCGGGCGGGTCCGCGTATGCCACGCGTACGTCCGCCGACGGCAGGAGCACCCAGGTGACCGCGGTGGATCCGGGCACGGGCAAGGCCGGGTGGGAGGCCCGGCTGGAGGGATGGCTGAAGCCCGTCGCCGCGGGCAAGGACGGTTCTGTGTACTTCCTGGCCGTCGACAGTGGCTACGGCGCCAAGGAGATCGTCCGCTACTCCCCAGCGACCGGGGCGACGCGGCGCCTCGCGCTGCCCGCCGTGCTCGACGGCGCGCACATGGCCGTGCAGGGGGAGGTGGCCTATGTACTGGCCACCGGCGGTTCCCTCGATGCCGTGGACCTGGGGTCGGGCAGGTATCTGTGGCATCTGGAGACGTCCGTGAGCCGTGGTTCCGCCCCCGTCGTGGAGGGCGGCCGGGTCTACTTCACCGCGAGCGACGGCCGGCTGCTCGCCGTCGACGCCGGGAAGGGGCGGCTCGTCGGGCAGACGCCCGCACGTCTGGGCGCGAACTCGGCCCAGGTCATGAGCACACCGCCCGCGCCGCTGATCGTCGGCACCCGCATCTGCGCCACCGCGCCCGACGGCACCGTCTTCGCCGTGGACGGCCGCTCGCCCGCGCGGTGGTGAGGTCCCGCGACCCGGCCCGGCGATACGGCTAAGGGCCGCCCCCAGGGGAGGCGGCCCCGCACACGGCACGGATCCTGCGACCGGATCGGGCCGAGCGAACGGCCGGCTCCGGGGACCCGGCGAAGGACCCGGTCCCGCGGCCGCATCCTGCGGCCGGTCGTACAGCCGCAAAATGCGGCCGGGACTCACAGCCGGGACGTACAGCGGCACAGTGCGGCCGGGTCGCACGGCCAGGACGTACAGCCGCCGCAAAGTGCGGCCGGGTCGTACAGCCGCACCGTGTGGCCGGTCAGCCCAGCCGGGACACGTCGCGCACCGCGCCCTTGTCGGCGCTCGTCGCCATCGCCGCGTAGGCGCGGAGGGCGGCGGAGACCTTGCGGTCGCGGTTCTTCGGGGCGTACACGCCGTTCAGCTCCTGCTCCCGGCGGGCCAGCTCCGCCTCGTCCACGAGCAGCTCGATCGAGCGGCCCGGGATGTCGATGCGGATGCGGTCGCCGTCCTGGACCAGGGCGATGGTGCCGCCGGAGGCCGCCTCGGGGGAGGCGTGGCCGATGGACAGGCCCGAGGTGCCGCCGGAGAAGCGGCCGTCGGTGATCAGGGCGCAGGTCTTGCCGAGGCCGCGGCCCTTCAGGTACGAGGTCGGGTACAGCATCTCCTGCATGCCGGGGCCGCCCTTGGGGCCCTCGTAGCGGATGACGACGACGTCGCCGTCCTTGACCTCCTGGGTCAGGATCCGCTGGACGGCCTCGTCCTGGGACTCGCAGACGACCGCCGGGCCCTCGAACGTCCAGATCGACTCGTCCACGCCGGCCGTCTTCACCACGCAGCCGTCGACAGCGAGGTTGCCGCGGAGCACCGCCAGGCCGCCGTCCTTGGAGTACGCGTGCTCGGCGGAGCGGATGCAGCCGTTCTCGGCGTCCTCGTCCAGGGCCTCCCAGCGCTCGGACTGGGAGAAGGCCTCGGCGGAGCGGACGCAGCCGGGGGCCGCGTGCCACAGCTCGACCGCCTCGGGGGACGGGGAGCCGCCGCGGACGTCCCAGGTCTTCAGCCAGTCGGCGAGGGAGGGGCTGTGGACGGCGTGGACGTCCTCGTTGAGCAGGCCCGCGCGGTGCAGTTCACCGAGGAGGGCGGGGATGCCGCCGGCGCGGTGCACGTCCTCCATGTAGTACGTGCGGTCCTTCGCGACGTTCGGGGCGACCTTGGCGAGGCAGGGGACGCGGCGCGAGACGGCGTCGATCTGGTCCAGGCCGAACGGGACACCGGCCTCCTGGGCGGCGGCCAGCAGGTGCAGGATCGTGTTGGTGGAGCCGCCCATCGCGATGTCCAGGGCCATGGCGTTCTCGAAGGCCTGGAAGGTGGCGATGTTGAGCGGCAGGACCGTGTCGTCGTCCTGTTCGTAGTAGCGGCGGGTGAGGTCCATGACCGTGCGGGCCGCGTTCTCGTAGAGGGCGCGGCGGGCGGTGTGGGTGGCGAGGACCGAGCCGTTGCCGGGCAGGGAGAGGCCGATGGCCTCGGTGAGGCAGTTCATCGAGTTGGCGGTGAACATGCCGGAACAGCTGCCACAGGTGGGGCAGGCGTTCTCCTCGATGCGGAGGATGTCCTCGTCGGAGATCTTGTCGTTGACGGCGTCGGAGATCGCGTCGACCAGGTCGAGCGTGCGGACCGTGCCGTCCACGAGGGTGGCGCGGCCGGACTCCATGGGGCCGCCGGAGACGAAGACCGTAGGGATGTTCAGCCGCAGGGCGGCGTTGAGCATGCCCGGGGTGATCTTGTCGCAGTTGGAGATGCAGACGAGGGCGTCGGCGCAGTGGGCCTCGACCATGTACTCGACCGAGTCCGCGATCAGGTCGCGGGAGGGCAGGGAGTAGAGCATCCCGCCGTGGCCCATGGCGATGCCGTCGTCCACGGCGATCGTGTTGAACTCGCGCGGGATGCCGCCCGCCTCCCTGATCGCCTCGCTGACGATCCGGCCGACCGGCTGGAGGTGGGTGTGGCCCGGCACGAACTCGGTGAAGGAGTTCGCGACGGCGATGATCGGCTTCCGGCCGATGTCCGCGCCGGGTACACCGGAGGCACGCATAAGGGCGCGGGCGCCCGCCATGTTGCGGCCGTGGGTGACTGTGCGGGACCTCAGCTCGGGCATCGTCGCTCGCTCCTTCGGAGACCTTCCGGGACCTTCAGGCGAAGAGTCCGGAGAGTTCTGACTGTACGGTCGAGCGTACGCCGGTGCTCCAAGGGCTGGACATGCGTGTCCGGAATGCGGGACGCGCGTTTCACGGACGGTGCTGTCAGGGCTGCGTCAGGTGGGCCTGCACCACCGGCGCCACGCGCGCGATGATCTGCTCCAGGTCCGCCGAGGCCAGTGGCTCCAGCTTGATCACGTAGCGCATCATCGCCGTACCGACGATCTGCGCGGCCGCCAGTTCGGCGCGCAGCTCCGCGTCCGGAAGGTCCAGCTGGGCGGCGACGCGGCGCAGCAGCTGGGTGGCGACGAGGCGGCGGAAGACGGCGGCGGCGGTCTCGTTGGTCACGGCGGAGCGGAGGATGGCGAGGAGCGGCGCACGGGTCGCGGGGTTGTCCCAGACGCCGAGGACGAACCGGGTCAGCCGCTCCCCCACACCCTCCACCGGGCCGGCGGCCACCGCGGCCGGCGCGTTCAGGGCAGGGGCGAAGGCGACCTCGATGGCCGCCTCGAAGACCTGCTCCTTGGTGCCGAAGTAGTGGTGGACCAGTGCCGAGTCCACGCCGGCGGCCTTGGCGATCCCGCGGACGGACGTCTTCTCGTACCCGCGCGCGGAGAACTCCTCACGGGCGGAGGTGAGGATCCGGTCGCGGGTGTCGGCGGACTCGGTGCGCGGCGGGCGGCCGCGGCGGCGGGGGGCGGGCTGGGTCGTCATCGCCGGGGGACCCGTACCGCCGAGGCGAGGTGCTTGCGCGTGAACTCCAGGGCCTCGGCGAGGTCGGCCTCACGTTCGGCGCCGGACATCGCCCGGCGGGTGTTGACCTCGATGACGACATGGCCGTCGAAGCCGGTGAGCGCGAGGCGCTCCAGTACTTCGGCGCAGGGCTGGGTGCCGCGGCCGGGCACCAGGTGCTCGTCCTTGGCCGAGCCGCGGCCGTCGGCCAGATGGACGTGCCCGAGCCGGTCCCCCATGCGGCCGATCATGTCCAGGGCGTCGGTACGGGCCGTCGCCGTGTGGCTGAGATCGATCGTGAAGTGCCGGTAGTCGTGGTTGGTGACGTCCCAGTCGGGGGCGTAGGCGAGCATCTCGCGGTCGCGGTAGCGCCACGGGTACATGTTCTCGACGGCGAACCGTACGTCCGTCTCGTCCGCCATCCGCCAGATGCCGTCGACGAAGTCCCGGGCGTACTGCCGCTGCCAGCGGAACGGCGGGTGTACGACGACCGTGGAGGCCCCCAGCTTCTCCGCCGCGACCCGGGCCCGCTGGAGCTTCACCCAGGGATCCGTGGACCAGACCCGCTGGGTGATCAGCAGACAGGGGGCGTGGACGGCCAGGATCGGGACGCCGTGGTAGTCCGACAGGCGGCGCAGGGCCTCGATGTCCTGGCTGACCGGGTCGGTCCACACCATGACCTCGACTCCGTCGTAGCCGAGGCGCGCAGCGATCTCGAAAGCCGTCGCCGTCGACTCCGGGTACACGGAGGCCGTCGACAGCGCGATGCGCACGTCCGTTGGTTCAGCCACGTCCGTCACCTTACGGCGTGGGGTGGTGCCGGTGTTGGGTGCCTGTTCGCCGTTGTGACTTTCCCCATTTGCGCGACCAGGGGTGCGCCCGCGCGCGGGTGCGGGTGCGGTGCGGGTGCGCCAGGCCGATCGCGCCCACGCGGCGGAGCCGTATGACGGCACGGCCCCGCGCCCCTACGGCACCGCGCCCCTGACGGGCGCTAGTCGCCGCCCATGTGATCGAGGCGCCGCAGGATGACGCCTTCCCTCAGGGCCCAGGGACAGATCTCCAGCTTCTCCACGCCGAACAGGTCCATCGCGCCCTCGGCCACCAGGGCGCCGGCGAGGAGCTGGCTCGACCTGCCCTCCGAGACGCCGGGAAGCTCGGCACGCTGGCCGGCCGTCATCCCTGCCAGACGGGGGACCCAGGCCTCCAGGGACTCGCGCTTGAGTTCGCGCTGGACGTAGAGGCCCTCGGCGCTGCGGGCGGCGCCGGCGATCCGGGCGAGCTGCTTGAAGGTCTTGGAGGTGGCGACCACGTGGTCGGGGGCGCCGAAGCGACTGAACTCGCCGCACGTGCGCGCGATCTCCGCGCGCACGTGCCGGCGCAGGCCGCGGACGGCCTCCGGGTCGGGCGGGTCGCCGGGCAGCCAGCCGGCGGTGAGGCGGCCGGCGCCGAGCGGGAGGGAAGCGGCGATGTCCGGCTCCTCGTCCATGCCGTAGGCGATCTCCAGGGAGCCGCCGCCGATGTCCAGGACGAGCAGCTTCCCGGCGGACCAGCCGAACCAGCGGCGTACGGCGAGGAAGGTGAGCCGGGCCTCCTCCTCGCCGGTGAGGACCTGGAGCCGTACGCCGGTCTCGGCCTCCACGCGCGTGAGGACGTCGTCGGCGTTGGTGGCCTCGCGGACCGCGGAGGTCGCGAACGGGAGCAGGTCCTCGACGCCCTTGTCCTCGGCGGCCTGGAGCGCCTCTCGCACGACGTCGGTCAGCTTGTGGATGCCGTCGTCGCCGATGGCACCGCTGTCGTCGAGGAGTTGGGCGAGCCGAAGGTCGGCCTTGTGCGAATGCGCGGGCAGCGGGCGCGCGCCGGGGTGAGCGTCCACCACCAGCAGATGCACCGTGTTCGAACCCACGTCCAGGACACCGAGTCTCATATGCGGAACGCTACTGCCAGAACGTCTGTCCTCGGTCCCCGGACCGGGCTCGGGCCACTTACCCTGGACGGGTGCCAAAGACGAAAAAGGCGAAATCCGGGAAAACCGAAAAGGCGGACAAGGTTCGCAAGACCGCCAAAGCGTCCAAGGGGGCGAAGGTGAGCGACGAGAAGGGGCTCGACTTCGCGCGCGCCTGGGTGGAGTTTCCTGACCCGGCGGACGACGAGCAGGTGTTCCGCTGCGATCTGACCTGGCTGACGTCTCGCTGGAACTGCATCTTCGGCAGTGGCTGCCAGGGCATTCAGGCGGGCCGCGCGGAGGACGGGTGCTGCACGCTGGGGGCGCACTTCTCCGACGAGGACGACGAGAAGCGGGTCGCCGAACATGTGGCACGGCTCACCCCCGAGATCTGGCAGCACCACGACGAGGGCACGCGCAACGGGTGGGTCTCGAAGGACGAGGACGGCTCCCGGCAGACCCGGCCCTTCCAGGGGTCCTGCATCTTCCAGAACCGGCCCGGGTTCGCGGGCGGCGCGGGCTGCTCGCTGCACATCCTCGCCCTGCGGGAGGGCCGGGAACCGCTGGAGACCAAGCCGGACGTCTGCTGGCAGCTGCCGATCCGGCGGACGTACGACTGGATCGACCGGCCGGACGACACGCGCGTGCTGCAGGTGTCGATCGGCGAGTACGACCGCCGGGGCTGGGGTCCGGGCGGCCATGACCTGCACTGGTGGTGCACCTCGGCGACCTCCGCGCACGGCGCCGGGGAGCCGGTGTACGTCTCGTACCGCGCCGAGCTGACCGAGCTGATGGGCAAGGCGGGGTACGACCGTCTCGTCGAGCTGTGCGAGCAGCGGCTGGCGTCCCAGCTGCCGCTGCTGGCCCCCCACCCGGCGGACCCGGAACCGTAACCGGCACACGCCGTCTGCCGCCGGCCACCCGCCTCGCGTGCCCGTGAAGGCCCCCGAGGCACCGACCGCCATCCGGTACCCGGCACCCACGGCGCTCGGCGCTCGGCGCTCGGCGCTCGGCGCTCGGCGCTCGGCGCTCGGCGACCAGCAACGGCCACCGGTCACTGCAGGCAACCGGCAACCGGCGCCCCTGAAGCCGACGGCACCCCCAGCACCCGACATCGACATCCGGCACCCGGCACCCGGCGCCCGAAAGCCGACGGCGCGACAGCCGACGGCGCCCCTCAGCTCCCCGACGGGGTCGGCGTCTCGCTGTCCGTCGGGGTGGGAGTCGGGGCCGGGGTGTCCGAGGGGGGTGGGGTCGTCGGGGTCGGAGTCGGTTCTGTGGGGGGCGGGGACTGGGACGTGGGAGGCTCGGTGGGAGGTGTGCTGGGCGGGGATGACGGCGGTGTCGAGGACGGGTGGGGTGTCGGACGGCTCGGAGCCGTGCCGTAGCCGTCGATGGTGACCACCGCGCCCGCCGGGGCCACCGCCACCTGTGCGTGCCAGTGGCCGGACGGCTCGCGCAGATGGTCGACGTACACCTTGATCGTCAACGTCTCGCCGGGCGCGAGGGTTCCCGAGGACTGGCTGAAGTAGAGCCAGCCGGCCGAGGTGGACGCCGACCAGTCGACGTCGGCGGAGCCGGCGGCCGTGAGGACGATCAGTGTCGTGTCTCCGTCGACGGCCGCGCTGACCGCCAGCTTTCCGGCGCCCTTCTGGTCCGCCCCGCCGACGCTGACGACCTCCACGGAGACGTCCGCCTTGCCGTCCTTGCCGGCCCGCGCCCCCGGCTTCACGCTGGCGTTCCCCGCGTTCTCGTAGCCGCCCGCCGCATCGCTGCCGAGCACGTCCGGGCCCTGTGCCTCGCGCGCGGTCGCCGAGTGGCCGTCGTCCCCACCGGCCGGCCCGCCGCGGTAGGCGGCCCAGAGCGCGAGGACCGGCGCGGCGACGACCGTGGCGACGACCGTGGTCGTGACGGCACGCGCGCGGAGGCGGTCGCGGCGGGCCGCGCGGTCCTTGGGGTCCATCGGGAAGCCGCGCTGGTCGAAGCGCGGTACGGCACCGCCCCGCGCGCGCGGGTGGTGCGCGAGCGTCATGTGCAGGGCCGCGCGCGGGGCCTCCAGGACGGGCAGCTCGGCGGGGGTGACCGTGGCGCCCGGCCAGCGGCCCGGGACGGCGCGCTCGGCGGTGCGGCGGCAGCGCGGGCACTCGTCGACGTGCCGGACCAGCTCGCCGCGCACGGCCGCGCTGAGGACCATCTGGCTGTCGCCGGTGAGGTGGGCCACGCTCGGGCAGCCGCCGGTCTCCACCACGGCGAGGGCCGCGCGGGTGCGCTCGACCTCGCAGGCGGCGCTGGCGAGCAGTTCGCGCGCGGCGGCGGGTTCCATGCCGAGGACGCGGGCGACCTCGTGGGCGGCGAGACGGTGACGGACGGCGAGTTCCAGGGCCTCGCGCTGCTCGGGCGTGGTGCCGGCCGCCTCAGGCCAGGCGAGCCGGGCGAGTTCCCGGCGATGCCGCTCCTGGGCCTCCGGCGCGACGGGCGGCCGGGATGCCGGCTTCCCGGCTCCTCGCACGGCCACGGTGCGGCCCGCCGCGTGCGTGGCCTGACGTTTCTGCTTGGCCTCGGCGAGCTTGCGCAGACAGGCCCAGCGGGCCAGCGCGTAGAGCCAGGCCCTGCGGTCGTCGGCCGCCCCGGGGATCCGGTGCCCGCGCCGCTCGGCCAGGGCGATGACGTCGCCGAGGGCGGCGGTGGCCGTGTCGTGGTCGCAGAGCACCGACAGGCAGTAGGTGAACAGACCGTCCAGATACGGCTCGTAGCGCGCCGGTGTGCGCTGGGCGAGGGTGCGCGCGGCGGCGCGGTCACGCGCCTCGCGGGCCTCACGGCGGGCTTCACGCGCCTCACGCGACTCGCGGTGCGCCCGATGCGCGCCGGTCGTGCGGGTGGTGGTCTCCGGACTGCTGCTCATCACCCGTGCGACCGTAGGCGGCGGCGGAGTGCCCCTTCTGGAACCTTGAGCACTTTTAATCCGTACGGGTGAAACGATCCCTCATAAGGGGACAGGAACCTTTCATTCCGCGGCCGATTCCCGAGGGGTGGTGGCCGACAGCGGACCACTCGTACGTGAGCCCCCGCCCCCTCAGGCACCGCCCCCGGCCCCGTTGTCAGTGCCGCGGGCTACGGTTTCCGCATGGCTGCCCGTACGAAGACCACCAAGGACCGACCGTCCTACCGCTGCACCGAATGCGGCTGGCAGACGGCCAAGTGGCTCGGCCGCTGCCCCGAGTGCCAGGCCTGGGGCACGGTCGAGGAGTACGGCGCGCCCGCGGTCAGGACGACCGCACCCGGCCGCGTGACCTCCTCCGCGCTGCCCATCGGCCAGGTCGACGGCCGCCGGGCCACCGCCCGCACGACCGGCGTGCCCGAGCTGGACCGGGTGCTCGGCGGCGGCCTCGTACCGGGCGCGGTCGTGCTGCTGGCCGGCGAGCCGGGAGTCGGCAAGTCCACCCTGCTGCTGGACGTGGCCGCCAAGTCCGCCGGCGCCGAGCACCGCACGCTCTATGTGACCGGCGAGGAGTCGGCGAGCCAGGTGCGGCTGCGCGCCGACCGCATCGGCGCCCTCGACGACCACCTGTATCTGGCCGCCGAGACCGACCTGGCCGCCGTCCTCGGGCACCTGGACGAGGTCAAGCCGTCCCTGCTGATCCTCGACTCGGTGCAGACCGTCGCCTCCCCGGAGATCGAGGGCGCCCCCGGCGGCATGGCCCAGGTCCGGGAGGTGGCCGGCGCCCTGATCCGCGCCTCCAAGGAGCGCGGCATGTCCACGCTCCTCGTGGGACACGTCACCAAGGACGGCGCCATCGCCGGACCTCGTCTGCTGGAACACCTGGTGGACGTCGTGCTGCACTTCGAGGGCGACCGGCACGCCCGCCTGCGCCTGGTGCGCGGAGTGAAGAACCGCTACGGGGCGACGGACGAGGTCGGCTGCTTCGAGCTGCACGACGAGGGCATCACGGGCCTCGCCGACCCCAGCGGCCTGTTCCTGACCCGCCGTGCCGAGCCGGTCCCCGGCACCTGCCTGACCGTCACCCTGGAGGGCCGCCGCCCGCTGGTCGCCGAGGTGCAGGCGCTCACCGTCGACTCCCAGATCCCTTCCCCGCGGCGCACGACGTCCGGTCTGGAGACCTCACGTGTGTCGATGATGCTGGCCGTCCTGGAACAGCGCGGCCGGATCAGCGCGCTCGGCAAGAGAGACATCTATTCGGCGACGGTGGGCGGCGTGAAGCTGTCGGAGCCGGCCGCCGATCTCGCCGTCGCGCTCGCCCTCGCCTCCGCCGCCAGCGACACCCCGCTGCCGAAGAACCTGGTGGCCATCGGCGAGGTGGGGCTGGCGGGCGAGGTGAGACGGGTCACGGGCGTGCAGCGCAGGCTCGCCGAGGCGCACCGGCTGGGCTTCACGCACGCGCTCGTACCGGCCGATCCGGGGAAGGTGCCGCCCGGCATGAAGGTCCTGGAAGTCGCCGACATAGGGGATGCGCTCAGCGTGCTGCCGCGCTCCCGTCGCCGAGAGGCCCCACGGGAGGCGGAGGAGCGCCGGTAGACTTTGCCCAGGTCTCGCCCGTCCGTACGAACCGAGTGCGGGTACGGAAGCGCGTCAGAACCTGCGACCGGAGGAGTGCAGTGGCAGCCAACGACCGGGCAGCAGCTCCCGGAAAGTCCGGTGGGAGTGCCGGTTCCGATCGCCTGATGCGCGCCTCGCTGAGCGCCGTGGCACCCGGTACGGCTCTGCGGGACGGCTTGGAGCGGGTCCTGCGCGGCAACACCGGTGGGCTCATCGTCCTCGGCTCCGACAAGACGGTCGAAGCGATGTGCACGGGCGGTTTTGTACTGGATGTCGAATTCGCGGCAACCCGGCTGCGGGAGCTGTGCAAGCTGGACGGCGGCATCGTGCTGTCGTCGGACCTGTCGAAGATCCTGCGCGCGGGCGTCCAGCTGGTCCCGGACCCGACGATCCCCACGGAGGAGACGGGCACGCGGCACCGCACTGCGGACCGGGTCAGCAAGCAGGTCGGCTTCCCCGTGGTCTCCGTCTCCCAGTCGATGCGGCTGATCGCCCTCTACGTCGACGGTCAGCGCCGCGTCCTGGAGGACTCGGCGGCGATCCTCTCCCGCGCGAACCAGGCGCTGGCCACGCTGGAGCGGTACAAGCTCCGCCTGGACGAGGTCGCGGGCACGCTGTCGGCGCTGGAGATCGAGGACCTGGTGACGGTCCGGGACGTGTCGGCGGTCGCACAGCGGCTGGAGATGGTCCGCCGCATCGCCACCGAAATCGCTGAATATGTGGTCGAACTGGGCACGGACGGCCGGCTTCTCGCCCTCCAGCTGGAGGAGTTGATCGCCGGGGTCGAGCCCGACCGCGAACTGGTCGTCCGGGACTACGTGCCCGAGCCGACGGCGAAGCGCTCTCGCACGGTCGACGAGGCCCTGGCCGAACTGGACGCCCTGACGCACGCGGAGCTTCTCGAACTCGGCACCGTCGCACGTGCACTGGGGTACACGGGCTCGCCCGAAACCCTCGACTCCGCGGTGTCGCCGCGCGGCTTCCGGCTGCTCGCCAAGGTTCCGCGCCTGCCGGGCGCCATCATCGACCGGCTGGTGGAGCACTTCGGCGGTCTGCAGAAGCTTCTTGCCGCCAGCGTGGACGACCTGCAGACCGTGGACGGTGTGGGCGAGGCCCGGGCGCGGAGCGTGCGGGAAGGACTGTCGCGCCTGGCCGAGTCGTCCATCCTGGAGCGGTACGTCTGAGTTCGGGGCCGGGCGCCCATTGAGGCGGGGCCAGGTGTCGTCGGGCGACTGCGTGTCCGTCGTGGCTGGTCGCGCAGTTCCCCGCGCCCCTGGGGTGTTGCAGTGCCGTCGGCTGCGTCGTGCCGCCGTCCAGTCCGTCGTCTAGTCCGCCGACAGTACGAACGAGGCCTGGGCCTTCCCGAGCCCGGGGGCCTTGGCTTCCAGCAGGTACGTGCCCGCCTTGGCCGAGCCGGCAGGCGGCGTCGCACAGTGCGCGGCACTCGGCTTCCGGTCCCACTTGACGGTGTACGTGATGGTCTGACCGGACGGCACCCGGAAGACCAGGCTCCCCGCCCCCTCGGGACAGTCGTCCGACGACCAGTACGTGTCGTCGCCGTCCGCCGGCGTGATCGTCAACACCGCGCGCTTCGGCCCGAGATCGACCTTGCAGTCGGCCGACGAACCGTTCCTGGCGGTGAGTTCGAAGGTCGGCGTCTGGTCCGGCGAGTAGGAGTTGTGCTTGCTGCGCAGGCTCAACTCCAGCGCGCCGGACGTGCAGTCGGGCAGCGTGGAGGACGCCGGGAGCGCGTCGCCCGCGCCGACCCGACCGCCGCCGGAGCCCGAGCCGCCGCCGGACCCGGCGGACCCTGCGGAGCCGTCGGCCGAACCGCCCGAGTCGCCGTTCCCGCCGGAACCCGAGCCGGAACCGCCGGAGTTCTCGTCGCCCGACTCGTCGCGTCCGCCGGGGGGTTGGCTGTAGGCGGGACCGGACTCGGACGGCCCGGGAGTGATCGTGTGCGTGGGGTTCTTGTCGTTGGATCCGTCGGCGTCGTTCTTGCCGCTCCCGCCGCCGGCGATGACGATCCACGTGATCACCAGCGCCGTCAGGGCGAGCACGGACAGCAGTACGGCCCTCCGACGCCAGTAGATGGAGGAGGGAAGCGGCCCGACCGGATTGCGCAGAGATCCCACGGCGCAAACTGTACGAGAGATCACCGCGCTTGCTCGCCCCACCCGCCGCGCGAGCACCAACTTTTCCGGATCATCATCCCGGTAACTGCCGCCACGAACACGGTTTTTCGCCATTCGCCACGCTCAGTGATCGCGCCATCACACACCATGCCCGGCAACCCGTGGCAGGATCGGGAATGCCATGACTGAGATGCTCCACGCCCCCGTGATCGCCTGGTTCGACGTCCACGCCCGCGACCTCCCGTGGCGCCGCCCGGAAGCGGGCCCCTGGGGCGTGATGGTCAGCGAGTTCATGCTTCAGCAGACACCGGTGAGCCGGGTACTGCCCGTCTACGAGGAGTGGCTGGCCCGCTGGCCGCGCCCCGCCGACCTTGCGAAGGAGGCGCCGGGCGAGGCGGTGCGCGCCTGGGGCCGGCTCGGCTACCCGCGCCGCGCCCTGCGCCTGCACGGCGCCGCGGTCGCCATAACGGAACGGCACGACGGGGACGTACCGACGGAGCACGCGCAGTTGCTGGCGCTGCCCGGGATCGGCGAGTACACGGCCGCAGCGGTGGCCTCGTTCGCGTACGGGCAGCGGCACGCGGTGCTGGACACCAATGTCCGCCGGGTCCTCGCCCGGGCGGTGACGGGCGTGCAGTACCCGCCGAACGCGACGACGGCCGCGGAGCGTCGGCTGGCGCGGGAGTTGCTGCCGCAGGACGACTCGACCGCCGCGCGGTGGGCCGCCGCCTCCATGGAGCTGGGTGCACTGGTGTGCACGGCGAAGAACGAGGGCTGCCTGCGCTGCCCGATCGCCGCACAGTGCGCCTGGCGGCTGGCGGGCAAGCCGGAGCACTCGGGGCCGCCGCGCCGCGGACAGACGTACGCCGGCACCGACCGGCAGGTGCGCGGCAAGCTGCTGGCCGTACTGCGGGAGGCGCACGCGCCGGTGCCGCAGACGGTGTTGGACCGGGTGTGGCACGAGCCGGTGCAGCGCGCCCGGGCGCTCGACGGGCTGGTGGCGGACGGTCTGGTGGAGCCGCTGCCGGGCGGTCTGTATCGGCTGCCGCTCAGCTGACGGACAGCCAGATCACAGCCGATGGGGGCACGTTACAGAGCATCGGCACGCTTAAACCGCCCCGAACCTGGACATAAAGGCTGCTCGCTTTACCCCGTTCCTACTTCCGTTACACAACCGACGGATAGCCGATTGCCAGCCGCAGGCTGGTCCGCACAGCCCCGTGACAACCGCTCCGTAGTTTCTTCTCCGTGCCCGGCAGACCACGGGCCACGGGGACAGCGGGACTTCCGGCACGAGAGCCGGAAGCACTACGGGGAACGGAGGCGGTTGATCATGGCGCAGGGCGAGGTGCTCGAGTTCGAGGAGTACGTCCGCACCCGGCAGGACGCGCTGCTGCGCAGCGCCCGCCGGCTGGTGCCGGACCCCGTCGACGCCCAGGACCTGCTGCAGACCGCGCTGGTACGGACGTACGGCCGCTGGGAGGGCATCGCCGACAAGCGGCTCGCCGACGCCTATCTGCGCCGGGTCATGATCAACACGCGGACCGAGTGGTGGCGGGCGCGCAAGCTCGAGGAGGTACCGACCGAGCAGCTGCCGGACGCCTCCGTGGAGGACTCCACCGAGCAGCACGCCGACCGGGCCCTGCTGATGGACGTCATGAAGGTGCTGGCTCCGAAGCAGCGCAGTGTCGTGGTGCTGCGACACTGGGAGCAGATGTCCACAGAGGAGACGGCCGCGGCCCTCGGCATGTCGGCCGGTACGGTCAAGAGCACGCTGCACCGGGCGCTCGCCCGGCTCCGCGAGGAGCTGGAAGCCCGCGATCTGGACGCACGCGCGCTGGAGCGTGAGGAGCGGGAGCGTTGCGCGGCCTGACCGGGGCCGGGCCCGAACGGGTCCGAGGCAGTACACAGGCGGTGATCGCGGCGGGGGCCGTGCTCGCCGCCCTCGGCCTTTTGGCCGTCGCCGCGTGCGGCAGCGGGGGCACGGGCGCCCGGGACGAGGGCCCGGCGCACGGCTCGGCGGTGGCAGGGTCCGTCACCTCCCCCTCCCCCAGCGCCTCCGAGCGGTACCGCCAGGTGGACGCCGTGGCACTGCTCAGGAGCGACCCCGAGGTGTCGACGGCGGTCAAGGCCGAGCTGAAACCGTGCGACGGCGGCAAGTACCAGGTCGACGTCAAGTACGGCGATCTGACCGGCGCCGCGGTGGACGACGTCGTCATCAACGTGATGACCTGTGCCGACTGGGTCGGTATCGCCTCGTACGTGTACCGGGACGAGGACGGCGCGTTCAAGAACGTCTTCAAGAGCGAGGACTCCCCGGTCTACTCGGAGATCGACCGGGGGACCCTGTCGGTGTTCCGCCAGTACTACGAGAAGGGTGACCCGATCTCGACCCCGTCCGGTGACGTCCTCACCCCGTACACCTGGAAGGCGGGACGGTTCGTCGCCGGCAAGCCCATCCGCAACGAGTACAGCAACGCCCCCGACGACGGCGCACAGGCCGCGCCCGACAACTGATCGCCCATACGCACACCACGAGGACTGAGAGCACCTGGGATGGCAGACCAGACCCACGTTCTGTTCGTCGAGGACGACGACGTCATCCGCGAGGCCACCCAGCTCGCCCTGGAGCGGGACGGCTTCGCGGTCACCGCGATGCCCGACGGCCTGTCGGGCCTGGAGGCGTTCCGTGCGAACCGCCCCGACATCGCGCTGCTGGACGTCATGGTGCCGGGACTGGACGGGGTCAGCCTGTGCCGCCGGATCCGCGACGAGTCGACCGTGCCGGTGATCATGCTGTCGGCTCGCGCCGACTCCATCGACGTCGTCCTCGGGCTGGAGGCGGGCGCCGACGACTACGTGACCAAGCCGTTCGACGGTGCCGTGCTGGTCGCCCGGATCCGTGCGGTGCTGCGCCGGTTCGGGCACGCAGCCGGTGCGGCGCAGGCGGAGGAGTCCGCGTCCGCGGTCGCCGGCACGCTGGTCTTCGGGGAGCTGGAGATCGACACCGACGGCATGGAGGTGTGCCGGGCCGGGCAGCCGGTGGCGCTCACCCCGACCGAGATGCGGCTGCTGCTGGAGTTCTCCTCTGCGCCGGGCAGCGTGCTCTCCCGGGACAAGCTGCTGGAGCGCGTGTGGGACTACGGCTGGGGCGGGGACACCCGGGTGGTCGACGTGCATGTGCAGCGGCTGCGGCAGAAGATCGGCCAGGACCGGATCGAGACGGTCCGCGGCTTCGGCTACAAGCTGAAGGCCTGAGCGGAGCGGCGGTATGCGGGGGATTCTTCGGCGCCCGGTCCGGCGGGTGGAGCAGGCGCAGCTGCGCACCGGGCTCAGATGGAAGCTGAGCGCGGCGATCGCACTCGTGGCCGGTCTGGTGGCGATCGTGCTGAGCCTGGTCGTGCACAACGCCGCCCGCGTCTCGATGCTGGACAACGCGCGCGAACTGGCCAACGACCGCCTGCTGCTGGCCCAGCGCAACTACGAACTGAACCGGGGCCCGGTCTTCCCGTACGTCAAGATCGACGACCCGGAGCTGCCGGCCGCGCTGCGCGAGAGCGTGGAACGGGGCCGCCGGGCCAGCGACGTCTCCGAGCGCGGCGGGATCCCGGACATCTGGGCGGCCGTACCGGTGAAGGACGGGCGAGTGCTGTCCGTGCACATCCATCTGCCGGACCGCAGCACCGACATGCTGGACGACCTCGACCAGGCCCTGGTCATCGGCTCGGTGTCGGTCGTGCTCGGGGGCAGCGCGCTCGGGGTGCTGATCGGCGGCCAGCTGTCCCGCCGGCTGCGCAAGGCGGCGGCCGCCGCGAACCAGGTCGCCAGGGGCGAGACCGACGTCCGGGTGCGCGAGGCCATCGGCGGGGTGGTGCGCGACGAGACCGACGACCTCGCGCGCGCGGTGGACGCCATGGCGGACGCACTGCAGCAGCGCCTGGAGGCCGAGCGGCGGGTCACCGCCGACATCGCGCACGAGCTGCGCACCCCGGTGACGGGTCTGCTGACGGCGGCCGAGCTGCTGCCGCCCGGCCGGCCGACCGAGCTGGTCCTGGACCGGGCCAAGGCGATGCGCACCCTGGTCGAGGACGTCCTGGAGGTGGCCCGCCTCGACAGCGCCTCGGAGCGGGCCGAGCTGCAGGACATCATGCTGGGCGAGTTCGTGAGCCGGCGTGTGGCCGCCAAGGACCCGGAGATCGCCGTGCGGGTGGTGCACGAGTCGGAGGTCACCACGGACCCGCGGCGCCTGGAGCGGGTGCTGTTCAACCTGCTCGCCAACGCGGCCCGGCACGGCCGGCCGCCCATCGAGGTCACAGTCGAGGGCCGGGTCATCCGGGTCCGCGACCACGGGCCCGGCTTCCCCGAGGAACTGCTCGCCGAGGGGCCGAGCAGGTTCCGCACCGGCAGCATGGACCGCGCGGGCCAGGGCCACGGGCTGGGCCTGACCATCGCGGCCGGACAGGCCCGCGTGCTCGGCGCCCGGCTGACGTTCCGCAACGTACGCTCCCCGGGCGCGCCCGCTCATGTCCCCGCCGAGGGCGCGGTGGCCGTCCTGTGGCTCCCGGAACATGCCCCCACCAGCACAGGCAGCTATCCGATGCTGCCGGTGTCGGGCGGCCACTGAACGACGGCCCCGGACCGGGCAGGCGGAGAGGGCGAGCCGGGTGTGCCGGCCCTCCCCCGGTGCCGCCGGCCGCAGCCCCACCTCGTCCTCGCCGACGTGCGGCGGCGAACCGGCACGGACGCACAGCGCCCGGCACAGGGCCACCCGCACGGCCGTGTGGTCAGCCAGCACCGCGGGTGCGGCGGTCAGCACCATGGGTACGGCGGTCAGCACCGCGGGTGCGGCGGTCAGCCGAAGTCCGCGGTCACCCGAGGTCCGCGGTCACCGAAGTCCGCGGTCACCGAAGTCCGTGGTCACCCGAAGTCCGTGGTCACCCGAAGTCCTTGGAGAAGTCCAGCTCCTCGCTACGCTCGGTCAGCGAGTACCAGTTGCCGTTGTCGTCGCGGAAGATGGCCTCGACGCCGTACGGCCGCTCCTTCGGCTCCTGGAGGAACTCCACCCCCCGCGCGCGGAACGTCTCGTAGTCCCCCCGGCAGTCGTCCGTGTGGAACGCCCCTGCCCCCAGCACCCCCTTGGCGACCAGCTTCTTCAGCGCCTCGGCGGACTCGGGGTCCAGACCCGGCCCGTCCAGGCTCATCAGCGCCAGCTCCACCCCTGGCTGCTCCTTGGCGCCGACGGTGACCCAGCGCATGTCGCCCACGGCGAGGTCACTGCGCACCTCGAAGTCCAGCTTCTCGGTGAAGAAGGCCTTCGTCCGCTGCTGGTCGGTGGTCCATACGGTGGTGATGCCCAGGCCCTTGATCATGGCTCCGCTCTCCTGTCGTGAGGCTGCTGTTCCTGCTCGTCACCGTAGGCAGGGCCGGGCGCGGGGCGCTTCTTCGATGTTGCGGTGCCGAAGCCGCCGGCCCACAGCATGGCGTAGCAGCCGGGTATGAGTGCGGCACCGCGGCCCACGTGCTTGGTGCGGTACTCGCTGGGGGTGAGCCCGGTGCGTGCCTTGAACCGGGCGGAGAACGTGCCGAGGCTGCTGAAGCCGACCAGTGTGCAGATCTCGGTCACCGTGAGGTTGGCGCTGCGCAGCAGTTCCTCGGCCCGCTCGATGCGCCGGTGGGTCAGGTACTGGCCGGGCGTCTCGCCGTACGCCTCCTTGAAGGCGCGCAGGAAGTGATACCGCGAGTACCCGGCATGAGCCGCCACCGCGTCCAGGTCGAGCCCGGGGTCGGCCCAGTCGCGGTCCATGGCGTCCTTGGCCAGGCGCAACTGGCGCAACTTGTCCATGGGCCGATGGTGACACGGGGGTCTGACAACGGGGCCGGACCGGTGTCGGCCGGTACGGCAGCCTCGTACACCCGCTTTCCGGGCGAGCGAGAGAGGCGCGCGCTTCCGGGCGAGCGACACGGGCACGAGCTTCCGGGGCAAGCGAGGCGGGCAGGCGGGCGGGTGAGCCGCGAACGGCCGAAGGCCCGCGGTGGCGGACACGCACCGGGGCCTTCGGACTCGGTCGGAGGTCAGACGGCCTCGACCACGGCCGGCGGCACCGCATCCGCGCCCTCGGTGGAGGGCTTCTGCGGCCCGCCCTTCAACGGCACTTCCTTGACGAACAGCGCCGCGATCAGCACCAGCACCGCGATGCCGGCACCGAGCAGGAAGGCGGAGTGCGTGCCCGCGGACACCGCGTGCTGGTAGGCCTCCCGGGCCGGCAGCGGCAGCTTGCTCAGGCTCTCCGCGTCCAGCTGCGCCGACTTCTCGGTGATGTTCTTGCCCAGCGCGCCGGCCCGCTCGGCCATCACGTCCTGGACCCGGTGGTTGAACAGGGCGCCCATGATGGCCACGCCGAAGGAGGAGCCGAGCGTACGGAACAGGGTGGTGGAGGAGGACGCCACGCCCATGTCCTTCATCTGCACGCTGTTCTGCGCGACCAGCATGGTGATCTGCATCAGGCAGCCCATGCCGGCGCCGAGGACGGCCATGTAGAGGCCGGAGGTGACCCGGGTGGTCTCCGTGTCCATGATCGACAGCAGATAGAGGCCGACGATCATCAGCGCACCGCCGGCGATCGGGAAGACCTTGTAGCGGCCGCTGCCGGTGGTGACGCGTCCGGCGACCATCGACGTCACCAGCATCGCGCCGAGCATCGGCAGGAGCAGCAGACCGGAGTTGGTCGCGGAGGCACCCTGCACGGCCTGTTGGTAGAGCGGCAGGAACAGGGTGGCGCCGAACATCACGAAGCCGGTGATGAAGCCGATGAGTGACATCAGGGTGAAGTTGCGGCTCTTGAAGATGTGCAGCGGCAGAACCGGTTCAGCGGCCCTGGTCTGCCAGAACACGAACCCGACCAGCGAGGCCACGCCGATGCCGGTCAGCTCCATGATCCGCGCCGAGGTCCAGGCGTACTCGCTGCCGCCCCAGGTGGTGACCAGCACGATGGAGGTGATGCCGACGGTCAGCAGGACGACGCCGAGGTAGTCGATGCCCGCCTCGGCCCGCTTCCTCGGCAGGTGCAGCACGGCGGTGACCAGTGCGAGGGCGACGGCGCCGAGCGGCAGGTTGATGTAGAAGGCCCAGCGCCAGCCCCAGTTGTCGGTGATGGTGCCGCCGACCAGCGGGCCGCCGATCATGGCGAGCGCCATGACGCCGGCCATCATGCCCTGGTACTTGCCCCGCTCCCGCGGCGGCACGAGGTCGCCGATGATCGCCATGACGCCGACCATCAGACCGCCGGCGCCGAGGCCCTGCACGGCCCGGAATCCGATCAGCTGGCCCATGTCCTGGGCCATGCCGCTCAGCGCCGAGCCGACCAGGAAGATCACGATCGAGCTGAGGAAGGCGCCCTTGCGCCCGTACATGTCACCGAGCTTGCCCCAGATCGGGGTCGAGGCCGCGGTGGCCAGGGTGTACCCGGTGACGACCCACGACAGGTGCTGCAGGCCGCCCAGTTCGCCCACGATCGTCGGCATCGCCGTACCCACGATCATGTTGTCGAGCATCGCGAGCATCATCGCGATCATGAGCGCGAGCAGAATCACGCGCACACTCGCGGGCTTTTTACTCTCCGTGACGTTTCCGGCCCTGTCCGCCATCGTCTTCTCACTCCCCCGTCGCGGCCACTTACTTGCCGCCCGGCTAGTTGACTACACTGCGGGAAGGTAGACCTGTCACTAGCCGGTCGTCAAGTAAGTTTCCGCGGGAGCGCGAGGAGTACGAGGATGGGCGTCACCATGGACGGCACCAAGCAGCAGCGCCGCGGCAACACCCGCCAGCGCATCCAGGACGTGGCGCTCGAGCTCTTCGCGGAGCAGGGGTACGAGAAGACCTCCCTGCGCGAGATCGCCGAGCGACTCGACGTCACCAAGGCGGCCCTGTACTACCACTTCAAGACCAAGGAAGAGATCATCGTCAGCCTCTTCGAGGACCTGACGAAGCCGATCGAGAACCTCATCGAGTGGGGCAGGCAGCAGCCGCACACGCTGGAGACGAAGCAGGAGATCGTACGGCGCTACAGCGAGGCGCTGTCCGGCGCGGAACCGCTCTTCCGGTTCATGCAGGAGAACCAGGCGACGGTACGGGAACTGCGCATCGGCGACGCCTTCAAGGACCGCATGCGCAACCTGCGGGACATCCTGATGAACCCGGAGGCGGAACTGGTGGACCAGGTGCGCTCCGTCAGTGCGTTGTTCACGCTGCACGCCGGGATGTTCGTGATGCAGGACCTGGAAGGCGACCCCGAGAAGAAGCGCGAGGCCGTTCTCGAGGTCGCCCTTGACCTGGTCACGCAGGCGCACGAGCGCACCCGCGGGAAGGACTAGGTCAGACCTTCACACCCTTGGCGCGCAGGAACGCGACCGGGTCGACGGCCGAGCCGTAGTTCGGGGTCGTACGGATCTCGAAGTGCAGGTGCGGGCCGGTGGAGTTGCCGGTCGAGCCGGACAGGGCGATGTGCTGGCCGGTCTTGACGACCTGGCCGATCTTGACGTCGACCTGCGACAGGTGCGCGTACTGCGAGTACGTGCCGTTGCCGTGCTCGATGACGACGGCGTTGCCGTACGCCGGGCCGTCACCGGCGCCGTTGGGGCCGGCCTTGACGACGGTGCCGCCGTGCGCGGCGACGACCTCGGTGCCGGTCGGCACGGCGAAGTCCTGGCCGCTGTGCTTGGCGGCCCAGTGGTTGCCGGCCTGGGCGAAGCTCGCCGAGAGCGTGTACTTGCCCACCGGGTCGACCCAGGAGGCGGCGGACGGAGCGGCGGCGCTCGCGACCCCGGTCCCCAGTACGGCCGTGGCGCCGATTCCGGCGGCCAGGACGGCCACGCGGTTGCGGTGCGAGGACGGACGGGCGGAGCGGGACGTGAAGCGTCGGAACATCGGGACCTCGTGGACTCGGGAACAGATCAGCCACCCGGCGCACAGACGTCCACCAGAGCGGCCATTCCTTGGTAACCGAGCAGCCCGCCGGTGCGGAACCCCCCTCTCTACGGCGTCGGTTAGTAGACGAGCGCGACGCCGTCCGCTTCTCCGCAGACCCTGCACCCCTCGGCCACCGCCCCTGACGACGCCTTTTTCCCCGGGGAGACACGGAACCTAAAGTCCCTTTTATCCACCTATTTGATCTCACTACCCCCCTTAGTAGGTGACGTACGCCCTATGGGCCATATCACGGGCACACCAAGCCGACGATCACAGAAATGTGACGCAGGCCTCTAGGCACCTACCGTCCGGTAACCCTACGGTTCCCCTCGCGCCACCCTCACCTCAGATCATGCTCCTGACATTTCAGGACGCGTACGGACGCACATCGACGTGAGAGGACCCCCCACCGATGACCACACGCCCCTGGGCGCGCAGCATCACCGTGACCGCCGTATCCGTGGCCGCCTTCGCCGCGCTTGCCGCCCCGGCCCAGGCGGCGGACACCACGGCGGCCGCCAGCGGCTCCACCGCCGCCGCCAAGGTCGACTACGCCACCTGGCAGCAGGACTGCCAGGCGGTGATGAACCAGGCCCTGCCGTACGTCAAGGACCGCATCGCCGCCGCCAGGCCGGGCGAGAAGCAGGCCATCGTCTTCGACATCGACAACACCACGCTGGAGACCGACTTCGGCTTCAGCTACCCCCAGCCGGCCAACAAGCCCGTCCTGAACGTCGCCGAGTACGCCCAGGAGCACGGCGTCTCCCTCTTCTTCGTCACCGCCCGCCCGGGCATCCTGTACTGGCCCACCGAGTACAACCTCGAGCACGACGGGTACGACGTCTCCGGCCTCCGCGTGCGCGGCCTGTTCGACCTCTTCAAGGATGTCGCCGCCTACAAGACCGCCCAGCGCGTCGACATCGAGAAGCAGGGCTACACGATCATCGCGAACATCGGCAACAGCCCCACGGACCTCTCCGGCGGCCACGCCGAGAAGGCCTTCAAGCTGCCCGACTACAACGGGCAGTTGTCGTAACGCGGACCGGGACCGCTGGTCGGGCTCCATCCGTACGTCGTGCGCACACGAGCGTGGCGGATGGAGCCGGCCGTACCGGGCAGCAAGCTGTTCTCCAGCCTGATCGGCCCGCTGGTGAAGAAGCTGTTCGCGCAGGACCGGCCGGGCGCGGGACCGGCCGACAGGCCGGTCAGGCTGGCGGCGCTCGTGTAGGAGGAGCCGGATGGAGCGTTGGCGGTGCTGCGGATGCGATCTGAGCGCCCTGTCGCCGTTCGGCTCACTGTCTCGGCTGTGGGTCGACAACTGCCGGGCTGCATAGGGTCTGGAGCACCTGTGCACTCTTATGCTGCTCGGCACCGAGGATTTCTCCCGGCTGGCGCGCAGCTTGCCGCATGTGCGCTCAGTGATCGTCGAGAGCCAACCCGGGCACTACTTGCCCCTCTTCCGCGTCTCGGACCACTTCCCTGAGGCGGAAGTCACCCTGCACCGGCGCTGAAGACGCCGGAAGGGGCCGGCGCCCGAAGGCACCGGCCCCTCACTCGGCTGATCGCCGGAGGCTTACGCGTCCTTGCTCAGGTTCGGCCCGGCACCGCCGGCCGCCTGCTCGATCGGCGGGACGTCCGGCAGCGCCGACTTCTCCTCACCCCGGAAGGTGAAGGTCTGGGCGTCGCCCTCGCCCTCGGTGTCCACGACCACGATGTGACCGGGGCGCAGCTCGCCGAAGAGGATCTTCTCCGACAGCGTGTCCTCGACCTCGCGCTGGATCGTGCGGCGCAGCGGTCGCGCGCCCAGCACCGGGTCGTAACCCTTCTTGGCCAGCAGTTCCTTGGCGGACTGGGACAGCTCGATGCCCATGTCCCGGTCCTTCAGGCGCTCGTCCACCTTGCCGACCATCAGGTCGACGATCCGCAGGATGTCCGCCTGCGTCAGCTGCGGGAACACGACCACGTCGTCGACGCGGTTCAGGAACTCGGGGCGGAAGTGCTGCTTCAGCTCGTCCGACACCTTGTTCTTCATGCGCTCGTAGTTGGTCTTCGTGTCACCCGCGGCGGCGAAGCCGAGGTTGAAGCCCTTGGAGATGTCCCGGGTGCCGAGGTTGGTCGTCATGATGATGACCGTGTTCTTGAAGTCCACGACCCGGCCCTGGGAGTCGGTCAGGCGACCGTCCTCCAGGATCTGCAGCAGCGAGTTGAAGATGTCCGGGTGCGCCTTCTCGACCTCGTCGAAGAGGACGACGGAGAACGGCTTGCGGCGGACCTTCTCGGTCAGCTGGCCGCCCTCTTCGTAGCCCACGTATCCGGGCGGGGAACCGAAGAGACGCGACACCGTGTGCTTCTCGCTGAACTCCGACATGTCGAGGGAGATCAGCGCGTCCTCGTCGCCGAAGAGGAACTCGGCGAGTGCCTTGGAGAGTTCGGTCTTACCGACGCCGGACGGGCCGGCGAAGATGAACGAACCACCCGGGCGCTTCGGGTCCTTCAGACCGGCACGCGTACGGCGGATCGCCTTCGACAGCGCCTTGACGGCGTCGTTCTGGCCGATGACCCGCTTGTGCAGCTCATCTTCCATGCGGAGCAGGCGGCTGGACTCCTCCTCGGTCAGCTTGAAGACCGGGATGCCGGTGGCCGTGGCGAGGACCTCGGCGATCAGCTCGCCGTCGACCTCGGCGACGACGTCCATGTCGCCGGCCTTCCACTCCTTCTCCCGCTTGGCCTTGGCGGCCAGGAGCTGCTTCTCCTTGTCGCGCAGCGAAGCGGCCTTCTCGAAGTCCTGCGAGTCGATCGCGGACTCCTTGTCCCGGCGGACGGCGGCGATCTTCTCGTCGAACTCGCGCAGGTCCGGCGGAGCGGTCATCCGGCGGATGCGCATCCGGGAGCCGGCCTCGTCGATCAGGTCGATCGCCTTGTCCGGCAGGAAGCGGTCCGAGATGTACCGGTCGGCCAGGGTGGCCGCCTGGACCAGGGCCTCGTCCGTGATGGAGACGCGGTGGTGCGCCTCGTACCGGTCGCGCAGACCCTTGAGGATCTCGATCGTGTGCGGCAGGGACGGCTCGGCGACCTGGATGGGCTGGAAGCGGCGCTCCAGGGCCGCGTCCTTCTCCAGGTGCTTGCGGTACTCGTCCAGGGTGGTCGCACCGATGGTCTGCAGCTCACCGCGGGCCAGCATCGGCTTCAGGATCGAAGCGGCGTCGATGGCGCCCTCGGCGGCACCCGCACCGACCAGCGTGTGCAGCTCGTCGATGAACAGGATGATGTCGCCGCGGGTGCGGATCTCCTTGAGGACCTTCTTCAGGCGCTCCTCGAAGTCACCGCGGTAGCGGGAGCCGGCGACCAGGGCGCCGAGGTCCAGCGTGTAGAGGTGCTTGTCCTTCAGCGTCTCGGGCACCTCGCCCTTGACGATGGCCTGGGCGAGGCCCTCGACGACGGCGGTCTTGCCGACGCCGGGCTCACCGATCAGCACCGGGTTGTTCTTGGTACGGCGGGACAGCACCTGCATGACCCGCTCGATCTCCTTCTCGCGCCCGATGACCGGGTCGAGCTTGGACTCACGAGCGGCCTGGGTGAGGTTCCGGCCGAACTGGTCGAGGACGAGGGAGGTCGAGGGGGTGCCCTCGGCCGGGCCGCCGGCGGTGGCGGTCTCCTTGCCCTGGTAACCGGAGAGCAGCTGGATGACCTGCTGCCGCACCCGGTTGAGGTCTGCACCCAGCTTGACCAGGACCTGGGCGGCGACGCCCTCGCCCTCACGGATCAGGCCGAGCAGGATGTGCTCCGTGCCGATGTAGTTGTGGCCCAGCTGAAGGGCCTCGCGGAGCGACAGCTCCAGGACCTTCTTGGCACGGGGGGTGAAGGGAATGTGACCGGACGGGGCCTGCTGGCCCTGGCCGATGATCTCCTCCACCTGCTGGCGGACCGCCTCAAGCGAAATGCCGAGGCTCTCCAGGGCCTTAGCGGCGACACCTTCGCCCTCGTGGATGAGACCCAGGAGGATGTGCTCGGTGCCGATGTAGTTGTGGTTGAGCATCCGGGCTTCTTCCTGAGCCAGGACGACAACCCGCCGCGCGCGGTCGGTGAACCTCTCGAACATCGTTAATCGCTCCTCAGAGCGGTCAGGCAGTGGGGGGAACTTCCCCTCCCTGTCCTTCCGCAGCTTAGTCCCGCAAGCGGGGACCGCTCATTCCAACTGCCGACACCGTCGATGGCCTCCTGACCCCGAACGCCGACATCTGCTCCAACCCGATGGTGCGAGACGATGTTCCCGCAGGCCAGGCAGTTACCCCACTCGCCAGTACGCCGATGGCGAACGTGAGACGCCCTGCCCTGCGTGTCGCCCCCTCCCACTAGGCATGTCTTACCCGCAGGGACTGACACTCCATGCCGCGCGCACCGGTTCCCTCCGCTATGGGCGAACAACCTTGCGCCTCCCCCGAGCCTCAAGCGCCCCCTTTTTCGACACTGTGTGCAGTCGTTAGGGCACCCAGCGTAACCCGCGTCCCGATGTGCCGGTTGCAGTTGTCATGGTTGGTTCGGTCTCCATGACCTCCACGGTCCCCCTTCCCCGCCGGTCCGTCGATCCGGGCGCCGACGATCTCTCCGCCGGCCCCGACGCCCGGGTCCGGCACTGGTACGAGAACGATCTGGGGTGGCCGACAGTGCCCGGCAGGCCGCTGAGGCTGTGCACCGGGGTGCGGTTCGACGTGCTGGACGTACCGGCCGAGGCGGGCGCAGGGGCGCTCCGGCATCTCGCGCCGGGCTCTCCGGTGGCCCTTCGGGGCGGCCGGATGGAGGTGCTGGTGGCCGCGGGCAGTGCGGAGGAGCTGCCGGGGCTGCTGGACTGGCTGGAGTGGGGCGCCGTGACGCTGGACCTACGGATCCTGGGGGCGGGCGGCGTCCTGGAGGCCCCGGGGCCGCCGACGGGGGCCGATGCCGTGCAGGGGGCCGCCGTGTGGCTGCGGCCCCCCGGGCCGGGACGCGGGCTCGAAGCCTCGCTTCCGGCGATGCCGGCCGTGGGACGCGAGGGGAGCGTCCCCGATCTCGTACGACTGGTGGACACCGTGGCAGCGCAGTGTCACCGGGTCCGGCTGCGGCGCGCGTGCGCCGGGCCGACCGCCTGCCGGCCGGATCAGCCGTTGGCCTTCTCGTAGGCCTCACGGATGGACGCGGGAACACGGCCGCGGTCGTTGACCTCGTAACCGTTCTCCTTCGCCCAGGCGCGGATCGCCGCGGTGTCCTGGTTGCCGCCCGAAGCGGCACGCGCCTTTCCACGTCCGCCGGAAGCACGGCCCCCGGTACGCCGACCACCCTTCACATAGGGGTCGAGAAGGCTGCGCAGCTTGTCCGCATTGGCAGTCGTGAGATCGATCTCGTACGTCTTGCCGTCCAGCGCGAACGTCACAGTCTCGTCCGCCTCGCCGCCGTCGAGGTCGTCGACAAGAAGGACCTGAACCTTCTGTGCCACCGCATTTCCTTTCATCGATAACGTTGAGGGTCAGGGGTGTGCGGCGTCCGCCGTTTCGCCGCCCCTGTTATATGCAGTACTGCAGTACGTCGGAAAGCAAACCGCTTTTGCCGGAAAAACACAAACCCCTGGGAGTGACCGAGCGGACGGATCCCCTCCGGAAACATGCGCGTTTCGGACATAGGGAACCCGGGCAATGACGATCTACAGATGCAGAAGCATCCGGCTGTTGCCCAGGGTGTTCGGTTTCACTCGTTCGAGACCGAGGAACTCCGCGACGCCCTCGTCATAGGAACGCAAGAGCTCCGCGTAGACGTCGGTGTCGACCGGAGTCTCCCCGATCTCGACGAAGCCGTGCTTCCCGAAGAAGTCCACTTCGAAGGTCAGGCAGAAAACCCGGCGAACGCCGAGCCAGCGCGCGGTCTGGAGCAACTTCTCCAGCAACTGATGGCCCACGCCGACGCCCTTGAGGCCGGGCTTCACCGCCAGAGTGCGGACTTCCGCGAGGTCCTCCCACATGACGTGCAGCGCACCGCAGCCGACCACCTCGGCGTTGTCGTCGCGTTCCGCGACCCAGAACTCCTGGATGTCCTCGTAAAGGGTGACCGTGGCTTTGTCGAGGAGGATGCTGTCACGCACGTAGGCATCGAGGAGGCGGCGCACGGCGGGGACATCGCTGGTCCGGGCCCGCCGGAGGGTGATGGCTTTTGCGGGGACTTCGGGACGCTCTGCTGCCATGAGCGGACGCTATCGCCCGTCCGCGCCCTCGGCCGAGCCGGGGTTCTCCTCTTGCCGGGCTCCAGCGGCTTCCTGTTGCCGGGCTTCAGGGGCTTCCCTGGTTTCTTCCGGACCCTGCACGATGCGTACGGCGTCCCTGAGGGCCTGACGCTGTTCCTCGCTCATCATCCCGAAGAAGGCGACGAGAGCGGCGGCCGGGTTGTCGCTCTGCGACCAGGCGTCGTTCATGAGGGCGGCGGCGTAGGCGGCTCGCGTCGACACGGCCTCATATCGATAGGCCCGCCCTTCCGCCTCGCGGCGGACCCAGCCCTTCTGATGGAGATTGTCCAAAACGGTCATCACGGTGGTGTACGCGATGGAGCGCTCCTGCTGCAGGTCTTCCAGGACTTCTCGAACGGTCACCGGGCGGTTCCACTTCCACACCCGCGTCATGACCGCGTCTTCGAGTTCTCCCAATGGGCGAGGCACAGCTCAGAATAATAGTGGGAGATCCCGGCAATGGCGTGCCGAACGTGCGGTAAGACTACGAAAGCGAACAAAAAGGGCGTACGACTCGGAAAGCGCCGCATGGCGCGGGGAGTCGTACGCCTGAGTCGTACGCCTGGGGACCGGCGTTCGCCGGGGCGCGCCGCAGGTCCGCTCAGGCGTCGCCGGCAGAGGCCTTGTGTGCACCCTCCACGCGCGCGAGGGCGGCGTCGACGGCCGCGTCCTCCTTGGCCTTGGCGGCCCCGCCCTGGGTCTTCACGATCACCCGGACCACACCGATGAAGAAGACGGCCATGACGATGGGGGGCACGAGAGCCGAGACGTAGTCCATGCGTCCAGAGTAGCCACGGCGGAAGGGGCGAAAGGGGCGGGGTGCGCCGAACGGCGGAGCGCACCGGACCCCTCACGGCGGACCCCTTCCGCCGGACACCTTGCGGCCGAGCCGCGGCTAGCCGGCGGCCAGCTGCCGGGACTCGGTCTGCTCGGCGGGCGGTGTCGGCTTGCGCCGCGGGAAGACCTCGCCCGGCGTCGGGATGGGCCGCTTCGGCGCGGCCGGCTCGCCGTCCGGCCGGCCGGCGGGCCGGTCCGCGGGCCCCGGCCTCGGCGCGGGCTCCTGCGGGGGCTTGGAGGGCTCCTCGGCCTGCCCCTCGCCCTGGTGGACCCCCGCCTCCGCCGCGCCGCCCGCAAGGGCCATCAGGCGCGTCCGTGCGGGCGGCACGGCGGGCGCCGGCATCTTGCGCCCGCCCTGCGCGAACCGGGCCCGCACGTCCTGCTCGGCCAGCGCCTGGCAGCGGTCCAGCAGCGCCGCGGCCGCGGGGTTCCCGCGCAGCGCCCGGAGTGCGGCGAGGTCGTCCGGCGTCGGCCGGTGCCCTGCGCCCAGCGCTTCCTCCAGGAGACTCAGATAACCGGCGGCGGTACCCGGCAGTGCGCTCCGGTACCGGCCGAGATCGGCCACCAGGAAGGCGCGGAGTCTGGCCCCCTCGCACATCGCCTCGTCGAGCGACTCGGAGAGCCGGAAGCAGTCCTGCACGTCCTCGGCGGAGGCGTGACCGGGGTGAAGGGCGAGGGCGAGGGCGCGGCGGAGCACACGCAGCTCCTCCACTCCGAACGCCATGCCGCCGCGGGATCCGAATGGCGTGGGCATGCGGCGACGCTACCGCTAATCGGACAAAAGTGACGGAACTGGATGTTATTTCGACGCGTGTCGCTCCCGGTTTCCCTCGTCCGGGGCCACGGACGGGACCGGCACCCCGCAGGGCGCCGGCCGTCCGGTCACATCCGCGAGACGTTCCGCTCGTAGACCAGGCGCAGGCCGATGAGCGTCAGCCACGGCTGGTGCTCGTCGATCACCGAGGACTCCCCCAGCACCATCGGTGCGAGCCCGCCGGTGGCGATCACCGTCACGTCGTCCGGGTCGTCGGCCAGCTCCCGCGCCATCCGGCCGACCACACCGTCGACCTGCCCGGCGAAGCCGTACACGATGCCCGACTGCATGGCCTCGACCGTGTTCTTGCCGATCACACTGCGCGGCCGGGCCACCTCGATCTTCCGCAGCTGCGCGCCCCTCACGCCGAGCGCCTCCACGGAGATCTCGATGCCGGGCGCGATCACCCCGCCGACGTACTCCCCGCGCGCGGAGACCGCGTCGAACGTGGTCGCCGTACCGAAATCCACGACGATCGCCGGACCGCCGTACAGCTCGACCGCCGCGACGGCGTTGATGATCCGGTCCGCACCGACCTCCTTGGGGTTGTCCGTGAGGATCGGCACGCCCGTCTTCACGCCCGGCTCCACCAGGACGGCGGGGACGTCGCCGTAGTACCGCCGGGTGACCTCGCGCAGCTCGTGCAGCACCGACGGAACGGTCGCGCAGATCGCGATGCCGTCGATGCCGTCGCCCAGTTCCTCGCCGAGCAGCGGGTGCATGCCCATCAGGCCCTGCAGCAGCACCGCCATCTCGTCCGCCGTGCGGCGGGCGTCGGTGGAGATGCGCCAGTGCTCGACGATGTCCTTGCCGTCGAACAGGCCGAGGACGGTGTGCGTGTTGCCGACGTCGATCGTGAGCAGCATGGCCGTTACTCCGCCTCGCGCAGGTCCAGGCCGATGTCCAGGATCGGCGAGGAGTGGGTGAGCGCGCCGACGGCCAAGAAGTCCACGCCGGTGTCGGCGTACGCGCGCGCATTGGCGAGCGTCAGCCGCCCGGACGCCTCCAGCAGCGCCCTCCCGCCGACGATGCCCACGGCCTCCGCACACTCGCCGGGCGTGAAGTTGTCCAGCAGGATCAGGTCGGCGCCCGCGTCGACGACCTCGCGCAGCTGGTGCAGGGTGTCCACCTCGACCTCGATCGGAACGTCCGGGAAGGCCTCCCGTACGGCCTTGAAGGCCTGCGCGACGCCGCCGGCGGCGACCACGTGGTTGTCCTTCACCAGGGCCGCGTCGGACAGCGACATGCGGTGGTTGACGCCCCCGCCGCAGCGGACGGCGAACTTCTCCAGCGAACGCAGGCCGGGGGTCGTCTTGCGGGTGTCCCGCACACGCGCCTTGGTGCCCTCCAGCGTGTCCGCCCACGCGCGCGTGGCCGTCGCGATGCCGGACAGCCGGCACAGGATGTTCAGGGCGCTGCGCTCGGCGGTGAGGAGGTCACGCGTGCGCGTGGTGACCGACAGCAGCTTCTGCCCGGCCTCGATCCGGTCGCCGTCCTCCACGTGCCGCTCGACCTCGAACTCGTCCGTGCACACCACGGAGAGCACGGCCTCGGCGACCCTGAGGCCGGCCACGACGCCCGCCTCGCGCGCGGTGAAGTCGGCGGTGGCCACCGCGTCCTCGGGGATGGTCGAGACGGTGGTCACGTCCACACCGCCGTCCAGGTCCTCCTGGATGGCGACGTTGGCGACGTCCTCGACCTCGACGGGGTCGAGTCCGGCAGCGGCCAGCAGCTCGGCGAGCGCGGGGTCGAGCCCGCACACTGCGTATTCTGCGGCTTCCCCGTCGCCCTCGGCGCCGCAGGCGCAGCCTTCGCCGCAGCCGCCGGTCGTGGCGAGAGGAAGGTCGTCGGTGCTCACGTCTGTCACTGCTCCTGGGGACGCTGGGATTGCCGGGTAGGGGGGAAGTCTGCGGTGTCCGTGGTGCGTACGGCCAGCGAGCGGTCCGGATGGAGCCGTACGACGATGTGGCGCCGCCAGTTGCCGTCGTCGCGCTCGGCGCGGTCCTCGCGCCAGTGGCAGCCGCGGGTCTCCTCGCGCAGCCGTGCGGCGGCGACCAGGACCCGGGCCACGCACAGGAGGTTCGTCGCCTCCCAGGTGTCCACGCCGGGCTCGGCGGTCTTGCCGTTCTCCTCCAGGTCCTCCCGGGCCTCGGAGTGCAGCCGCTGGAGCTGGTCCGCGGCCGTGGCCAGGGACTCCTCGGAACGCAGCACGCCGGCGCCCTCGGTCATGATCCGCTGGACGGCGAACCGGGTCTCGGGGGCGAGCAGCGGGTGAGCGGGCTTCTCGGGCTCCGGGACCGCAGCGGGCACGCGCGCGTCCAGGCCGTTCTCCGCCCGCGTGGAGGCGATGTCGGCGGCGATCCGCTCGGCGTAGACGAGCCCTTCCAGGAGCGAGTTGGAGGCCAGCCGGTTGGCGCCGTGCACGCCGGTGCACGCGACCTCGCCGCACGCGTACAGCCCGGGGACGGTCGTCCGGCCCTGCGCGTCGGTGCGGACGCCCCCGGAGGCGTAGTGGGCGGCCGGGGCGATCGGGATGGGCTCGGTGACCGGGTCGATGCCGTTGGCCCGGCAGGCGGCCAGGATGGTCGGGAAACGGTGCTCCCACATGTCGGCGCCGAAGTGCCGGGCGTCCAGGAACATGTGCTCGGCGTCCTGCTCCTGCATCCGCCGCATGATGCCCTTGGCGACGATGTCCCGCGGCGCCAGTTCGGCCAGCTCGTGCTGCCCGGCCATGAAGCGCACGCCGTCGCCGTCGACGAGGTGGGCGCCCTCGCCGCGCACCGCCTCGGAGACCAGCGGCTGCTGGCCCTCGGCGTCCGTGCCGAGGAACAGCACGGTCGGGTGGAACTGCACGAACTCCAGGTCGCTGACCTCGGCGCCCGCGCGCAGCGCCAGCGCCACGCCGTCGCCGGTGGACACGGACGGGTTGGTGGTCGCGGAGAACACCTGGCCCATGCCGCCGGTCGCGAGGACCACCGCGGGGGCGTGCACGGCGCCCACGCCGTCGTGCTGGCCCTCGCCCATCACGTGCAGGGTGACCCCGGCCGTACGGCCCTCGGCGTCCGTCAACAGGTCCAGGACCAGCGCGTTCTCGATGGTGCGCAGCCCGCGCGCGCGTACGGCCTCGACGAGGGCACGGGAGATCTCGGCGCCGGTCGCGTCGCCGCCCGCGTGCGCGATGCGGCGGCGGTGGTGACCGCCCTCGCGGGTGAGTTCCAGTCGTCCTTCGGAGGACTCGTCGAAGTGCGCGCCGGTGTCGATGAGCCGGCGGACCGCGTCGGGGCCCTCGGTGACGAGGATCCGTACGGCCTCCTCGTCGCACAGGCCCGCGCCCGCGACCAGGGTGTCGGCCAGGTGCTGCTCGGGCGTGTCACCCTCGCCGAGAGCGGCGGCGATACCGCCCTGCGCCCAGCGGGTGGAGCCGTCGTCCAGGCGGGCCTTGGTGACGACGACCGTGGTGAGCCCGGCGGCCTCGCAGCGCAGGGCCGCGGTCAGGCCGGCCACCCCGGAGCCGACGACGACCACGTCCGCGGAGATGGCCCAGCCGGGTGCGGGTGCGTGCAGTCGTATGCCTGTGCTGGTCACGAGGCGGCTCCGAAGGTGAGAGGGAGGTTGTCGATCAGCCGGGTCGTGCCGACCCGGGCGGCGACGGCGAGGACGGCCTCGCCGGTGAAGTCGTCACCGATCTCGGTGAAGTCGGACGGGTCCACGAGGGCGAGGTAGTCCAGCTTCAGCGGCGGGTCGGCGCGGACGGCCTCGTCCAGGACCTGACGGGCGGCGGCACGGACGGCCGCCGGGCCGCCGGGCGCGCTGGTGGCCGCCACCGCATGGGCGTCGGCCGCCGCGCGGGACTCCCCTATGGCGCTCAGTGCCTCGGCACGCGCGTGCGTGGCGGGCACTTCCCGGGCCCGCGCGCGCAGCGCCTCCTGCGCCGCGTGCCGGTCCCGGCCGGCGAACAGCGCGCGGGACAGCGCGAGCGCGGTACGGCGTTCCTGGGCCGAGAGGTAGCGGTTGCGGCTGGACAGGGCGAGCCCGTCCTCCTCGCGCACGGTCGGCACGGCGACGATGTCCACGCCGAAGTTCAGGTCCCGCACCATGCGCCGGATCAGGGCGAGCTGCTGGGCGTCCTTCTGGCCGAACAGGGCGGCGTCGGGGCGGGTGAGGTGCAGCAGCTTGGCGACGACGGTGAGCATCCCGTCGAAGTGCCCGGGCCGCGAGGCACCCTCCAGGCGCTCGCCCATGGGGCCGGCCGTGATGCGCACCTGGGGCTCGCCGCCGGGGTAGACCTCGTCCACGGAGGGGGCGAACACGGCGTCGGCGCCGGACTGCTCGGCGAGCTTGAGGTCGGCGTCGAGGGTGCGCGGATAGCGGTCCAGGTCCTCGCCCGCGCCGAACTGCAGCGGGTTCACGAAGACCGTGACCACGACCTCGCCGTCCGGGCCGGCGATCTCCCGCGCGATGCGGATCAGGGTCGCGTGGCCCTCGTGCAGGGCGCCCATGGTCATCACGACGGCACGGCGGCCGTGACGCACGCGCGCGTGCAGTTCTCCGGCGGTGCTGAGCAGGGCGGTGGTCATCGGTCGTCCCCCTCGGTGCCGGTCGTGCCGGTCGTGCCGTTGGTCCCGTCGGTGCCGTTCGAATCGCCGGTGCCGTTCGGGCCGTCGGTGCCGTTCGGGCCGCCGCCGTGGCCTGCGGGGCTCCCGTCGGCGAGTACCCCGAGCAGGTCCTCGGCGAGTTCCGGCTTGAGCAGGCCGTGCGCGAGGGCCCGGTCGGCGGTCGCGCGGGCCATCGCCAGGTAGCCCGCCACGGTCTGCGGGGCGTGCCGGCGCAGCTCGCTGACGTGCGCGGCGACCGTGCCGGCGTCCCCACGCGCGACGGGCCCGGTCAGGGCGGCGTCACCGGAGCGCAGGGCGTTGTCCAGGGCGGCGCCGAGCAGCGGGCCGAGCATCCGGTCGGGCGCCTCCACACCGGCGGTGCGCAGCAGCTCCATGGACTGGGCGACCAGGGTCACGAGGTGGTTGGCACCCAGGGCGAGGGCCGCGTGGTAGAGCGGGCGGTTCTCCTCACTGATCCACTCCGGCTCGCCGCCCATCTCGATGACGAGCGCCTGGGCGGCCAGCCGCAGTTCCTCGGGCGCGGTGACGCCGAACGAACAGCCGGCCAGCCGCTGGACGTCCACGGGAGTGCCGGTGAAGGTCATCGCCGGGTGCAGCGCCATGGGCAGGGCGCCCGCGCGCAGGGCGGGGTCGAGGACCTTGGTGCCGTACCGGCCGGAGGTGTGCACGAGCAGTTGCCCCGGCCGTACGGCGCCGGTCTCGGCGAGCCCGGCGACCAGGTCGGGCAGGGCGTCGTCGGGGACGGTGAGCAGCACCAGGTCGGCGCGCTGGAGGACTTCGGCGGGCGGCACCAGCGGGACGTCCGGGAGCATGGCCTCGGCGCGCCTGCGGGAGGCGTCGGAGACTCCGGAGACGGCCACCGGGCGGTGCCCGGCGAGCTGGAGGGACGCGGCCAGTGCGGGGCCCACGCGACCGGCGCCGACGACGCCTACGGTGAGCCGCGCGGGGCGGTCCTTGAGGTCTGGCTGGTGGACTGTACTCACGCGACGGCGGCCTTCCCGTTCCAGTCCGCTCTGGGTACCGGACGATTTCTCGTCATGTTAACGCTATCGGGGGGCGCGGCGGCCGGTTGTCCACAGGCTGTGGGTTACGCCACGCCCCGTCCAGCGGGCCCGCGATACGGAAACCGGGGTGCCCCGGTGCGGCCGGCCACGGCATGATCCGCTCCATGACGGACACGGCTGAGCAGGGCATCGGACAGGACGCGCAACGATCGGCACAGGAACTGCTGCGGGACCGGCGCGCGGCGGCCCGGCGGCAGGCGCGGCGCACCCTGTCCCGCGCGAACTGGGGAAACACCATCCGCGAACGCCTCGCCCATCTGACGGAGGCGGCGGCCGACCTGCACGGCCTGGACGAGCCGGCCGACGTCTACGGCAACGGGATCGTGTCCGGCCTGGAGGAACGGGTCGCCGCGCTGCTCGGCACCGAGGCCGCCGCCTTCTTCCCGACCGGCACGATGGCCCAGCAGGTGGCGCTGCGCTGCTGGGCGGCCCGCACCGGCAACCCGACGGTCGCTCTGCACGCCCTGTCCCACCCCGAGGTGCACGAGCGGCATGCTTTCAGCCAGGTCAGCGGCCTGCGTCCGGTCAGGGTGGGCTACGACCCCCGGCTTCCCACGGCCGCCGAGATACGCGAGTTCGCGGAACCCTTCGGGGCGCTGATGCTGGAACTGCCCCTCCGGGACGCCGGTTTCGTGCTGCCCACCTGGGAGGAGCTGACCGACGTCGTCCAGGCGGCGCGGGAGCGTGACGCGGTGGTGCACTTCGACGGCGCGCGCCTGTGGGAGTGCACGGAGCACTTCGGGCGCTCCCTGGAGGAGATCGCGAGCCTCGCCGACACCGTCTACGTGTCGTTCTACAAGTCCCTCGACGGCTTCGGCGGCGCCGCGCTCGCCGGCCCGAAGACCTTGATCGAGGAGGCGAGGACCTGGCGGCACAGGTACGGCGGCATGGTCTTCCAGCAGTTCCCGACCGTGCTGTCCGCGCTCGTCGGCCTGGACCGCGAGCTGCCCCGGCTGCCCGAGTACGTCCGGCACGCGCGCGTGGTGGCCACCGCACTGCGGGAGGGCTTCGCGGCAGCCGGGGTGCCCTGGGCCCGCGTCCACCCGGAGGAGCCGCACACCCACGAGTTCCAGGTCTGGCTGCCGTGCGAGCCCGAGGTGGCGGCCGAGGCGGCCGTGCGCCAGGGCGAGGAGACCTCGGTGCTGCTCTTCGCCAACGCCTGGGAGGCGGCAGGCCCCGGCATGGCGTTCACCGAGGTCGGCGTCCGTGCGGCGGGCCTGGAGTGGACGGCCGACGACGTCCGCGCGGCCGTACAGGACTTCGTGGAGCGCCTGCCGGGCCGGGCGTAGCCGCGGGCGCGGAGCGCAGGGCCCGGGCCGGTGTGCGGAGCGCAGGGTCCGGGGCGCAGCGCCTGCGCGTATGCGCCGGACGCACGGCTCAGCCGAGTGCGCGGGCGCGCAGCCGGCGCGCCAGGGCGTGCCGTAGGCGTCCCCGCGCCGGGCGCTCGGCCATCACCGCGCGGAAGCGGCGGTAGTCGCGCAGCTCGCGGACCAGAGCGACGTCGTGGCTGCCCGGCGCGGGCGGCTCGGGCTCGCCGTGCCGGCGGGCACGGTAGCTGTCGAGGAGGTACTGCTGGATGATGCTCATGGCGGATCGCATTCTCGGGACGTCGAGTGATCGCTGACTGGTCTCCGACCGGTCAAAGACCGCTCGTCGACTGACCGGGCTCCGCGGCTGCCCAGGTCCTCCAGGTTGCGCCGCTGTGCAGGGGAAGTCGCGTGGATTGACAGCACCCGTCAATCCAGGCCTGGTTGTCGGTGGTGGCAGGCACCATGGGGGCATGAGCGTGCGCATCGACATCAGGGGGCTGCGGCCGGAGCGGGTCGCCGTCGTCCCCTCGCCCCTGGCCGAGCTGTGCATGGCGTTGCACGCGCTGTCGGAGCCCGGGCACCACCCGGGTCTGCAAGGCTGGGTGACCGGTGTGACGGCCCGGCTGGACTCGCATCTGGCCGACCGGATGAGCGAGGCGGACTTTCTCTGGCGCTCGACCTTCTCGGATCTGTTCCTGCCGTTCGCGGGCCTCCCGGGCCGGAACACGCTGCCCGGTGCCACCCTCGCCGAGGACCTGGACCTGCTGGACAAGCTGTCGGACGAGCAGTTCGTGGACGCCGCGATGGAGTTCACCTGCGCATCGCCGTACGGCTCGCGCGGCCCCTCCGTGCTCTCCGACGCCGGGCTGCGCGGGCGGGCGCTGGACCTGGCCGCCGCGCGCGGACCCCGCCAGGTGCGGTTCGCCGAGCGCCTGCTGACCGACCCGCCGAGTACCAGGGCCTGGCTACGGCAGTTCGTGCAGGACTGCGACGAGGCGTTCTTCGCCCAGACGTGGGCCAGGCTGCGGCACCAGCTCGCCGCGGACGCCCGGCACAAGACGGATCTCCTGCTGCGCCGGGGGCTGGCCGAGGCGCTGGCGGCGGTGTCGCCCACCGTGACGCTCGACGAGGAAGCCGCCACGATCACGGTCGACAAGCTGGGCATCGGCCATTCGGCCACCGCGGACGGCGGCCTCCTGCTCCTTCCGACGAGCCTGGGCCGGCCGCACCTGACGGTCCTGCACCGCTACGGCTGGCAGCCGGTCCTGCACTACCCGGTCGGCTCACCCGAACCTGCGGCCCCGCCCTCGGTGGAACAGCTCGCGTTGCGGATGACCGCGCTGTCCCACCCCGTGCGGATGCGGCTGTGCCGTCATCTGGCGCGCAGCGCCTACACCACCGGTGAGCTGGCCGAGTTCCACCAGATGACCGCTCCCGAGATCTCCCGGCACCTGGGCGTCCTGCGGAAAGCGGGGCTGGTCTCCACCCGCCGCCGCGGCCGGTACGCGCTGCACCAGCTGGACGTCACCGTCGTCGCCCGGCTGGGCAGCGACTTCCTGGAGGGCATACTCCGCTAGCGGTCCCGCCCGCACCGCGCCCGGTCAACCGGCGCCGCCCGCACGCACCGCGTCGTCAACCAGGGCCGCCCGCACGCACTGTGTCCGGTCAGCCGTGGCCGCCCGCACGCACCAGCCCCGTCTCGTACGCCAGCACGACCACCTGCACCCGGTCACGCAGGCCGAGCTTGGTCAGGATGCGGCCCACATGGGTCTTCACCGTCGCCTCGCTCAGCACCAGCCGGGCCGCGATCTCGCCGTTGGACAGACCCTGCGCGACCAGCACCATCACCTCGCGCTCCCGCTCGGTGAGCCGCTCCAGCTCCTTGTGCTGCGGCTCCTTGGCAGCGGACGGCAGCATGGGGGCGAAGCGGTCCAGCAGACGCCGGGTGGTGGAGGGCGCCACGACCGCGTCACCGCTGTGCACGGCGCGGATGGCCGTCAGCAGCTCGCCGGGCGGCACGTCCTTGAGCATGAAGCCGGAGGCGCCGGCCTTCAGCCCGGAGAAGGCGTACTCGTCCAGGTCGAACGTGGTCAGGATGAGCACCTTCGGCGCGCCGGGCTCCATGCAGATCCGCCGGGTGGTCTCCACGCCGTCCAGCTTCGGCATACGGACGTCCATCAGGACGACGTCGACGGCGGTGGACCGCAGCGCCTGGAGGGCCTCCACGCCGTCGCCCGCCTCCGCGACGACCTCCATGTCCGGCTGGGCGGCGAGCACCATCTGGAACCCGGTGCGCAGCAGCACCTGGTCGTCGACGAGCATCACGCGGATCGTCATCGGGTCCTCTTCCGTGTCTTCGGTTGCCGTCCCTGCCGTCGGGCGCCGTCTCCGGCCGCCGTCGGCAGCGATGTTGCGGGGGTCAACAGGGGCGCGGGCGCGGTCAGTGCGCCGGTTTGAGCGGCAGCAGCGCGCTGATGCGGAATCCTCCGCCGGGGCGCGGGCCTGCGTCCAGAGTGCCGCCGACCATGCCGACCCGCTCGCGCATGCCGATCAGACCGTGGCCCTGGCCGTCGGCGCCGCCCTCCTCGTACAGCTCGTGCGGGGCGCCCTTGCCGTCGTCCTCGACCAGCAGGCCCAGACCGTCGTCGAAGTAGACCAGCCGCACGCTCGCGCCCGCGTTGGGCCCGCCGTGCTTGCGCGTGTTGGTGAGCGCCTCCTGCACGATCCGGTACGCGGTCAGCTCCACTCCGCTGGGCAGCGGGCGCGGGGTGCCCTCCACCTTGAAGTCGACGGGCAGGCCGGAGCGGCGGCACTGCTCGACGAGGTCGTCGATCTGCTCGACGTCGGGCTGCGGGACGTACTCCCCGCTCTCCTGGTGCTCCCCGGTGCGCAGCACGCCCAGCAGGCGGCGCATCTCGGCGAGGGCCTGCCGGCCGGTGGAGGAGATCGTCTCCAGGGCCTTGCGGGCCTGGTCGGGGGCGGCGTCCAGGACGTAGGCGGCGCCGTCGGCCTGCACCACCATCACGGACACGTTGTGCGCGACGACGTCGTGCAGCTCGCGCGCGATCCGGGCGCGCTCGGCGGCGACGGCGACCTTCGCCTGCGCCTCGCGCTCCTTCTCCAGGCGGGCCGCTCGCTCCTCCAGCTGGGCGAAGTACGCGCGCCGGGTGCGGATGGAGTCGCCGAGCACCCAGGCGAGGGCGAAGGGCACCGTCTGGAAGACGGCTATCGCGACCTGCCCGAGGAAGGCGGTGTTCTCCTGCGGCCAGCGGATCTGGGCCACGGTGGCCGCGCAGAGGCTGACGGCGAGCGCGAGCCGGGAGGCCCAGCGCGCGCCGACCGCCGCGACCGTGTAGGTGATCACCAGCATGGCGAAGTCGGCGACGACCGGCTCGACGTCCAGGACCAGCTGGGCCAGCCCGGTGACGAGGGCGACCAGCAGCATCGCCTCCGGGAGACGGCGGCGCAGCGCCACGACGGCGGACAGGACGGCGGACACGGCCATCCCCAGGGGGACCGTCCCGCGGTGGCCCTGCACCCCGTCGAGGTTGACCACACTCACCCCGGACAGCCCGAACAGGACGACGGCCCAGAAGGTGTCGACCCAGGTCGGGTGGCGGCGGAGGAAGTCGTAGAGGCGCTGCACGTAACCCAGAGTAGGGAAACCGGATGCGTGCAGGGGTCAACCGGAGGGCCGATCCGTGCCCGCCGCGCATACTCCGCAAGGTGGAGACCGTGATCATCTGTGCGCCTAGTCTGTTGCGGTGACGGACGAGACGACGGCGGACGGTTTCCGCGATGATCCCGGCCTCCGCGGCTGGCGCGCGGCGGCCGAGGCGGCCCTGTACGGGCCCGGGGGCTTCTACCGGCGCCCGGAGGGCCCGGCCGGTCACTTCCGTACGTCCGTGCACGCCTCACCGCTGTTCGCGCGTGCCGTGGCCAGGCTGCTGTGCCGCGTCGACGCGGCGCTCGGACGGCCCGCCACGCTGGACTTCGTCGACATGGGCGCGGGCCGGGGCGAACTGGTCCGCGGGGTGCTCGCCGCACTGCCACCCGACGTGGCCGCACGCGCGCGTGCGTACGCCGTGGAGATCGCCGGCCGACCGGCCGGCCTGGACGACAGGATCACCTGGCTGAGCGAAATCCCGGACGCGGTCACCGGACTTCTGTTCGCCAACGAGTGGCTGGACAACGTGCCCGTGGACGTCGTCGAGGTGGACGCCGCGGGCGTGCCCCGGCTGGTGCTCGTCGCTCAGGACGGCTCCGAGCGGCTCGGGGAGCCCGTGACGGGAGCGGAGGCCGACTGGCTCGCACGCTGGTGGCCGCTGCCGGCCGAGGAGGGGCCCCGCGCGGAGATCGGACTGCCCCGCGACCGGGCCTGGGCGGCGGCCGTGGACCGGGTGGAACGGGGGCTGGCGGTGGCCGTGGACTACGCGCACACCATGGACGCGCGCCCCCTGTTCGGCACGCTCACCGGCTTCCGTGAGGGCCGCGAGACGGCACCCGTGCCGGACGGATCGTGCGACATCACGGCGCATGTGGCCCTGGACGCGTGCGCGGCGGCGGTACAGGAGCCCGCCGGAACAGCGCGCGAGCTTCCCACCGCGCGCCTGCTCACGCAACGCGCCGCCCTGCACGCCCTCGACATCACCGGCGCACGCCCCCCGCTCACGCTGGCCTCCACGGACCCCGCCGCCTACGTGCGCGCCCTGGCGGGCGCCGGCGAGGCCGCCGAGCTGACGGCGCCGGGCGGCCTGGGCGACTTCGGCTGGCTGCTCCAGCCGGTCGGCGTCCCGGACCTGCTGGAGCCGGGGTCACCGCACCCACCGGAACCGTGAGCCGTATCCGCCGCGCTGTGAGCCGCATCCGCCGGCGCCCCTGAGCCGCATCTCACCGGTCCCGTGAGCCGTACTCGCCGAGGCCCGGAAGCATCACCTGACAGCCGTACCCGCGGGACGGAGCCGTGCTCCGCCGGACCGTTCGGCCGTCCTGGACGCCTACTTGTCGATGTCGCCGACCACGAAGAACATCGAGCCCAGGATCGCCACCATGTCCGCCACCAGCGTCCCCGGCAGCAGCTCGGTCAGCGCCTGGATGTTGTTGTAGGACGCCGAGCGCAGCTTCAGCCGGTACGGCGTCTTCTCGCCCTTGCTGACGAGGTAGTAGCCGTTGATGCCGAGCGGGTTCTCGGTCCACGCGTACGTGTGCCCCTCCGGCGCCTTCAGCACCTTCGGCAGCCGCTGGTTGATCGGCCCGGGCGGCAGCTCCGCGAGCCGGTCCAGGCAGGCGTCGGCGAGGTCCAGCGCGTTGTGGGTCTGCTCCAGCAGCATCTCGAAGCGGGCGAGGCAGTCGCCCTCGCTGCGGGTGGCGACCTTCAGGGTGTCCTGCAGGTCGCCGTAGGCCAGGTACGGCTCGTCGCGGCGCAGGTCGAAGTCGACGCCCGAGGCGCGCGCGATGGGCCCGCTCACGCCGTAGGCGTGCACCGTCTCGGGCGCGAGCGTCCCGACCCCGCGCGTGCGCCCCCGGAAGATCTCGTTGCCGAGGACCAGGTCGTCGAAGACGTCCATGCGCGAGCGCACCGCGGCGACCGCTTCACGCGCGCGTGCGGTCCATCCGGCGGGCAGGTCCTCCTTGAGGCCGCCGACGCGGTTGAACATGTAGTGCATGCGCCCGCCGGAGACCTCCTCCATGACGTTCTGGAGCACCTCGCGCTCCCGGAACGCGTAGAACACCGGTGTGATCCCACCCAGCTCCAGCGGGTACGAGCCGAGGAACATCAGGTGGTTGAGCACCCGGTTCAGCTCCGCGAGCAGGGTGCGCGTCCACACCGCCCGCTCCGGAACCTCCATGCCGAGCATCCGCTCCACGGCGAGGACCACACCCAGCTCGTTCGAGAACGCCGACAGCCAGTCGTGGCGGTTGGCGAGCACGATGATCTGCCGGTAGTCGCGTGCCTCGAAGAGTTTCTCGGCGCCCCGGTGCATGTAGCCGATCACCGGCTCCGCATGCATGATGCGCTCTCCGTCCAGCACGAGCCTGAGCCGCAGCACGCCGTGCGTGGAGGGGTGCTGTGGCCCGATGTTGAGCACCATGTCGGTGCTCTCCGCTGCGCCGCCGATCCCGACCGTGGTCTCCGTCGTAGGAGTCATGGCCCCAGTTTCCCCTACGTACGCTGGGCGCATGGAAACGGGGAGCCCGGAAGGGACCGAGGCGCCGGCGGGCGAGCCGGTGTGGCGGGGACTGCAGCCCGGTCTGCTGCGTGTACGCCGGCTGCTGCTGTTGGTGTGGACGGCGGTGCTCACAGTGGCCGCAGGGCTGCTGCCGGGGCTTCTGGCCGGCCCCGCGTGGGCGGCCTGGGCGCTGCTGCCGCCGGTGTCGGCCGCCTGGTGCTGGTGGCTGGTGGAGCGCAACTGGCGCTCCTGGCGGTACGCCGAGCGCGCCGACGACCTGCTGATCAGCCGCGGTGTGCTGTGGCGCGAGGAGACGGTGGTGCCGTACGGGCGGATGCAGCTGGTGGAGGTGACCTCCGGGCCCGTCGAGCGGCGCTTCGGGCTGGCCACCGTGCAGCTGCACACGGCCGCCGCCGCCACCGACGCGACGATCCCCGGCCTGGACCCGGCCGAGGCGGAACGGCTGCGCGACCGGCTCACCGAGCTGGGCGAGTCACGATCGGCGGGCCTGTGACGGCCCCGGACGGTGCCGACGGCACGGGCACCGAGTCCGGCATCGACGCCGAGGCCGGAACCGGCAGTGGCACCGGCGCTGGCACCGGCAGTGGCACTGGCACTGGCACTGGCGCAGCGGACAGCGGCATACCGGAGCGTCCGCCCGTCGCCGAGCGCCGGCTGCATCCGGTCACGCCCTTCCGTCGCGCCTGGGCGCCGCTCGCCGTGCTGGCCGGCTGGGCGGTGCACGACCCGAACGGCACCCAGCAGCAGCTGGCGCGGCTGACCACCACGATGCTCCTGCTGGGGCTCGCGGTGCTGGTGCCGGTCGCCGGCCTCTACGGGTTCCTCTCCTGGTGGTTCACGCATTTCGCGGTGACCGACACCGAGCTGCGCATCCGGACCGGACTGCTGTTCCGGCGCACCGCGCACATCCGGCTGGAGCGCATCCAGGCCGTGGACGTCTCCCGCCCGCTCCTCGCGCGCGTGGCGGGCGTCGCGAAGCTGCGGATCGACGTCGTCGGCGCCGACGACAAGGACGAGCTGGCTTTCCTGGGCGAACGGGAGGCGAGCGCCCTGCGCGCGGAGCTGCTCGCGCGCGCCGCGGGATTCGCGCCCGAGACGGCGCGCGAAATCGGAGAGGCCCCGGCACAGGTTCTGCTGCGGGTGCCCCCGCGCGAGCTGGCGCGCTCCCTGGCACTGACGGGTGCCACCTGGGGCACGCTGTGCGGCGCGCTCGTCGTACCGACCCTGCTGTGGCTCACCACCCACAACGCGTGGACGGTCCTCGTCACCGCGCTGCCGCTGCTCGGCGCGGCCGGCGCGAGCGGCGTGGGCCGGTTCGTCACCGAGTTCGACTGGACGGTGAGCGAATCCCCGGACGGACTGCGCATCGACCACGGGCTGCTCGACCGAACGCACGAGACGGTACCGCCCGGCCGGGTGCAGACCGTACGGATCGTGGAACCGCTGCTGTGGCGGCGATGGGGGTCCCCCCGCTCGAGCGGAGCCGAGAGTGGGGGAGGCTGGGTGCGGGTGGAACTGGACGTGGCCGGGTCTGCCAACTCGGTGCTGATACCGGTGGCCCCGCGCGCGGCGGCCGAAGCGGTCGTCGCGCGCGTGCTGCCGGGCGTGACGGTGCCGCGGGAGCTGTCGCGGGCGCCGCGCCGGGCCCGGTGGTGCGTGCCCCTCTGGTGGCGAGGGCATCGGCTCGCGGTCACCGGCGCGGTGTTCGCCGCCCGGAGCGGCCTGCTGTGCCGCAGGCTCTCGCTGGTGCCGCACGCCAAGGTGCAGAGCGTACGGCTCACCCAGGGGCCCTGGGAGCGCCGCTGGGGGCTCGCCGGCGTTCACGTGGACACCGGGGCCGACAAGACCGTCACGGCCCGTCTACGGGGCGCCGAGGAGGCCACGCGGCTGCTGGCCGAGCAGGCGGAGCGGTCCCGGACGGGCCGCCGGGACGCCCCGCCGGACCGCTGGATGACCGCGGGCCGCCCCCGGGCCGACGACGGGCCGACCCGGGTCGACCGCGGGCCGGCCCCGGGCTGACCGCGAACCGCACCCAGGCTGACCGCAGGCCCCACCCGACTGACCGCAAACCGCACCAGGCTGACCGCAGGCCCCACCCGGGCTGACCGTCGACCGCCCGCCGGCCGGACTCCGCATCCGGACTCCGCATCGAGGCACCAACGCGCCCGGAGACCGGCACATCCAGACACCGGCACGTCCAGACACCGGCGCACCTGAGCATCGACGCACTTGGGCATCGACGCAGCGCGCCCGGCCCCCACGTGGGAAGGCCGGGCCCGAGACTGCGGATGTACGGCTGACGGCGGCTCAGGAGGCCGCGCTGCGCAGCCCCTGGATGTCGATCTGCTCGGTCTCGTCGTGCGCCGTCAGGTCGATGACCTGGCCGACGCCCCGGGACTGCGCGTCGGCGGGCTTGAACGCGGCCTCGGTCTCGGCCTTGTGCACGGCGAGGGCCTCCGGGCCGACCACGTCGGCGAGGTCTTCGTTCTGCACGGAGTCCAGCGGGTCCTTCGAGCCGCCCTTCTGGGTGCCGAAGAAGTCGAAGCCGCCCTCGACCACCGGGCGCCGCGCGGGCGCGGCCGGTACGACGGCCACCGCGGTCGGCACCGTGAAGTGCCCGGCGGACGCCTGCCCCGCGCGCGTGGCGACCTGGGCCGCCGGCGCGACGCCGGCCCCGTCGGTCAGGCCCGCCGCGGTGTCTTCTCCTTTGGCGTGGGTCCCGGCCTCGGCCACCTCGCTCGCGGCAGCCTCCGGCGCCGCGGCCGCGTCCTCGACGGGCTCGGAGATCCCGACCGCCCCGGGCTGCGCGGCGGCCCGGTCCTCGGCAGCCTCGGCCCCGACCGGCCCGGCGCCGGGAACCTCGGCCGCGGACACATCAGGCTCCGGCTCCTCCGCCCCCGACACCTGGGACTCAGGCTCCTCGGCCCCGGACACCTCGGACTCCGGCTCCTCGGCCCCCGACACCTCGGACGCAGGCACCTCGGCCCCCGACACCTCGGACTCAGGCACCTCGCCCTCGGACACCTGGGACTCGGGCACCTCGGCCCCGGTCGCCGTGGCTGTCTCCGGCTCGGCCTCGGCCTGAACCTCGGCGTCCGCTTCGGGCGCGGTCTCTGCTTCCGGATCCGCAGCAGCGTCCCCCCGGTCGAACCGGGCCAGGGCCGTCAGGGCCCGCCCGTACAGCCGGGCACCATCGGGCGAGAACACAGCCTGCGCCGCCGGCCGGCTCGCGGCGGCCTCCGAGCCCGCGGAAGCCTCGGCGGAATCGGTGGCGTCGGCGCCCTCGGCGTCATCGATGTCAACGATGTCATCGGCGCCCTCGGTCCCCCGGGACGCTTCAGGGCCCGCGGTGGCCGTCTGCTCCGGTTCGGCGCGCCGCGCGGGCGGCAGGGCCGGTACGGACGACGACGCGGAGTCGGGCGCCGACTCGATCTCCAGCAGCCGGCGTCCCTCCAGGGCGCTCGCGCGCTCGGTCTCCGCCGTGGCGTACCGGCGCAGCAGGGCCGCGTGCTCGTTGCGCAGTCCGGCCAGTTCGGCCCGCTTGGCGCGCAGCCGCTGCTCCAGCTTGGCGCGCAGTTCGCGGGACTCCTCGAGGTCGGTCTCCAGTTCGGCGACCCGTTCCTCGTAGCGCCATTCGTCGCCGGCACGCGCGCGCGTGAGTTCGGCGACCTGTTTGCCCGCCTGCACGTCCCAGCGGCGCATCACGACCGCGCCGAGGACCGCCGTCGCGGCGGCCGCGGCGGCCAGCGTGCGCAACACCGTGGCCTCGGAGAACACCCAAGGACCCAGCGCGCAGACGACGGAGACGCCGGCGATCGCCGAAGGAGGCAACAGCCGGTGCAGAGGGGGGGAATGGCGGTGGCGTCCACGTGGCATGGCCAGAAACTTACCGCGCGTAGGCGAATCGCGGACCCCCGCCCCGCAAAAACAACAGTCCTACGGGAGGTTTCACGGGACGTCAGGGGCCACGCCGGCTCAGCGGTCGGTGAGCCGGCCGCTGATCCACTGGAGGGTCGGCGGGATCTCGCGCCGCCAGGTGTTGAAGTTGTGGCCGCCGCTCTCGAGGATGATCGACGAGATGCGGGTCAGGTTCGTGGCCTGCACACGCTCTATGAACCTCATCGTGTCGTTGTAGTTGTGCTCGCCCACCTTGCTGCTGGTGACGAGCAGCGAGGTGTCGGGCGCGGGCTCGTTCTTGAGGTACCACCACAGGTCGGCACGATTCTGCAGCTTCTTGTCGCCGTGGAAGAGGTCACCGGTCGTGGGGTCGATCGGCGCCTTGTAGTAGGGCGACAGGCCGGCGCCGGCCGCGTACACGCCGGGGTGGTGCATGGCGAGCTTGAGGGCGCAGTAGCCGCCCGTGGAGTCGCCGATGACGCCCCAGCTGCCCGGTCGCTTGCCGGCCCGGTAGTGCGCCAGGACCGCCTCCGGCAGATCCTTGGCAAAAAACGTTTCCGCTTGCGGGCCGCCCGGGACGTCCACGCACTCGGTGTCCCTCGGCGGCGCCAAGGTCGGCCGCAGCATCACCATGATCATCGGCTGCATCCGCCCGTCCTTGGCGAGCTTCTGCGCCGTGCTCGGGTAGTTCAGTTTGTCCACCAGCGACCGCGCGGTGCCCGGGTAGCCGGTCAGCACGACCGCGACGGGGAACGTACGCGTGCGGTACTGCGGCTGGAAGTACTCCGGCGGCAGATAGACGTACGCGGGAGTGCCGATGTGGCTCGTACGGCCGACGATGTCGACCTTCTGGATCTGCCCGCCCGTCTCCGGCCGCGCGGTCGGTGCGCCCGGCACGTCGGAGGTGGAGACCACCTGGAGCGGGCCGGCGGTGCTGCCGTTGGCCGAGTGGTCGACGACGATGCCCTGCTCGGTCTCCTTGCCGAACAGGTCCGCCCAGCTGGCGTAGAAACCGAAGGCCTGGTTGGCGGCGAGACCCAGGGAGGCGAAGAGTGTCAACTGGGTGGACAGCAGCAGGCCGACCCGGCCGCTGACGGCCCGCCAGCTCTGCCGGGCGAGGCGCGGCCACAGCCACACCGTGCCGATGAACAGCACGGCGGCGATCGCAATCGCCAGCACCAGCACTTTGTTGCTCGTGAGACCCATGGGCTGCTTCCTGCCTGCGCTTTCCGCCCGTGCCGCGCCCACGCTTCGTCGCGAGGGTTTGCCCGGGGCTTTCCTTGGCCTTTGACCCGACTTTCCGGTGGGGAGTGAACCTCTTTCCCCAAGACACCGTCCTAGAGGGCGCAATGTCGCCGGATGCCCCGATCGGCACCGGGTTCAAGGTCTCTCGCAGAACTACGGGATGCGATGTCTGTCAGGATAGATGGGGAAATGTCGGGCGGGGTTCCGGGCCGATCAAGCCGGGCGCGGCGCATGATGCGCGGCCCGCGCCCCGAGGCCGTGCCCGCTCTGGTCGGCAGGGCGGCCGCTCTCGTGGGCCTCCTGGACATTGCCGCGGGCGTGTTCCCGCGCTTCCGTCACAGCCGTATGCACGCCATCGCCGAGGTGCTGCCGGGCTCCTTCGGGCCCTTCGCCGCGGCCCTCTCGCTCAGCGCCGGCGTGCTGTTGCTGCTGCTGGCGCACGGGCTGAAGCGACGCAAGCGCCGGGCATGGCGCGCCGCGGTGGCGCTGCTGCCGGCGGGCGCGGCGGCGCAGTTCGCGTACCGGCACTCGCTCATCGGAGTGCTCATCGCGGTCGCGCTGCTGGTGCCGCTGCTGCGCCACAGGGACCAGTTCGCGGCTCTGCCCGATCCGCGCAGCAGGTGGCGCGCGCTCGCCAACTTCGTGCTGATGAGCGCGGGTTCCCTGGCCCTCGGACTGGTCATCGTCAGCGTCCACCCGCACCGGACGATCGGTGACCCGAGCGTGGCCGACCGGCTGACCCACGTCGTCTACGGCCTGTTCGGCTTCGAGGGCCCGGTCGACTACCAGGGCAACACCTCCTGGACGGTCGCCTTCTCCCTCGGCGCCCTCGGCTGGATCACCGCCGTCACCACCATCTACCTGGCCTTCCGCCCCGAACACCCGGCCGCGCGCCTCACCGAGGACGACGAGGTCAAGCTGCGTGCCCTGCTGGAGAAGCACGGCGGGCGCGACTCGCTCGGCCACTTCGCGCTGCGCCGCGACAAGGCCGTCGTCTTCTCGCCGAGCGGCAAGGCCGCGGTCACCTACCGGGTCGTCTCCGGCGTGATGCTCGCCAGCGGTGACCCGATCGGCGACGTCGAGGCCTGGCCGGGCGCCATCGAGCGCTTCATGGACGAGGCCAGGGCCCACTCCTGGACCCCCGCGGTCATGGGCTGCTCGGAGACCGGCGGCGAGGTGTGGACCCGCGAGACCGGTCTGGACGCCCTGGAACTGGGCGACGAGGCGGTGGTGGACGTGGCGGATTTCTCGCTCGCCGGACGCGCGATGCGCAACGTGCGCCAGATGGTCAAGCGCATCGAGCGAGCCGGCTACGAAACCCGGGTACGGCGCATCCGTGACCTCGGCGACGCCGAACTGGAGCGGATCCGCGAGGCGGCGGAGGACTGGCGCGGCACCGACACCGAGCGCGGTTTCTCCATGGCGCTCGGCCGCATCGGCGACGCCGCCGACGGCGACTGCCTGATCGCCACCGCACACAAGGCCGACGACGAGCCGGGCGAGTACGGCGACCTGAAGGCGATCCTCCACTTCGTTCCGTGGGGCAAGGACGGCGTCTCGCTGGACCTGATGCGCCGTGACCGCTCCGCCGACCCGGGCATGAACGAGCTGCTGATCGTCGCCGCCCTGCAGGCCGCCCCGAAGTTCGGCATCAACCGGGTCTCGCTGAACTTCGCCATGTTCCGCTCCGCCCTCGCCCGCGGCGAGAAGATCGGCGCCGGCCCGGTGCTGCGTGCCTGGCGCGGGCTGCTGGTGTTCCTCTCCCGCTGGTTCCAGATCGAGTCGCTGTACAAGTTCAACGCCAAGTTCCAGCCGCGTTGGGAGCCGCGCTTCGTGGTCTACCGGGCCTCCGGGGACCTGCCCCGCATCGGCTTCGCCGCCATGCAGGCGGAGGGCTTCGTCGACCTCGCCCTGCCGCTGCCTCGGTTCCTGCGCCGGCGCCGGGCCGCCGCCCAGCGCCCGTGTGCCCACGCCATGGGTGAACGGGACGTCCGAGCGGCCTGACCGGACGGCCGGACCCGTGCGGCACCCCGGCTGCCGCGCGTTCCCGGCACCGCCCTGGGCCTACGCTGAACGTATGAACAACCACAGCGGGCGGGGCCGAGTGGCCGGCCTTCCGGCATGGGACCGGTGTGCCGTCATGGGCGTCGTGAACGTGACCCCGGACTCCTTCTCCGACGGCGGCCACTGGTTCGACACGACCGCCGCCGTCAAGCACGGCCTGGACCTCGTCGCCGAGGGCGCGGATCTGGTCGACGTCGGCGGCGAGTCCACCCGGCCCGGCGCCACGCGCGTGGACGAGGCCGAGGAACTGCGCCGGGTGATCCCCGTCGTACGCGGCCTCGCCTCCGAGGGTGTCGTCGTCTCCGTCGACACGATGCGCGCCTGCGTCGCCGAACAGTCCCTCGCGGCCGGTGCCGCCCTTGTCAACGACGTCAGCGGCGGCCTCGCCGACCCCGCGATGATCCCGGTGGTCGCCGACGCGGGCGCCCCCTTCGTCGTCATGCACTGGCGCGGCTTCCTGCAGGGCGGCAACGTCCGGGGCGCCTATGAGGACGTCGTCGCCGAGGTCATGGACGAGTTGCACGCGCGCGTGGAGGCCGTTCTCGCGGGCGGCATCGCCCCCGACCGCGTCGTCGTCGACCCCGGTCTCGGCTTCTCCAAGGACGCCGACCACGACCTCGCCCTCCTCGCCCACCTCGACCGCCTGCACGCACTCGGCCACCCCCTCCTGGTCGCTGCCTCCCGCAAGCGGTTCCTCGGCCGCGTCCTGGCCGGCCCCGAAGCGGCGCCCCCGCCCGCCCGGGAGCGCGACGCGGCCACGGCGGCCGTCTCCGCACTCGCGGCGCACGCCGGCGCATGGGCGGTACGCGTGCACGAGGTACGTGCCACCGCCGACGCGGTGCGGGTCGCACGGGCCGTGGAAGGGGCGCGGACGGCGGTACCGGCACCCGGCACGGACAGCGAGCGCGGGTCACAGAGCGGGCACGAGGCGCACGGAACAGGCAACGCGCCGGGCGCCGGGAACGAGCGCCGGGCGGAAGGAGACCGGTGAGCGCCCCACACACCGACGTCGAGCAGGTGGAGGCTGCCAACACCGCCTTCTACGAGGCACTGGAACGCGGCGACTTCGAAGAGGTCTCCTCACTCTGGCTCACCCCCGCCGACCTTGGTGTGGACGAGACCTACCACGACCCGGCGGACGTCGGCGTGATCTCCTGCGTGCACCCCGGCTGGCCCGTGCTCACCGGCCGCGGCGAGGTCCTCCGGTCGTACGCCCTGATCATGGCCAACACCGACTACATCCAGTTCTTCCTCACCGACGTGCACGTCTCGGTCACCGGCGACACCGCACTCGTCACCTGCACGGAGAACATCCTCAGCGGTGGCCCCGCCCCGCAGGACGGCGCGGAGCTGGGCCCGCTGGTCGGGCAGCTCGTGGTCGCCACGAACGTGTTCCGGCGTACTCCCTCCGGCTGGAAGATCTGGTCGCACCACGCCTCCCCGGTGCTGGCCGAGAGCGACGACGGCGACGAGGACGACACCGGCGTGAATGGCGTGAATCCGGACGACGGCCCCCTCGCCTGACCGGGTAGACACACCACAGCCGCAGCACAGAGGCGGTCGAGGACCGAGCGAGGACCGGAGGAGTGGTTGGAATCACCTACCCGCGGGTACGAGCGGCTACCAGTCCATGACACGGCCGGGTTCCCCAGGGGAAACACCCGGTGAACCCTCCAGGACCCCGCCCGGCCCCACGCCGCCATGACCCGGCTTTGTCAGTGTCCGCAGGTAGATTCGTCTGAGGCCGGCGTGCCGCCCGCACGCGGTACGCCTCGGCCGTTCCCGACGATTGCAGGAGTGATTCGCGTGGATCGTGTCGCGCTGCGCGGCCTGAAGGCCCGCGGGCACCACGGTGTGTTCCCCAAGGAGCGCGAGGAGGGCCAGACCTTCATCGTGGACCTCGTCCTGGGCCTGGACACCCGGCCGGCCGCGGCGGACGACGACCTGACGAAGACCGTGCACTACGGCATCGTGGCCGAAGAGGTCGTGGCCGAGGTCGAGGGCGAGCCGGTGAACCTCATCGAGACGCTGGCCGAGCGCATCGCCCAGACCTGCCTGAAGCACGAAGGGGTTCAGCAGGTCGAGGTCTGCGTCCACAAGCCGGACGCGCCGATCACCGTCCCCTTCGACGACGTGACCGTCACCATCATCCGGAGCCGAGTATGACCCGACCTTTCAGCCAGGGTCACAGCGACCCGACCGTCCAGCCGGTGCCCGCCGCCGTCGTCGAGCAGGTGGACGCCGCCGACACGACCCTGCACAACCCTCAGTGGGCCGTCATCTCCATCGGCTCCAACCTCGGCAACCGCCTGGAGACCCTCCAGGGTGCCGTCGACGCCCTCGAGGACACCCCGGGTGTCCGCGTGAAGGGCGTCTCCCCGGTGTACGAGACCGAGCCCTGGGGCGTCGAGCCCGGCAGCCAGCCGTCGTACTTCAACGCGGTCGTGGTCCTGAAGACGACGCTGCCCCCCGCCTCCCTGCTGGAGCGGGCGCACGCGGTCGAGGAGGCCTTCAACCGGGTCCGGGACGAGCGCTGGGGCCCGCGCACACTGGACGTCGACATCGTCGCCTACGCCAACGTCACCTCCGACGACCCGCATCTCACCCTCCCCCACCCGCGTGCCCACGAGCGCGCCTTCGTGCTCGCCCCCTGGCACGACGTGGACCCCCAGGCGCAGCTCCCGGGCCGCGGGACGGTGGCCGAACTGCTGTCGGTCGTCACCCGTGAAGGTGTGGAGGCCCGCAAGGACCTGGAACTCCGGCTGCCCGAGTAGTCGTTAAGGTCGAGGCGGGTCACGACAGAGACGCCACGACGACCACACACCGGGACAGTCCGGGGGAACTGAAGGGACACCGTGAGAGAGCTGCGCATCAGGGTGCTGGCCGGCGTCTTCGTCGTGGCCGGCGTCCTGTCCTGGGCGGGCGCCCGCCTCTGGAACTCGATCGGGACCCTCCCCAGCGTCCCTCTGGCCGCCCCCGTCGTGCTCGCACTGATCGCGGTGGTCCTGCTGTCGACGGCGCTCTCACTGCGCGCCCGCTTCAAGGCTCAGCGCGAGCGCCGGCCCGGCGCAAAGGGCGTCGATCCGCTGATGGCCGCCCGGGCGGTCGTCTTCGGCCAGGCCAGCGCCCTGGTCGCGGCCCTCGTCGCCGGCATGTACGGCGGCGCGGGCGTCTTCCTGCTGGAGCTGCTGGACATCCCGGCCCGCCGCGACCAGGCGATCTACGCCGGCTTCTCGGTCCTGGCCGGGCTCGGCGTGATAGTTGCGGCCCTGTTCCTGGAGCGCGTCTGCAAGCTCCCCGAGGACGACGACCAGAACCACACCGGGGCGGAGCCGGCGGCCTGACCGCCGGCGCCGCTCGGCGGTCCGGTCAGCGCGCCATGATGAGGCTCATCGCCTCGTTCCGGGTCGCGGCGTCCCGCAGCTGACCGCGCACGGCGGACGTTATGGTCTTCGCGCCCGGCTTGCGGATGCCGCGCATGGACATGCACATGTGCTCGCACTCGACGACCACGATGACCCCGCGCGGTTCCAGGATCTGCATCAGGGAGTCCGCGATCTGTGTGGTGAGGCGTTCCTGCACCTGCGGACGGCGGGCGTACACGTCGACCAGCCGGGCCAGCTTGGACAGGCCGGTGATCTTGCCGGCCTCGGACGGGATGTAGCCCACGTGGGCGACGCCCCGGAACGGCACCAGATGGTGCTCGCAGGTCGAGTAGACCTCGATGTCCTTCACCAGGACCATCTCGTCGTGTCCCAGGTCGAACGTCGTGGTCAGGACGTCCTCGGGCTTCTGCCACAGGCCGGCGAAGATCTCCCTGTACGCACGCGCCACCCGCGCCGGCGTCTCCAGCAGCCCCTCACGGTCCGGGTCTTCGCCGACCGCGATCAGCAACTCCCGCACAGCGTTCTCGGCACGCTTCTCGTCGAACTCGCCGATGGTGCCTTCGCCGTCGAGCGTCACGGGGTCCGTCATCTGGTTCCTCGTTCCTGAGCCTTCGCGCGTGGGCGGTCACGCGTTCTTCCTGCGGTCATTCGAAAATGCCGCGCCCCCCAGCGTAGAACCTGGGGGGCGCGGCATACATTCCGGCCCTGTCGGCCGTGACACGCTCAGCCTTCGGAGCGGTCCTCCGGGGCCTCCGTGACCGGAGCGGACTCGGTGGCGGTGGACTTGGCCGTGCTGATCGCCGCCGTCGAGCCGTTCGCACCGTTGGTCAGTGCCAGCTCCTTGGGGGAGAGCACCGGCGGTCGGGTGGACGGGGTGCGGCGGGAGGAGCCGGTCCAGGCGGGCCGCGGCGGGCGCTTGACGATGGGGGCGAAGATCTCGGCGATCTCCTCCTTGCCCAGCGTCTCCTTCTCCAGCAGCTGCAGGACCAGGTTGTCGAGCACGTCGCGGTTCTCGACCAGGATCTCCCAGGCCTCGTTGTGCGCGGTCTCGATGAGCTTCTTGACCTCTTCGTCGACCAGCGCGGCGACCTCTTCCGAGTAGTCGCGCTGGTGAGCCATCTCACGGCCGAGGAAGGGCTCGCTGTTGTCGCCGCCGAACTTGATCGCACCGAGCCGCTCGGTCATGCCGTACTGCGTGACCATCGCGCGGGCCAGGTTGGTGGCCTTCTCGATGTCGTTGGCGGCGCCGGTGGTCGGGTCGTGGAAGACCAGTTCCTCGGCCGCGCGGCCGCCCAGCATGTAGGCGAGCTGGTCGAGCATCTCGTTGCGCGTGGTCGAGTACTTGTCCTCGTCCGGCAGGACCATCGTGTAGCCGAGGGCACGGCCACGGGACAGGATCGTGATCTTGTGGACCGGGTCGGCGTTCGGCGAAGCCGCCGCGACCAGGGCGTGACCGCCCTCGTGGTACGCGGTGATCTTCTTCTCCTTGTCCGACATGATCCGGGTCCGCTTCTGCGGGCCCGCGACCACGCGGTCGATCGCCTCGTCCAGCGCCCTGTTGTCGATCAGCTTCTGGTCGCCGCGGGCGGTCAGAAGTGCTGCCTCGTTCAGGACGTTGGCGAGGTCGGCACCCGTCATGCCCGGGGTACGGCGGGCGACGGCGGACAGGTCGACGTCGGGCGCGACCGGCTTGCCCTTCTGGTGGACCTTGAGGATCTCCATGCGGCCCTGCAGGTCCGGCGGGTCGACCGCGATCTGGCGGTCGAAGCGGCCGGGACGCAGCAGCGCCGGGTCGAGGATGTCCGGGCGGTTGGTGGCGGCGATCAGGATCACACCGCCCTTGACGTCGAAGCCGTCCATCTCGACGAGCAGCTGGTTCAGGGTCTGCTCGCGCTCGTCGTGACCGCCGCCGAGGCCGGCGCCGCGGTGCCGGCCGACCGCGTCGATCTCGTCGACGAAGACGATCGCCGGGGCGTTCGCCTTGGCCTGCTCGAACAGGTCACGGACTCGGGAGGCACCGACACCGACGAACATCTCGACGAAGTCGGAACCGGAGATCGAGTAGAAGGGGACCCCCGCCTCGCCGGCGACGGCGCGCGCGAGGAGCGTCTTGCCGGTACCGGGGCGGCCGTAGAGCAGCACGCCCTTGGGGATCTTGGCGCCGACGGCCTGGAACTTGGCCGGCTCCTGGAGGAACTCCTTGATCTCCTGGAGTTCCTCCACGGCCTCGTCGCAGCCGGCGACGTCGGAGAAGGTCGTCTTGGGGGTGTCCTTGGTGATGAGCTTGGCCTTGGACTTGCCGAAGTTCATGACCCGGGAGCCGCCGCCCTGCATCTGATTCATCAGGAACAGGAAGACGACCACGATCAGGACGAAGGGCAGCAGGGAGAGCAGAACGCCGAGGAACGGGTTCTGCTTGGACGGCGAGACCGTGTAGCCGTCCGGGATCTGCTTGTCCTCGTACTTGTTCTGCAACTGGCCGGCGATGGTGACGCCCTGGTCGCCGATGTAGCTCGCCTGGATCTTCGAGCTGCCCTCGACCTTGACGCCGTCCTTGAGCGTGACCTTGATGCTCTGCTCGTCACCGGTGGTGAGTTTGGCCGACTCGACCTTGTTGGCGTTGATCGCCGCCACGACCTGGCCTGTGTCCACCGTCTTGTAGCCGCCGGACGAGCCGACGACCTGCATCAACACGACCACGGCAAGGACGGCCAGCACGATCCACATGACCGGCCCACGGAAGTATCGCTTCACGTCCATCCATACGGAGCGGTGCCGCCCCGTCCCTCCTGCCATAGTGAGTTTGATTAGACAGTTCTTCTGACGGTACCCCAGCATTGTTGCCCGAAGCCGCACGGAGCCGTTTCGACGGCTGGGAAACCCGTCTCTGCATGCTCCAACGGAACGGAACCCGCTGGGGTTCCCGATCGTCCTACCGGGCTTGGGCCGAGTGGCTCAGCCGCCGTAGACGTGAGGCGCGAGCGTACCGACGAACGGCAGGTTGCGGTACTTCTCGGCGTAGTCGAGGCCGTAGCCGACGACGAACTCGTTCGGGATGTCGAAGCCGACCCACTCCACGTCGATGGCGACCTTGGCGGCGTCCGGCTTGCGCAGCAGCGTGCACACCTTGAGGGAGGCGGGCTCGCGGGAGCCGAGGTTGTTGATCAGCCAGGACAGGGTCAGGCCGGAGTCGATGATGTCCTCGACGATCAGGACGTGCCTGCCCTTGATGTCGGTGTCGAGGTCCTTGAGGATGCGCACGACACCGGAGGACTGGGTGCCGGCGCCGTAGGAGGACACGGCCATCCAGTCCATGGTGACGGGGGTGGACAGCGCCCGCGCGAGGTCGGCCATGACCATCACGGCGCCCTTGAGGACGCCGACGATCAGCAGATCCTTCCCCGCGTACTCCGCGTCGATCTTCGCGGCCAGCTCGGCCAGCTTCGCGTCGATCTCTTCCTTGGTGATGAGCACCTGCTGGAGGTCGGCACCCATGTCTTTCGCGTCCACCCGCATCACTTTCGGTCGTCCCGCACTTACGGCCGCATGCACGGCCTCCGGCTGCCCGGCCCGCCGGAGGATCACTCCGGGAGGGGTCGGATTCAGCCTTGCCGAATCACCAGTCTGCCACCCTGCCGCTGGGCCACGACTTTGCCGGGGAGATTGATGGCTCCCTGACCGCGCCAGCCGGTGATCAGACGGTCGACTTCCTCGATGTGGCGGGCGAACAACGAGCCGGCCGGGGCGCCGGCCTCGATGGCCGCGCGGCGCAGGATCCGGCGGCGCACGGCGGGCGGGAGGGCGTACAGCTTGGCGCACTCCAGCAGGCCGGTGGCGTCCCGTACCGAGGCCTCGGCCTGGCTGGCCCAGGTGTCCAGGGCGTCGGCGTCGTCGCGGGAGAGCTGGGCGGTGCGGGCGAGCGCCTCCACCACGCCCTTGCCGAGCGCCTTCTCCAGGGCGGGCAGGCCCTCGTGCCGGAGCCGGGAGCGGGTGTAGGCGGGATCGGCGTTGTGCGGGTCGTCCCAGACGGGCAGGGCCTGGACCATGCAGGCCCTGCGGGCGGTCTGCCGGTCGAGGTGGAGGAAGGGGCGCCGGTAGCGGCCGCCGGCCCCCGAGACCGCGGCCATGCCGGACAGGGAGCGGATGCCGGAGCCACGGGCGAGGCCGAGCAGGACCGTCTCGGCCTGGTCGTCGCGGGTGTGGCCGAGCAGGACGGCGGTGGCACCGTGGCGTTCGGCGATGGCGTCCAGGGCGGCGTAGCGGGCGTCGCGGGCGGCGGCCTCGGGGCCGCCCTCCCGGCCGACGGTCACGGCGACGGACACCACGGGGTCGAGGCCCAGCTCACGCAGTCTCAGGGTGACCTCGTCGGCGCGCAGGTCGGAGCCGGGCTGGAGGCCGTGGTCGACGGTGACCCCGCCGGCACGGACGCCGAGCTTGGGGGCCTCGAAGGCGAGGGCGGAGGCGAGGGCCATGGAATCGGCGCCGCCGGAGCATGCGACGAGGACGAGCGGAGAGGGGGGCCGCTCGGCCGCGCGGTCCGGGTGCGCGCCCGGGGCCGGTCGCCCCGTGAGCCCGCCGGAGGTCTGATGGTCGTTCAGGATGTCGTGGAGGACGCGGCGAACCGCCAGGCGTATCGCCGCGACCGCAGGATGGGGACCCATGTCCGGTTCCCTTCATGAAGTTTCGGGGGGTGAGCCCGAGCCGGTCACGCAGAGTGTGTAGATGGTGACAGAAGCGGGCCGTTCCCCGAGCATTGCACGCCTACGCATGGCTCACGGTCCCTCGGACGGGTGATTGGAGGGGCGTTCGCCTGCCGTCGGCCGGATTCGTTTCACGCCTTCCCGGGGCGGTTCACGACTCGGCCTAGCGGTGCACCCGCGCGACCCAGTCCGCCGGTTTGGCGATCTCCGCCTTGGTGGGAAGGGTGTTGGGCGAGGTCCACACGCGGTTGAACCCGTCGATGCCGGCCTGCTCCACGACGGCCCTGACGAAGCGTTCGCCGTCCCGGTACTGCCTCAGTTTGGCATCCAGACCGAGCAGCTTGCGCAGGGCCATGTCCAGCCGGGAGGCACCCTTGGCGCGGCGCTGCTGGAACTTCTCGCGGATCTCGGCGACGGTCGGTACGACGCTCGGGCCGACGCCGTCCATGACGTAGTCGGCGTGGCCCTCCAGGAGGGACATCACGGCGGTGAGCCGGCCGAGGATCTCGCGCTGGGCGGGGGTCTGCACCAACTCCACGAAGGAGCGCCCGCCGTCCTCCTCCTCACCCTCGGGACGGCCGCCGGCCAGGGACTGGGCGGCTTCCCGGATGCGCTCCAGGAAGGTCATCGGGTCGACGTCGGTCTCCGCCAAGAACGACTGGATTTCGCCCTCGAGGTGGTCGCGCAGCCAGGGCACGGCGGTGAACTGGGTGCGGTGGGTCTCCTCGTGCAGGCACACCCACAGGCGGAAGTCGTGCGGCTCGACGTCGAGTTCGCGTTCCACGTGGACGATGTTGGGTGCGACGAGCAGCAGCCGGCCGCCGCCGTTCTCGCCCGCGGGGAGGTCGCGGGAGGCGGGGGCGAAGGTCTCGTACTGGCCGAGGACGCGGGAGGACAGGAACGACAGGAGCATGCCGAGTTCCACGCCGGTGACCTTGCCGCCGACGGCGCCGAGGACGGCGCTGCCCGGGTTGTTGCCGCGCCGTTCCTGCATCTTCTCCAGGAGCGGCCTGAGGATCTCCCGGAAGCCGGCGACGTTGGCCCGGACCCAGCCGGGGCGGTCGACGACGAGGACGGGGGTGTCGTGGATCTCCCCGGTGCCCATACGAGTGAAGCCCCGGACGTGTTCCTCCGAGGCCTTCGCGTGCCGGCGCAGTTCCGCGACGACGGACCTGGCCTCGTCGCGGCTGACCTCGGGGCCGGGTCGTACGAGCCGTGTCGCGGTTGCCACCGCGAGGTTCCAGTCGACCATCCCGGGAGATGCGGTGCCACCGAAGCTCGTCATGTTGTCAACCGTACGTGAGCGCTGCGGGTCGGGGCAGGGCGTGGGAGACCGGCACCGCTGCGGTCACGGCACCGTCGGCCTCGCACGCGGTCACCGGCAGCCGCACCCCGCCAGTGCTGTCGCCGCTCGGTCCAGTGCCGCCCGGGCCTCCAGGGCGTTCGGGGTCTTCGACGTGTCCGAGGTGAGGAAGGCGAAGGCCAGAAGGCGGCCGTCCCGGTCGACGACCGTGCCCGCCAGGGTGTTGACGCCGCTCAGGGTGCCGGTCTTGGCGCGTACGAGGCCTGAGGCGCCGTCGGTGTAGCGGGTGCTCAGAGTGCCGGTGAAGCCGGCCACGGGCAGGCCGGTGAGGGCCGGGCGGAGGCCAGGACGGCCGGGGTCGCCCGCCTTGACCAGGAGGGCGGTGAGGAGGCCGGCGGTCAGCCGGTCGTCGCGGTCGAGGCCGCTGCCGTCGTGGAACACGGCGCCGGACATGGGCAGGCCGAGCTTGCGCAGCTGGGTGGCGATGGCCTTGGCGCCACCGTCGAAGCTCGCGGGTTCGCCGCTCGCGAGGGCCGTGTGGCGGGCCAGGGCCTCGGCGATGTCGTTGTCGCTTTCCGTGAGCATGCGTTCGACCAGGGCGGACAGCGGGGGTGAGGAGACGGTGGCGAGGGTCTGCGCGCGCGTGGTGGCCTTGGAGGGGCCGGGCGGTGTGGTGGTGATGCCGGCGTCCTCGAGGAAGGTCGCGAACTTGGCCGCCGCGTCGGCCGCAGGATCGGTCACGCGGATCGCCGTGCCGCTGGTGGAGTCGTCGGTGCGGCCTTCGTCGGCGGTCAGGGCGCTGACGGGGGCGAGGTTCTCGTCGCTCCCGATGGGGTGCAGGGCGGGGCCGGTGTAGAGGGTGGTGTCGTAGGAGAGAGTGATCTTGTGAATGCCCCGCTTCTGCAGGGCCTTGGCGGTACCGGCCGCCAGCACGCGCAGGCTCGCCCGGTCTCCCCCGTTCCCGGCTTCGCCGGAAGAGGTGCCCTTGTCCTTCGGGCGCGCGGTGAGGGTCGGGTCGCCGCCGCCGACCAGGACGAGTTCCCCGGTGTCGGGTTCGAGGGCGGCGCGGGTGGTGAGGCGGTGGTCGGGGCCGAGGGCGGACAGGGCGGCGACGGCAGTGGCGATCTTGGTGGTGGAGGCGGGGGTGAGGGCCTTGCCGGCGCCGGCGTCGTACAGGCGCTCGCCGGTCGCGACGTCGACGACGGCGGCGGCACGGGTCTCGCCGAGCGCGGGAGCGTCCAGGAGGGGCCCCAGGAGGTCCGTGAGGGCCTTCGCGTCCGGGGCGGCCTGCTTGGTGCCCACGGCGCCGGTGGTGCCGCCCAGACCCGTCAGGACCGGCGCGGCGCTCGGTGCGGGCCTGGGTGCCGCCGCTGCCGTGCCGGAGCCGTGATCTGCGCCACCTGACCGCTCCAGGGCGGCGGCCCGGTCCCGCTCGGCCGTACGCTGACCGTTGGCGTCCCAGGGACCGGCCACGGTCACCACGCCGGCGGCCAGCGCCAGGCCGGCGGTGGCGGCGCCCGCGGTGTACTGCCAGGTCCTGACGGTCCGCGGACGGGGGAGACGGGGGAGGTGCGCAGGCCGGACGGCCTTCGCCACTCGCGCGACCTTTGGCCCGACGGCCGTCACGGCGCGGCCCAGACGCGGTCGTACGGCGTTCGCGATCCGCACCACCTGCGGTCTCGCGGCTCGCCAAGGCCTCAGCTCTGGCACGACCACCAGCCCCTTTCGCGATCACACACCTGCGTGAGGGACACTTAACCACCAGAACTATGTGTTGATCATGGAGGAGCCACCGGTGGAGTTCGACGTCACGATCGAGATCCCTAAGGGTTCGCGGAACAAGTACGAGGTGGACCACGAGACCGGCCGGATCCGCCTGGACCGTCGCCTCTTCACCTCGACCGCCTACCCGACCGACTACGGCTTCGTCGAGAACACCCTCGGCGAGGACGGCGACCCGCTGGACGCGCTGGTCATCCTGGACGAGCCGACCTTCCCGGGCTGCCTGATCAAGTGCCGCGCGATCGGCATGTTCCGCATGACGGACGAGGCGGGCGGCGACGACAAGCTGCTGTGCGTTCCGGCCACCGACCCGCGCGTGGAGCACCTGCGCGACATCCACCACGTGTCCGAGTTCGACCGCCTGGAGATCCAGCACTTCTTCGAGGTGTACAAGGACCTCGAGCCCGGCAAGTCGGTCGAGGGTGCCAACTGGGTGGGCCGCACGGACGCCGAGGTGGAGATCGAGCGGTCGTACAAGCGCTTCAAGGAGCAGGGCGGTCACTGACCACCCCGGTTCTTCGCCGAGCGGGTCGTACGCGTGCGCGTGCGGCCCGCTCGCTTGTCTGCACACATGCGGCCGGTGGGGGTACGTGTGCGCATACTGAGGCTTACGGAAGGTGTCGTTCAGGGAGCGGTGCGAGGTGATGGAGGCGGAGGACCGCAAGCCCCGGTCCGACGAGGCGAGGTACGACCCGGAGATCACGTCCGAGTTCGCCGTTCCCGTGGGGCTCGATGTCCCCAGGCCCGGCGGTGAGCCGGAGACGACGTCCGAGTTCGCGGTGCCGGAGGGACTCCAGGCGCCGCAGCCGCCGAGTGCCGAGCCGGAGGGATCGGCGTTCAGCAGGCCGAGCACCTACAGCAGCAGGAGCGCCCCGGCCGCGTTCACGCCGGCCACCGGGGTGCCGCTGGTCAGCCTGGTCAAGGACGCGCCCTGGCAGGACCGGATGCGCACGATGCTGCGGATGCCGGTGGCCGAGCGGCCCGCGCCGGAACCGGTGCAGCGCGTGGAGGAGGGTGGTCCGGCCGTCCCGCGCGTGCTCGACCTGACCCTGCGTATCGGCGAGCTGCTGCTGGCCGGCGGCGAGGGCGCGGAGGACGTGGAGGCCGCGATGTTCGCGGTGTGCCGGTCCTACGGCCTGGACCGGTGCGAGCCGAACGTCACCTTCACGCTGCTGTCGATCTCGCACCAGCCGTCACTGGTGGAGGACCCGGTGACGGCGTCCCGGACGGTACGGCGGCGGGGCACCGACTACACGCGGCTCGCGGCCGTGTTCCGGCTGGTGGACGACCTGACCGACCCGGAGACGCATGTCTCCCTGGAGGAGGCCTACCGGCGGCTGGCGGAGATCCGCCGCAACCGGCACCCCTACCCCGGCTGGGCGCTGACCCTGGCGAGCGGGCTGCTGGCCGGTGCGGCCTCGATACTGGTCGGCGGCGATCTGATCGTGTTCGTCGCGGCAGCCCTGGGCGCCATGCTCGGCGACCGGCTGGCATGGCTGTGCGCCGGGCGCGGACTGCCGGAGTTCTACCAGTTCACGGTGGCCGCGATGCCGCCCGCCGCGATCGGGGTGGCGTTCGCGCTGGCCGACGTGGATCTGAAGGCGTCGGCGGTGGTCACCGGTGGACTGTTCGCGCTGCTGCCGGGGCGGGCGCTGGTCGCGGGCGTGCAGGACGGCCTGACGGGCTTCTACATCACCGCGTCCGCACGTCTGCTGGAGGTCATGTACTTCTTCGTCGGCATCGTCGCCGGGGTGCTGGTGGTCCTGTACTTCGGCGTGAAAGTCGGCGGCAAGCTGAACCCGGACGCGGCCCTCGGCATCTCCGAGCGGCCGCTGATCCAGATCGTGGCCTCGATGCTGCTGTCGCTGACCTTCGCGGTGCTGCTCCAGCAGGAACGTTCAACCGTGCTGTGGGTGACCCTCAACGGAGGCGTCGCCTGGTCCGTGTACGGGGCGATGCACTACGTCGGCGACATCTCGCCGGTGGCGTCCACGGCGGTCGCGGCGGGGCTCGTGGGCCTGTTCGGGCAGCTTCTGTCGCGGTACCGGTTCGCGTCGGCGCTGCCGTACACGACGGCGGCGATCGGGCCCCTGCTGCCCGGTTCGGCGACCTATTTCGGGCTGCTGTCCATCGCGCAGAACGAGGTGGACAAAGGGCTGGTGTCGCTGGCCAAGGCCGCGTCGCTGGCCATGGCCATCGCCATCGGGGTCAACCTGGGGTCGGAGATCTCCCGGCTGTTCCTGCGGGTCGGCTCGGCCGGGAAGCGCCGGGCCGCGAAGCGGACCAGGGGATTCTGAGAGGGGCGCCGTCCGGCTCCGTGGTGGCATCCGCCGTGGCCGGACGCGCGTCCTCGGCGACCTCTCGCGCGGCTCCCCGCCCGCCCCTGCTACTGCCGGCGGTGGTCGTACGGGTAGCCGTTCCGGTCGTACTGCTGCTGCGGCTGCTGCTCGTACTGCTGCGGGTGCTGCTCCTGCTGATACGGCTGCGGGTGCTGCTCCTGCTGATACGGCTGCGGGTGCTGCTCCTGCTGATACGGCTGCTGCGGGTGCTGCTCGTACTGCTGCGGGTACTGCTCCTGCGGGTACTGCTGGTGGTACTGCTGCTGGTCGTAGTGCTGGTTGTCGTGGCCGCCCTGGTTCCAGTACTCCTGCTGCTCCTGGTGCTGCCCGTACGGCTGCTCCGGCTCGATGCGGCGCAGACGGGTCGTGGCGTCGTCCATGACCGGGGGCTGCTGGTACTGCGCCTGCTGGTACGGGGACTGCTGCGGGGATTGCTGCTGCGGGGTCTCCGGCCGGGCGGATGCGGCCTTCTTGTTCTTGCCGCGGGCCCGGAGGAACTCGATCGCGATGGGGATCACGGAGACGAGGACGATCAGGATGAGGATCGCCTCGATGTGGTTCTTGACGACGTCGTGCTTGCCGAGCCAGGAGCCCAGCAGGGTGACTCCCGCGCCCCAGAGGATGCCGCCGATCACGTTGAAGATCAGGAACGAGCGGTACTTCATGCCGCTGACGCCCGCGATGATCGGCGTGAACGTGCGCACGATCGGCACGAAGCGGGCGAGGACCAGGGACTTGGGGCCGTACTTCTCGAAGAACTCGTGCGCCTTGGTGACGTTCTCCTGCTTGAACAGCCGTGAGTCCGGGCGGTTGAACAGGGACGGTCCGACCTTCTTGCCGAACATGTAGCCCGCCTGGTCACCGAGGATCGCGGCGACGCAGATCAGGGCGATCGCGCCCCACAGCGGGAAGTCCAGCTGGTGCGAGGTGATCAGCAGACCGCAGGTGAACAGGAGCGAGTCACCCGGCAGGAAGAATCCGATGAGCAGGCCGGACTCGGCGAAGACGATGAGCAGCAGGCCCCAGATGCTGTACGTGTCGAGCAGATAGTTGGGATCGAGCCAGCTCGGGCCGAGGGCGAGTGTCATCACGTGGTCCGGGCTCCTGACGGGTGAAGGCGGCTGCGGCGGCTGGGCGTCGATGGTGCCGCACAAAGCTACCAACGTGATGTGACCGCCCCGGGTTCCACCGGTGCCTCCAGGATGCACGGTGCGGGGACCGGGACAAAGCTGTGACTCATGGGACTCGAAGACTACGGCGGCGGCCAGGGGCCCGAGCCGGACGTGCTGGTCGTGACGACGAACGACGTGCCCGGCCACCGGGTGCAGACGGTGATCGGCGAGGTGTTCGGACTCACCGTGCGCTCGCGGCACCTCGGCAGCCAGATCGGCGCCGGACTGAAGTCGATGATCGGCGGCGAGCTGAAAGGGCTCACCAAGACGCTCGTGCAGACCCGCAACCAGGCCATGGAGCGCCTGGTGGAGCAGGCACGCGCGCGTGGGGCCAACGGAGTGCTGGCGTTCCGGTTCGACGTGACGGAGGCCGCGGACGTGGGCACCGAGGTGTGCGCCTACGGCACGGCGGTGGTCCTGGCCCGGGAGTGAGCCCGGGCCAGGACGTCAGGGCGTGGTGTGCCGGGCCCCGTTCGCCACGATCGCGTCCCGCATGTACACCGCCAGGCCGGGCCGGATGGCCTCGTACGTCGCGGTGAAGCGCTCGTCGGCGACGTACATCTCACCGAGGCACGAGTGCAGCTCGTGCGAGCAGTCGTAGTACGCGCCCGTGATGAACCGGCGGTGATCCTCGGCGACGTCCATGGCCGCCTCGGAGACCGCGGGCACACCCTCGGCGAGCAGGTCGGCCATCCGGCGGTGGATCGCGTCCATCTCGCCGTTGATCCGCTTCCAGTCCTCCTTGGTGTACGAGGCGGTCCGCTGCTGCGACTGCCGGTAGGCCTCGGTGTCGCCCCAGCGCTCCCGGACCTCGTCGGCGTACTGCTCCGGGTCGTGGTCGCCGAAGACCTCGAACTTCTCCTCCGGCGTGAGGTTGATGCCCATCTTCTGTGCCTCCATGGCGTGCTCCACGGCCGCGGCCATCTTCTGCAGCTTCTCGATCCGGGCGGTCAGCAGGTCGTGCTGGCGGCGCAGGTGGGCCCGCGGGTCCGCGGCCGGGTCGTCGAGCAGGACCGCGACCTCGTCGAGCGGGAAGCCGAGTTCCCGGTAGAACAGGATCTGCTGGAGCCGGTCGAGGTCGGCGTCGGTGTAGCGCCGGTGGCCGGCGTACGTCCGCTCGCCGGGCACGAGCAGGCCGATCCCGTCGTAGTGGTGCAGGGTGCGCACCGTGATGCCGGCGAACCCCGCGACCTCTCCCACGGAGTAGCTCACTTTCCGCTCCTTCGGTCGGTACGCCTTCCACGCTGAGGCCTCACGCCGCGTGAGGTGCAAGCCGGTCCGCCGACGAGGCAAACCGGTCCGCGGGCGGTGCAAACCGGCCCACGGGCGGTGCGAGCCGGTCCAACAGGCGGTGCGGGCCGGTCCAACAGGCGGTGCGGGCCGGTCCAACAGGCGGTGCGAGCCGCACCCATTCGGGATGATGGGTGTGTTTTGTCCGCTTATGGTGAGCCCGTGCCCCAGGACACGACCCAGCAGGCGCCCCCGAGCGCGCCGACGGCCCCGGCGCGGGCCCTGCTGCCGTTCATCCTGCCCGCCGCCGCCGTGGGCGTGGTCGCGAGCCTGGTCCTCATCGGGGTGAGCACCGCGGCGGAGCGGCTCCAGCACGTGCTGTGGGGGGCGCTGCCGGATGCGCTCGGTGTGGGCCGCTACTCGGTGCTGTGGATGTTCGCGATGCTCGTCGCGACCGGGATCGCCGTCGGGCTGGTCGTCTGGAAGGTCCCCGGGCACGCGGGTCCCGATCCGGCCACCATCGGCCTGGACGCCCCGGTCATGCCCCCGGCGGTGCTGCCCGGCCTAGTGCTCGCCACCGGGCTGATGCTGGCCGGCGGCCCGAGTCTCGGCCCGGAGAACCCCGTCATCGCCGTGAACGTGGGACTCGCGGCCTGGCTCGGCGGACGTCTGCTGCCCCGGACGCCCGGCAGGCTGTGGCCGGTGCTCGCCGAGGCGGCGACGCTCGGCGCGCTGTTCGGCACTCCGGTGGCGGCGGCGCTGGTCATCTCCGAGGCGCTGGCCGGACGGCCGATGCAGGGCAGGCTGTGGGACAACCTGTTCGCGCCGCTGGCCGCCGGTGCGTGCGGGGCGGTGACGACCACCCTGGTGTCCCACCCCGCCTTCGACCTGGATCTGCCGCCCCTGGGCCATCTCCGCTGGGGAGACCTCATCGCGGCCGTCGTGGTCGCCTCGGCGGCCGCGCTGCTCGGCATGTGCGCCGTCAGCGCCTTCCCCTACGTCCACGCGGGCTTCCGGCGGCTGCGGCACCCGATGCTGATGCTCCCGGCGGGCGGGGTCGTCCTGGGTGCCCTGGCGGCCCTGGGCGGACATCTGACGCTGTTCAAGGGACTGTCGGAGATCGATGAGCTGGCCCGTGACCCGGAGGGCTGGTCGGCCGGGCAGTTCGCCACGATGACGGTGGTGAAGCTGGCCGCACTGCTCGTCGCCGCGTCCTGCGGCTTCCGGGGCGGCCGGATCTTCCCGGGGGTCTTCGCCGGCACCGCCCTGGGCCTGTGCGCCCATGCTCTCGTCCCGGGCGTGCATCCCGCGGCGGGCGTTGCGGCAGGCGTGCTGGGCATGCTCCTGGCGATCACCCGGCAGGGCTGGGTGAGCCTGTTCACCGCCGCCGTGCTGATCGACTCGGCCGGGATCCTCGCCCTGCTGTGCATCGCCTCGCTGCCCGCCTGGCTGCTGGTGACGGGCCGCCCTCAGATGCAACTGCGCCCGGACGGCACCCCGGTCCGCTGACCCCCCTCTCTCCTCTGGAGGCAAACCCATGGCTCTGCACAAAGGTTCCGGCAAGCACGAGGAGCGGGCGATGTCGGTCAACCCGTTCTTCGGGGAGGCCAACCCCGTCGGCGGCATGGCCGAGGCGCCGCCCACGCACCGGCTCCCGGACTCCCCGCTGTCGCCGTCCACGGCGTACCAGCTGGTGCACGACGAACTGATGCTGGACGGCAACTCCCGGCTGAACCTGGCCACCTTCGTCACCACCTGGATGGAACCCCAGGCCGGGGTGCTGATGGCGGAGTGCCGGGACAAGAACATGATCGACAAGGACGAGTACCCGCGCACGGCCGAGCTGGAGCGGCGCTGCGTGGCGATGCTCGCCGACCTGTGGAACGCCCCGGACCCGGCGGCGGCCGTGGGCTGCTCGACGACCGGGTCCAGCGAGGCGTGCATGCTCGCCGGCATGGCGCTGAAGCGGCGCTGGGCGCAGCGGAACGCCGACCGCTACCCGGGCGCGCGGCCCAATCTCGTCATGGGCGTCAACGTGCAGGTGTGCTGGGAGAAGTTCTGCAACTTCTGGGAGGTGGAGGCCCGGCTGGTCCCCATGGAGGGCGACCGCTTCCACCTGGCCCCGCAGGCCGCCGCGGAGCTGTGCGACGAGAACACCATCGGGGTGGTCGGTGTCCTCGGCTCGACCTTCGACGGGTCCTACGAGCCGATCGCCGAGCTGTGCGCGGCCCTGGACGCCCTCCAGGAGCGCACCGGCCTCGATGTGCCGGTACACGTGGACGGAGCCTCCGGCGGCATGGTGGCGCCCTTCCTGGACCAGGACCTGCTGTGGGACTTCCGGCTGCCGCGGGTGGCGTCGATCAACACCTCCGGGCACAAGTACGGGCTGGTCTATCCGGGGGTCGGCTGGGCGCTGTGGCGGGACAAGGAGGCGCTGCCCGAGGAACTGGTCTTCCGGGTCAACTACCTGGGCGGGGACATGCCGACCTTCGCGCTCAACTTCTCCCGCCCCGGCGCCCAGGTGGTCGCCCAGTACTACACGTTCCTGCGGCTGGGCCGCGAAGGCTTCAGGGCGGTACAGCAGTCGACCCGGGACGTCGCGGTCTCGCTCGCCGGCCGGATCGCGGCGCTCGGCGACTTCCGGCTGCTCACGCACGGGGACCAGCTGCCGGTGTTCGCGTTCACCACGGCCGACGACGTCACGTCGTACGACGTCTTCGACGTCTCCCGGCGGCTGCGCGAGAGCGGCTGGCTGGTGCCCGCGTACACCTTCCCGGCCAACCGGGAGGACCTGTCCGTGCTGCGGATCGTGTGCCGCAACGGCTTCTCCCACGACCTGGCCGACCTGTTCCTGGCCGACCTGACCCGGCTGCTGCCCGAGCTGCGGCGGCAGCCGCATCCCGTGACCCGGGACAAGGGGGCGGCCACCGGGTTCCACCACTAGGGGGTGTCGTCACGGCCCCGGTGCCGGCGTCGGATCAGGCGAGGGGGAGCGCACGGCGAACTCGAGCGGGCGGTCGTGCTCGGCGCGACAGGGTCGTGGGCACCGCCCGTCACTGCACCGGGCCCGATCGGGCCCGGTGCCGCGCACCCTGGTGGCCCAGCCGCGTGAACTTCCGTACCGCGAGCGTGAAGAACACCGCCAGCAGGGCGAGCGGCCACAGGACGGCCGGCCAGGCGTGCCCCGGTTCGCCGCCGGGGGCGCCCAGCAGGTGCCGTACGGCCGTCGCCGTCTGGGACAACGGGTTCCACTGGACGGCCGTGCCCAGCCAGTCGGGCATGGTCTTCGGCACGGCGAAGGCGTTGGAGAGGAAACCGGCCGGCCAGACGAGGATCTGCACGGCCTGCACCATCTCGGGCCGCCCGGCGACCAGGGCGAGGTGGATGCCGATCCAGAGCATCGCCGTACGGAGCAGCAGGAGCAGGCCGGCGGCGGCCAGGAGGGCGCCGGGGCCTCCGTCCGTCCGCCAGCCCAGTGCGTACGCCACCCCGGTCAGCAGGACCAGGGCGACGGCCGACTGGAGCAGGTCGGCGACCGCACGGCCCGCCAGGACCGCCCCGTCGGCCATGGGAAGGGAGCGGAACCGGTCGATCACCCCACGGTCGAGGTCCTGGGTGACCGCGAGCATGGTGCTCTCCAGGCCGAAGGCCATGGTGAGCACCAGCATGCCGGGCACCAGGAAGTCGAGGTAGGGGCCGGTGACGCCGCGGCCGCCGCCGACCAGGTAGCCGAACATCAGCAGCAGCATCACCGGGAAGACCAGCCCGACCAGAGCCTGTCCGGGCCGCCGTGCCCAGTGGGCGAGTTCCCGCCGGGTCATGGTCCAGGAGTCGGTCAGGACGTAGGTGCTCATGCGGCCTCCTCGGCTCGGTCCTCGTCCCGGTCGCCGCCGGTGAGGTGCAGGAAGACCTCGTCCAGGGTGGGGCGGCGCAGGGCGATGTCGGCGGCCTCGACACCGGCCGCCTGCAGGGCGTGAACGGCACGGGTGAGCGCGGCCATGCGGTCGGTGACCGGGGCGCTGAGCAGCCGGCGGTCGGCGTCGGCGCGCAGACCCGGGAGCCGCAGCAGGGCTACGGCCTCCCCGAGCCGGCGGGCGTCGCGCAGGACGATGTCGATGCGGTCGCCGCCGGTGAGGGACTTCAGCTCGTCCGGGGTGCCGTCGGCGACGACCCGGCCCTGGTCGACGAAGGCGATGCGGTGGGCGAGCTGGTCGGCCTCCTCCAGGTACTGGGTGGTCAGCAGGACCGTCGTACCGCCGTCGACCAGGGAGCGGACCGAGGACCAGACCTCGGCACGGCCACGGGGGTCGAGGCCGGTGGTGGGCTCGTCGAGGAACAGCACCTCGGGGTCGGTGATCAGGGAGGCGGCGAGGTCGAGGCGGCGGCGCATGCCGCCGCTGTAGCGGGCGACCGGGGTGCGGCCGGTGCCGGTGAGGTCGAAGCGCTCCAGGAGTTCCGTGGCGCGCACGCGCGCGTGGCGGGCGCCGAGGTGGTGCAGGCGGGCGAACATCTCCAGGTTCTGCCGGCCGTCCAGCTGTTCGTCCAGGGCCGCGTGCTGGCCGAGCAGGCCGATGCGGCGGCGAACCGCGCGGACTTCGGTCAGTACGTCGTGCCCGGCGACCTCCACGCGGCCGGCGTCGGGCCTGAGCAGGGTGGACAGGATGCGCACGAGGGTGGTCTTGCCCGCTCCGTTCGGGCCGAGCACCGCGTACACGGTGCCCCGGGGGACCTCCAGGTCGAGCCCGTCGAGGGCGTGCCTGCTGCCGTAGGTCTTGCGTACGCCTGAGACGGTGATCGTCGTTTCGGCCATGCCGCTCCTCAGCATTAGTCAAGTTTGACTAAGCGCCCAAGGTAACGCCGGGCGAGGAATTGGTCAAACTTGATTAGTGGTCGTCTCCGGGATGCCGCGTCCCCGAGGCGTACGGGTTCTCCTGCCCCTCGGTGAGCACGCCGACGAACGGCTCGCCCTCGCCCGCGAAGGTGTAGGCGCCCGCCTCCAGGCGGTCGATCAGCCCCTGGGTCCAGGCCTCGTCGGAGTCGGCGGTGTGGATCCAGAGGTTCATGATCTCGCCGATGTGACCGAGCTGCTCCGGTCCGTCCTCGGGGACGTAGTGCTCGGTGACGGCGGCCCGCCACCGGCCGATCCGGCGGATCCGCTCCCGGAGCAGCTCCAGCGCCTCGGCGCGGGGCAGCTCGACCAGGAAGCCGATGGCCGCCGACTGGATGTCCATCTTCTGGTCGTAGGCGATCAGGGACTCGCGCAGCAGCCGGAAGAACTCGTCCTCGCCGCGGTCCGTGATCTCGTACTCGGTGCGCGGCGGTCCCCCGGCCGTGGACGGCGCGATCTCGTGCGCGTGCAGCAGTCCCTGCCGGGCCATCTGCTTCAGGGCGTGGTAGATGGAGCCCGGCTTGGCGTGGGACCACTCGTGCGCGCCCCAGTACTCCAGGTCGTTGCGGACCTGGTAGCCGTGGGCCCGCCCGTGCTGGCGGACCGCGCCGAGCACGAGGAGACGGATCGCTGACATGCCGTCCAGGTTATTGCCGTACGACGGCCCGCCCGCCCCCGGGCCCACCGGTCAGCCGCCCTGCTCCAGGGCCACCAGTTCGAACGCCGTCTTCCCGTCCAGGGACTCGCGGATGATGTCGGCGTGGCCGGCGTGCCGGGCCGTCTCGCGGATCAGGTGCAGACACAGCCAGCGCAGCGAGACACGGCTCTCCGGCGGGAACCACGGGTCCGGCGGCAGCGGGAAGGTGTCGTCCAGGCTGGGCGCGGAGCGGATGAACTTCTCCGTCTCGGCGGCCACCTGCTCCCAGTACGCCAGCTGCGAGGCGACCGTCTCGTCTCCGACCAGCTGGAAGGTCTCGTGCCAGTTCGACTCGTCCCGCTTCACCCGCGGCGGCTCCTGCCTGGCCCGGGCGAGCCAGCCCTGCTCCACCTCGGCGACGTGCTTGAGCAGGCCGCCCAGGGACAGTTCGCTGGCGCTGGGGCGGGAACGGGCCTGCTCCTCGGTCAGTCCGAGCAGCGCCCGGCGGATCCCGCCCCGCTGCTCCTCGATGAACGCGAGCAGCGCTCCTCGCTCGTCACCCTTCGCCTCCCCCGGAACGTGCATGACCATGGTCTGCCGCCTTTCGTCGGGCGTTCGCCTCGTCGGGCCGTTCGCCGTTGCCGGGGCCGTTTTCCCCGGCACGGAAAAAGCTACGGGCCAATGCGGTCAGCTGCTGTCCGCATTGGCCCCGGTGCCACCGAAAAAACCGGCTAGAACGGGAATCCGCTGCGACCGTGCTGCACGGAGATCCACTTGACCGTGGTGAAGGCCTCCAGCGTCGTCTCGCCGTTGAGGCGGCCGAGGCCGGAGTGCTTCTCGCCGCCGAAGGGCACGATCGGCTCGTCGTGCACGGTGCCGTCGTTCACGTGGAACATGCCGGTGTCGATCCGCTTGGCGAAGGCCACGCCACGCTCGATGTCACCCGTGTGGACGGCGCCGCTGAGGCCGTACGGGGTGTCGTTGACGATCCGGACCGCGTCCTCCTCGCCGTCGAACGGGACGAGGAAGACGACCGGGCCGAAGACCTCCTGCTGCAGCAGGGCGGAGTCGGCGGGGATACCGGTCAGCACCGTGGGCTCGACCAGGTTGCCGGTCGCGCCGCCGTGCACCAGGGCGGTGGCACCCTCGGCGAGCGCCTGCTCCACGGCGCCCGCGATGGCGTTGGCCTGTGTCGAGTTGATCACCGGGCCGATCACGGTCTGCGGGTCGCGCGGGTCGCCGACCGTGAGGGTGCGGACCTTGGCGGCGAACTTCTCGGTGAACTCGTCCGCGAGGGAACGGTCCACCAGGACCCGGTTGGCGGCCATGCAGACCTGGCCCTGGTGCACGAACCGGCTGAAGACCGCCGCGTCCACCGCGTAGTCGACGTCGGCGTCGTCCAGCACCACCAGCGCGCTGTTGCCGCCCAGTTCGAGGACCGAGCGCTTGAAGTTCCTGGCGCAGACGGTGGCGACGTGCCGGCCGATCCTGTCCGAACCGGTGAAGGAGATGACCTTGGGGACCGGGTGCTCTATGAACGCGTCGCCGATCTCGGCGATGTCGGTGACGACGACGTTGAGCAGTCCACCCGGCAGCCCGGCCTCCTCGAAGATCTTCGCGATCAGGGTGCCGCCGGCGATCGGGGTGTTCTGGTGCGGCTTGAGCACCACGCCGTTGCCGAGCGCGAGGGCCGGGGCGACCGACTTCAGCGACAGCAGGAAGGGGAAGTTGAAGGGGCTGATCACGCCCACGACGCCGACCGGCACCCGGTAGACACGGTTCTCCTTGCCGTCGGCCGGGGAGGGCAGGATCTTGCCCTCGGGGCGCAGCGCGAGGTGGACCGACTCGCGCAGGAACTCCTTGGCGAGGTGGAGTTCGAAGCCGGCCTTCACGCGGGTGCCGCCCAGTTCCGCGATGATCAGGTCGGCTATCTCCTGCTCGCGGTCCTCTATCAGTCTGAGTGCCCGCTCGATGACCGCGCGCCGGGCGTAGGGGTTGGTCCCGGCCCACTCCTTCTGGGCGCGGGCGGCCGCACGGTAGGCCTGGTCCACCTCGTCGACCGTGGCCACCGTGATCGAGGCCAGCTTCTCGTCGTCGTAGGGGTTGAAGTCGATGACGTCCCAGGAGCCGGTGCCCGGTCGCCATTCACCGTCGATGTACTGCTGGGCCAGGTCGCTGAAGTAGGACGACATGTGATCCCTCAATCACTAGCGGAGCCAGATCCCGGTCACGGTCTGATCGCACGTCATCGTACTTGCGCATCAAGAGAGTTGAAGAAGTCCTCGGAGAAGATCCCGGCTCTCGTCCGGGCCCGGGCTGTCCTGCTGCAGCTCCTTCAGGGCCTGCTCGTACTGGGCGACGTCCTCGCGCTTGTCCAGGTAGAGCGCGCTGGTCAGCTGCTCCAGGTAGACCACGTCGGACAGGTCCGCGTCAGGGAAGCTGAGGATGGTGAAGGCACCGCTCTCGCCGGAGTGACCGCCGAAGCTGAACGGCATGACCTGCAGCCGTACGTTGGAGCGCTCGGAGATGTCGATCAGATGCTGGAGCTGGCCGCGCATGACCTGGCGGTCACCGTAGGGGCGGCGCAGGGCGGCCTCGTCCAGGACGATGTGGAACTCGGGGGCGTTGCCGGAGAGCAGGTACTTCTGCCGCTCCAGGCGCAGCGCGACCCGGCGTTCGACGTCGGCGACGCTCGCGCCCTTCATGCCGCGCCGGACCACCGCGCGGGCGTACTCCTCTGTCTGCAGCAGGCCGTGCACGAACTGCACCTCGTACACGCGGATGAGGGAGGCGGCGCCCTCCAGGCCCACGTAGGTGGGGAACCAGCTGGGCAGGACGTCGGTGTAGCTGTGCCACCAGCCCGCCACGTTGGCCTCCCGGGCGAGGGAGAGGAGCGACTCGCGCTCCGCCTCGTCCGAGATGCCGTAGAGCGTCAACAGGTCTTCGACGTCCCTGGTCTTGAAGCTCACCCGGCCCAGCTCCATCCGGCTGATCTTCGACTCGGAGGCACGGATCGAGTACCCCGCCGCCTCACGCGTGACCCCCCGCGCTTCACGCAGTCGCCTGAGTTGCGAGCCGAGCAGCATCCGCCGCACCACCGATCCGGGCTCTCCCGCGCTCACGTTCGCCAGCCTCCCCAACCGTCTTTGGGCCCGCAGTCTGCCACTAAAACACTTCGAGCAGTACTCGTACGGTTACGGAAACGGAAAGACCTCGGCCGTTTCTGCCGGGTCCGGACCGTCAGAGGTACGGACCTCTGACGAGAACCGTCGTCAAGTTGGCAGAAAAAATGGCCAAGAAGCGGTACGGGCAACCCCATTTCGGTCGCGTGCACGTGCATCTGCCCTTGCATCTGCTCGGCGCTTCCGAAACCATGGTGCCGCGCCACCGCTGCATCGCAACGACCGCGAATTCCCGGGAGTGCCTCGCATGGGGACGAATGGATCGACCATGCTCAAGCCGTTACGGCAGGGCCTTCCGCCGCTGGATCCCGCGGCCGTGTCCGATGCCGCCTCCTGTGCACTGCCCGCCCGCTTCGAGGCGGTGCGCGAGGCCCGGCGCTTCACCCGCGACACCCTGGACAAGTGGGACGTCGGCGACCGCTTCGATGACATATGCCTCGTCGTGTCCGAACTCGTCACCAACGCCCTGCGCCACGCGGTGCCGGCCACCGAGAGCCGCAGCGGAGAGCAGAACCCGTGCGTGCGGCTGCATCTGATGCGCTGGAGCGAGCGGCTGGTGTGTGCGGTCCGCGACCCGAGCCACGAGACCCCGGTCCCGCGGGACTCGGACGACTTCTCCGCCGAGTCGGGCCGCGGGCTGTTCCTGGTCGACTCCTTCGCCGACAGCTGGGGCTGGCATCCGCTCGCCGGCACGCTCGACGGCAAGGTGGTCTGGGCGCTGTTCCGCCTCCGGACGACCGGCTGAGCGGGGACGGCACCTACGGACGCCCGGTGTCTACGCGCGTACACCCCTCGCGTACGCCCGGTTCCCGAAGCGAGCGCCCCCGACATCGTTGCCAGCGCGGTCCCACAACGGGCGCGCCGCCCTCAGCCGGCTATCAGGTGATCGAACTCGCCGTCCTTGATCCCGAGGAGCATCGCCTCGATCTCCGCACGCGTGTAGACGAGCGCCGGCCCGTCCGGGAAACGCGAGTTGCGCACGGCGACCTCACCCCCCGGCAGCCGCGCGAACTCCACGCAGGAGCCCTGCGAGTTGCTGTGCCTGCTCTTCTGCCAGGCCACGCCGCCCAGTTGCGTGGCAGCCATGCCGTTGTACACGTCGTACCCCCCGTACACGCCGTCAACGTCGCGGTCCACAGGTCGCTCCCCGGTGGTGCACTGGCTGGTGTGGCCATAGATGCTGTAGTCAACTGACCCGGATCATAGCTCTGTTCACGTGCAGTTGCATGAGCAGATGCACGTGCACGGGGGGTGGTTCCGCGGTTACAGCTTTGGCGTCCGCTTTACCCAAGCCGTTCCAGCGCCTGCCCCAGAGCAGGCAGGACATGCGCTCTCCAGCCCCCGCCCATGATCGTGCGCGCCATCATCTGAGCCGGATCGTCCGGATCGAATCCCTCGTGCACTAGGAAGAGACGCGTACCGCGCCCTTCCTGTTCCAGGGTCCAGGTGATGGTCCAGTCGGCGGGGTTGGCCGGATCGGCATCCGCCCAGCGGAGGGACAGCATCCGCTCCGTGACGTAGGCCAGCACCTCGACCTCTACGACTCCGGAGAAACGGGAGTTGGGACGCGGGACGGAGGTCAACCGGTACCGGTGGCCGACCTGGAGCCGGAAGTCCTCGGCGCCGGGCATCTGCCAGCCGGCGAGCAGTTCGGGCTCGGTGAGGGCCCGCCAGACCTTGGCGGGCGGGTGCGGGAAGAACTGGTCGACCCGGAGGGTGGTCAGGTCGTCGGAACCGGGTTCGAGACCGTGTCCGGGGTCGGGGCTCATGGCCGGGCCGGGTTCGGGGTCGGGACTCGAGGTCGGGCCGGGTTCGGGGCCGGGACTCGGGGCCGCGTCGGGTTCGGGGCCGGGACTCGGGGCCGGGACGGGCTCGGGGTCGGGGTCGGGGGTCATGGCCGGGTCGGGTTCACGGGCGGGGCTCATGGCTGGTCATCGTCGGGCATGCGGTCGAGCAGGGCGCCGAGGCCGGTCAGCCGGTCGCGCCAGAACCGCTCGTACGGATGGAGCCAGTCCTGCACGTCGGCGAGCGGGGCCGCCTCGAGGCGGTAGATGCGCTGCCGGCCGGAGCGCTGTTCGGAGACGAGTCCGGCCTCCCGGAGCACCTTGAGGTGTTCCGAGAGACTCGGGCGGCGCATGTCGAAGTGCTCGGCCAGGGCCTGCACGGGCTGCGGGCCGCGCTCGCGCAGCAGCCGCAGCACCTCGCGGCGCGTGGCGTTGGCCAGCGCGGCGAAGACGCGGTCCTCGGCGGCGGTACCCGTCCCGTTCATGAAGCGGTCAGAAGCCTTCCTTCTCCGTCAGCAGCATCAGACCGTTGCCGTCGGGGTCCGTGAAGGAGGCCATACGCCCCCACGGGAGTTCGTCCGGCCCCTGTACCGGGATGCCGGCCGCGGCGAGCCGGGCGCAGTCCGCGTCGACGTCGGTCGTGACCAACATGATCCCCCGCGCCGAGCCGGGCTCGAAACCGCCCATGCCCGGCCCGGAGAGCGTGAAGACGGTCTGTGCGCCCGCGGGAGCCACCTGCAGCCAGCGGCCCTGGGGCATGTCCCGGTCGGCGACCGCCTCCATGCCGAGGACGTCCGTGTAGAAGCGCAGGGCGCGGTCCTGGTCGGAGACGGGAAGGGTGACGAATGAGGCATGCGTGATGGTCATGACGATGAGAATAGGTAGGGGTTCTCCTACGCGTCAATCGTAGGAGAACTCCTACCTATAGTCGTTCACCTGCTGTTGAAGGGCAGGGGGGCGGGCCCAGGCGTTCCTGACGTCCCGTGCCGGCAGTCGCTGCCGACGCTCTGCGCGCCTCGGCGTGCAGCCCGCACAAGCCCGTACAAGAACAAGTCGGCTGCGCGAGCAGGTCCACCGGGGTTTCTTGCCAGGCGTACGGAAGTCCTCCTGTAACTGCTGGTAGCTTGCGCTGCGTGCCGTCCGGCGAGGGCGGCCGGCCGCTACCGCTCGGGAGCTTCCGGTGACTACTGCGAGTGCTTCGAATGCTTCTACTGCTTCGGCTGCCGCACCGGCCACGGCCTCAGGGGCTGTTCCGGCCGCAGCGCCGGCCGGGGCTACGGGTGTGGCCCCGGGCGGGGGTTCGGGTGGCATTCCGGGTGAAGGTCGGGGTGTCATCCCGGCTGGGGTTCCGGCTGGGGCTCCCGCGACCGCCCCGGGGACTGCTGTGGTCAGGGTGCGGCGGCGGACGCGGGTGGCGGCACTGGGCGCCGGGCTGGCGGGCGTGCTGGCGCTGACGGCGTGCAGCGGCGACGGCTCCGGGGACGGGGACGGCTCCTCCCCCGCGCCGAGCGCGAGCACCCCTCCGGTCTCGTCGGCTTCCCCCTCCGCATCCGGCGGCGCGTCCGCCGTGCTCCAGGGCAGCTGGATCACCACCGCCGACGGCAAGATCGTGGCCCTGGTGATCAACGGGAAGCAGGCCGGCATCCTCGCGACCGGCGGGAGCATGTGCAGCGGGACGGCGGGCACCGAGGACGGCATGCAGATGATCCACCTGACCTGCGCCGACGGCAGCAAGGACCGGGCCACCGGCATGGTGGACTCGGTGACCGACAAGACCCTCAAGGTGACCTGGTCGGGCAAGGCCGGCCAGGAGACGTACACCAAAGCCGAGGGCGGGAAACTGCCGTCGGGGTTTCCGAGCCACCTGAAACAGTGAATCCGAGCCACCTGAAGCAGTGAATTCCCGGGAGCCGTGGGAGCGCGCCGGACGGTGACGACGGAGGGGCGGGCAGGCCGCGCACCGGCCGCTGTGGCCGGCCGGCGGGCACACCGGTCGCGGCCGCCGCTGCGGAGGGCGCGCGAGCGGGCCCCGGACGCAGGGGCCATGATGCAGGGGCACCGTCATCACGTGGACAGGGACCTGCTCATGCGCGCCATTCCGCTCACCGTCACCGCCCTCGCCGCCGCCCTGCTGCTGACCGCCTGCGACGACGGCGGGAGCAAGAACGGGGACAGCGCCGGCTCGGCCTGCGAGATCGGCGGGGTCTCGGTGCAGATCGGGTCGGCGAGCGTGGCACCGGCCGCCGGGGACACCGGCGAGATCCCCGTCAGCATCACCAACCAGAGCGCCCCCTGCACCCTGGACCACTTCCCGCACGTCTCCCTGAACAGCGGCGCCGCCGACACCGCCGTGCCCGTCCTCACGGGCGCGAAGGCGCAGCAGCTGAAGCTCGCCAAGGGCGACTCCGCGTCCTTCTCCATCAGCTACGTGCGCGGCAAGGACGGCGACAAGACCACCGTGGCGGCGAAGACCGTGAAGATCAGCCTGCCCGGCTCCGACACCACCCGCAGCTTCCCGTGGTCGTACGGCCCGGTCGCCGGCAAGGCCGACGGGAGCGGGCCGGACGCCTCCGTCAGCGCCTTCCAGCAGGTCGGAGACTGACCCTCACTCCAGCCGCGGGCGGGCTCTGACCTGCGCCCGGTCCGCTGCCCGGGCCCCCTCGGTCCAGCCCGCCGCGTCGCTGACGCCGCGCAGCCGGGTGGTGGTGGTATCCGGGAACATGCGTTCCAGCCGGCCCGTGACGGCTGTCTCGCGCGTGGCCAGCACCGGCAGCAGGTCCTGGGTCACCTGGGTCTCGGCCGCAGCGGCGAGCCGGTCGCCGACGCGGTGCGCGTACGCCGCGAGGAACGACTGCCGGAAGGTCTTGGTCCGCTTGCGGCCGCCGGCCCGCTGGGCAGCCTCCGCTGTGGTCATCGCATGCGTGGCCTGCACCAGCAGCGAGGTGTAGAGCAGTTCGACCGACTCCAGGTCCGCCTCGAAGCCGACGACCGTGGAGAAGCCGAGCGGTTCGTTCCACACCGCGCGGCAGTGGTTCGCCGTGGCCACCGCGTCCAGCAGGACCGCTTTGGCCTGTTCGTACGGCGGCTCGACCCCGATGCGGCAGGCGCCGGGCGCGTCCGGGGCGGGGGCCTCTGCGGCGAGCAGTGCCTCGTCCACGCTGTGCCGGGCCATCAGCTCCTGCGCCTTCGCACTGAGCGCCTCCGCCTCCTCCGGGTAGCTGGTCGCCTCGGCCTTGGCGAGCAGCGCGCGGATGCGGGCGAGCATGCGGGAGGCGCCGGGGCCGTGGGCGCGGCGGGGCTCGTCCTCCAAGGGCTCGAGCGCTGGCAGGCGCAGCAGCAGCCGGTACAGGTCCAGGGCGGCCGTGGCGTGCGAAAAGCGGTCGGCCGTGCGCCCGGAGTCCATGGGCAGCGCGGCCAGCTGGTCGGTCCAGCGGCGCCCGCGCGGGCGGTCCCGCCCGGCCTGGGCCCGGATCAGCGCGGCGGCCAGGCCTGCGTGCGCCTCGTCCAGCTCGCGCCGCACCAGCCGTACGACGTCGGCGGGCTGCCAGCCACGCTGCCAGGCCGTCGCGACGAAGTCCTCGCCCCGCCGCGCGAGTTCGGCGTCGGCGGCCGGATCGGCGGCGAGCAGGGAGGCGCCCGTGTCCAGGCCGGTGTCTGTGTCGTCGTAGAGGGCAGCCCGGAAGGCCCGCTCGACGGTGCTGGCATTGCTGGTCACGCCGTCGATCGTGCCATGCGGCACCGACAGCCGGGCGGCTCGTCCACAGCCTGTGGACAACTGGATCGGATGGCGGGCGGGGCAACGGCCGGACGGCGGGGCCGTCGGCCGTACAGCCGAGGGCTTTCGAGCGGAGGTGCGCCACTGTCAACCATTGGTTGACAGTGACAGGGCCGCAACCTACGGTTGACACCATGGTGACCAACCCGAACATCACGGCATCCGTACGCCTCGACGACCTCATCGAGGCGATCAAGAAGGTGCACACCGAACCCCTCGAACAGCTCGAAGACGCGGTGATCGCCGCCGATCACCTCGGTGACGTGGCCGACCATCTCATCGGGCACTTCGTCGACCAGGCCCGGCGCTCGGGAGCGTCCTGGACCGACATCGGACGGAGCATGGGCGTGACCCGGCAGGCGGCGCAGAAGCGCTTCGTGCCCAAGGAGTCCACCGACCCGGACCCCGGCCAGGGCTTCAGCCGGTACACCCCGCGCGCGCGGAACGTGGTCATGGCCGCGCACAACGAGGCGCTGGCCGCCCGCAACGCCGAGGGCCGCCCCGAGCACCTGGTCCTCGGGCTGCTGGCCGAGCCGCAGGGCCTTGCCGCGAAGGCGATCACCGGACAGGGCGTCCTGCTGGACGCCGTACGCCAGGCCGCGACCGCCGCGCTGCCGCCCGCCGCGGACGACGTCCCCGACCTCGTCCCCTACGGCCCGGAGGCCAAGAAGGCCCTGGAACTGACCTTCCGTGAGGCCCTGCGTCTCGGCCACGACCACATCGGCACCGAACACATCCTGCTGGCCCTGCTGGAGCACGAGAACGGTCGGGGCGTCCTCAGCGGTCTCGGCATCACCAAGGCGGCCACCGAGGAGTACGTCAGCAGGGTGCTGGCGATGCTGCTGGAGCAGAAGCCCGAGGCCGGCGGCGCCGAGAAGTAGCGCTCCGAGAGGCGAAACCGCAGGTCGGCGCGATTGTCAGACCCCCCTGCCACACTCGCAGTCATGACCGACCGGTGGGCGCTCGCACCGGCCGAGGACGGTGGCGTGGACGTCGCCCCCCTCGGCCCGGACGGGCTGCCCACCGGTCCGGTGCGGCGGGAGAGCGATCCCGCCGGGGCGGTCCGGAGCCGCCCGGAGGTCACGCGCTGGGTGTGGCGGTCGACCGCCGAGGTCTACCCGCGTCTGCTCGCCACGGGGGTGCGAGTGGAGCGGTGCTACGACATCGAGGACGCCGAGACACTCCTGCTGGGCCACGAGGGCCGGTACGGCGAGCCACGCTCGGCCGCCGCGGCTCTGGCCCGCCTCCGCGGCGGCCCGGTCCCACCCGACCCGCCGCAGCGCGCGGCTGCACCGGGCGCCCAGTCCCCGCTGTTCGAGCCGGCCGGCACCCGCCTGCCCCTGCCGGACCTGCTCGCGGTCTACGCCGACCAGCTGCGGCGGCACGAGAAGACCGCCCACCCCGACCGGATGCGGCTGCTGACCGCCGCCGAGTCGGCCGGGATGCTGGTGGCCGCCGAGATGAACCACGCGGGCCTGCCCTGGAGCGCCGAGGTCCACCGCGAGCTGCTGCACGGCCTGCTCGGCGAGCGGTACGCGGGCGGCGGCGAGCCGCGCCGTCTGGCCGAGCTGGCCGACGAGGTGTCCGCGGCCTTCGGCCGCCGGGTGCGGCCGGACCTGCCCGCCGACGTGATCAAGGCCTTCGCGCAGGCCGGGATCAAGGTGAAGTCGACCCGCCGCTGGGAGATCCGCTCCGTCGACCACCCGGCCGTCGAGCCCCTCCTGGAGTACAAGAAGCTGTATCGCATCTGGGTGGCCCACGGCTGGTCCTGGCTGCAGGACTGGGTGCGCGACGGCCGCTTCCGCCCCGAGTTCCTCGCCGGCGGCACGGTCACCGGGCGCTGGGTGACCAACGGCGGGGGCGCACTGCAGATCCCCAAGGTCATCCGGCGGGCCGTGGTCGCCGACCCCGGCTGGCGGCTCGTGGTGGCCGACGCCGACCAGATGGAGCCGCGCGTGCTCGCCGCGATCTCCCGCGACCCCGGCCTGATGGAGGTCGCCGGCCGCGAGAGCGACCTCTACCAGGCCGTCTCCGACCGCGCCTTCTCCGGCGACCGGAACCAGGCCAAGATCGCCGTGCTCGGCGCGGTCTACGGCCAGACCTCCGGCGACGGCCTGAAGAACCTGGCCGCGCTCCGCCGCCGTTTCCCGACGGCCGTCGCCTATGTCGACGACGCGGCCCGCGCGGGCGAGGAGGGCCGGCTGGTACGCACCTGGCTGGGCCGCACCTGCCCGCCGGCCGCCGGCGCGGGAGAGGACGCGGCGGAGGAGGCGGGCATCCCGGTCGGCGAGGACGAACCGGAGAGCCAGACCGGCTGGACCCCCGGGTACGCCTCCACGAACTCCCGCGCGCGAGGCCGTTTCGCGCGGAACTTCGTCGTACAGGGCAGCGCCGCCGACTGGGCGCTGCTGCTGCTCGCCGCGCTTCGCCGGGCGTGCGCGGAGCTGAGGGCCGAGCTGGTCTTCTTCCAGCACGACGAGGTGATCGTGCACTGCCCTGCGGAGGAGGCCGACACCGTGGCTGCGGCCATCCGTGAGTCGGCCGTCCTCGCCGGCCGGCTGACCTTCGGCGAGACACCGGTGCGGTTCCCGTTCACGACGGCGGTGGTGGAGTGCTATGCCGACGCCAAGTGAACTGCTCCGCGGGGCCTGCTCAGCACTCCACGAGCCCGCGCAGCTCTGCCAGGAGCGCCTGTTCGTCCGTGCCGTCGAGCGCCGTGAGTGCCGCCCGCCAGGCGTCGTACGCCTCCGTCCGCCGCCCCTGCGCGTGCAGCAGCAGCCCGCGCTGGTGCAGCGCCAGCCCGCCCATGTAGCGGTCGGCGCGGGCGTCGGCGCGGCGCAGCAGCTCGGCGCACTCGCCGGCCGCCCGCTCGGTCCGCCCCAGCCGGCGCAGCGCGCGGATCAGGCCGAGCCGGGTCTGGGACTCCCCGTGCCAGTCGCCGCGGCCTCCCAGGATGCGCAGGCTCTCCTCGAAGTGCCGGGCGGCGGCGGCCGGTTCGCCGAGGGCGAGCTGCGCGTAGCCGATGTTGCAGTGGGCCGAGTGCTGCACGATGACCGCGCCGATCGTGTCCCCGATCGTCAGCGAGCGCCGGTGCTGCTCGATGGCGGCGCGCGGGTCGGTGTGCTCGTAGAGGTTGCCGAGGTGGCTGTGGGTGACGGCTTCGCCGTAGGGGTCGTCCAGCAGGCGGGAGTACCCGAGGCTCTGCCGCAGCGCCTTCTCCGACTCCTCGTAGCGCCCGAGCCCCTCCAGCAGCAGCCCGCGGTTGTTCAGGCAGCGCCGGATCCGGGAGAGCGCGCCGAGCCGCCGCCAGATCGCGAGGGCACGGTCGGTGAGGACGAGGGCGTCGTTCTGCCGGCCGGTCAGGAAGTGCAGGCCCGCGAGATCACCGAGCGCGTACGCCTCGGCCTCGGGATCCCCGAGCCGCCGCGCGGCGCCGAGCGCGGCCTCCCCCAGCGCCTCCATCTCGGCGACCCGGCCGCTGCGCTGCACATATGGGAAGAGCAGGCGCACCAGCGCAGAGAGGGCGGCTGCCGTGGGCCGGTCGTCGGTGCCGTCGTTCCGTGCCACCAGGGCGACGACGTTCTCCAGTTCCACCTCGCCCCAGGCGAACGCCTCCTCGGCCGACTCGAAGGGGGCCAGGGCCGCCACGTCCGCCGCGTGCTCCGCCGGCTGCGCGGAGGTCGGCTGCTGCCGGTCGTCGTGGTCGAGCCCGGGCTCCACGACCGCCGTCAGCACCCGCTCGGCGACGGCGGCGTACCAGCGCAGGGCGGTGCGGTCGGGGGTGCCGGTGATCCGGGTGGCGGCGGGCGCCGGGTGAGAGCCGGCCAGTTCGCGGGCGAAGTCGCGGACCAGGTCGTGGGGGGCATAGCGGCCGTAGGCCGTCTCCTCGAGGAGGGCGACGTCGACCAGGCGGTCCAGGGCGGCCTCGGCACGGCGTTCGTCGGTGCCGGTGAGGCGGGCGATCAGCGGGGCGCCGTAGGTCGGCAGGTCGAGCGCGCCGATGTGGCGCAGGGCGAGGGCCGCATCCCGGTCGGCCTCGCGCTCGGCGGCGGCGAGCGCGTCATGGGCGACGGCCAGGGAACGCCGGACGCTCAGGTCGTCGTATTCCAGGTGGTGCAATCGTCCGCCGGTTTCGGCCAGTTGGCCGGCCAGGACGTCCGGGGTGAGGGCGCGGCGGGCGGCGAGCCGGGCGGCGACCACGCGCAGCGCCAGCGGCAGCCGACCGGTCAGCTCGACCAGCGCGTGGCCGGCGTCCAGGCCCTCGCGTCCGCTCACCGCGCGTAGCAGGGCCGCGCTGTCCTCGCCGGTCAGCGGAGACAACGGGAAGCGCCGGGCGCCGTCGAGCGCGGTCAGCGGCGAGCGGCTGGTGACGATCACCGCGCAGCCCGGTCCGCCCGGCAGCAGGGGCCGTACCTGAGCCGCGTTCGCAGCGTCGTCCAGCACCAGCAGGACACGGGCGGGCGCGAGCAGCGAGCGGAGCAACGCGGCGGCGGCGTCCGGGTGTTCCGGGATGTTCCGGGGCTCGGCACCCAGATCCCGCAGCAGCGCGGCGAGCGCCTGCCCGGCGGTCAGCGGGGTCATGCCAGGGGTGGCGCCGTGCAGGTTGACGTAGAGCTGCCCGTCAGTGAAACGTTCCCTCAGCTCGTGGGCGACATGCAGCGCCAAGGCGCTCTTGCCCACGCCCGCCATACCGCTGATCACAGCCACGGCGGGCCCCGGAGCGGGCGGCTCGGTCAGCGCGTGCCGCAGCGCCCGGCGCACATCGCCACGGCCGGTGAAGTGGGCCGGCGGGGCCGGGAGCTGGGCCGGCCGAGGGGTTACGGCAGACCCGTCACCGTCACGCACGGCGGCAGGAGCCGCCTCACCGCTGCCGGATCCGCCCAAGGGGCTTTCCCCCGACAGCTGTTGACCGCCACGGCCCGCCGGCGACGGAGCACGGTGCTCACCCTCCCGCCGCTGCCGTCCTTCGCCGCTCCCCCGCAGCACCTCGACATGCGCCTCGCGGACCGCCGGACCCGGTTCGATACCCAGCTCCTCCACCAGGCGGGCACGCAGATCACGGTGGACGGCGAGAGCCTCCGCCTGACGGCCGGTGCGGTGCAGGACGAGCATCAGCTGCCGGTGGTACGCCTCGCGCAGCGGATACTCGGCGACCAGGGCCGCCAGCTCGGGCACGAGCGCAGCCAGCCGTGCGCCGCCCAGGGCGAGTTCGGCGTCGTAGCGCCACTCCAGCAGGAGCAGCCGGGCCTCCTCCAGGCGCTGCACGAGGGCATAGCCGCCGAGGTCGGCGGGGAGCCCGCTGAGCGGGGTGCCGCGCCAGAGCGCGAGCGCGGCGGTGCAGGCACGGACGACGCCCGGCCAGTCCCGCCGGGCGTGCGCGCCCCGCGCCTCGGTGACCCGGGCATCGAAGACGTGCACGTCCAGCTCGCCGTGCTCGACGCGCAGCACATAGCCCGGCGGTACGGCCCTGAGCCGCTCGGGGTCGTCCAGGAGCCGGCGCAGCCGGGTGACGTGGTTGTGCAGGGAGGCCTGCGCGGAGACGGGCGGCGCCCCACCCCACAGTGCGTCCTTCAGCGACTCGACCGACACGACCCGCCCTGGCTCCAGCAGCAGTGCGGCGAGCAGGGCGCGGACCTTGGGGCTGCCGATGGCCCGGAGGCCGTTGTCGGAGGTGTCGTCGCCCGCCTGGCCGGACGAACTGCCGGGCGAGGAGCCGCCGGAGGCACCGTGGGAGGGGTTGTACGAAATTCCGTACGGTGGTCGGTCGTAGAGGACCGGCGGTCCCAGCAGTCCGAAGCGCAGCTCGCACCGCCGCATCACGCCGCTCCACTGCCTTCCCGCGCGGTCGGGGCCGACCGTGCTCCGCGGCGGGCGTGTGCCCGCCGTTGTCTGGCGGAATTCCGCCCTGTCCACAACGGATTCCCGCCACCTTCTGCCTGCCGCTCCGACGCCGGAACCGCCCGTTCTCCGGGCTGTTTCCGTTGCCGCCGGACGACTTCCGGCCAACTGGTCCGCAACCTGACGACGAACCGTTGGCCACATGTTAGCGATCCGTTGGCGAATCCTGATGTGATCATTCCATCGGATCCGGCCCTACGGCGCGCGCGTATGTCGCGTAACTCGGGGGAGTGTCGCCGCAGGCTGGGTCCGGGGACGTGCAGGGCCCCGGTCGGCGGAGGTGAACGACCGGGGCCCCGTCCCGTACCCGCGACCGTCACACGTCGTTCAGATCACCGGCGGACGCCCGAGCCGGGTGAGCCGCCACACCGTCCGCCAGCGCATCGGCCGCCGCTCACCGGCCGGTTCCCGCAGCCCCTCCGCGAATCCGCCGCACCACGCCTTCAGCCCCGCCAGGGAGCGGGTGCGGGCGAGCGTGAGGAGCATCCACACCCCGAGGTGCACCACGACGAGCGGCAGCGGCAGCCGGCGACGGACGAGCCAGACGCGGTTGCGGGCGTTGACGCGGTAGTAGATGGCGTGCCGGGCCGGTGACGTCCGGGGGTGCCGGAGCAGCAGCTCGGGCGCGTAGAGGATCCTCCAGCCGGCGTCGGCGGCCCGCCAGGCGAGGTCGATCTCCTCGTGCGCGAAGAAGAACTCGGCGGGCCAGTCCCCGGTCTCGGCCAGCATCCGCATGCGCAGCGCGTGCCCGCCGCCGAGGAACCCGGTGACGTACCCGCCGCGCATCGGATCGGACCTGCCCACCCGGGGCACGTGCCGCTGCCGGGTCTCCCCGTGTTCGTCGGCGATGCGGAAGGCGACGATGCCGAGGCGGGGATCGGCGGCGTACAGATCGCGCACGCGCCGCAGCACATCGGGGTCGACGAGCAGTCCGTCGTCGTCCAGTTCCACGACGACGTCGACGTCCCCGAACTCCCGCAGCCGGGCGAGGGCGACGTTCCGGCCGCCCGGGCAGCCGAGGTTCTCCTCCAGTTCGACGGTGGCGACCTCACCGGGCAGGGAGAGCCGGCGGGCGAACTCGGGCAGCCGGCAGCCGTTGCCGACGATCACGATGCGGGCCGGGGCGAGGTCCTGCCCGGCCACGGACTTCAGCAGGGCGTCGACCTCGTCGGGCCGGAAGCCCATGGTCACCACGGCGACGGCGACCCTCGGCTCCGCCATGTCCCTCACCCCGTCCGGCCGACGACGACACCGCACCCTGACCGCACGGCGCTCACCGTTCACCAAGATGTTGCCCCGGACCAGCGAATCCGGATGACTCCCATTCACCTTGCCGGTCCTTTGTCCCGGTTTGCCCGCGCCTTTGCCTGCGGTGCACCGGATGGGCGCGCACCGGCGGGCCGGCGGTATCCGCGATCCTGCTTGCGGCCGAGATGCGGCACATCCGGCCTCCCCACAGGATGGGAAAGTGGCCCGACCTGCCCGGACAGCTGGAGAAGACGGTGAATGCTGAACGACCCCCGCCGTCGTGGCTCTTTCCCGAAGCCCAGGCCCACGCGCCGCGAACCCTGGGCACCGAACCCTTCCTCCCGTCGGTCGACGGCTTCCGAGCGGCGTGCGAGTGCGGATTCCTGCGCGGGATCATCGAGGGAACCTCGGCCCCCGTGGTCATCCTCGACCGTCACCTGCGCTACCTCTACGTCAACCCCGCCTGGTCCCGGGTGTCGGGAGTCCCCGCCGCCGCATTCCTCGGCAGGACGCTCGGAGAGGTGCTGCCGGACGTGCAGACCCCCGACGACATCCTGATCGAGGTACTCGCCGACGGTCAGCCCCGTGAAGTGGCCCTGACCGGCACCACCCGCGTCCCCTCCCCCGTGGGGCGAAGACTCTGGCGCGCCGTCTTCCACCGACTGGAGGTGCACGGGCATGTCATCGGCGTGTGCGGGATCGCGGTCGAGGCCAGCAACCTGCGCCAGTACCTGGACGACCTGGAGGACGCCCACCAGCGGCTGGCCCTCCTGGACGCCGCGGCCACCCGTGTCGGCACCGCTCTCGACGTCGAATCCACCTGCGCCGAACTGGCCGACTTCCTCGCCCCTTCGCTCGCCGACATCGCCGCGGTCGGAATCGTCGAGCAGGAGTTCTTCGGGGCACCCCCGCCACCTCCCGGCATGGTCCGGCTGCGCAAGATGAAGCTGTCGACGCCGCCGGAACTGGAACGGCACCTGGGCGAGCTGGGCGGGACGAAACCGTACCTGGACCTGCCACGTGGTTCGGCGGCACGGCGCTGCATCGACAGCGGACGGCCCTGGCTGGGCAACAGGGCCTCGGACGAGCTGCTCCAGCGGGCCGTCGTGGATCTCGAACGCGTTCGGATCCTGCGGACGGCCGGGGTCCACTCGGTGCTCATCGTTCCCCTGCCGACAGCCGGCCGCAGCGTCGGCATCGTCATGCTGATGCGGACGGGGGCGTCCCCCGCCTTCAGCGACGACGACATCCTGACCGCGCAGGGCGTTGCCGCGCGGGCGGCCGTCTCCATCGACAGCGCCCACCGCTACAGCCACGAGCACACGATGACGCTGGAACTGCAGCGCGCTCTGCTGTCCGAACCCGACCGGCCGCACCCCACGGTCGAGGTGGCCACCCGCTATCTGCCGTCCGGCCGCAGCGCCCTCGTCGGCGGCGACTGGTACGACTCCATCGCACTCCCGGACTGCCGCACCCTGCTGGTCATGGGCGATGTGATGGGGCACGGCTTCCAGGCCGCGGTGGCCATGAGCCAGTACCGCTCGGTCCTGCGCACCGTCGCCGCCTCCGGACTCCCCGTGGACGCCATGCTCTCCGAAGCGGACCGCAGGGCCGCGCGCATCGGTCTGGACCGAGTCGCCACCTGTCTGCTCGTCCTCCTGGACATCGAGGCCGGCACCTGCACCGCGGCCACGGCCGGCCATCTGCCGCCCCTCGTCATCCGTCCCAACGGCAGCACCGGCCTCATGCACCTTCCGGCCGGCCCGCCCATCGGCACGGAACTCGGCGACTACGAGATGACAACGTTCGCATTCGAGCCGGGCTCCGTACTCCTGCTCTACACGGACGGTCTCGTGGAACAGCGGGGCGTGGACATCGACGACTCCGTCCGCGTCCTCACCACCCTGGGCCTGTCAGCCGACGACTCACTGGAGCACCTGCTCGACACCCTGCTGACCGAGCTGACCAGCGGCATGTGCGACGACGACATCGCCCTTCTCGCGGCCCGCCGCCGCCGGCAACCGACGGACACAAGAAACCCCAGGTCAGAAAGAGTCTGACCTGGGGTTTCGATGGAGCCGCTTTCGGGATTCGAACCCGAGACCTACGCATTACGAGTGCGTTGCTCTGGCCATCTGAGCTAAAGCGGCGCGCTGCCCACACCATGGTGCGATCAGCAACGTCGGTAAGTCTACACAGTTTCCGGTGGTGCTTCGTACCCGCCCCGGGCCGGGGGCTCCGGGGCGGGCGGCAGGGCTAGGAGCAGCGCTTTCCCCTCGGCGGCGGGGTGCCGTCGAGCAGGTAGGTGTTGATCGCCGTGTCGATGCAGGCGCTGCCGCGGACGTAGGCGGTGTGGCCGTCGCCGTCGTACGTCAGCAGGCGGGCCGAGGAGAGCTGGCGGGCCAGGGACTGCGCCCAGCGGTACGGCGTCGCAGGGTCGCGGGTCGTGCCGACCACCACGATCGGTGCCGCTCCCTTCGCCTCGATGCGGTGCGGCTCACCCGTCGCCCGCACCGGCCAGTACGTGCAGTTCAGCGCGGCCCAGGCCAGGCCCGGTCCGAAGACCGGGGACGCCTTCTCGAACTCGGGCAGCGCCTTCTCCACCTCCTCGGGGCCGGTGAAGGCGGGCGGCAGGTCCAGGCAGTTGACGGCGGCGTTGGCCATCATCAGGTTGCTGTAGTCACCCTTCGCGTCCCGCTCGTAGTAGCCGTCGGCGAGGGCCAGGAGAGCGGCGCCGTCGTTCTCCTTCATCGCGGAGGTCAGCGCCTCGCGCAGTTCCTGCCAGGACCCCTCGTCGTACATCGCGGCGATCACGCCGGTGGTGGCCAGCGCCTCCCCCAGTTTGCGGCCGTCCGCGTCGCCGGCCGGGACGGGATGGGCGTCCAGCTGCCGGAAGAACGCCTTCAGGTGGTCGCCGACCTGCTCCGGCGTCGTGCCCTTCCCGCCGAGCGGGCAGTCGGAGTGCCGTACGCAGTCCTTCGCGAACGCCTGGAACGCCGTCTCGAAGCCGGCGGTCTGGTCCAGGTTCAGCCTGCGGGCGTCGAGGGAGGGGTCCATCGCACCGTCCAGGACCATCCGGCCGACCCGCTCGGGGAACAGCCCGGCGTACGTCGCCCCGAGGAGCGTGCCGTACGACGCGCCGACGTAGTTCAGTTTCGGATCGCCGAGCAGCGCCCGCAGGATGTCCATGTCCCGGGCCGCCTCGGCGGTGGAGACGTGCCGCAGCAGCCGCGCCGAGTGCGCCCCGCAGCTCTCCGCGAACTTCCGGTCCGCCGCGACCAGCGCGTCCCGCTCCCGCGCATCGTCGGGGGTCGCGTCCGTCTGCGTGTACGCGTCCATCTGCCGCCCGTCGAGGCACTCGACGGGCTCACTGCGGGCGACGCCCCGCGGGTCCACGGCCACCATGTCGTACCGGGCGCGGACCTCCTCCGGGTAGCCGATGCCCGCGTACTCCTGGAGATAGCCGACCGCCGAACCGCCCGGACCACCCGGGTTGACCAGCAGCGAACCGAGCGGCTTGTCCTTCCCGGTGGCCTTCTTGCGCGCGACGGCGAGCCGGACGGAGGCGCCCTCGGGATCGGCGTAGTCCAGCGGGGCCTTCATCGTCGTGCACTGGAAGCCGGGGACACCACAATCGCGCCATTGCAGCCGCTGGCTGTAGTACGGCAACAGTCCCGAGGGCGTCGAGTGCGGCAGCGCGGCCAGCGCCGCGTCCACCGTGCCGCTCGCCGAGGTGGTGGAACTCCCGGAGGAACAGGCGGTCAGGAGCAGGGCGCCGGCCGCGAGGACGGTGGCCGTGCGGCGGGCCGTCGTCCGGAGGCGGAGGCTGCGGGTCCGGCGGGGGGATGGCCTGGTGTACATCAGGCGAGCGTAACGCTGAGCGACGAACTGGGTGCGATACGTCGACTTCTTGGCTCGTACGAGGGACATCGCCGAGAACTCCTGCCTCCCCCCATGCCGCCCCCCAAGCCTCCCCCCGCTGGTTGTCACCCCGCCCGCAGGGCCATCGTCATCGCCTCCACGGCCAGCAGCGGAGCCACATTGCGGTCCAGGGCGTCCCTGCACGCCGCGATCGCCTCGATACGGCGAAGGGTCGACTCCGGGGTGGCAGCGCGGGCCAGCCGTTCCAGGGCGTCCTCGGCATCGGCGTTGGCGAGCGCCACGCGCGTGCCGAGCTGGAGGGCGAGGACGTCACGGTAGAAGGCGGTCAGGTCCCCGAGGGCGATGTCGAGGCTGTCCCGCTGTGTACGGGTTCTGCGGCGCTTCTGCATGTCCTCGAGGTCCTTCATCACGCCCGCCGTGCCCCGCGGCAGCCGGCCGCCCTGAGCCGCGCCCAGCGCCGCCTTCAGCTCCTCCGTCTCCTTGCCGTCCATCTCCTCGGCGAGCTGCTTGGCGTCCTCGGCCGCCGCGTCGACCAGTTCCTGCGCGGCCTTGAGGCACGCGCCCACCTCGTCCAGCCGCAGCGGCAGCTTCAGCACGGCCGCACGGCGCTCCCGGGCGGCCGCATCGGTGGCCAGACGCCGGGCGCGGTCGACATGCCCCTGTGTGGCGCGGGCGGCGGCCGCGGCGACCTCGGGTTCGATGCCGTCACGGCGTACGAGCATGTCGGCGACGGCGTCCACCGACGGCGTGCTGAGGTTCAGGTGGCGGCAGCGGGAGCGGATCGTGGGCAGAACGTCCTCGATGGAAGGGGCGCACAGCAGCCAGACGGTCCGCGGGGCGGGTTCCTCCACGGCCTTCAGGACGGCGTTGGCCGACTTCTCGTTCAGCCGCTCGGCGTCCTCGACCAGGATGATCTGCCAGCGGCCGTTCGCCGGGGCGGTGAACGACTTGCGGACCGTGTCCCGCATGTCCTTGACCAGGATTTCCGCGCCCACCGCGGCGACCGTCGTGACGTCCGCATGCGTGCCGAGCAAGGCGGTGTGGCAGCCGTCGCAGAAGCCGCAGCCGGGGGTTCCGCCGAGGGCGCGGTCGGGGCTCACGCACTGCAGGGCCGCGGCGAACGCGCGCGCCGCCTGGTTCCGCCCCGCGCCGGGCGGGCCCGTGAACAGCCAGGCGTGCGTCATCTTCGACGCCTCGGGCCGCGGCGCGTCCGCCGCGGCGGCCGTGACCAGGGCGTCGGCGTCCCGCGCGGCGGCATCGAGCACCGCGCTCACCTTCTCCTGCCCGACGAGGTCGTCCCACACGGTCATGGGTCACGCCGCCCTTCCGTCACGTTCCGCATTCCGCCATCCATTGTGCGGGTGAGCACTGACATCGGGGGCGGTGGTCGGTGAGCACTGACGTCGGGGCGGTGGTCGGTGAGCGCCGACATGGGGGGCGGCGGTGGTCGGTGAGCACTGACGTCGGGCGCAGTGGCGTGGGGCGAGGAGCGGCGACGGCTCGTTCGTCGGGCGCAGTGGCGAGGGGCAAGGAGCGGCGGCGGCTCGTTCGTCGGGCGCGGCAGGGGGCAGAGGCGCGGGTGACGCCACAGCTCGGCAGCCCCCTGCAGCCTGCGGGAACGCGGTAGGCACGGCACCGACCGGCAGCGAACCGGAGCGCGGGAAGACGATGCCGGGCGGCAGCCGACGGGACGCCGGAAGACAGCACCGACCGGCACCCGGGAACGCCGGAGGACGACGGCGACAGGCGGCCGGTGGGCCGCGAACCGCGAGCACTGTCAGGGGCGCCGCCCGCACCGTCGCACGGGCGGTACCGGTCCCGCCGTCCCAGGAAGCCGACCCGGCCTCAGCCGCGGCGGCCCCGGCCGCGGCCCTTGCGGCCCTGCTCCTGGTCGCCGTCCTCCTGCTCGTCGTAGGAACCCAGCAGTTCGTCGGCCAGTGACGGCAGGTCGTCCAGCGGGGTCTCCTCGGCCCAGTCGGGGCGGGGCCGGCGGCGCGGCGTGCCGTCGGCGTCGAGCTGGGGCATCTCACGTGTGGCCTCGAAGCCGTCCGGGCCCGTGGCCGGCCTCTCACCCCGCTCGCCGCGCTGGTCCCGCTCCTCCCGGAAGAAGCCGGGCGGCACGCGGTCCGCCGGATCGTCGTTCCGCACCGGAGGCAGGACCGCGGTCTCGTCGGCGGCGCCGGGCGCCACCGCCGGCAGCTCGGCCGTGTGCTCGGCGGACACCGGGGGCAGTACAGCCGTCTCCTCGGCGGACACCGGCGGCAGCACGGCCGTCTCGTCCGCCGCGCCCGGAGTCACCGGTGGCAGCACGGCCGTCTCGTCCGCCGGCCCGGGCTGCGCGGGTGGTTGCGGCAGCTCGGCGGTCAGCTCGGAGTCGGCGTCGAAGTTGCGGGCGTCGGCGGCGGAACCATGGGCGTCGGCGGCGTGACCGCGACGCTCGTCGCGCACCCGGCGCAGCACCGTCGTCTCGTCCGTGCCCTGCGAGTCCGCACTCCGCGCGTCCGTGCCGGCGGTGTCCGCACCCCACACGTCCGCGCCAGGGGCGTCCGTACGCCACGCGTCCGTGCCGGAAGTCCCCGCACCTCGCGCGTCCGTGCCAGCAGCACCCGTACCCCGTACGTCCGTGCTGGAAGGGCCCGTACCCCGTGCATCCGCGCCCGGCGCATCCTTGCCCAGGGACACCACCGGCGTGGGGACCGTGATCGCGTCGGCCGCCACACCCGGCGCGTTCGGCCGGGGTGCGCTGGGCCTGCGGGCCGCCGCGTCGGCCGCTGCCGCGGCCTCGGCGGCCTGCCGGCGGGCCTCCTCCGCCCGCAGCAACGCCTCCTCTGCCTTGCGCTGCGCCTCCAGGCGGCGGACCTCCTCCTCGGCGCGCAGCCGGGCCTGCCGTGCCTCTTCCTCGGCGCGGCGGCGGGCCTCTTCCTCGGCCTGCTTGCGGCGCCGCTCCTCCTCGGCCTTGCGGCGGGCTTCCTCCTCGGCGCGTGCCTTCTCCTCGGCGAGCAGCCGCTGCCGCTCCTCCTCAGCGCGCCGGCGTGCTTCCTCGGCCCGCTGCCGGGCCTCCTCCGCCTGCCGTTCCGCCTCGCGCCGCTGCGCTTCTTCCAGCTCGCGCCGCTTGCGCTCCTCCTCCTCGGCGCGCAGCTTGGCGAGCTGCTCCTGGCGCTCGCGCTCCAGCCGCTCCTCCTCGGCCTTACGGGCGGCCTCTTCCTCGGCCTTGCGGCGGGCCTCCTCCTCGGCCTTACGCCGCGCCTCCTCCTGAGCCTTGATCTCGGCCTCGGACAGGGGCAGCACGGTGTCGAGCCGGTGCCGGATCACGGTCGTGACGGACTCGGGCTCCTGTCCGGCGTCCACGACGAGGTAGCGGCCGGGGTCGGCGGCGGCCAGCGTGAGGAAGCCGGACCGCACGCGCGCGTGGAACTCCGCGGGCTCCGACTCCAGCCGGTCCGGCGCCTCGGTGAACCGCTCGCGGGCGGTCTCCGGCGAGACGTCGAGCAGGACGGTGAGGTGCGGGACCAGCCCGTCGGTGGCCCAGCGGTTGATGCGGGCGATCTCGGTGGGCGACAGATCGCGGCCGGCGCCCTGGTAGGCGACGGAGGAGTCGATGTAGCGGTCGGAGATCACCACCGCGCCGCGCTCCAGCGCGGGGCGTACGACCGTGTCGACGTGCTCGGCGCGGTCGGCCGCGTACAGCAGCGCCTCCGCGCGGTGCGACAGGCCCGCCGAGGACACGTCCAGCAGGATCGAGCGCAGCCGCTTGCCGACCGGGGTGGCGCCGGGCTCGCGGGTGAGCACGACCTCGTGGCCCTTGCCGCGGATCCACTCGGCGAGGGCCTCGGCCTGGGTGGACTTGCCGGCGCCGTCGCCGCCCTCCAGGGCGATGAAGAAGCCCTTCGCGGCCGGTTCCTGGACCGGGTCGTCGCCGCCCATCAGGGCGTCCCTGAGGTCCTGGCGCAGCGGCACCCCGGACCGGTCGTCGACCTTGGCGAGCACCAGTGCGGCCACGGGCAGCAGCAGCGCGCCGACCAGCATCAGGGTGAAGGCCGCGCCGCCGTGTGCGAAGACGAACTTGCCGTTCTCCAGCCGGTGCGGGCCGATCAGCGCCGCGACCAGGGGCGCGATCAGGGCGCCGAGCGCTATGAAGACCCGCACCACGGCGTGCAGGTGCTCGGTGGTGCGCGCCCGGCGGTAGTCCTCGGTCTCCTGGTCGAGCAGGGTGTGCCCGGTGTTGGCGGCCACACCCGCGCCGGCGCCGGCCAGCGTGACGATCAGCAGCACCGTGGTGACATCCGGGACCAAGCCGCCGACCAGCAGCGCTACCCCGGTGAAGGCGATCGCGAGGGCCAGCAGACGGCGGCGTGAGAGGGAGGGCAGCAGAGCGGGTGCCGTACGGATGCCGACGGCGACGCCGCCGGTCAGGCCCAGCACCAGCAGGCCGTACAGCACCGGGCCGCCGCCCAGGTCCTTGGCGTGCAGCACGCACACGGAGACGGCCGCCGCGATCGCGCCGGCGACCCCGGCGCAGGCCGGGACGAGCAGCGGGACGGCCCCCGTACGGCCCTTGTCGACGCCGGCGCCCGTGCGCGGGCGTCGCAGGCCCTCCAGCGGGGACCGCGCGCGCGGGGTGCGCGTGTCGGGCAGCTCCAGGTAGATCAGCACGGACAGGGAGGCGGCGAACAGGCCCGCCGCCACATACGACCCGAGGGCCGCCTGGTGCTGGTCGAACCAGGCCACGCCGGTGCCCAGCAGGTTGTTCAGCAGGGCGGCGACGACCAGCGCGGCGGCGGCCAGCGGGACAGCGAGGAAGGTCGTCCGCAGCGAGAGGCGGCGCAGGGCGTCCAGGTGGTCCGGCAGCGGTCGTACCGTCGCGCCCTCCGGCGGCGGGGCCGGCAGCAGGGCGGGGGCGGCGCTCTCCCGGCACACCGTCCACAGCCGCTCGGCGACACCGGTGACGAAGGCGGTGACCAGCAGGACGGCGAGCGCGTCGTCCGGGGTCCAGTCGATCCACAGGGGCGCGACGATCAGCAGCGCGGCGCGCACGCCGTCGGCGCCGACCATCGTCCAGCGGCGGTCGAGGGGGCCTTCCGGAGCAGTGAGCGAGCTGAGCGGGCCGAGGAGGACCGCGCCGAAGAGCAGCGCCGCGAGGACGCGAGCGGCGAAGACCGTCGCCACTGCGAACGCGACGCCTCGGTAGCCACCTCCGAACGCCCCCTCGGCGATCGCCGCCTGGAGTACCAGGAGGACCAGCACCAGCAGGGAGAGGGTGTCGCCGACACCGCTCACCAGTTGCGCGCTCCACAGGCGCCGCAACTGGGGGCGGCGCAGCAGGGAACGGACGGCGCGCTCGCGGGAATCCGCGACCAGGGCGTCGTCCGGTGCTGTGGGGTGGGCCGTTGGCTGCTCGGCTCGCGTCATGCGTTCAGCCTATCCGCAGGCGCTGACAGCACACCTCGCGCGTCCGCACGGGCGCAGGCGCTGACCGCGCATCCGGCGTGTGCGGACGGGCGCAGGCGCTGACAGCACATCCGGCGTGTGCGGACGTGCGTACGCCCCGGCACACCGAAGTGTCGCCGGGGCGTACGTTTCGCGAAGCCGCGGGCCGCGAGCCGACGGGGCGTCAGTCCTCCGCGCCGGAAGCCGTCGCCTTGGACGCCGTCGTCTTCTTCGCAGTGGTCTTCTTGGCGGTCGTCTTCTTCGCGGCAGCCGTCGTCTTCTTCGCGGCCGTCTTCTTGGCGGCGGTCTTCTTCGCCGGCGCGGTCTTCTTGGCCACCGCCTTCTTCGCGGTCTTCTTGGCCGGGCCCTTCGCGCGCTTCTCGGCGAGCAGTTCGAAGCCACGTTCCGGAGTGATCGTTTCGACGCTGTCACCCGAGCGGAGGGTGGCGTTGGTCTCGCCGTCGGTGACGTACGGGCCGAAGCGGCCGTCCTTGACCACGACCGGCTTGCCGGAGACCGGGTCCTCGCCCAGCTCCTTCAGCGGCGGCTTGGCCGCGGCCCGGCCACGCTGCTTCGGCTGGGCGTAGATGGCCTGCGCCTCCTCCAGCGTGATCGTGAAGAGCTGGTCCTCGGACTGCAGCGAGCGCGAGTCCGTGCCCTTCTTCAGGTACGGGCCGTACCGGCCGTTCTGCGCCGTGATCTCCACACCCTCGGCATCGGTGCCGACGATCCGCGGCAGCGACATCAGCCGCAGCGCGTCCTCGAGCGTGACCGTGTCGAGCGCCATGGACTTGAAGAGGGAGGCTGTCCGCGGCTTGACCGCGTTCTTGCCTGTCTTCGGCGTGCCCTCGGGGAGGATCTCCGTCACGTACGGGCCGTAGCGGCCGTCCTTGGCGACGATCGTGTGGCCGGTGGCCGGGTCGGTGCCCAGCTCGAAGTCGCCGCTGGGCTTGGCCAGCAGCTCCTCGGCCAGCTCGACGCTCAGCTCGTCGGGCGCCAGGTCGTCGGGGATGTCGGCGCGCTGGTGCTGCTCGCTGTCCTTCTCGCCGCGCTCGATGTACGGCCCGTAGCGGCCGACGCGGAGCACGATCTGGTTGCCCACCGGGAACGACGACACCTCGCGCGCGTCGATCGCGCCCAGGTCGGTCACCAGCTCCTTGAGGCCGCCGAGGTGGTCCCCGTCGCCGTTGCCGGCCTCCGCGGCGCTGCCGACGCCGTCGTGGCCCTCGCCGAAGTAGAAGCGCTTCAGCCACGGAACGGCCTTGGCCTCCCCCGCCGCGATGCGGTCGAGGTCGTCCTCCATCTTGGCGGTGAAGTCGTAGTCGACGAGCCGCCCGAAGTGCTTCTCCAGCAGGTTCACGACGGCGAACGACAGGAAGGACGGGACGAGTGCCGTGCCCTTCTTGAAGACGTAGCCGCGGTCGAGGATCGTGCCGATGATCGACGCGTACGTCGACGGGCGGCCGATCTCGCGCTCTTCCAGCTCCTTGACCAGGGAGGCCTCGGTGTAGCGGGCCGGGGGCTTGGTGGCGTGGCCGTCGACCGTGATCTCCTCGGCGGACAGCGCGTCGCCCTCGGCGACCTGCGGCAGCCGGCGCTCGCGGTCGTCCAGCTCCGCGTTCGGGTCGTCGGCACCCTCGACATAGGCCTTCAGGAAGCCGTGGAAGGTGATCGTCTTGCCGGACGCGCTGAACTCGACGTCCCGGCCGTCGGCGGCGGCGCCACCGATCTTCACGGTGACGGAGTTACCGGTCGCGTCCTTCATCTGGGAGGCGACGGTCCGCTTCCAGATCAGCTCGTAGAGCTTGAACTGGTCGCCGGTCAGACCAGTCTCCGCGGGCGTGCGGAAACGATCACCCGACGGACGGATCGCCTCGTGCGCCTCCTGCGCGTTCTTGACCTTGGCGGCGTAGGTGCGCGGCTGCGGCGGCAGGTAGTCGGCGCCGTACAGCTGCGTGACCTGCGCGCGGGCCGCCGCGATCGCCGTGTCGCTCAGCGTCGTGGAGTCCGTACGCATGTACGTGATGTAGCCGTTCTCGTACAGCTTCTGCGCGATCTGCATGGTCGCCTTCGCGCCGAAGCCGAGCTTGCGGCTCGCCTCCTGCTGCAGCGTCGTCGTACGGAACGGGGCGTACGGCGAGCGGCGGTACGGCTTGGACTCGACGGAGCGCACGGAGAAGCGGGTGTTCTCCAGGGCTGCGGCGAGGGCGCGGGCGGTCGCCTCGTCGAGATGGAGGGTGTTCGCGCTCTTGATCTGTCCGAGGGAGTCGAAGTCGCGGCCCTGCGCGACCCGCCTGCCGTCGACGGTCTGCAGACGGGCGATCAGAGACGACGGGTCCGACGAGTCTCCCGCGCGGCCGGTCGCGAAGGTGCCCGTCAGGTCCCAGTACTCGGCAGAACGAAAAGCCATGCGCTCGCGTTCCCGCTCCACCACGAGCCGGGTGGCGACGGACTGCACGCGGCCGGCCGACAGCCGGGGCATGACCTTCTTCCACAGCACCGGGGAGACCTCGTAGCCGTAGAGGCGGTCGAGGATGCGGCGGGTCTCCTGGGCGTCGACCAGCTTCTGGTTGAGCTGGCGCGGGTTGGCGACGGCCTCGCGGATCGCGTCCTTGGTGATCTCGTGGAAGACCATCCGCTTGACGGGGATCTTCGGCTTGAGGACCTCCTGGAGGTGCCAGGCGATCGCCTCGCCCTCCCGGTCCTCATCGGTGGCGAGGAACAGCTCGTCGGATTCCTTCAGCAGGTCCTTGAGCTTCTTGACCTGGGCCTTCTTGTCGGCGTTGACCACATAGATCGGCTGGAAGTCGTGTTCGACGTCCACACCGAGGCGGCGGACCTCGCCGGTGTACTTCTCCGGCACCTCCGCGGCGCCGTTGGGAAGGTCGCGGATGTGCCCGACGCTCGCCTCGACGATGTAGCCGGGGCCGAGGTAGCCCTTGATCGTCTTCGCCTTGGCAGGCGACTCGACGATGACGAGTCGGCGGCCGCCCTGTGCGGTCTCGCTGGTCGGGGACAACTTGGCTCTTCTCTCCGGTCGACGCTGGGGCCTCCCCAGGCCTTCGTCCCGGGGTCGCGGCGTACTACTGGCTCGTGTGACGCTGCGGAGTGTGACGCTACATCCCGCCCCCGTGTCAAACGGGAAAAGCCCACAACGGCCACTCGAACGGTAACCCGACTACCGCCATTCCTGCCGCCCGGAGTGCCGCGCAGCCCGTGCGCTCCTGTCCGGAGCATGACACTCCCCTTACCCCGGGAACACGGCTCCGGCCGTCGTCACAGGCGCGTCAGGCAGTACACACCGAGGGCCAGAGCAGCCGCCCCGGCCACGCTCGCAAAGGTGGCCGATGCGACCCGACTCACACCGTGGGCCACCGGTTCCCCGCGCCGCACGCGCGTCCCGGTCCAGGCCACCAGAGCCGCTCCGAACAGGGCGAACACCAATCCCGCGAAGATCGCCGGCCCGCTCTCCATCGCCCGTCCACCCTTCCCTGTCGTCCGCCCCGCCCAGCGCCCGGAGGGTGCCACGCGCGGGAGACCGGGAAGCGACATCAGGGTGAACGGAAGGCCGCGGAGCTGCCGAACATGTGTTCGGAAAACATGGACTCGAATCCGGCGCGCATATTTTTTCCGGCCGATTTCCGCTCACCGCTCCCCGTGCGGGCCCGCACCGTGGTCGCCGCCGTTCGCCGCCGTCCGTCCCGGGCACCGTCCCGCCCGCATCCGCCGAAGCTCGTGCCGCCACCGAAGGCCGGCCCCATCACCTCTGCGCCCGATCACCTCTACGGCGGCAGAGGGACCCGGGGTACGGCACCTGTCCGGCGCCGCCCCCTCATCCCGCGCTCCCGCCCGCAGGCGCCCCGCTCAGCGCGCCGGCTCCAGGAAGCCCTGCTCCACCAGCAGCCGGATCTGTGCGGGCGTCCGGTCGCGGAGCAGCACGGGGTCCTCGCCGACGAGCTGCGCGATGGCGTCCAGGATCCGGCCCGCGCTCAGCGTGCCGTCGCACACGCCCGCGAACCCGGCACCGACCGTGTCCACCTTCGTCGCCCGGCGCATCCCGCGGTGCTGACGCAGCACCACGTGCTCCGGGTCCTCGGCGCCGGGCAGACCGACCTGCTCCTGGACCACCTCGGCGACGAGCTTGAAGTGGCCGTCCAGCAGCGCCGCGTCGTCGCTGCCCCGGAGATAGTCGAGGCGCTCGAAGTGCGCCCGGATCGTCTCCCCGAGGGGCTGCTCGACCGGGTGCGGCCACTCCTCCACCGTGACGGAGGGTTCGGCGGCCCCGGTCCGGCGCAGCGTGATCCAGCCGAAGCCGACCGCCTTGACCTTGCGCGCCTCGAACTCGTCGAGCCAGGCGTCGTACCGCGCCTGGTACTCCGCCGGGTCCCCGCGATGGTCCCCGGCGTCCCTCAGCCACAGCTCGGCGTACTGCGTGACGTCCTGCACCTCGCGCTGCACGATCCAGGCATCGCACCCGCGCGGCACCCATGACCTGAGTCTGTCCTGCCAGTCCTCCCCCGCCACGTGCTGCCAGTTCGCGAGGAACTGCGCGAACCCGCCCTCGTTCAGCCGTTCCCCCGCCTGCTGAACGAGCGAGCGGCACAGATCGTCCCCGCCCATGCCACCGTCCCGGTACGTCAGCCGGGCGCCCGGAGAGATCACGAACGGCGGGTTGGACACGATCAGGTCGAAGGTCTCGTCGTCCCGGACGGGCCCGAACAGCGACCCCTCGCGCAGATCGGCGGTGGGTGCGCCGGAGAGCGCCAGCGTGAGCGCCGTGATGTGCAGCGCGCGCGGGTTGACGTCGGTCGCCGTCACGCGCGTGGCGTGCTGGGCGGCGTGCAGCGCCTGGATGCCGGAGCCTGTGCCGAGGTCCAGGGCGGAGGAGACGGGCGTACGCACGGTGATGCCGGCAAGGGTGGTGGAGGCGCCGCCGACGCCCAGGACGACACCCTCGTCGCGCTGCCCGATGCCACCGGCGCCGCCGACCGCGCAGCCGAGGTCGGAGACGATGAACCAGTCCTCACCGCCGGGACCGCCGTAGGGCCGTACGTCCACGGTCGCGGCCACCTCGTCGCCGCCCACGCGCGTGAGCCAGCCGGCCTCCAGCGCCTCCTCGACCGGCAGAACGGCCGCCACGCGCGCGTGGGGCACCGGTTGCTGGAGCAGGAACAGCCGTACCAGCGTCTCCAGCGGCGTGTCGCCACGGGTCGCCCGCAGGGCGGGCACGGTCTCGCTGCGGGCCAGCGCCGCGTAGGCGGGAGCACCGAGCAGGTCGAGCAGCCCGTCGGCGGAGAAGGAGGCGGCCAGCAGCGCGTCCCGCAGGCGCGCGGCGATGTCCGGCCGGTCGGATGCGGGCAGGGGGGCGAGTCCGGAGTCAGTCACGCCCCCATTGTGGCCCGCGGGGCCGCTCGGAGGCGGCCTGAGCGGACCCGTCGGCCGGGCCGTAGGAACCTGGCCGTCGGACGACCGTTGCAGGGGGCGCGGGCCGAACGGACTCGGCCTGGCTCAGCCCTGCGTGGAACCGGCCGTCGCGCCCGCCGAAGGCGCGGCCGAGGACACGCCGGACTCGGCCGGGCTCAGCCCTGGGCGGAACCGGCCGTCGCGCCCGCCGAAGGCGCGGCCGAGGACGCCACCTTCCTGCAGCTGGCCTGCTCGGCGATGGCGTCCTTGACCTCGCCCTGCTGCAGGTTCTTCAGCGCCTCGACGCCGCTCTTGTGCTGCTTCTCCAGCTCCGTCATCTGCGTGGCGACATCGCGCAGACCGGCGGCGAACTTCCCCTGGTCCTTGGTGTTCAGCCCGTCGACCTGCTTCTTCAGGCCGGCGTAGGAGTCGGCGAGGCTGTTGAGGTTCTTCACCACGTCCTGCTGCCGCTTTGCACCGCCCTCGACGCCGGGAGGCGTGCCGGCACCGCTGATGGCGGCGGCGATCGCCTTGTAGCCGTCGGCCATGTCCTGGAAGGCCTGCGAGTCCGTCTTCTGCAGCGTCTCGGGCTTGGCGGTGTCGGCGGCCGTCGTGCTGATCGCCGCGTTCGCCGCCTTGATCTTCGCGTCCTGCGCGGGCACCGCATCGCACACCGTCTTGGCCCAGGCCACCAGCTTGGGGTCGGGCCCCTTGTCCTCGCTGCTACTGCTGCTGCTGCTGCTGCAGCCCGACAACGCCACTACCAGTACCGCACCGCCGGACAGTGCGGCCGCGAGCTTCTTGTTCACCGGATCGGTCCCTTCCATGGCTCTCGGCCCCCGGAATCTACACGGCGAACGGACTCGCCCCCTCGCCTAATGGCCTACAAGTCCGATTTTGTGAACTTTCGCACCATGGGAGAGAAGGCTCACGACGGGGGCAGGCGCACACAAGGAAGCGGGCAGGCGGCACGTCAGTACGCGCCGCCCGCCCGCCTGTTGACCAGGCCTTGTCGACCAGTCCTACGAAACCACCGCCGCGTCGGGCGAGTTGGTGACCCGCTCGGCGCTCTCCTCGTCCCCGACGGCGATCCCGCGCCGCTTGGAGACGTACACCGAGACGACGATCACCAGCAGCGCGAGGATCGCGATCCCGATCCGCAGGCCGAGGTTCTTGTCGTTGCCGTAGGAGAACTTGATCACTGCCGGTGCGATGAGCAGCGAGACCAGGTTCATGACCTTCAGCAGCGGGTTGATCGCCGGTCCGGCGGTGTCCTTGAAGGGGTCGCCGACCGTGTCGCCGATCACCGTGGCCGCGTGGGCCTCACTGCCCTTGCCTCCGTGGTGACCGTCCTCCACCAGCTTCTTGGCGTTGTCCCAGGCGCCACCGGAGTTGGCCAGGAACACCGCCATCAGCGTGCCCGCGCCGATCGCTCCGGCGAGGTAGGAGCCGAGCGCGCCGACGCCGAGGGTGAAGCCGATGAAGATCGGCGCCATGACGGCGAGCAGACCCGGCGTGGCCAGCTCCCGCAGGGCGTCCTTGGTGCAGATGTCGACGACCTTGCCGTACTCGGGCTTCTCGGTGAAGTCCATGATCCCGGGCTTCTCGCGGAACTGCCGCCGCACCTCGAAGACCACCGAACCCGCCGACCGGGACACGGCGTTGATGGCCAGTCCGGAGAACAGGAAGACGACCGCGGCGCCCGCGATGAGGCCGACGAGGTTGTTGGGCTGCGAGATGTCCATCGACAGGCTCATCGGCGAACCCGGCCCGGTCAGCTTCGCGCCGACCTCCTGCACGTTGGTGGTGATCGCGTCGCGGTACGAACCGAACAGCGCCGACGCCGCGAGGACGGCGGTGGCGATCGCGATGCCCTTGGTGATGGCCTTGGTGGTGTTGCCGACCGCGTCCAGGTTGGTGAGCACCTGGGCGCCCGCGCCCTGGACGTCGCCGGACATCTCGGCGATGCCCTGCGCGTTGTCGGAGACCGGCCCGAAGGTGTCCATGGCGACGATCACGCCGACCGTGGTGAGCAGGCCGGTGCCGGCCAGCGCCACCGCGAACAGCGCCAGCATGATCGACGTACCGCCGAGCAGGAACGCGCCGTACACGCTGAGTCCGATGAGCAGCGCGGTGTAGACGGCCGACTCCAGGCCGACGGAGATGCCGGCGAGGACGACCGTGGCGGGACCTGTGAGGGACGTCTTGCCGATGTCCCGGACCGGGCGGCGGCTGGTCTCGGTGAAGTAGCCGGTCAGCTGCTGGATGACCGCGGCGAGCAGGATGCCGATGGCCACCGCGACCAGCGCGAGGATCCGCGGGTCGCCGTCCTTGCTCCTGATCGCCGCGTCGGTGACACCGTCCAGGGCGGAGTACGTCGACGGCAGGTAGACGAAGACCGCGACCGCGACCAGCGCCAGGGAGATCACCGCGGAGATGAAGAAACCGCGGTTGATCGCCGTCATGCCGCTGCGGTCGGTGCGCCGCGGGGCGACAGCGAAGATGCCGATCATCGCCGTGATCACGCCGATGGCGGGTACCAGCAGCGGGAACGCCAGACCGGAGTCGCCGAATGCGGCCTTGCCGAGGATCAGCGCGGCCACCAGGGTCACGGCGTACGACTCGAAGAGGTCGGCCGCCATGCCCGCGCAGTCGCCGACGTTGTCGCCCACGTTGTCGGCGATGGTCGCGGCATTGCGCGGGTCGTCTTCCGGAATGCCCTGTTCGACCTTGCCGACCAGGTCGGCGCCGACGTCGGCGGCCTTGGTGAAGATGCCGCCGCCCACACGCATGAACATGGCGATCAGGGCGGCGCCGAGGCCGAAGCCCTCGAGCACCTTCGGAGCATCGGCCGCGTACACCAGCACCACACAGGAGGCGCCCAGCAGGCCGAGGCCCACCGTGAACATGCCGACGACGCCGCCCGTGCGAAATGCGATCTTCATTGCGGTGTGCGAGACGGTGGTGAGATCTTTTTGCGGTTCACCTTCCGCTGGAGTGGCTTCCCGGGCCGCCGCGGCGACCCGCACATTGCTGCGCACGGCGAGCCACATGCCGATATAGCCGGTGGCCGCCGAGAACACCGCTCCGATCAGGAAGAACACAGACCGTCCGGCACGTTGGTTCCAGTCGTCTGCGGGCAGCAGCATGAGCAGGAAGAACACGACGACGGCGAATACGCCGAGCGTGCGCAACTGCCGGGCGAGATACGCCTTGGCGCCTTCCTGGACCGCCTCGGCGATCCGTTTCATGCTGTCGGTGCCCTCGCCGGCCGCCAGCACCTGACGCACCAGGATCCCGGCGACCACCAGAGCGGCCAGGGCGACCGCCGCGATGACGGCCACGATGATCCGATTGTCGTCGGTCAGGACCGCGGCTGCGAGGGATGTGGGGTGACCCGACTGATAGGGGGTAGAAAGCCCCGCCATTCGTCCTCCTTGACGCTTGGGCTGAGCTCAAGATGTGGACGGATTGTAGGTAGCCGCGAGTGATCTAAACAGGGGACGGTAAACGGAATCAGCCTTCTCGTGCTCTTCAGCAAATGATCGGGGGGCGCCACAGAACCCGAAAGAGGTAATGCCTCAAAGGCATTGACGGTCGAATTGGCGCTTGATCAAATTATCAGGCTATTGATCGTGAATTCCTTCACGAATTCGCGAGGGCCTCCGTAAATACGACAAAGGCCCTGCTCAGCAGGGCCCTTGCGAAGAGTGCGCGAAGACTGCGCGCCGGCTCAGACGAGTGCCGTGGCCGACGGAGTGGTCGGCCAGGTCATGCGGATCAGGCCACCGTTCGGCCCGGTGCTGACCTCCACGTCGTCGACGAGGCCGCTGATGACCGCGAGGCCCATCTCGTCCTCCTCGACCTCGGCGTCGCCGTCCTGTCCGGCGCCGGGCGTGTCGCCCGGAGTGGCGTGCGGGGCCTCGTCGCCGACCTCGATGGAGAACTGTTTCTCCTCTTCGATCAGCGCCACCTTCACAGGCTCCGTGACACCGCTGAGCTGGTGCAGCCCGACGGCGCGGGAGCATGCCTCGCCCACGGCGAGCCGGACCTCGTCCAGGACGGCCTCGTCCACTCCGGCCCTGCGCGCCACCGCTGCCGCCACCAGCCGGGCGGTCCTGACGTGCTCGGGCAGCGCGCTGAAGCGGAGTTCGACGGTGGCCATGCATCCCCCTCGCGACTACGGGCGTGCGGTCGGGGGCGGGGCCGCCGAGCGCCCGCACCCCCTGGTGTAGTTCTGTGCCCGGCACCGGTCACGGCCCGGACGGGACCGTCCGGCGGCCGGGCCCCCGCGGGAGCCCGGCGCCGGCGAGCGGTCCGTCGTCAGTCGGTGGCCGCCACCGCTTCCTCGACCGAGGTGTGGATCGGGAACACCTTGGTGAGGCCGGTGATGCGGAAGATCTTGAGAATGCGCTCCTGGTTGCAGACCAGGCGCAACGAGCCCTCGTGGGCACGCACTCGCTTCAGGCCGCCGACCAGCACGCCGAGCCCGGTGGAGTCGAGGAAGTCCACGCCCTCCATGTCGACGACGAGATGGAAATTGCCGTCGTTCACCAGCTCGACCAGCTGCTCGCGCAGCTTGGGCGCGGTGTATACATCGATTTCGCCACCGACCTCGACGACCGTACGATCGCCGACGGTACGGGTCGACAGGGACAGGTCCACGGATCCTCCAGCACCTTGCTATCGAGCGGTCGCCCCTCGGGCACCTCGGCTTGCGGCCCCCGGGACGCATCGCCAGCCGCGATGGCATTCAATCACTTACCGGCAGGCGTGCACGACGCCTTGGCTCCATTGTCCGTCACGCCGGTGACACACTCGGTGCCGATGGCCAAGAATCACCGACCCGATCGATCCCAGGCGAACCCGGCGTTCCGCCCGTCCCCGGGCACCGTTCTGGACCGGCTCGCCTCCGGGCCGAGCCGGTCTGCGCGCATCACTCATACGGAGCACTTGCCCCCCCGCACGGGCCGCCATGCCGTCTGGCCTGATCGGATTCGGTCCGAAGTGATCGCAGCCGTGCAGGCATGCGGCATCGAGCACCCCTGGGCGCACCAGGCACTGGCCGCCGAGCACGCCTTGGACGGCGACTCGGTGGTCGTCGCCACCGGCACCGCCTCCGGAAAGTCCCTCGCCTACCTCGTCCCCGTCCTGTCCACCCTTCTGGACGGCTCCGAGGCCCCGAACGGCCGCGGCACCACCGCCCTCTACCTGGCCCCCACCAAGGCGCTTGCGGCGGACCAGTGCCGTTCGGTGAAGGAACTTTCACAACCTCTCGGCACGTCCGTACGGCCGGCCGTGTACGACGGCGACACTCCGTTCGAGGAACGCGAGTGGATCCGCCAGTACGCCAACTACGTCCTCACCAACCCGGACATGCTGCACCGCGGGATACTCCCGTCCCACCCGCGCTGGTCCTCCTTCCTGAAGTCGCTCGAGTACGTCGTCATCGACGAGTGCCACACCTACCGCGGTGTCTTCGGCTCGCACGTCGCCCAGGTGCTGCGCCGCCTGCGCCGCCTGTGCGCCCGGTACGGCTCCTCCCCGGTGTTCCTGCTGGCCTCGGCGACATCCGCCGAGCCCGCGGTCGCCGCCCGCCGGCTGACCGGCCTGCCGGTCGTGGAGGTCGCCGACGACGCCTCCCCGCGCGGGGAACTCGTCTTCGCCCTCTGGGAGCCCCCGCTCACCGAACTGCAGGGCGAGAAGGGTGCACCCGTTCGGCGTACCGCCACCGCCGAGACCGCCGACCTGCTGACCGACCTGACCGTGCAGGGCGTCCGCTCGGTCGCCTTCGTACGCTCCCGGCGAGGCGCCGAGCTGATCTCGGTGATCGCCCAGGAGAAACTCGCCGAGGTCGACCGCTCCCTGGTCCGGCGTGTCGCGGCCTACCGCGGCGGCTACCTCCCCGAGGAACGCCGCGCCCTGGAACGCGCCCTGCACTCCGGGGAACTCCTCGGCCTCGCCGCCACGACGGCCCTGGAACTGGGTGTGGACGTCTCCGGCCTGGACGCGGTCGTGATCGCCGGCTACCCCGGCACGCGGGCCTCCCTGTGGCAGCAGGCGGGCCGCGCGGGCCGCTCCGGCCAGGGTGCCCTCGCGGTCCTGGTCGCCCGCGACGACCCGTTGGACACCTTCCTCGTCCACCATCCCGAGGCCCTGTTCGACCAACCGGTGGAATCGACGGTCCTGGACCCCGACAACCCGTACGTCCTCGCCCCGCACCTCTGTGCCGCCGCCGCGGAGATCCCGCTGACCGAGGAGGACCTGGACCTCTTCGGTCCCGCCTGTGCGGACGTGCTGCCGCAGCTGGAGGCCGCGAAGCTGCTGCGCCGGCGGACGCGGGCCTGGCACTGGACGCGCCGGGAGCGGGCCGCCGACCTCACCGACATCCGCGGGACCGGCGGGCGTCCGGTGCAGGTCGTGGAAGCCGACACGGGCCGCCTGCTCGGCACGGTCGACGCGGCCGCCGCGCACTCCACGGTCCACGAGGGCGCGGTCCATCTGCACCAGGGCCGCACCTACCTGGTGCGCCGGCTGGACCTGGAGGACTCGGTGGCCCTGGTCGAGCAGGCCGACCCGCCGTACTCGACGGTCGCCCGTGACACCACGTCCATCTCCGTCCTGGAGACGGACACCGAGATCCCTTGGGGTGCCGGCCGCCTGTGCTACGGCTCCGTCGAGGTCACCAACCAGGTGGTCTCCTTCCTCCGCAGACGCCTCATCACCGGTGAGGTCCTGGGTGAGACGAAACTCGACCTCCCTCCTCGTACCCTGCGCACGCGCGCGGTGTGGTGGACGGTCACCGAGGACCAGTTGGACGAGGCCCGGATCATCCCGGAGATCCTCGGCGGCTCCCTGCACGCCGCCGAGCACGCCTCGATCGGCATGCTGCCCCTCTTCGCGACCTGCGACCGCTGGGACATCGGCGGCGTCTCCGTGCCCCTGCACCCCGACACGCTCCTCCCGACGGTCTTCGTCTACGACGGCCATCCCGGCGGCGCGGGCTTCGCCGAGCGCGCCTTCCACACCGCCCGCGCCTGGCTCGCCGCCACCCGTGAGGCCATCGCCTCCTGCGAGTGCGAGGCGGGCTGCCCGTCCTGCATCCAGTCCCCCAAGTGCGGCAACGGCAACGACCCGCTGCACAAGAGGGGCGCGGTACGGCTCCTCACGGTGCTGTTGCGGGGCGCACCGCAGGAGAAGCCGGAGGACCGGCCGGCGGAGGAGTCGGATCCGGGGCGGGCGGAATCGGCTCCGGGGCGGGCGCCTCGTCCTTGAGCGGCGGCACCACGGGCCCTGCCGGCCCTGCTCTCGCCCGCACCTCCGCCACGAACGGCCCTCTTCCGGCGGCCGCCGTCACCTCGGAGGTCTCGCCCACGATCGCGCAGCGCACCATCCGCACGCCCTGGGCCGCCGCCAGCTCCTCGGCCCGGGCGCAGGCCGCCGCGACGCCCTCTGCCCAGTGGTCCGCCGCCGCGAGCGCCGCGAGATCCGCGCCCCCGGCCGCCCGGTGCCGGACGACGACGGCCTGCCCGAGGGCGAGCACGGCGCCGAACACCACGCACAGCACGGCGATGGCCCCCAGACTCCAGATGGTGGCCGACCCCCGGTCGGTGCCCGGCCCCCGCTCCGGGCCCCGCCGCCTGCCATCCCGCGCCTTCTCGTGACACCCACGGCCGGCCTGTGGTCGCCGGTCGGAACGCCTCCGGCCGTCCTCCAGCTCACTCCGACTCCTCGAAGCCGGCCAGTCCTCCGAGTCGCTCCGAGGCCTCACGGCCGGCTTCCCCTCCGGTTCGCCCCGGCGCCGCACGGGCCCGCCTGCCCGTCTTCGAGTCCGACTGCTCGCCGACCCGCCCAGGCGCCCCACGGCCCCTCCTCCGTCGCTCTCAGGCGCCGCAGAGCCCCGCCTGCCACCCGACTCGCCCCAGCGCCTCACGGCCCCTCCTCCGTCGCTCTCAGGCGCCGCGGAGCCCCACCTGCCACCCGACTCACCCAGGTGCCTCATGGACCGCCTCCCTCAGCCCCCACCGTGTCCTCGGCGAGCGCCACGGCCTCCTCCCGCACCTCGAACGGCAGCCCGCTCAGCACCGGCGGTCTGGCCACCACCGTGACCCGGACCCGGTCACCCTGGCGCGCGAGGGTCACCCGCGCTCCACGCGGCGCCGCCTCCCGGGCCACCGCCACCACGGCATCGGCCGGATCCTGCCGGGCCGCGGCCCGGGCGCCCGCGCGGGCGGCGTCCACGCACTGGATCTGCGCCGCCACCACGAGCAGCCCCCAGACCAGCGACATGGTGAACGCCACCAGCACGGACAGCACCACGGCCGCCTCCGCGGTCACGAACCCGCGGTCCCCGTCCCGCCGGTCACATGCGCGCACTGAGGGCCTTCTTCACGATGGCCTGCAGTTCCGCCCGGACCTGGCCGCTGGTGACGACCTCGTAGAGCAGCAACGCGAACCCGACGGCCGCGATGATGCCCATCGCGTACTCGGACGTCACCATTCCGGCGTCCTGACGGCATGCCCTGCGCAGCCGCAGCGCCGCTTCCCTGATCTTCCTGCACATATCAACCCCCGTGAGGTTTAGGTCTGTTGTCGATTCCGGCACTTACCTGCCGTCTGCCTGCTGGTCTGCTCCCGTCCGCCTCACCTCCCTCCGATCACCCCGCCTGCCAGTCCGATCACGACGGGCAGCACACCGAGCGCGATGAAGGCGGGCAGGAAACACAGTCCGACCGGCGCGGAGATGAGCACGGCCGCCCGCCGCGCCCGGACCGTCGCGGTACGGGCCCACTCCGCACGCGCGTCCGAGGCGAGGCGGGCCACCGGGCCGGCCGCGGGCAGCCCGGACTCGTCGGCCCGCTCCAGCAGCCGTGCCAGGGCGGCGGCGCCCGGCAGCGCGGCCAAGCTCCGCCAGGCGTCCGCCGGTTCACCGCCGAGCCGGGTCTCCGCCGTACCCCGCGCGAGCGCATGCCCGACGGGTCCGCCGAGGGCCTCTCCCACCGCGTGGGCGGCGGTCACCGGTGCGGCACCGGCTGCGATGCAGGCGGCCAGCAGGTCGGCGGCCAGCGGGAGCTGGCGCGCCGCCTCGGCGGTGTCGACCACCGCCGCCTCCCCCGCCGGAGCCTGGCGACTCCGCCACCAGCCCAGCGCCGCGCCCGTACCAAGCCCCAGCAGAACCCCGGTGAGCCCGCCGACCAGCACCCATGCGCCGAGGGCCGCACCGGCCGGCGGCAACCACCGCCGCACGGCGCCGGGAACCGTGAACAGAGCCCTGGCCACGGGCACTTCGAGGCCCAACAGCTCGGCCACCCGGCGCCGCGCCCGACGCCGTCGCCGCGCCAGATCCAGCCGCCGGACACCCCAGCCGAGAACCAGCACCACGATCCCGGCCATCCCCAGCCTGTGGACGACTTCCCCGCTCATACCCGCTGCCCTTTCCGCATCATTCGGACTGTCCGCCACATCACGACCACACCGACCACCACACCGACCACCACATCGACGCCCCTCGCCCGCACCGACGCCTCGCCCCTCCGCCGCCCACGCCGTCACCCCCTGCGCCCGCGCCCCACCACCGCTCACACCCCCTCCGCCGCCCGCACGATCCGCACGGCCCACCACATCCCCGCACCCTCGAACACCGCCCCGGCCACCAGGCAGCCGAGCCCGGCCCCGCTGTGCAGCAGGACCCGCAGCGGATCGGCCCCCATGGCCGCGCCGAGGAGCAGGCCGAGGGCGGGCAGCGCGGCGAGCAGGACCGCGGTGGCGCGGGCGCCCGCCAGCTGGGCGCGCAGATCGGCACGCTGGTCCCGCTCGGCACGCAGGGCTCCGTCCAGCCGGTCCAGTCCGGCGGCGAGTCCGGCGCCCTGGTCCACGGCGACCCGCCAGCACGCGGCGAGCCCGAGCAGGCCCTCTGCGCCCGGCTGCCGGGCCGCCGCGGCAAGCGCGCCGGACACGTCTCCGCCGAACCGCGCCGCCGCGACCACGGCCGCCTGCGCGTCACCGAGTCCGTCCGAGTCCCGCGCGGCCTGCAGCAGCGCCTCACCGGGCTGCCGTCCCGCACGCACCTCCCCGGCGAGCGCCCCGCACAGGGCGATCACCGCGTCCGTCCGCCGTTCCCGGGTGTGCCGGGCCCGCCGGGTCAGCCGCATCCGCCGCAGCACCGGTACTCCGGCCGCCCCCGCGGCAACCGGAATCACCGAGGCGCCCAGCAGGCCGATCACCAGTCCGGCGACGAGCACCCACCATTCGGCTCCGCAGCGCCCGCGCACCCGCCGCAGTTCGGCGAGAGCGTGCTCCCAGGCAGGCGGCCCGGGTACCACCGCTCCACCGCCGGCGAGCAGCAGCCGTGCCCGCCGCATCCCGTAGTGCCGCCCGCCCAGCAGCCAGACCATCGCGCCGAGACAGAGCAGCGCGGCTCCCGTCGACGTCTCACCGCTCACTTCGTTCACCTCTCCCACTCGTCTCCGGGCCCGTCGGCCGCACCGAGCAGTTGCCGCAACCGCTCCCACCCCTGCTCCGGCACGAACGCCCGCTCGCCCCACCGCAGAGCCGGCACCGTCCGCACCAGCCCGTCGGCGGCCCGCTCCAGGACATGCACCTCGGCGATCCGGCGCCGCCCGGACCGGTCACGTACGAGATGCACCACCACGCAGAGGGCAGCCGCCAACTGGCTGTGCAGCGCGGCCCGGTCCAGCCCGGCGGCCGTGGCCAGCGCCTCGAGCCGAGCCGGTACATCCGCGGCGGCATTGGCGTGAACCGTGCAACAGCCGCCCTCGTGGCCCGTGTTGAGGGCAGCGAGCAGATGCACGACCTCGGGCCCGCGCACCTCGCCCACGACGAGCCTGTCCGGCCTCATTCGCAGGGCCTGCCGCACGAGGTCCTCCAGGGTGACCAGGCCGGCGCCCTCCTGGTTGGCGGGCCGGGTCTCCAGCCGGACGACGTGCGGGTGGTCCGGTCGCAGCTCGGCCGAGTCCTCGGCGAGCACGATCCGCTCGCCCGGTCCGACGAGCCCCAGCAGGGCGCTGAGCAGGGTCGTCTTGCCACTTCCGGTGCCACCGCTGACGAGGAAGGACAGCCGGGCCGTGACAAGCGCCCGTAGGATCCGGTCGCCGCCGGGCGGCACTGTGCCGGCTGCGACCAGTTCCTCGACGGTGAAGGCCCTGGGCCGTACCACCCGCAGGGCCAGGCAGGTGCAGCCGACGGCGACCGGGGGCAGCACCGCGTGCAGCCGGGTACCGTCGGGCAGCCGGGCGTCCGCCCACGGCCGGGCGTCGTCCAGCCGGCGTCCGGCCACGGCGGCCAGCCGCTGCGCGAGGCGTCGTACGGCCGCCGCGTCGGGGAAGGTGACCGGGGTCAGCTCCAGACCGCCGCCGCGGTCCACCCACACCCGGTCCGGGGCGGAGACCAGGACGTCGGTCACCTCCGGGTCGGCGAGCAGCGGTTCCAGGGGGCCGGTGCCGACGAGTTCGGACCGCAGGTGCTCCGCCGCGCCGAGGACTTCGGCGTCGCCGAGCACCCGGCCCTGTTCGCGCAGGGCCTGGGCCACGCGCGCGGGGGTGGGTTCGGCGCCGCTCTCGGCGAGCCAGCGGCGGACGCCGTCGAGCAGGGCCGCGCCGTCGGTCCGGTCGAGGCCGGGCAGGGTCATCGCGCGCCTCCCGCCTCGACCAGCGCGCGCTCCCAGAAGTTCAGGCAGAAGCGGGCGAGCGGGCCGCGACCGGTGCCGGCCGGTGGTTTGGCGCCGCCCAGGGGCCGCAGCAGCGGCAGTTCGACGGGCACCTCGCCGGCCAGCGGCAAGCCGAGCAGCCGTGCCACCTCCTGGTCGTCGAGGCCGGGGGCGTACGGCCCGCGGACCGCCACCCGCAGGTCGCGCACGACCATGCCGACGGCGGAGGCGACCCGCCCGGCGGCGGCGACCGCGCGCAGTTCGGCGGGGACGACGAGCAGGGCCAGGTCGAGCTGGGCGAGGGCTTCGGCGACTCCGTCGTCCAGACGGCGGGGCAGGTCGACCACGACGGTGCCGCCGCGCCGCCGGGCGGCGGCCAGCACCGCACGCACCGCCGGGGCCGGAACGGCCACACAGTCGCCGCGGTCCCAGCTGAGCACGCGAAGGGAGTGCAGTCGGGGCAGCGACTCCTCCAGGGCGCCGCCGCCCACCCGGCCACGGGAGGCGGCGAAGGCCGGCCAGCGCAGACCTTCGGCACTCTCGCCGCCGAGGAGTACGTCGAGTCCGCCGCCGAGCGGATCGGCGTCCACCAGGAGAGTGCGCAGCCCCTCACGCGCCGAGGTGACGGCGAGCGCGCACGCGAGCGTGGACGCGCCGGCTCCGCCCCGTCCGCCGATCACTCCGACGGTGAGAGCGGGGCGGCCGATCCCCTCGGCGACGTCGGCGATGCGGTCGACCAGCCACTGCTCGCCGTCGGGGAGCATCAGGACGTGGTCGGCGCCGATCTCGACGGCTCGTTTCCACACCCCCGAGTCGTCCTGATCCCGGCCGATCAGCACCACCCCGGGCCGGCGCGCTGCCCCGCGCACCCGGGGAACGGCGTCGTCACCGACCAGCACGAGCGGGGCGGCCTGCCAGTCGTCCCCGGATTCCGGTACGCCGTGACGGACCTCGGGTGTGGCTCCCGCCGCGGCGCACAGGCGCAGCAGATCGTCCAGGATCACGGCGTCCTCGGTCACGATGAGCGGCCGTCCGGGCCGGTCTCCGGTGCCGGGCGGCGGGTCGTGGGTGACGGTTCCGGTCACGGGTGTTCCCCCTTCGCTGCGTGGGCCGCGCAGACCCTGCGGCCCCGCGATTCCCAAAGATGTGAAGAACCGGCAAGCGGCTTCCATATGAACGGCCGATAGGAACCGGCCATACGCGCTTCGGCAATCGGAACCGGCCATGAACTCGCCGGCCGGAGCGCGCTGGAATCACGGTGCAGCGATCCGCGAAATAATGTGGATCTTGGTTGAAAACTGTGGACAAGCCAGGCCCTGTGAATATCTCCGTCACCCATACCGGTGACCCTGTACTCATCCGCGTGCGACTTCCGCAGAGCAGTCCTCTGATTACGCAAGGTAATCAATCATGGGCATGACGAGACGCAGCCCGCTGCGGCGCTCAGCCGGCCGCAGGGCCGTGTGAGGAGTAAGAGGAAGAGCGAAAAGCCGTCCGGACATGCGACGACCCCCGCCGGGGGGGAGAGCGGGGGTCGTCCCCACGGCCGACTCGGGGGGGGAGGAGTCGGGCCGGGTTAGCACGGTCGCGAACGATCCGTGACTTCCATGGTGTACCCGAGAGCCCTCTCAGGCAAACCCACGCGCCCCACCTTACGCCGAATGGTGGGCGCCTATGCTCAAGGGCGTGGAAAACCACTCCTTGCCTCGCGCAGCAGCCTTCTTCGACCTGGACAAGACGGTCATTGCGAAGTCGAGCACGCTCACCTTCAGCAAGTCCTTCTACCAAGGCGGGCTGATCAACCGCAGGGCTGCGCTGCGTACCGCATATGCCCAGTTCGTCTTCCTGGCCGGCGGCCTGGACCACGACCAGATGGAGCGCATGCGCGAGTATCTGTCCGCACTGTGCCGCGGCTGGAACGTCCAGCAGGTGCGCGAGATCGTCGCCGAGACACTGCACGAGCTGATCGACCCGATCATCTACGACGAGGCCGCCTCCCTCATCGAGGAGCACCACACGGCCGGCCGGGACGTGGTGATCGTGTCCACCTCGGGCGCCGAGGTCGTCGAGCCGGTCGGCGAGCTGCTGGGCGCCGACCGAGTGGTGGCCACCCGCATGGTCGTCGGCGACGACGGCTGCTTCACCGGAGAGGTGGAGTACTACGCCTACGGCCCGACCAAGGCCGAGGCCATCCGGGAGCTGGCCGCGTCCGAGGGCTACGACCTCGGCCGCTGCTACGCCTACAGCGACTCGGCGACCGACCTGCCGATGCTCCGGACGGTCGGGCACCCGCACGCCGTGAACCCCGACCGCACGCTGCGCCGCGAGGCACTCGCGCGCGGGTGGCCGGTTCTCGAGTTCCGTCACCCGGTCCCGCTCAAAAAACGACTGCCCACCCTCTCCGTCCCGCCGCGCCCAGCACTGGTCGCGGCGGCGGCCATAGGAGCGGCGGCGGCGACCGCCGGCCTCGTCTGGTACGCCAGCAAGCGCCGCAGCACCGTCTGACCGGCGCCCGTTTCGACCCGTTTGCAGCCGAAAGTAAAGAAGTGCGGGCAGGGGTTCCGCTTGCCCCCTGCCCGCGGTACAAAGAACTTAGGCCCGCGAGACCAGAGGACATCCGAGAGGATCCCCTACCTACGCAAATGGCCCACGGACCCAGCATGAACATCGGGCACCCACGCGACGTCGACCCGTCGATTACGGGCCAGCCGCACCAGGTGACGGGCAAAGCATCCCGACCTGATGGGCAACATATCGAGGACGCCTGGTAACCGGGTGAACATGCCAGCGGCGGTACGAATACTCGTACCGCCGCAACCCGTTTGCGGGGCCCTTCCTCAGGCGGCGCCGCGCTGCAGGGCCTCGCACACCGCCGTCGACTCGCGCACGCCCAGCTCGATCGCCCGGCCGCAGTGCGCGATCCAGGCCGCCATGCCCTCAGGGGTGCCGGAGACGTATCCGTCCAGCGCGGCCAGGTAGGAGGCGCGGCCCAGTTCGGCGTGGCCGACCTCGGCCGGGCAGATCGCCTTGGGGTCCAGGCCGCTGCCGATCAGCACGATGCGCTCGGCGGCGCGCGCCACCAGGCCGTTATGGGACGCGAAGGGGCGCAGCGCCAGCAGCTCGCCGTGCACCACGGCGGCCGTCACCAGGGCGGGCGCGGAGGTGCCGGCGATGATCAGGTCCGCGAGGCCCTCCAGCCGGCCCGAGACCTCCTCGGCGCCCGGCAGCGGCAGCTCGACCAGCGGCTCGTCCACCGCCTCGCCCGCCTGACGCGGCCTGCCGATCTGCTCGTCCTTGCCCGCCGCCGCCACCAGATGCAGCCGGGCCAGCACCCGCAGAGGCGACTGACGCCAGATGGACAACAGCTGTCCCGCCTCGGCGGTGAGCCGCAGGGCCGCCCCCACGACGCGGGCCTCGGGGTCGACACTGAAGTCGGTGCGCCGCCGCACCTCCTCCAGGGCCCAGTCGGCGTCCGACAGCGCGGCCGAGCCACGGGCGCCGCGCAGGGCCGCCTCGGAGGTGATCGCGTTGCTGCGCCGGCGCATGATCCGGTGCCCGTAGACCCGGTCCACGGCCTTGCGCACGGACTCCACGGACTCGGCCACCCCGGGCAGCGAGCCCAGGGCCGCAAGGGGGTCCCCGCTGTTCGAGCTCGGGCGAGAGCTGTGGGGAGGCTCGGCGGTCGCGCCTGTCGTACTCATGAGTACGACCCTACGCATCCCGTCGGCCGACCCCACGAAGGAGTGGTCTTCTTCACTCTGGTGTGACACGTACAGCTATCACACCACTACCCTTGGTGAACATGAAAATTGCTTTCGTCGGGAAGGGCGGCAGTGGCAAGACCACGCTCTCCTCCCTCTTCATCCGCCACCTCGCGGCGGCCGGGGCCCCGGTGGTCGCCATCGACGCGGACATCAACCAGCACCTCGGCCCCGCCCTCGGCCTCCAGGAGGCGGAGGCCGCGGCGCTGCCCGCCATGGGCGAGCGACTGCCTCTGATCAAGGACTACCTGCGCGGCACCAACCCGCGCATCGCCTCCGCCGCGACGATGATCAAGACGACCCCGCCCGGCGAGGGCTCGCGGCTGGTGCAGGTGCGGGAGCCCAACCCGGTCTACGACGCCTGTGCGCGTCCGGTGGAACTCGACGGCGGCGCCGTCCGTTTGATGGTCACGGGCTCCTTCACGGACGCCGACCTGGGGGTCGCCTGCTACCACTCCAAGACCGGAGCGGTGGAGCTGTTCCTGAACCACCTCGTCGACGGCCCCGACGAGTACGTCGTGGTCGACATGACGGCCGGTTCGGACTCCTTCGCCTCCGGCATGTTCACCCGCTTCGACATGACGTTCCTCGTCGCCGAGCCGACCCGGAAGGGGGTCTCCGTCTATCGCCAGTACAAGGAGTACGCCCGCGACTTCGGCGTCGCCCTGAAGGTCGTCGGCAACAAGATCCAGGAACAGGACGACATCGACTTCCTGCGCGCGGAGGTGGGAGACGACCTGCTCGTGACGGTCGGGCGCTCGGACTGGGTGCGCGCCATGGAGAAGGGCCGCCCGCCCCGGTTCGATCTCCTGGAAGAGGCCAACGCCCAGGCTCTGCAGACCATGCGGGCCGCGGCGGACGCCACCCACGAGCGGCGCGACTGGGAGCGCTACACCCGCCAGATGGTGCACTTCCACCTGAAGAACGCCGAGTCCTGGGGCAACGAGCGCACCGGGGCCGACCTGGCGGCGCAGGTCGACCCCGGGTTCCTGCTCGGCGAGAGTGTCGCAACCCCCGCCTGACGCCTACGGCTTGCCCGCCGGCGCCCCGGGCACTCCCCTGGGCGCCGGTGCCGGGCGGCCGGACAGGAAGGACGCCCAGCCCTGCCGGGGTGCCTCGCCCACGTTCAGGGTGCGCAGCTTCGCCAGGACGTGCGGGTCCTGGGCGTCCAGCCAGTCGGCCAGCTGACGGAAGGAGACACAGCGCACGTCGGGCTTGCCGCAGACCTCCTTCACCACGTCTTCGACGGCACGCATGTAGGTGCCGCCGTTCCAGGACTCGAAGTGGTTGCCGATGATCAGGGGCGCACGGTTGCCGTCATAGGCCCGGTAGAAGCCCTTGAGGAGACCGTCGCGCATCTGGTCGCCCCAGTAGTCGAACATGTCGGGGTCGCCCTGGGTCTCGGTGCCGGACTGGTTGACCATGAAGTTGTAGTCCATGGTCAGCTGCTCATAGGTGTGGCCGGGGAACGGCACCAGTTGCATCGACAGATCCCACAGGCCTCGCTTCTTCTCGGGCCACACCTGGTCGTCGACCCCGCTGGAGTCGTAGCGGAAGCCCAGCTGCCGGGCGGCCTTCGTGAAGTTCTTCTGCCCTTCCAGGCAAGGGGTGCGGCCGCCGATCAGTTCCTTGTCGTAGTCGAAGGGCAGCGGAGCGGCCTGCAGCCCGGAGTTGGTCTTCCAGGACTTCACGAACTTCTTGGCCTGGGCGATCTCGCTCTTCCACTCGTCCACCGACCAGGTGCCGACCCCGCCGTCGGGCCCGCAGAAGTGGCCGTTGAAGTGGGTACCGATCTCGTCACCCTCCAGCCAGGCCTGCCGTACCTGCTCAAGAGTGTCGGCGATGCCCTCCTCGTCGTTGAAGCCGATGTCGGAGCGGCCCGGGGAGTGCTGCGGCGGCTTGTAGAGGTCACGTTTCTCCTCCGGCAGCATGTACACGCCGCTGAGGAAGTACGTCATGGTCGCGTGGTTCTCCCGGGAGACCTTGCGGAAGTGCGAGAACAGCCGCTGACTGTCCTCGCCCGCTCCGTCCCAGGAGAACACGACGAACTGCGGTGGTTTTTGACCGGGGTTCAGCCGCTCGGGGACGGGCAGATGCGGCTGGGAGCCGGTGTAGGCGGTCGATCCGTCGCCGATCGGCCGGAAGACACTCCCCGGCGCCGGTGCTCCCTGTTGCGGGCCGGACGCCCCTTCCTTGGTGCCGTCGGAGCCGGTCGAGCAACCGGCGAGCGACGCCGCACAGGCCGCGGCGACCATGGCGCCGACGGCGATCCTCTGGGTGGCGGCCATGTTCCGCCCACCTTCTTCCTTCTCTCAAGCAAGCACTGACGAGGGCCGTTTCAGGTGATGTGCCGGGCTTGTCCCGACAGCGCCGCCAAGGTCGCACGGGACCGAGAAGGAATTAGTACGACAAGCCGATGAAATGACCGCTTCACCCAGGAGGGCGACGTGCCTACCCATTTGCCCCGAAAAACTATGCTTTGCCTTTACTCTGGATTACGGTTCTTTTACCGAACGTGATCCATCCCGCCACTGCACGCCGTGACCCACGGCCGCGACCGAGCCCCGCCCCACCACCGCGGGTTCCACCCAGTCCGCGACCGCGCCGCCCCGGAGGAGACGGGAACATGTCCGCCTGCGCACCCCCGCACACCCACCCCCACCCGCCGCACACCCCCGCGCCGAAGACCGGCCGCTTTCCCGTCGAGGGCGCCGACCTGTCGGCGGCCGTCGCGGTCTTCCTGATCGCCCTCCCCCTCTCCCTCGGCATCGCCCTCGCCACCGGCGCCCCGCTCCAGGCAGGCCTCGTCGCGGCCGCGGTCGGCGGAATCGTCGCCGGCCGGCTCGGCGGCTGCCCCTTGCAGGTCAGCGGCCCCGCCGCCGGGCTGACCGTGGTCACCGCCGACCTGATCCACCGTTACGGCTGGCGGACCACCTGCGGCATCACGGTCCTCGCCGGTCTGGCCCAGCTCGGCCTCGGCTGTCTGCGGGTGGCGCGCGGTGCGCTGGCGGTCAGTCCGGCCGTGGTGCACGGCATGCTCGCCGGCATCGGCATCACCATCGCCGTGGCCCAGTTGCACATCGTCCTCGGCGGCAGCCCGGACAGCTCCGTCCTGGCCAACCTGCGTGCCCTGCCCGCCCAGTTGGCCGACCTGCACCCGGCCGCCGTGTCGATGAGCGCGCTGACCCTGGCCCTGCTGCTGGCCTGGCCCCGCCTGCCGGGCCGGGCGGGACGGCTGCTGCGCACCGTGCCGGCCGCGCTCGTCGCCGTCGCCGGGGCCACCGCGACCGCCGCCCTCGCCGGCCTGTCCCTGCCCCGGGTCGACCTGCCGTCCTGGCGCAGTCACGCCCTGGCCGGGCTGCCCGAGGGCCCCGTGTCCGGCGTCGTCGCCGCCGTGCTCACCACCACCCTGGTGTGCAGCGTCCAGTCGCTGCTCGGCGCGGTGGCCGTGGACAAGCTGCTCGCCGCCCGCCCCGGCCCGCAGTCCCGCGTCGGCCGCTCCGACCTGGACCGCGAGCTGCTGGGCCAGGGCGCCGCCAACATCGTGTCCGGGTCGCTCGGCGGGCTGCCGGTCGCGGGGGTGGCGGTGCGCAGTACCGCGAATGTGAATTCCGGTGCGGTGAGCCGGAACTCCACGATGCTGCACGGCGTTCTCGTAGTAGTCGCCGCGCTGCTGATGGTCCCGATCCTGGAGGAGATCCCGCTCGCCTCCCTCGCCGCCCTGGTGATGGCCGTCGGCATCCAGATGGTGTCCCTGCACCACATCCGCACGGTGACGCGCCACCGCGAAGTGCTGGTCTACGCCGCGACCACACTCGGTGTGGTGTTCCTCGGCGTCCTGGAGGGCGTGCTCCTCGGGGTCGCCGTGGCGGTCGCCGTCGCCCTGCACCGCCTCACCCGCACCCGTATCACTCACGAGGAGAAGGAAGGAGTCCATCATGTACGCGTCCGAGGCCAGCTGACCTTCCTCGCGGTGCCCCGGCTCAGCAGAGCCCTGCATCTCGTACCCCAAGGCGCCCACGCCGCCGTGGAGTTGGACGGGTCGTTCATGGACCACGCGGCGTACGAGTCACTGCAGGACTGGCGAAGCAGCCACACCGCGCGAGGAGGCACGGCCGAGCTGGCGGGCCGGCGCGGCGGAATCCGGACCGCCGGGCAGGTTCCCGCGGCCGAGTGCCGGTGCGGCCCCTGGACGCCCTGGCGCAACCACCAGTCCTGCTTCGCCGGCTCCCCCGACGCCCCCGCAGGACGGGAGGCGGCCCATGAACTGGCCCGCGGCATCAGCTCGTTCCAGCGGAACACGGCGCCGCTGGTACGGGAGGAACTGGCGCGGCTCGCCCGGGAGGGCCAGCGTCCGTCCCAGCTCTTCCTCACCTGCGCCGATTCCCGGCTCGTCACGTCGATGATCACCGCCAGTGGTCCCGGCGACCTGTTCGTCGTCCGCAACATCGGCAACCTGGTGCCGCCGGCAGGCGAGGAGCACGGCGACGACTCGGTGGCCGCCGCCATCGAATACGCGGTGGACGTGCTCGGGGTGCGCTCCATCACGGTGTGCGGTCACTCCGGGTGCGGGGCGATGCAGGCGCTGCTGACGAGCGGCGCCGGGCACGGGGGCGGCCCACTGCAGCGGTGGCTGCGGCACGGACTGCCGAGTCTGGCGCGGACGGGCTGCGACCACCACGGCCGGGCCCGGCTGGCCGGGCGGGAGCCCGCGGACGCGGTGGAGCGGCTGTGCCTGACCAACGTGGTCCAGCAGCTGGCACATCTGCGGAGCCACGGACCGGTCGAACGGGCACTGGCCGAGGGCGAACTGGAGCTGCACGGCATGTATTTCCACGTGGGCGAGGCACAGGCGTACCTGCTCGCGGAGACGGAAGGAGCAACGGTGTTCGAAAGCGTCACGGGGTCCGCGACCGGAAGCGCCCCGGAGGGCGTGGACGGAGGTGAGGAGGAGCGCGGAGGGGTGCGTGCAAGCGGTCCCAGACAGGTCTAAACCAATTTTTCGGCCGACCCTTGTCATCGGCCCCCCGCGTCTGATGAGCTGTGGCCTGGGACACAACGGACACCCTTGGAATGGGAGATGTCGTGAGCAACGAGAGCCTGGCCAACCTGCTCAAGGAAGAACGCAGGTTCGCGCCCCCCGCCGACCTGGCCGCGCACGCCAACGTCACCGCGGAGGCGTACGAACAGGCCAAGGCTGACAGGCTCGGCTTCTGGGCCGAGCAGGCCCGCCGGCTGACCTGGGCCAAGGAACCGACCGAGACGCTGGACTGGTCGAACCCGCCGTTCGCGAAGTGGTTCAAGGACGGCGAGCTGAACGTCGCGTACAACTGCGTGGACCGGCATGTGGAGGCCGGACACGGGGACCGCGTCGCCATCCACTTCGAGGGTGAGCCGGGCGACAGCCGCGCGATCACCTACGCGGAGCTGAAGGACGAGGTCTCCAAGGCCGCCAACGCGCTGCTGGAGCTGGGCGTGCAGAAGGGCGACCGGGTCGCCATCTACATGCCGATGATCCCGGAGACCGCGATCGCGATGCTGGCCTCGGCCCGTATCGGTGCCGCGCACTCGGTCGTCTTCGGCGGCTTCTCGGCGGACGCGCTCGCGACCCGCATCCAGGACGCGGACGCGAAGGTCGTCATCACCGCCGACGGCGGCTACCGGCGAGGCAAGCCGTCCGCGCTCAAGCCGGCCGTGGACGAGGCGGCCGAGAAGGCGGGCAACGTCGAGCACGTGCTCGTGGTGCGCCGGACCGGGCAGGAAGTGGTCTGGAACGGCGAGCGGGACGTGTGGTGGCACGAACTGGTCGGGCGCCAGTCGGCCGAGCACACCCCAGAGGCGTTCGAGGCGGAGCACCCGCTGTTCATCCTCTACACCTCCGGCACGACGGGGAAGCCGAAGGGCATCCTGCACACCTCCGGCGGCTACCTCACCCAGGCGGCCTACACCCACTGGGCGGTGTTCGACCTCAAGCCGGAGACGGACGTCTACTGGTGCACCGCCGACGTCGGCTGGGTCACCGGGCACTCGTACATCGTCTACGGCCCGCTGGCCAACGGCGCCACGCAGGTCATGTACGAGGGCACGCCGGACACCCCGCACCAGGGCCGGTTCTGGGAGATCGTGCAGAAGTACAAGGTCACGATCCTCTACACCGCGCCGACCGCGATCCGGACGTTCATGAAGTGGGGCGACGACATCCCCGCCAAGTTCGACCTGAGCAGCCTGCGTGTCCTGGGCTCGGTCGGCGAGCCGATCAACCCCGAGGCCTGGATCTGGTACCGGAAGCACATCGGCGCCGACCGGACACCCGTCGTGGACACCTGGTGGCAGACCGAGACCGGCGCCATGATGATCTCGCCGCTGCCCGGCGTCACCGAGGCGAAGCCCGGTTCGGCGCAGCGTTCACTGCCCGGCATCAGCGCGACCGTCGTCGACGACGAGGCGAACGAGGTGCCCGACGGCGGTGGCGGCTACCTGGTGCTGACCGAGCCGTGGCCGTCGATGCTGCGCACGATCTGGGGCGACGACCAGCGGTTCATCGACACGTACTGGTCCCGCTTCGAGGGCAAGTACTTCGCCGGTGACGGGGCGAAGAAGGACGACGACGGGGACATCTGGCTGCTGGGCCGGGTGGACGACGTGATGCTGGTCTCCGGGCACAACATCTCCACCACCGAGGTGGAGTCGGCGCTCGTCTCCCATCCGTCGGTCGCCGAGGCGGCCGTCGTCGGCGCCGCCGACGAGACCACCGGTCAGGCCATCGTCGCGTTCGTCATCCTGCGGGGCACGGCCTCGGAGGACGACGCGCTCATCGGCGATCTGCGCAACCACGTGGGCGCCACGCTCGGCCCGATCGCCAAGCCCAAGCGGATCCTGCCGGTGGCGGAGCTGCCGAAGACCCGCTCCGGCAAGATCATGCGCCGCCTGCTGCGCGATGTGGCCGAGAACCGCCGGCTCGGCGACGTCACGACGCTGACCGACTCCACGGTCATGGACTTCATCCAGGCCAAGCTCCCGGCCGCGCCCAGCGAGGACTGAATGCCTAGCGAGGACTGAGCGCTCCGACGGACTGAGCGCCCGGAAAGACTGAGCGGCATTCCAGGGGGCACCCGGCGAACGCGCCGGGTGCCCCGTCTGCGCCTACCGTGAGGTTCAGCGGATCCGGCCGACGCCCCTTTTAGGTAAACTAAGCAAAGCGTCCGTGACGCGATGACACAGGTGCGCCGGGAAGTCTGGTCGGCATGTGAGTTCCGCCTACCCGCCGGAGGTCTGCCGTGACCGCGCCCCGCACCCGCACAGCCGCCCGCAAGCTGCTGGGACGCCTGTCGCTGCCCGAGCGGACGTTCGTCGCGGACGCACTGCGCACCGAGACCATCGGCGGCGTCCTGCTGCTGCTCGCCGCCGTGGCGGCGCTGGTGTGGGCAAACGTTCCCGCCCTGCACGACAGCTACGCGAGCGTCAGCCACTTCTCTTTCGGCCCCGGCGCTCTCGGCCTGGACCTCTCCGTCGCCCACTGGGCCGCCGACGGCCTCCTCGCCGTGTTCTTCTTCGTTGCCGGCATCGAACTCAAACGCGAACTGGTCGCAGGCGACCTGAGCGACCCGAAGGCGGCCGTGCTGCCCGTCGTGGCGGCGCTGTGCGGGATGGCCGTACCGGCGCTCGTCTACACCCTGACCAGCCTCACCGGCGGCGGCTCCACCCAGGGCTGGGCGGTGCCCACCGCCACCGACATCGCCTTCGCGCTCGCCGTGCTCGCGGTCATCGGCACCTCGCTGCCCAGCGCCCTGCGTGCCTTCCTGCTCACCCTCGCCGTCGTCGACGACCTCTTCGCGATCCTGATCATCGCGGTCTTCTTCACCGACCGGCTGAACCTGGCCGCGCTCGGCGGAGCCGCCGCAGGCCTCGTGGTCTTCTGGCTGCTGCTGCGCAAGGGGGTGCGCGGCTGGTACGTGTACATACCGCTCGCCCTCGTCATCTGGGCCCTGATGTTCAACAGCGGTGTGCATGCCACCATCGCCGGCGTGGCGATGGGCCTGATGCTGCGCTGTACCACCCGGGAGGGCGAGGAGCACTCGCCGGGCGAGCACATCGAGCACCTGGTGCGGCCGCTGTCGGCCGGGCTCGCCGTACCGCTGTTCGCACTGTTCAGCGCCGGTGTGTCGATATCCGGCGGGGCACTCGCGGACGTCTTCACCACGCCGGAGACGCTCGGCGTCGTGCTCGGCCTCGTCGTGGGCAAGACGGCCGGCGTCTTCGGCGGCGCCTGGCTGGCGGTCCGCTTCACCCGTGCACAGCTCAGCGAGAAACTGGAGTGGGCCGACGTCTTCGCCGTGGCGTCGCTCGCCGGGATCGGCTTCACCGTCTCGCTGCTCATCGGCGAGCTGGCCTTCGCGGGCGACGCCGTGCTGACGGACGAGGTGAAGGCGGCCGTCCTCTCCGGGTCGCTGATCGCGGCGGTGTGTGCGACGGTCCTGCTGAAGCTACGCAACGTCAGATACCGCAAGCTGTGCGAGGAAGAGGAACGCGACGAGGACCTCGACGGCATCCCGGACGTCTACGAACAGGACGACCCCGCGTACCACCTGCGCATGGCCGAGATCCACGAGCGCAAGGCCGCCGAACACCGGCGTCTCGCCGCCGAGCGGGCGGCCGAAGCGCGCCACGGGCTTGCGGAAGTACCGGGCGGGGCAGGCGAGGAGGGCGACCGTCCGGCATGATCTGACGAGACGGTACAAAACAAGACGGCCGAACGAGCACCATGGCCGGACGGACGGCCACCCGGGTACGACGGCCGGACGGACGGCGGTGCGAGCACGCCGGCCGGACAAAGGGTCGTACGAGCGTCACGACTCACCAGAACAGCACATTTGCGGCACGAGAGACCTCTAAGGGAGAACGCGATGAGCGCACCCGACGGCAGCCCGGTCGGCGCCGAACGCAGCATCGGCCAGCTGTTCGCCTCGGCGACGACCGAATTGTCGGCGCTGGTGCACGACGAGATCGCACTGGCCAAGGCCCAGCTGAAGCAGGACGTGAAGCGCGGCGCGGCGAGCGGCGGCGCCTTCTCGCTGGCGGGCGCGGTGCTGGTGTTCTCCCTGCCGATGCTCAACTTCGCCCTGGCGTACGGCATCCGCACCTGGACCGGCTGGAACCTGGCGGTCTGCTTCCTGCTGTCGTTCGCGGCCAACGTGCTGGTCGCCGGAGTCCTCGGGCTCATCGGCGTGGCGTTCGCGAAGAAGACCAAGGAGAGCCAGGGCCCGCAGAAGGTGGCGGCCTCGATGAAGGAGTCGGCGAACGTCCTGCAGAACGCCAAGCCGCATCCGCGCCCGGAGCTGCCCGAGGACCGCGGCCCCGCGGCCATCGAGGCTGTGGCACGCTCGTCGTCATGACGGACCCAGCCGCACTTTCGCCCGTCCGGATCGACCTGCCGGACGGGAAGCCGGTCACGCACCGGGATGTCGCCGCCAACGGCGCTCGCTTCCACATCGCCGAACTCGGCGACGGCCCCCTGGTGCTGCTGCTGCACGGGTTTCCGCAGTTCTGGTGGACCTGGCGGCACCAGCTGACCGCGCTCGCCGACGCGGGCTACCGGGCGGTGGCGATGGACCTGCGGGGCGTCGGCGGCAGCGACCGCACGCCCCGCGGGTACGACCCCGCCAACCTCGCGCTGGACGTCACCGGTGTGATCCGTTCGCTGGGCGAGCCGGACGCCGCGCTGGTCGGGCACGACCTCGGCGGCTATCTGGCGTGGACGGCGGCGGCCATGCGGCCCAAGCTCGTCCGGCGCCTCGCCGTGGTGTCGATGCCTCACCCGCGGCGCTGGCGCGCGGCGATGCTCAGGGACGCCCGCCAGACCGCCGCCAACTCCTACATCTGGGGCTTCCAGCGGCCGTGGCTGCCGGAGCGTCAACTGACCGCGGACGACGGTGCGCTGGTGGGCCGGCTGATCCGGGACTGGTCCGGGCCGCGGCTGCCCGAGGACACGGCCGTGGAGGCGTACCAGCGGGCCATGTGCATCCCGTCCACCGCACATTGCGCGATCGAGCCGTACCGCTGGCTGGTGCGCTCGCTTGCGCGCCCGGACGGCGTGCAGTTCTACCGCAGGATGAAGCGTCCGGTGCGGGTGCCGACGCTGCACCTGCACGGCTCGCTGGACCCGGTCACCCGCACGCGCAGCGCGGCCGGTTCGGGCGAGTACGTCGAAGCGCCGTACCGCTGGCGGCTGTTCGACGGTCTCGGTCACTTCCCGCACGAGGAGGACCCGGCGGTCTTCTCCACGGAGCTGATCAACTGGCTGAAGGATCCCGAGCCGGACCGGTGACCATGCGATGAGCACCACCCGGACGTGTGACCGTACGGTGACGGATCGAAGCGTGGAGCACCCGGTTCCTGAACACTTGTCCCCCGAACGGCCACATGCCCGCCGCATAGGCCAATTGGGGGGCGCGCAGGCGGTTATCGACCTTGGGGCGGGGGCACACGTCGGGGTATGGGCTGGACGCACGACTACAGTGACGCACCCCGCAACCGCCGCTCGGCCTCGAGCCTGAGCACGCCTCAGCGAGGCACCCCGCAGCTCGCGGAAGCGGACCTGCGGGTGGGAATTCCGCGCATCCTGCGCCGCCGGGCCCGCTGGGTCTCGGTACGCCTGCGTCATCCGCGCGGCTGAGCGCCGCGGCACACGCCACCGCGGCCGGACACCTCCGCGCACGCCACAGCGGCCGGGCACACCAGCACGCGTCACAACGGCCGGGCACCCCCGCGCACCTTGCAGCGGCCGGGCACGCCCGCGCGCACTACAGGGCGCAGCTGTCCGTGCCCACCTGCTCGTTCGCCGTACGCCCCTTGTCGATGTCGGGCCGGATCTCGTCCGCCGTCAGCGCGTAGCCGGTGTCCGCGTCGTCGAGCGACTTGGCGAACACCACGCCGTACACCTTGCCGTCCGGGGTGAGCAGCGGGCCGCCGGAGTTGCCCTGGCGGACGGTCGCGTACAGGGAGTAGACGTCGCGGCGGACCGTGCTGCGGTGGTAGATGTCCGGGCCGTTGGCCACGATGCGGCCACGTACCCGGGCGGCGCGCACGTCGTACGAGCCGTTCTCCGGGAAGCCCGCGACGATCGCGCCGTCGCCGCCGGTCGCGTCCTGGCCGGTGAACCTCAGGGCGTTGGCCTTCAGGTCCGGTACGTCGAGTACGGCGATGTCGCGCTTCCAGTCGTAGAGGACGACCTTCGCGGCGTACTTGCGGCCCTCCCCGCCTATCTGCACGCTCGGCGCGTCGACGCCACCGACCACGTGCGCGTTGGTCATCACCCGGCGGTCGGCGAAGACGAAGCCGGTGCCCTCCAGGACCTTGCCGCAGCTCTGGGCGGTGCCGGTGACCTTGACGATGGAGCGCTGGGCGCGGACGGCGACCGCGCTGCGCGCGAGGGCCGGGTCCGGCGGCCGGACGTCCTTGATCGGCTCGTTGGAGAACGGGCTGAAGACCTGCGGGAAACCGTTCTGCGCAAGCACCGAGGAGAAGTCCGCGAACCAGGTGTCGGCCTGGGCGGGCAGCGCTCGGGACACCCCGAGGAGCACCTTGGAGCCGCGGACCTCCTTGCCGAGGGTCGGCAGGGTGGTGCCGGCCAGGGCGGAGCCGATCAGCCAGGCGACCAGCAGCATCGCGACGACGTTGACCAGCGCGCCGCCGGTGGCGTCCAGGGCGCGGGCCGGGGACCAGGTGATGTGCCGGCGCAGCTTGTTGCCGAGGTGGGTGGTCAGGGCCTGGCCCACGGAGGCGCAGACGATGACGACGACCACGGCCACGACGGCAGCGGTGGTGCCGACCTCCGCCTTGCCGGTCATGGCGTCCCAGATCACGGGCAGCGTGTACACGGCGACGAGACCGCCGCCCAGGAACCCGATCACCGACAGGATGCCGACGACGAAGCCCTGGCGATAGCCCACCACCGCAAACCACACGGCCGCGACCAGCAACAGGATGTCCAGCACGTTCACCGCTTCAGGCCTCGCCTACTCACTCCGGTCCCCCGCGGCCCCGCCGGGGGGTGCGGGGGTTCGTCCCCCGGACAACACGCACGGGGATCACCCTGTCATGCGTGCCAGTCGAGCGGGACCTGCTTCCGGCGGTCCCAGGGGCGCTCCCAGCCCGCGAAGTGGAGCAGGCGGTCGATCACTCCGGCCGTAAAGCCCCAGACCAGGGCCGATTCGACCAGAAATGCCGGACCCCGGTGGCCGCTGGGGTGCACGGCGGTGGCGCGGTTGGCGGGGTCCGTGAGATCCGCCACGGGGACGGTGAAGACCCGCGCGGTCTCGTTCGGGTCGACCACCCCGACCGGACTCGGTCTGCGCCACCAGCCCAGCACGGGGGAGACGACGAAGCCGCTGACCGGGATGTAGAGCCGGGGCAGCACGCCGAAGAGCTGCACGCCGGAGGGGTCGAGCCCGGTCTCCTCCTCGGCCTCGCGCAGCGCGGCCCGCAGCGGGCCGTCGCCCTGCGGATCGCCGTCCTCCGGGTCGAGCGCGCCGCCAGGGAAGGACGGCTGCCCGGCGTGCGAGCGCAGGGAGCCCGCGCGCTCCATGAGCAGCAGCTCGGGGCCGCGCGCGCCCTCGCCGAACAGGATGAGCACGGCGGACTGCCGCCCCGAACCGTTCTCCGGCGGCAGGAAGCGGCTCAGCTGGAGCGGCTGGACCGTCTCGGCGGCGCCCGCGACGGGCTCCAGCCACTCCGGCAGCCCTTCTTTGCTGAGCGCCACCGGACCGCCCTGTGTGTCACTGGCCCTCGTCATCGCCACCCCCGTCGCTCTGCCCTCTCCAACGCCTGGGAACCCCGAGATCGTTCCGTCACGCGGCCCCCAGTGGCGGTGCCGCCTTGCCGCCTGCGTCGAGGTAGGCCTGCGGGGGCTTCAGGCGCTGCCCCGGGAAGCCGCCCTTCTCGTACTTCAGCAGCTTCTTCGCCTTCTCCGGGTCGGTCTCGCCCTCGCCGTAGGCCGGGCAGAGCGGGGCGATGGGGCAGGCGCCGCAGGCGGGCTTGCGGGCATGGCAGATCCGGCGGCCGTGCCAGATCACGTGGTGGGAGAGGTCGGTCCAGTCGCTCTTCGGGAACAGCGCGCCGATGGCGGCCTCGATCCGGTCGGGGTCGGTCTCGCCGGTCCACTTCCAGCGCCGGACCAGCCGCTGGAAGTGCGTGTCCACGGTGATCCCGGGCCGGCCGAAGGCGTTGCCGAGGACGACGAAGGCCGTCTTGCGGCCGACGCCGGGCAGCTTGACGAGGTCCTCGAGCCTGCCGGGCACCTCGCCGCCGAAGTCCTCGGCGAGGGCCTTGGACAGCCCTATGACCGACTTGGTCTTGGCCCGGAAGAAGCCGCAGGGCCGCAGGATCTCCTCGACCTCCTCCGGATCGGCGGCGGCGAGGTCCTCGGGGGCGGGGTACCTGGCGAAGAGCGCCGGGGTGGTCTGGTTGACGCGCAGGTCGGTGGTCTGGGCCGACAGCACGGTGGCGACCAGCAGCTGGAAGGGGTTCTCGAAGTCCAGCTCGGGGTGGGCGTACGGGTACACCTCCGCCAGCTCGCGGTTGATGCGGCGGGCGCGGCGGACCAGGGCGGTACGGGACTCGCCGGTGGGGGGCTCGACGGCGATCTTCTCGACCGGAGCCGCCTTCTTGCCGGGCGTGGCCTTCTTGCCGGGCGTGGCCTTCTTGGCGGGCGTGGCCTTGCCGGGCACGGTCTTCTTGGCGGCGGCCTTGGCGGGCACGGCCTTCCTGCCGACCGCCTCGGCGGGTGCCGCCTTCTTGCCGACCGCTGCTGCGGGCGCGGACTTCTCGGTGACCGCCTTGCCGGGCGCAGCCTTCTTCACGGCAGCGGCAGTCTTTTTAGCCGATTTGCCCGTATTATTACTTCCTCCAGCAAAGTGTTCGCCCACAGCGGAATCGCGACGTACAACCACCCGCCCAGCCCCCTTGGCCTGTGCTCTCACCGGCGTTTTGGACACCCGGCCAGCCTAGAGCCAGGCACCCGCATCCGCCCCGGACCCGGGATACCGGCCCCCGATTGGACCCCTGACGCTTACCCCGGGACACCTGTGCGGCATCCTTGTGACAGATCACACTGTTTGGACCGTCCGGCAAAACGGGGAACACGGTCCCTTGGCACACCGGGGGAGCAAGATCCCCTGAGCAGGTCGACAAGGAGAGAACTCGTGGACGACGTTCTGCGGCGCAACCCGCTCTTCGCGGCTCTCGACGACGAGCAGGCCGCGGAGCTTCGCGCCTCCATGGGTGAGGTGACCCTCGCACGCGGCGATTCCCTGTTCCACGAGGGCGACCCCGGCGACCGGCTGTACGTCGTCACCGAGGGCAAGGTCAAGCTGCACCGCACCTCGCCCGACGGACGCGAGAACATGCTCGCCGTCGTCGGCCCCGGCGAGCTGATCGGCGAACTGTCGCTGTTCGACCCGGGCCCCCGTACGGCCACCGCGACCGCGCTGACCGAGGTCAAGCTGCTCGCCCTGGGCCACGGCGACCTCCAGCCCTGGCTCAACGCCCGCCCCGAGGTGGCCGGCGCTCTGCTGCGCGCTGTGGCCCGCCGTCTGCGCAAGACCAACGACGCCATGTCCGACCTGGTCTTCTCCGACGTCCCGGGCCGCGTGGCGCGGGCGCTGCTGGACCTCTCGCGCCGCTTCGGCGTGCAGTCCGAAGAGGGCATCCACGTCGTCCACGACCTCACGCAGGAGGAGCTGGCCCAGCTGGTCGGCGCCTCTCGCGAGACCGTGAACAAGGCGCTCGCGGACTTCGCCCAGCGCGGGTGGCTCCGCCTGGAGGCGCGGGCCGTGATCCTGCTGGACGTGGAGCGGCTGGCCAAGAGGTCGCGCTGACCCACCCTGGGGGCTCGCGCCCCCGAGAGCCCCGCTCCGGCCTCGCCTCGCGACGCCGGACGGGGCGTTCCTGTGCCTCCCGGCGTGAGGTCCGCGCACGCCGCCCGGACTAGATCAGCCCGTGCTCGCTGAGGTAGTCGAGCTGGGCCCGTACCGACAGTTCCGCCGCCGGCCACAGGGAGCGGTCCACGTCGGCATAGACGTGGGCGACGACCTCGGCGGGGGTGCGGTGGCCGTTCTCGACCGCGGTCTCCACCTGGGCGAGCCGGTGGGCGCGGTGGGCGAGGTAGAACTCGACGGCTCCCTGGGCGTCCTCCAGGACCGGGCCGTGACCCGGCAGGACGGTGTGCACGCCGTCGTCGACGGTGAGGGACCTCAGGCGGCGCAGGGAGTCCAGATAGTCCCCGAGGCGGCCGTCGGGATGCGCCACGACCGTCGTACCGCGGCCCAGGACGGTGTCGCCGGTCAGCACCGCCCGGTCGGCCGGGAGATGGAAGGACAGCGAGTCCGCGGTGTGCCCCGGCGTCGGTACGACCCGCAGTTCCAGGCCGCCGACGGAGACGACGTCCCCGGCGGCCAGTCCCTCGTCGCCGAGCCGCAGCGCCGGGTCGAGGGCACGCACGCGCGTACCGGTCAGTTCGGCGAACCGGGCGGCGCCCTCGGCGTGGTCCGGGTGGCCGTGGGTGAGCAGGGTCAGGGCTATGCGCTTGCCGGCCTTCTCGGCCGTGTCCACCACGTTGCGCAGATGGCCGTCGTCCAGTGGGCCCGGGTCGATCACCACGGCCAGGGCGGAGTCGGGCTCGGCGACGATCCAGGTGTTGGTGCCGTCCAGGGTCATCACGGAGGCGTTGGGCGCGAGGACGTTGACGGCCCGTTCGGTGGCCGGGCCCGAGAGGACTCCGCCCCGGGGCTGGCCCGGCAGGGCAGCTGCGTCGGTCATGCGGGGCCTCCCCCAGTCGTCCCGGCAGTCGTCCCGGCAGTCGTCCGGGCGATCCTCTCCTCGGTCGTCCCCGCAGTCGTCTCCGTGACCGTCTCCCCGGCCGTCCCCGCAGTCGTCCCCGCGGTCGGGACGTGCTTGGTGAACTCGTCGTGCCCCGGCCAGGACAGGACGATCTCGCCGTCCTGGAGGTGGGCGCGGGCCAGCACCGGCGTCATGTCGCGCGCGGGCGCGGCGGCCAGCGCGTCGGCGGCGGTGGCGTACGGCAGCAGCTGGCGCAGGGTGGCGACCGTGGGCGGCATCATCAGCAGCTCGCCCTTGTCGTAGCCGGCAGCGGCCTCCCCGGGGCGGATCCACACCGTTCGGTCGGCCTCCGTGGAAGCGTTTCTGGTGCGCTGTCCCTCGGGAAGGGCGGCCACGAAGAACCAGGTGTCGTAGCGGCGGGCCTCGAACTCCGGGGTGATCCAGCGGGTCCAGGCGCCCAGCAGGTCCGAGCGCAGCACCAGGCCGCGCCGGTCCAGGAACTCGGCGAAGGACAGCTCGCGCGCGACCAGGGCGGCGCGCTCGGCCTCCCAGTCGTCACCGGTGGTGTCGCCGACGACCGACTCCGGGTCCGGCCCGGCGAGCAGCACGCCCGCCTCCTCGTACGTCTCCCGCACGGCGGCGCAGACGATCGCCTGGGCGCCCGCCTCGTCGACGCCGAGCCGCTGCGCCCACCACGCGCGCGTGGGGCCGGTCCAGCGGACCTGGCGGTCGTCGTCCCGGGGGTCGACACCGCCCCCCGGGTACGCGTATGCGCCTCCGGCGAAGGCCATGGAGGCGCGTCTGCGCAGCATGTGGACGACCGGACCGGAGGGGGTGTCCTTCAGGAGCAGCACCGTGGCCGCACGCCGAGGGGACACCGGGGTGAGAGTGCCGTCCGCGAGCGCGCGGATGCGGTCCGGCCACTCCGGGGGGTACCACTGACCGTTCGCCATGGCCGGAGGCTATCCCGTGTAGGGCGAATGTTCGAGAGGTACCGAGGTCAGGGCCCCGGCGGGGGCTACTGGGCCAGCTCGACCTGGATCTCGACCTCGACCGGGGCGTCCAGCGGCAGCACCGCGACGCCGACCGCGCTGCGGGCGTGCACGCCCTTGTCGCCGAGAACCTCGCCGAGCAGCTCGCTGGCGCCGTTGACGACGCCCGGCTGCCCGGTGAAGTCGGACGCCGAGGCGACGAAGCCGACGACCTTCACCACGCGCGCGATGCGGTCCAGGTCACCGACGACGGACTTCACGGCGGCCAGGGCGTTCAGCGCGCAGGTGCGGGCCAGCTCCTTGGCCTCCTCCGGCGTGACCTCGGCGCCCACCTTGCCGGTGACCGGCAGCTTGCCCTCCACCATCGGCAGCTGGCCGGCGGTGTAGACGTACACACCGGACTGCACGGCCGGCTGGTACGAGGCCAGCGGCGGTACGACCTCCGGCAGGGTCAGGCCCAGTTCGGCCAGCCTGGTCTCGACCGCGCTCACGCCTGCTTCTCCCGCTTCAGGTAGGCCACCAGCTGCTCGGGGTTGTTGGGCCCGGGCACGACCTGGACGAGCTCCCAGCCGTCCTCGCCCCAGGTGTCCAGAATCTGCTTCGTGGCATGGACGAGCAGCGGCACGGTTGCGTATTCCCACTTGGTCATGAGCCGACTGTAGCTGCTGTGACGCACGGTACAGGTGGCCGACTACGACCGGTGTTATCCACAGCCTCCCGCGTGACTGTCGGCCGGACTGGTTAGTCTCGAAGACGTGAGCAGGCTCCAGGTCGTCAGCGGCAAGGGCGGGACCGGAAAGACGACGGTCGCCGCCGCCCTCGCGCTGGCCCTCGCGACCGAGGGGAAGCGGACGCTTCTCGTCGAGGTCGAGGGCCGGCAGGGCATCGCACAGCTCTTCGAGACGGAGGCGCTCCCTTACGAGGAGCGGAAGATCGCGGTCGCGCCGGGCGGCGGTGAGGTGTACGCCCTCGCCATCGATCCCGAACTGGCCCTTTTGGACTACCTCCAGATGTTCTACAAGCTCGGTGGCGCGGGCCGGGCGCTGAGAAAGCTCGGCGCGATCGACTTCGCCACCACCATCGCGCCCGGTCTCAGGGACGTCCTGCTGACCGGCAAGGCGTGCGAGGCGGTGCGCCGCAGGGACCGGTCGGGGAAGTTCGCGTACGACTACGTCGTCATGGACGCCCCGCCGACCGGCCGCATCACCCGTTTCCTGAACGTGAACGACGAGGTGGCGGGCCTCGCGAAGATCGGCCCGATACACAATCAGGCCCAGGCGGTCATGAGGGTGCTGAAGTCGCCCGAGACGGCGGTGCATCTGGTGACGCTGCTGGAGGAGATGCCGGTCCAGGAGACCGCCGACGGCATCGCGGAACTGCACGCGGCCCGGCTGCCGGTGGGCCGGGTCATCGTGAACATGGTCCGTCCGGAGGTGTTGGACGCGGCCGACCTGGAACTCGTACGGACCGTGGGACGTTCATCGGTTGCGCAGGCGCTCTCGGCCGCCGGTCTGGGCGGGGCACGGCGGGGCGGGAACGCCGAGAAACTGGTCGACCCGCTGCTGGCCCAGGCCGCCGAGTACGCCGAGCGGTACGCGCTGGAACAGGAGCAGCGCGCAGTCCTCGGCGAGCTGGGACTGCCGTTGCACGAACTGCCGCTGCTCGCCGAGGGCATGGACCTCGCGGGCCTGTACGAACTTGCCACCGAGCTGCGGAAGCAGGGGTTGACATGAGTCCGGACCGGGCACAGGCGCGGGAGGCGCCCGAGGGGCCGGAGACGGCCGAGGCACAGGAGACGGTCCGTCGGCTGTCCCCCGCGCGCGTGCTCGACATCGACGCGCTGCTGGACGATCCGAAGACGCGGATCGTGGTGTGCTGCGGCTCGGGCGGGGTCGGCAAGACGACGACCGCGGCGGCCCTCGGCCTGCGGGCGGCTGAGCGGGGCCGCAAGGTGGTCGTGCTGACCATCGACCCGGCCAGGCGGCTGGCCCAGTCGATGGGCATCGACTCCCTCGACAACGTGCCGCGCAAGGTGAAGGGCATCGAGGACCAGGGCGCCGCATCGCGCAGCGACTCGGCCGGGGACGGTGACGGGCGACGATCGGGCGGCGAGCTGCACGCCATGATGCTCGACATGAAGCGCACCTTCGACGAGGTCGTCGAGGCACACGCGGACCGCGAGCGGGCGGCCACCATCCTGGCGAACCCCTTCTACCAGTCACTCTCGGCGGGCTTCGCGGGCACGCAGGAGTACATGGCGATGGAGAAGCTGGGCCAGCTGCGGGCCAAGGACGAGTGGGACCTGATCGTGGTCGACACCCCGCCGTCCCGCTCCGCGCTGGACTTCCTGGACGCGCCCAAGCGGCTCGGGTCCTTCCTGGACGGCCGGCTGATCCGCCTGCTCACCGCCCCCGCCAAGCTGGGCGGGCGCGCGGGCATGGCCTTCCTGAACGTCGGCATGTCGATGATGACCGGCACACTGGGCAAGCTGCTGGGCGGTCAGCTGCTGAAGGACGTACAGACCTTCGTGGCCGCCATGGACACCACGTTCGGCGGTTTCCGTACGCGCGCGGACGCCACCTACAAACTGCTCCAGGCTCCCGGCACCGCGTTCCTGGTGGTGGCCGCCCCGGAGCGGGACGCGCTGCGCGAGGCCGCCTACTTCGTGGAGCGGCTGGCCGCGGAGGACATGCCGTTGGTGGGCCTGGTGCTCAATCGGGTCCACGGCAGTGGCGCCGGCCGGCTGTCGGCCGAGCGGGCGCTCGCCGCCGCGGAAAATCTTGAGGACCCCCGCATTGTGGATCAGGGGGACGGGAAAGCTGGACTTCGTAACTCTCCCGACACGTACGGCAGTTCACAACCTCCCGCATCCGAGGACGCAGCCGCTGCGAGCGAGGAAGGCTCCCCCGCCGACGCGGAGCGCTCTGTCGACCAGCTCACCGCGGGCCTGCTGAGGCTGCACGCCGAGCGCATGCAGCTGCTCTCGCGCGAGCAGCGCACGCGGGATCGCTTCACCGCCCGCCACCCCGAGGTGGCGGTGGTCGAAGTGCCCGCACTGCCCGGCGACGTCCACGACCTCGCGGGCCTGCGCGACATCGGGGACAGACTCACGGCCGGGCGGCCGGACCACACGTAGGCACGCACACGGCACACGTGGGCACGCCGCACACGGCACACGTGGGCGCATACGGCGGGCGTCCGCACGCGGCGCGGGCGACTGGCCGGAAGTGGCGAGGCGGCCGGGCTCTGGTGGGACCAGGCCGGAGCAATGTGCCCCTGGGGTGTGCCGGAGGGCGGTGCCCTCAGCTCACCGCCGCGTAGTTCTCGTACACCTCGTCGCTGTCGAGTGGCACGATGCCGGCGCCACGCTCGTACTCCGAGCGGGCGGTTTCCAGCAGCCTGCGCCACGAGGTCACGGTGGGCCGCCGGCGCAGCAGTGCGCGGCGCTCCCGCTCCGTCATGCCTCCCCACACGCCGAATTCGACGCGGTTGTCCAGCGCGTCTGCCAGACACTCGGTGCGTACCGGGCATCCGGTGCACACCGCTTTGGCCCTGTTCTGCGCTGCTCCCTGAACGAACAGTTCATCCGGATCGGTAGTGCGGCAGGCAGCCTGCGCACTCCAGTCGGTTACCCAGCCCATACCGGCGCCGTCCTCTCCCGAATCGAGGCTCCCCCACGGCGGCAGCGGCATATTCACCGCCGCCAGTTGAGGACGTTACGGAAGGTGGGGACAGCGCAACACCCCCTTCGGGCCCAATCTTGAATGGCCCGAACGGACTATGGGTAAGCGGCAGATCACCCGCGGGAGTGAGCTGGCGACATGCGTGACCATCCCGGCAAACCGGGACAGCTGTGGTGCGTCACACCGGGCGCCAGGCGACACACGAGGCGGATTCGGACACGTCCCCCTCAGGAAACGGGCACGTCTCCCGTGATTTCCGGGCTACATCCGGAACGATTCGGGGTCGCCGGACGTATAGATACGTGACCGCACTGCTGTGACAGTTGAGAGCAGCTTAGGCCAAGGCCTGCGCGCGTGTCCGGCGAATGGGAACGTAGACGTTCTCTTTGCCACGCCATGCCATGCCATGCCGTGACGCGGACCGGCAGACCCGGCCGCTCCCGGGCGGTACGTCACGATCCGGCATTCGGAACATCCCGAGAAGCAGTCGCTCCCTCGGAACGCTCAACAGTACGGATTAGGCTGCCCCCATGCCAAAGAAGCGCTCGGGCGGTGGTCTGTCGCCCATGCAGCAGGCCGCCAAGTTCCTCGGTGTCAGTGTGCTCGCCGGTGCCGTCATGGCGGGCATCGCACTGCCCGCGGCCGGCGTGCTGGGCCTTGCGGCCAAGGGCTCGGTGAAGGGATTCGACGAGATCCCGGCCAACCTGAAGAGTCCCCAGCTGAGCCAGCGCACCACGATCCTGGACAACCAGGGCAACCAGATCGCGGCCGTCTACTCCCGCAACCGTACGGTGGTCGAGCTCAAGGACATCTCGCCGTACATGCAGAAGGCGATCGTCGCCATCGAGGACTCGCGCTTCTACAAGCACGGTGCGGTCGACCTCAAGGGCGTGCTGCGTGCCCTGAACAAGAACGCGCAGGAGGGCGGGGTCGCCCAGGGCGCCTCCACGCTCACCCAGCAGCTCGTGAAGAACTACTTCATCGAGGAGGCCGGCGACGACCCCACGAAGGTCGCCGAGGCCACCCAGCAGACCCTCGGCCGCAAGATCCGCGAACTGAAGTACGCGATCCAGATCGAGGACAAGCTCGGCAAGAAGAAGATCCTCGAGAACTACCTGAACATCACCTTCTTCGGCGAGCAGGCCTACGGCGTCGAGGCGGCCTCCCAGCGCTACTTCTCCAAGCACGCCAAGGACCTGAACCTGCAGCAGTCCGCGCTGCTGGCCGGCATCGTGCAGTCCCCGAGCCGCTACGACCCCGTCAACGACGAGGCGGAGGCCACCAAGCGGCGCAACATCGTGCTGCAGCGCATGGCGGAACTCGGCGACATCTCCCAGCGGGAGGCCGACCAGGCCAAGGAGAAGCCGCTCGGCCTGCACACCAGCCGCCCCAAGAACGGCTGCATCACCGCGGCGAAGGGCGCCGGCTTCTTCTGTGACTACGTCCGCGACATCCTCCTGACCGACCCGGTCTTCGGCAAGACCAAGGAGGAGCGGGCCAAGCTCTGGAACCAGGGCGGTCTGACGATCCGTACGACGCTCGACCCCCAGGCCCAGCGGTCCGCGCAGGCGTCGATAAAGGAGCACGTCTACAAGAGCGACGCCGTGGCCACCGCCGCGACCATCGTCGAGCCGGGCACCGGCAAGATCCTCGCCATGGGCCAGTCGCGTCCGTACGGCGTGAACACCAAGAACCACGAGACGACGATCAACCTGTCCGTGAACCAGGACATGGGCGGCGGCGCGGGCTACCAGCCCGGTTCGACGTTCAAGCCGATCGTCGCCGCGGCGGCCATCGAGGGCGGCAAGTCCCCGGGGCAGGAGTACTCGTCGCCGTACGAGATGCCCTACCCGAGCCCGGTCGCCGCCTGCAACGGCAAGACCTGGCGGAACAACCCGAACAAGCCGGAGAAGCTGAAGAACGAGAACGAGTCGGAGCACGGCCCGTACGGCATGGAGGAGGCGACCGCGAAGTCGGTCAACACCTACTACGTGCAGCTGATCAGCGACATCGGCATCTGCCCGGTCATCGACATGGCGAAGAAGATGGGCGTGGCACGCGCCGACGGCCGCAAGATCGACCAGGCTCCCTCGATCGCGCTCGGCACCCAGGAGATGTCCCCGCTGACGATGGCGAGCGCGTACGCCGCCTTCGCCTCGCGCGGGATGTACTGCACCCCGGTCGCCATCGACTCGATCAGCCGGAAGGTCGGCAGCGAGCAGAAGTCGCTGGAGGTGCCGAAGTCGACCTGCTCGCGAGCGATGTCGCAGAACACCGCCGACACGATCAGCACGCTCCTCAAGGGCGTGGTCGAGGACGGCACGGGCCAGGAGGCCGGTCTCGACAGCCGCGCGAGCGCAGGCAAGACGGGTACGACGGACGAGCGCTTCGCGGCCTGGTTCGTCGGCTACACCCCGAACATGGCGGGCGCGGTGTGGGTCGGCGACCCGCAGCACAAGCGCCGGATGGTCAACATCACCATCGGCGGCGTCGGACACGCCAAGGTGTACGGCGGCCAGGTCCCGGGCCCGATCTGGCGCGACATGATGAACGGCGCGCTGGAGGGCAAGCCCGGACCCGAGTTCAACCTGGTCGACCTCCCGGACGACACCCACGAGGGGGATGATCCGGGAAAAGGCGACCGGGGGGAGAACGGCGGGACCAACGGGGACCCGGGACAGGTGATCGGGGGGCTGATCGGCGGTCTGACGGACGGCGGCACCGGTGACGGCGGCACCCCCGGCGGCGGCACGCCGGGCGGCGTGACCGGCGGCGACATCGGCGGCACGTTCCCGACTCCGACGTTCTCCATCCCCGAGAACTTCATCCAGGGCCAGGGGAACGGCGGCAACAACGGCACCGGCAACGGTGGCGGCCGGGGCTAGCGAGTTCCCGCCGAACGGCGATACGACAGCGGGGCCGCACCTCCCACGGAGGGGGGTGCGGCCCCGTGGCCGTGCCAACCGTGCAGCCGTACCGGCAGCGGTGGGCGTGGCCCTTCGGCGCCAGCAGGCGTGGCCGTCGGCTGCAGCAAGCAGTAGCCGCTTCAGCCCTGCAGGAGCTTCTTCACCGCGGCGGCGACCCGGCCGCCCTCGGCCTGGCCGGCCACCTTCGGGTTCACGATCTTCATGACGGCGCCCATGGCACGCGGCCCCTCGGCGCCGGCCGCCCTGGCCTCCTCCACGGCCTGGGCGACGATCGCGTCCAGGTCCTCGTCGGACAGCTGCTTGGGCAGGTACCCGGCGAGCACCTCGCCCTCCGCCTTCTCCCGCTCGGCCTGCTCGGCACGACCACCCTGCGCGAAGGCGTCGGCCGCCTCACGGCGCTTCTTCGCCTCACGGGTGATCACCTTGAGGACCTCGTCGTCGGAGAGTTCCCGCTTCTCCTTGCCCGCGACCTCCTCCTTGGTGATCGCGGCGAGCGTCAGCCGCAGCGTCGAGGAGCGCAGCTCGTCGCGCTCCTTGATCGCGGCGTTGAGGTCGGCGTGCAGCTTCGACTTGAGCGAGGTGGTCATGGCCACGATTGTCGCAGGTGTACCACCGGCTGTGCCCGCTCATTTATCCGGCGGCCCTTCTCACGGCGGTCAACGGGTCTGACACGATGGACACATGCGCGCGCGATACGGAGTACCCCTGGGAATCGTGGCGGCCGGCGCCGCCGGCCTGGTGTATGCGGCGGGTTTCGAGGCCCGCTCCTTCCGCCTGCGACGGGTCACCGTCCCCGTCCTGCCCCCGGGCATGCGCCCGCTGCGCGTCCTGCAGGTCTCCGACATCCACATGGTGAGCGGGCAGCGCAAGAAGCAGCGCTGGCTGCAGTCGCTGGCCGGCCTGCGCCCGGACTTCGTGATCAACACGGGTGACAACCTGTCGGACCCGGAGGGCGTCCCCGAGGTCCTGGACGCGCTCGGCCCCCTGATGGAGTTCCCCGGTGCGTACGTCTTCGGTTCCAACGACTACTACGGCCCCAAGCTCCGCAACCCCGCCCGCTATCTGCTGGAGAAGGCGAGCGGACGCCACGGCCTGAACGGCAACCCGCCGGCGGTCGGCGCGATCCACAACCCGTGGGAGGACCTGCGGGACGGCTTCGACGCGGCGGGCTGGCTGAACCTGACGAACACGCGCGGGGCTCTGAAGATCGAGGGCGTCTCCATCGAGCTGACCGGCCTGGACGACCCCCACATCAAGCGCGACCGCTACGCCCGGGTGGCCGGGGGCCCCTCCGAGTCGTACGACCTCTCGCTCGGCGTCGTCCACGCCCCCTATCTGCGGGTGCTGGACGCGTTCACGGCGGACGCCTACCCCCTGATCCTGGCCGGCCACACCCACGGCGGCCAGCTGTGCATCCCCTTCTACGGGGCCCTGGTCACCAACTGCGACATCGACACGGACCGCGTGAAGGGCCTCTCCACGCACACCTCCGAGGGCCACACGTCCTACCTCCACGTCTCGGCCGGCTGCGGCACGAACCGCTACACCCCGGTGAGGTTCGCCTGCCCGCCGGAGGCGACGTTGCTGACGTTGGTGGGGAGGGAGTAGGGGGCAGGGGCAGCGGGGGGGGGGCAGGGGCAGCGGGGCCTGCACGCCGGTGACGGCCGGCCGTCACCCGGTCGGCCGTGACCCGGTCGGCCGTATCCCGCTTGGCCGCGACCCGGCCGCCCGTGACCTCACCCGAACCACAACCCGGTCGGCCGTGACCCACCTGGCGGGATGCGGCCGGCCGTATCCCACCTGGCCGTAATCCGGTCGGCCGCATCCCGTCCGGCCGTAACCCGCCTGGCCCAACCCACATGGCTGCCCGCCTCCCCCCTTCCTAGCGTGGGGAGCATGACGGCTCCGATACCCAGGGAGATCCCGGACCTGCCCGCGGTCCCCGGTCCGCCCTTGCTGCTGCCCGCACCGGTGCCGGCCACGGCGGTGGTGCCCCCGATGCCGCGCCCCCTGACCGCGGTGTGCCGCCTCCTGATCGCCGTGACGGCGGCCGGCGGCGTCGCCCTGGAACTGCTGCTGAGCAGCCCGGCCCTCGCCCTGAGCTACTTCAGCGTCCAGACCAACGCCCTGGTAGCCATAGTCATGCTCATGTCGGCGCGGCGCGCCTGGCGGGCCCGCCGCCCGCTCCCGTCCGCCATGACAGGCGCCACGCTCCTCTACGCCGTGATCACGGCCCTGGTCTACCACCTGCTCCTGGACCACACGACGCCCCCGTTCTCCATGACCGGAGCGACGACGGCCCCGGAACGCTGGCACGCCCAGTGGGCGGCACTCCAGGTCCTCCACGTCCTGGTCCCGGCGGCGGTCGTACTGGACTGGCTCCTCCTCACCCCCGCGGCCCGCCTACGCCTGCGGCAAGCCGCGGCCTGGCTGCTCTACCCCATGGCCTACCTGGTCTTCACCCTGGCCCGCGCGACCTTCATCCCCCGGTCCAGCCCGTCCCGCTACCTCTACCCCTTCCTGGACGTGGCCGCCCACGGCTACCGCAGCAGCCTGGCCAACGCCCTCCTCCTGGGCCTCGCGATGTACGCCCTGGCCGTCCTCCTGGTGGCCCTGGACCACACGCGCCCGGGCCCGTCCCGCCACCGCCGCTAAACCGGATTTCGCCTACAGCCACCGGTGGGCTAAAGTAAACGTCGTCGCCGCGAGAAGCAGCGACATCGGGGTGTAGCGCAGCTTGGCAGCGCGCTTCGTTCGGGACGAAGAGGTCGTGGGTTCAAATCCCGCCACCCCGACAGTGAAGTACCAGGTCAAGGCCACCTACTAGTGACTAGTAGGTGGCCTTGACCTGCTTCCATGGGGCTCTCTGGAGAAATCCTGGAGAAGATCTTGGAAATTCGTCTCCAGGCCAGTGCCTACCCGCGGGCTCTCAGCAGCGCATCCAGAGCAGCCACGGGCGAGCCGGGGCTCATCGCCCGACGCGCGTCCAACGCCTCCTCCCACATCCCGGTAAGCGCGATCATCAGCGCCTGCCGCATCCGGGGCGTGATGTGGTCATAGCGGGACTGCACAGAGCCGTCCTCGTGCCCCATGCGTTCGTCCATGAGCTTTGGCGGGGTCCCCACCTCTCTCATCAGGGTCTTGTGCGTATGGCGCAGCCCGTGCGGGGTCAGGCCCGGAGCGATCGGCACCCAGCACGCCTCAGCCCGCTTGGAGGCTCCTCGCCCACGGGCCGGAATCCCGGGCCACGGCTCAGCGACCACCGGCACAGGGTGCTCCTCCTGATTGCCGCGCCCGGGGTACCGCCCCGTGGCTGCCGGTCGAAAGAGCCAGGTGGCGAATCCGGAGCGCCGCCAGTGCGCTGCCGACTCCCCCGATCCCGCGTTACGGACGTAGCCGAGATCGGTAATGGCCTCCAGCACCTTCAGCCGAGTGGGCTCCGCCACAGCGTCCGGGCGGTTGAGGACGTTGGAGACCGTGCCTGTCGAGACGCCGGCGCGGCGAGCCACGTCGACCAGCTTCGCTCCCGGGCGACTCGCCGAGCCGTTGGCAGCGCCGTGACCACGGAAGACGTAGGCCAGGCCGTGGCACTCGCAAGGCTTCGGCTTCGTCCGGGCAATGTGGCCCGCAACGAGTGCGGCGAGGAAATCCGGAGCGTCGATGTCCCGGTAAGAGTCGTCCTTGGGCGGGCAACGGTGCAGTTCGCCGGTATCCAGCTCGTAGAGCTGCCACTCCACGCGAATGCTCTTCGGCCGGACGTACTCGGCCTCAAGGCCAACGATCTCGCCCCAGCGCATGCCCGTGTAGCCCTTGAGGATGCCGCCAACGAACTCATCGTCCCGGCCAGACAGCAGCGCCATCCGCTCAGCGAGCAGCAGAATGCCCAGTGCTGTCGTCACCGCCTTCTCCGGACCACGGTTGCGCGAGCGACCGGCGCGCTTCCCTCGTCCTCGCCGCTTGGTTGCCGGGTTGGAATCGCGCAGCCCCTCGTCAACGGCGTCGGCAAGGATCAGGTGCAGCGTCGCCCGCCATGTCTTGACGCTGGTAGCAGCGTAGGGAACGGCGCGTTCGCGCTTCTCCCAAGCGGCAATGTCGGTGCTCAGGATGTCGGCGATGGCGAAATCCTCAAATGCAGGGAGCAAGTGCTCTTCGATGTGCCGCCGGTAGTTCTGCATGGTGGACGCCGCCAAGTCCTGGGCGGCGTACCAGCGGTTCACATAGGCGCCAAAAGTGATCCGCTCAGGAGGCGCCTTCTTCGTTCCGGCCAACAGCTTCGCTTCTTCGGCGTCCGCTGCCTTTTTTGCCGCTGCCTTGGTCCGGAAGCGGATGGCGTCACCATCAGCATCGCGCACAGTGGCGTACTTGCCGGGCGCGAGCTTGTACCGGCCGCGCCAGTAGCTGCCGAGGTTCTCGGCGTAACCCAACTTGCTCTCCCTATCGGCGGGGCGCCGCCCGTCTGGAGGGCCGGGCGGCGCACGGAATCATGCTGCGGTGGACCGCGGTTGGCCGTGTCGTGCCCTGCGCGGGGTCCTTGCCTTCAGTGGGGTGACGGACACCGCTGTTGTGGCCGCCCGGCGGCGCGGCGCTTGTGAGACAGGCACGGCAGCACTGCGGCTTTCGGTGGGACGGCTCTCGAAGATGCGCGTGATCTCCGTAACGTGCTCAGCCGTGAACCGGTAGCTACCTCCGGGCTTGGTGAAGGGAATGCGTCCCTTGCGGGCCTGTTCCTTCACCCACCACTCGGAGCACCGGAGAGCTTGGGCAACATCCGCAGCGGAGTAGAGCTGAGGCAAGTCAGTGACCTTCTGACGCACTTTCATGTCTCCTCTTGGGCTCACTTCCAGGGTTCCGACTCCCCGGATCTGTCCGAGGTGCAGATTTCTGCGTCATCGCGTCACGCACGTCATTTGTCACTCTGACCTGCGGTTATGTGGTGACGCGGGCTGCTGGGGACGTGTCACAGGGCGTGGCGGGGTTCTGTCATCTGTGACGCGGGTGACGCGGAATGACGCTGGTGTCGGTCATGTGCGTCACCGATCTAGTCGCAGGCCAGGGCCCGTTTTTTGGTCCGTGGTGACGTGGGTGACGCAGCGTCTCTTCTCTTAGGACAGAGAGAGGGGTGGTGTCTGTGGTGGTTTGGTGCGGCTCAGGGCGTGAAGAAGGAGCCGCTTCGCGGCACGACTTGTGCAGCGGCGGCACGGCCGCCGGAACAACAAGAGGAGCACCGCGGCGGGCCGGGAGGTGCTCCTCTTGCTTGTTCGGTGCGGCGCCGGGTGGCGCGGCTCAGAACGCTGCTTCCTGCTCGTGCGGGAGCGTTGTCGCGGGGCAGCGGGTCATCTCGATGTAGCGGGCGGAGCTGGTGCGGCCCCAGTCGATGAGGACGCCGCGGGCGGCGAGGGTCGGCTGGAGGCGCTTGAGCCGGTCGGAGAGGACCTTGCCGGTGGTGGGCCAGCCCTTGGGCAGGGGGCGGCACTCCTCGCCGCTGTAGAGGGTGGTGAGGCAGTGCAGCCACTCCGAGGACGTCATGCGGACTTCCGCGCCTGCCTCCAGCCCCGCGGCGTGCTTCAGGACCGTCTGAGCCAACAGGTCACCCTCGATGACGTCGTCGTTGAGGTCGTCGAGGCTGGCCCGGTACGCGGCCAGCGAGCCGAAGCCGGTAGCCGCGTCGAGTTGCGCGCACAGGTGGGCGAAGTCGGCCATCCGTAGGTCGGTGGGGGTGTCCGCCTGGGCGGCCCGCACCTTGACCGTCAGGTCCAGCAGGGAGCCGAGAACGACGGGGAGGATCTCCGCGTACTCCGCCCACAGTTCTGCCTCGGTGCGTCGCACGCGGGGCCGCACGAGACGGAGCGGGAGGAGGCGTTCGGCGAGGTCGGGGCGGATGACGCCGACGTCGATGCCGGTCAGGAGCATGGGGCGCCGGTAGCGGGAGCGGACGACGTCGCCGTCGGTGAACAGCGCGCGCTTGATGCTTTCGGCGCCGGTGACGATGCAGCACATGAGGTCGGACAGGTCCGGGGGCAGATGGGAGAGGTTGTCCAGGGCGGTGACCCATCCGGCGGCGACGGCCGTGATCATGTTCTCCTCGTCCTTCGGCGCCCTGCGCAGGTCGCCACTCATGCCCTCGATGACCCGCACGAGCATCCGGCCGCCGGTGGACTTGCCCGCCCCCTGGGGGCCGGTGAGGAAGGGGGCGGGGACGGGCATGGACGGCTCCAGGCAGCCGATGAGCCAGGCGAGGGCCAGGCACTCGGTCTCGGCGCTGGCGAAGTTGCACAGGCGGAGCAGGAGGTCGATGCCCTTGCCGTCGGTGTCCCGGGCGGGCAGGGGGAGTTCGCCGGTGAGCTGGGTGCGCCGCCAGCAGACTTCCTGCGGGTCGGGGGTGAGGATGTCCCAGCCGGTGGGGTGGATGCGGACGGACTTGCCGTCGGTGCGGCCCAGGTCGAGCCAGGTCGCGCCGTCGAATCCGGGGGCGACGCGGATGTGGGTGGGCTGTACGTCCTCGGTCAGGGCGAGTGCTTCGATCAAGTCCAACGCCTCCTTGAGTGCCGTGCCGTTGAACACGCCGATCCCGTCCTTGAAGAGGCCGACCATGAGTTCTTGCCGGTGACTCCCGGTCGTGCCCTGGGAGCGGATGGGCCGGGCGACGGGGTGGCCGTTCTTCTGCGCGTAGACGGTGCCGTCGATGGTGCGGAAGTAGCGGAAGTGCGCTTGTGCGTAGTCGGTGATGATCTGGCGGGCCGGGGTCTTCTCGTCCTCGGACATGGCTACATCCCCAGTGCGGTGCGGGCGTTGGTCCACGCGTCGGTGCAGTGCCGAGGCGATTCGCCCTTGGCCTGAGCGGCGGTGAACAGCCGCGAGATGTGCGCCTCGGTGAGGCAGCCGCACCGGCCGTGCGTCGACAGCACCGCGAGGAAGGTGCGGTAGACGGTGGTGTGGATGGCGCTGCGGGCCTCGGTGATGCGCTGTTCGGCCATGGCGATCCCGCGTTCCAGGTAGGCGGGCGTGCGGTGACGGCACTCCCCGGGCTGCGCGGGCACGGCGATGGGACGCAGCGTCGGGCGGAACGTGGCGGGTTCCTTCATGGCCAGCGCGCGCACGACCCCCGGCAGCGCCATGATGGTGCCGGTGCCGGGTCCGAGCCACCGGGCGTAGGCCATCGTGGACTTGATGTCGACGCCGTCCCGTACGCCGTTGGCGGACTGCATCACGCCCCGGTAGATCCAGTGTTCTCCGCGCGTGGTGGGCACGGTCTGGGTGGCCGGTAGTGTCTCGCGAGCCCAGGCGACGGCGGCCGGGTTGTCGAGGTCCACGATGGTGAGGCCGGCGCCGCCGGGGTGGTAGGCCACCGCTGCTGCTCCGGACCAGGCCCGCGCCCACGCCGATGAGTTGATGATGTGAGGGTCGGTGGTGGCGGCGGCCCAGCCGTGGCAGGGCGCCGGGCAGGCGCAGGGGCCCGGCGTTTTCATGTTCGGCCGACCTCCGCACGCGTTTCGGGCGCATGCCGGGCAGTTGCCGAACGGCACCTTTCCCGCCCGCAGGGGCAGCACCGGCACGCCGGCCGCCGCGAGGTACAGCGCGATGCGCAGGTGGCTGGTCGGGGCGAGCACTCGCAGAATGTCGGTGGCTTGGGTCATCCTGAATGTCTCCAGTTCTTTGCGAGAGTGCTGGATGGCAAGTGCGGCCCCGCGTTCTTTGGCGAGAGGTGGGGGCCGCCCTTGGCGTTGCTAGCCGTAGAAGTAGCTGCGCTTGATCACGGCCTTGCGGATGTTGACCGTGGTCCCGGCCCCTTGAGTGATGGCGCGGCTGGGGGTACGGAGGGCGAGGACGATGACGGCGAGCCAGAACAGGACGCCGGAGCCGAAGCCGGTGGCGGCGTCGATGACTTCGGCGGCGCCGTAGCCGACGCCGGCCGCGAGGGCGCCACCGCCGATGCCGGCGGCGAGGAGGCGCTGCGCGATCGGATCGAGCAGGGGCAGCGGGGTCAGGTCGCGCGGTTCGGGCATGGGCATTGGGGGCGGGGCGAGGTGCTTGGGCATGGGGACCATGCGGCCGTAGGCATCGGGCACCCACACCACCGGCCCCCGCTCTTGGGACAGCTCGATCGCGGTGGCGGTCGGCTCGTACGGGGTGAGGGCTGCGGGGTGGTGGGTGATGAGGGCGGTGGGCTGCTCGGGGTGGGGCATGACACGTTCCTCCGGGTGAGGCGCGGGCCCGTGCACGGGCGTGCGTGGTGGGGCCCGCGCGGGTGTCAGGCGGGTGTCAGGGGTGTCACGAGGGGGGCGTCACGCGTTTCTGACACCGGGTTTGCCTAGGGGTTTGGGTGTCAGGCGGGGTGTGACGGTGTCAGGCGTCAGGCGGCCGTCAGGGCGGGGACGATGCGCCACCGGCCGGTCTGGTTCGTCGCTTCGAGACGGCCCTGCCTGTAGGCCTCCTTGAGCTGAGCGGAGACCCAGGGGCGGGAGAGGTTGTTGCGCTCGCACCAGTTCTTGAAGTCGACCGGACCGACGATCATCCGTCCCTCGCGCTCGAACTCCTCCAGCGCTTGTGCGAACAGGCGTCGGGCTTCCTCGGGGGAGGGCTTGCGGCCGGTGTCCTGTCCGAAGATCGGGGTGTCGTCGCCCTGCTCGGAGCCGGGGAGGTCGGCTTCGGGGTCGATGTCGGTGTCCTCGGGGTCCACCAGCAGACCGGGGTCGTCCATGTCGTCGTCCTCCCTGACCGCGCGGAGCTGCGCGGGCTGCTCGACGCCGGGCACGGCCCGACCGGTGTAGGCCCGTCCGGCGACGCTGGAGGCGGCGCCGGCGGTGATCGGGTCAGCGGTGGCGCCGTTGCGCTGCGCCCACTGGGCCAGCAGCTCCATGACGTTCGTGGCCCGGTGGCTGAAGCGGAAGGTGCGGGCCGGGGAGGCGTAGCGGTCTTCGGGGATGCCGGGGGAGACGACGTAGCAGTAGCCGGGCCGCCGGTTTCCCCACGCTCCCGGATGCGCCCCCGCCGCCAGGACCTCGTCCGGCAGGACGAATCCTTCGTCGCGCGGGTCGCAGCCGAGCGCGATGACGGAGGGGAGGGAAGCGCGGGTGGAGGTGGACATCTGGTCGTAGGACGGCCGCTGAAGCGAGACGACCAGGGAGACGCCCGCCGACCGGGCTTCCTGGGCGATGCCCGTGAAGGCGTCGTCGCCCATCTTGCGCAGGGTGTTGGCGGCTTCCTCGAACCAGGTGACCAGGAACGGCATCCCCGCGCAGCCGCACGCCCGCCCGTCGGAGCTGCAGGTGTGCTCTCTGCTGGTCTGCTGCTCGGCGGCCTGGGGTACCCACTGCCGGTAGCCGTGGGTACCCAGCCACCGCGTGCGGGCGGGGATGACCGCTTCGACGGCGGCCACCATGACCTCCGTTGGGGTTCCGCCCTCGGCGGCCCAGTCCAGGCCCGGCCGCAGCGGGGCGAAGTCCTGGAACGCCTTGGGGTCGGAGAACCACACGATCACGTCCCTGCGGGACAGGATTTCCGTGAGCAGGTTCAGGGCGGTCTCGCCCTTGCCCGACCCCGTGCCGCCAGCGATCAGGCCGTGGGTGGAGTTGCGGCCCGTATCCGGGTCACCGGGCAGCCACATCACGAGCGGGGAGCCGTCGTCGTAGCGGCCGATGACCAGGGGTTCGGCGATCGATCCGCCCAGGTTCGACGGTCCCTCCCACTCCACCACCTCGGCGAGCATGTCCTCAGGGACGATGACCAGCTCCCCGCGACGCGAGGAGCCGGGGTCGGGGTTGTAGCGGACGGCGGACGTGGGCAGGTCCAAGGCGGAGGCGATCCGGCCCAGGCTCTTGGCCACGTCGTCGTTGGTCTGCTCCCCGGCCTCCACCGCGAGCGGGGCGGTGACCCGGTTCGGCTCGACCTTCGCCGCCCCGAGCTGCGCGCGGGCCAGACCGACCTTCTCCAGCAGCCCCTTGTCGGAGCCTTCGCCAGCAGGGTCGGTGTTCTGCCGCAGGACCATGCGGATGTTCCACGACAGGGCGAGTGCCGGGCCGCCCATAAGGTACAGGTCCCCGACCGGATGGGCCGTGGGCCCGGCGAGGCAGGCGGCGGTCAGCCAGGCGGAGCCTGCGGCCACGGTGATGGCGGAGTGCAGGCGCCGCTGCTGGCTGGTCGATTTGCCCGCCCACCACGTCGCCCCCGTCAGGGCGACGGAGGCGAGGGTGAGGCCGACGCCGGCGGCGGCGCTGTCGGCCCACCGCCAGTTGCCAAGAGCTCCGGCCACACCGGTGCCGACCCAGCCCAGCCACGGGGGCAGGTGGGGCTTGGCTCGGTGCAGCAGGTACCTGCCGACCCCGCCCGCGTCCGAGCCGCCCTGCAGCTGGAGTTCGAGCAGCTCAGCAACCTGCCGCTGTGCGCTGCGCTCGACCATCACGAACCTCCCTTTACTGCTGGGCCCAGTTGATGACCGGCTGCTGCGGCCTGCGGGCACGGTGACGGACGCGGTTGATCTCTTCCTCGTACTCCTGCTGGAAGGTCGAGTAGCAGGCGGCGGCGTTCTTCGCGGCGTCCCGCAGGGCGTCGGCGGACTTCTGCATCTTGCGGGCCACCTTCGACGCACGGGCACGGGAGCCGAACGGCCGACCCTCCGGGTCCGGCACGGCGGCCAGGACGCCCTTGAGGATCTCGGAGGCCATGGCCACCTCGATGGACAGCGTCACCGCCGAGGCGCGCAGGCTGTTGCAGTACTCGCGGACCTGGGCCGGAGAGGTGAACTCCGGCGCCGGCAGCAGCACCTGCCCGCCGCCGCCCGTGCCGTTCGTGGCGGCGGACACGCCGGTGTTGGTCTTGTTGGCGTTGATGTTGACGGTGAAGCCGGGCGCGAACCAGGTCTTGCTGTTCATCGCGCTCTTGGCCTGGGAGCCGTTGGCTCCAGCGCCGGGCGCGGCGTGGGCGGTTGCCATCAGACGACTTCCCTTCGGGTCAGTGTGAGCGGCGGACGATGAGCCAGGCGGTCTGCGCGGTCAGCCAGAGCAGGAGCCAGATCAGCTCCAGCGGGCCGGCCAGCGGCCCGAACCCGGCGGCGAGTGCTGCCCAGGCGAGGGCGACGGTGGTCAGGACGGTCAGCCCAGCGCGCCAGGCGAGCACCGAGGCGCGGGCGGGGCGGCGGCGCTGCATGACGAGCAGCCACAGCACCGGCAGAGCGGCCAGCGGGGCGAGCAGCAGACCGGACCACCAGGCGATCGTGTGCAGGATTGCGGTCACGGCGAGGGCGAGCAGGCCCAGGCTGGTGGGGGCGAGAACGACGCGGAAGCGCCACAGCATCCGCCCCAGGAAGCCGAATGCTTCACGGGTCAGGGACGGGCTTTCGGGGATGACGACCACGAAGGGCTGTGTGGCGCGGCGACCGCGCTGGCGCGGGATACGGACGGTGTGGATGCCCGCGGCTGTCTTCACGCCGCGAGTACGGGTACGACTGGACACAGCAGTACTCCCAGGAAGGTGAAGGGATCAGGCGGCGCGCTGTTCTTCGGGGTAGGCGCAAGGCACGCAGGTGCCGAGCGCGGCGGGGATGACGTATCCGGCGTCACGCCGGCAGGCAGGGCAGGTGCGTCGGGCGCGGTTAGCCTTGGCCAGTGCCGCAGCGCGGGCCGCGGTCATCGGGCGAACCGGCCGGGCGCGGTCGACGCGATAGAGGTAGGCGACCAGCGGGCCCCGCCGTCGACGGGGGCGCTGGAGTTCGGCGGCCACGTCCTGACCACCTGGTCGCAGCCCCATTGCACGGAGCTGCCGGCGCGTGGCTAAACCTTCGGGGGCGAGCCGCCAGCGGTAGACGGGCAGCGCGCTCACGACGACGCGCTTTCAAGCACGAGTCCGGCGCCGTCGCGGTGTTCCTGGTAGCGGGCGGAGACCCAGCCAACCGACCAGCCGCACAGCTCCGCAGCCGCTCGCACCGGCAGGCCCTCACCGAATGCCGCATGCACCACGACGCGGGCCCGATCCTCAGGAAGCTTCTCACTCACCGGCCCGGCGGCCAGCAGCGCGGCGCGTTCACGGCGTTCACGCTCGGCCCGCTCCTGCCGCTGCCGGAGCGCTTCCTGCTCGCGCTCCAGCCGCTCACGCTCACGGCGCTGAGCGGCCTCCCGTTCGACGCGTTCACGCTCGCGCTGCTGCTGTTCACGCTCGCGCTCACGGCGTTCACGAGCCTCTTGCTCCGCCCGCTCCCGCGCCTCCCGCTCGGCCCGCTCCGCACGGCGGGCGGCTTCCTCGCGCTCGGTCTGTTCACGGGCGAGCCGGGCCTCGTGCTCACGCTGTTCACGCAGCAACAGGGCCTTGTGCTCGCGCTCCTCACGGGCCCGTCGGTCCGCTGCCTCACGGCGCTCGACCGCGGCCCGCTCACGCGCTTCCCGCTCCGCGCGCTGCTCGGTCTCCAGCCGCGTCACGGCGGCGGCGATAGAGCGTCGGTAGGCGAGTCCGGTCTCGGCAGTGACGATGAGCAGGAGCGGCGCGACCGCATGCACAGCCACGCCTACCAGGTCGTTTTTCAGTGCCGAGTCGGCAATATTGAGCGCCAGGGTCATGCAGCCGGTCATCCACCGCAGCGCGACGGGCCACCCTCCGCCGTGCCCGCCGAGCCGGGCGAGTACCGCGTCCAGGCGGACCACGATGACCACCGCCGCATCAACCACAAGCGGCAGAATCGGGGCGGTCCAGTCCCACCGCTCCGGCGTGTGCTGGGCCGCGAGCGGCGTGACAGTGAGGACCGAGTACAGCATCGCCCCCGCCACGATCAGCCACGTGCCGGCCGACAGCGCGCGCTCGGCTGAACGGATCTGCTCGGCGTTCACGCGACCACCCCCGTCCGTGAACGCACCCGGATCGCGGCAATCAGAACGACCGGGGAGGTGGGGTCGTCGGGAATCTCGCTGTCCTCGGACCACGCCCACTCACTGCCCGCGACCGGTTCGAACCCGAGTACGTTGAGCGCCCGTGAACGCTCCGTGAGCGTCGGTACAGGTCGCCGTCGACCAGCAAACGTGAACTCGGGCCACCGCTGCGTCGTGCCGAGCAGGACGACGTACAGCCACCAGCGGCCATCCCGCACGGACATCTGCGCGGTGAACTCCCGTGCTTTCTCCGGCTCCCTCACGCCACACCGTCCCGGTTCTCGTCCCCGATGCGGTTGACCAGCGCGCAACGCGCCGCCAGCACCCGGCGGCGGCTCCGGCGGATGCGCCGGGCGTCCAGCTCGGTCGGGGTGCGGTCAAGGGTGATGATCTGCGCGTCGAGCAGCTCGACGTCGGCCAGGATCGCGGGCATCTCCAGCTCGATCCCGTCCAGCTCCGCATCCGTCGGCTCCATGAAGTCGGCGAACGCGGTAACAGCCTCCTGAACAGTGACGATGTGCTCCATTGGGTCGAGTTCCTTTCGAGGTGGAACGGCCCGAACAGCACCCCTCGGAGTTGCCCCTCCGGGGGGTGCGCGCCGTTGAGGGAGAATGCCGCGCTTTCACGCGGCCCGACCGCTGGGTAGCGGCCGAAGTGCCCCGGACCGGACTCGAACCGGTCGGGCTGCCGTACGGGGCACGCCGGTCTTTTCCGCCTTGTTTCCGACCCCTTCGGGCAGGCGGACCACGGGTTACCGGCTGTTCCCTGTGTGAGGTTGTCAAGGACCCAGCAGCTCAGGGCCCCATGTGGAAGCGAGCTATCCGGAACCGCACGGCCTGAAGGCAGCCCAAAGAAGACCCCTTCCGGCTCGCTGTCCTAGGACTGCGAGCGGCCTGAGGAGACGATGACATGCAGTCCTAGGACTGTCAACAGTCCTAGGACTGTGCTTCACTGGTTCGCGTTGAGAGGAGTTCTGCGTGGCACCGAAGTGGCGCGACCTGGCGGACAGGTTCGCGGAGCAGATCAAGAGCGGTGAGTATCTGCCGGGCGCCCAGTTGCCCCAGATCAGAGACCTAGTCGAGGCGGGGGAAGGCTCCAAGGAGACCGTCCACAAGGCGTACAAGGCGCTGGAGGCTGAAGGCCTCGTGACCTCGACGCGCGGACACGGCACCGTGGTGCGTCCGCGTACTCCGCTCAAGCGGCTCGGCATTGCGCGGTACGACAAGGCGAAGTGGCGCGACGGCGACGAGGTCGCTTTCATTGCCGACCGCGTCGCATCGGGTCGCGCGTACAAGCGCGACGAGCAGACGCAGACGGTGAGCCGCGTCAAGGCGGACAGCCTTGTAGCGGAGGGGCTCGGCGTCCCGGTTGGCTCGGAGGTGTACGCGCGAGCGCGTCTCGTGAAGGAGGGGACGCAGCCGACTCACACCCTGACCAGCTACTACAGACCGGAGCACGTCGAGGGAACACGCATTGTCGACCCGACCCCGGGCCCTGCCGGCCGCGGTGGTGGCTACCGGGTCCTCTACGACGCCGGATACGAGATCGACCACATGAGAGAGGCCCTGTTCGCCCGCAACCCCACGGCTGACGAAGTACAGCTCCTACAGCTCCCCGCCGGTGAACCGGTAGTCGAGCTGCATAGGACCACGTACACGGCAGACGGCACGGTGGTCGAGTTCGCGGTGGGCATCCACTCGGCTTCTCGATTCGCGTGGGAGTACGACTTCAAGGTTCCGGACTCAGCACACGAGAAGAAGGGGCAGGAATGATCTCGGCACAGGCGTGGGCGGATGCCCGGCTTCTGTGGGACTACCACCGCATGCACCACGACCCACGGCCCTGTTCGGTGGCCGTCGGTCTGGGCAGTCACGATCTAGGGGTGGCTGACGTGACGGCGGAGCTCTATCACCAAGGCATGGCGCCGGTCATCGTGTTCACCGGGTCCACCAGCCCCACAACTCGGGCCCGCATGCCGCGCGGTGAGGCTGTCCACTACCGCGAGCGAGCGTTGGAGCGCGGCGTGCCCGCTTCGGCCGTACTCCTTGAGCCGCGCGCGACGAACACCGGTGAAAATATCGAGTTCACGAAAGCGGTGCTGGCAGAGGCCGGCGTCAAGGTCTCGTCCGTCCTGCTCGTGAGTAAGCCGTACGAAGAGCGACGCTCGTACGCCATGATGCGGAAACTCTGGCCCGAGACCGAAGTAGTGTGCGCGTCCACGCCGATGGACTTGGAGGAGTACGCCGACTCCATCGGAGACGCTCACATGGTGATCGACATGATCGTGGGCGCCCTGCAACGCGTGCTCGTCTTCCCCGGCTTGGGTCTGGCCATCGAACAGGAAGTGCCGGATTCCGTCGTTGCCGCCTACGAGCGGCTGTGTGTGGAGGGCTTCACCAGCCGACTCCTGCCAGCCGATGTTGCCGCCCGTCCTGGTGCGTAAGGCCAGCGTGGGCGGCAGGACTGCATCCGGATGATTCGGGGGTTGTGACACGCGAGAGCGGTGTGATGGTTGCGCGGTACATGCGAACGCCGCCGCTGCGTGTGATCGCTCGCGGGAGTGTTCGCGTTGGTGCGCGCGGCCCGTATGCGGGCACGCCGAAGACGCGGCCAACCATAGATCGCGAAAAGGTAACGGCGCAACATGCGGACGGAACCCGGGTAGCTGATCGCGAACGGCTGCACCATGTACCCCAAAAATGTGGGCTAGCGCTGGTAACGGCGCGAAGGGTTCGCGCTGGTCAGGCGGTGCGCCATACCCTACTTTTCCGGAGGTTGCGAACAACTTCAGTAAATCGGCGCAAATAGCGAGAGCCAACGCGTATGAGGCGCAGAGTTATCCCGGACGCCGGCGCCGGCATCTCTGTCCTGTACGGCAAGTGTGAAAGGGACTCGTGTGTCCGAATTTGACTCTCCTGGGTGCGGTGACCGAGAGCCTCGCAGGCGTCGTCGGCGTGTGCGGTACTGGCCAGCACCTGTGATTGTGATCGTCATCGTGGTGCTTGCTCCGTGGCTAAACGGGCAGCTACTCGCGGCGCTGTTGACCGTGCTAGGGAGCATCCTGCCCCTGCTCGTAACGCGCTGGCTGCGGCTCTCGGCGGGCGGGTCCGTCACGGCCTGACTGTGCCTTGCCAGTGCTGCGCTCCGTCCGGCGAACGGGCGGAGCGCAGCGACGTCTAGGTCTCGTCGGTAGCGACGCGGTGAGCCAAGTCGACGAGTGCGGCGCGACGGCCGTTAGCTGCGGCGCGGATGTACTGGCGCACTGGCGCGATGAGTGCGCCGGTGCGCGCGTCGGTGAGGACGTTGATGTCTTGGATGAGTGCCGGGTCGAGGTCGTACAGGAGACGCGGCGCGCGGGTTGCGCCGCTGGCCGGAGCGGGTGGCGCGGCCGGTGGCGCATCTACCGACGTGGGCGGCTCCTCGATGGCGTCGAGGTCGCGCGCCACGGTGCGATGGGGGACACCGAGGCGGCGCGCGATGGCGTGACCGGAACCCCCGCGGCGACCTCCATCACCGCGTGATACCGCTGCTCGACCACGTTCAACTCCACCAGCACGGCCCCGGCCCTCCCTGCACACGCCTGTCAGACGCGCACAGCCAAGCCGAGGCAAGCGGTGTCAAGCATCAGGTGAAGCCACAACGTCAAGCATCAACCGAGACAAGACACACGGCGACTCATCCCAGCGGGATAAGACTTTCCCCTACTTCATCAAGAGGACTGGCGCAGAGTCGATCGTCGTGTCCGGCGGCTACAAGGATGACGAGGACTACGGGGACGTCATCGTCTACACCGGCCACGGCGGGCAGGACGGCGCCGGCAACCAGGTGAGCGACCAGTCGTTGGACGACTCCGGTAACGCGGCGCTCGTGACCAGCTACCTCGAAGGACTGCCCGTCCGCGTCCTGCGCGGCTACCAGGGTGATGCTCCATACGCGCCGGCGGCTGGGTACCGGTACGACGGTCTCTATCGAGTCACCAGCTACGGCAGCAAGCTCGGCATCGACGGCTTCCTCATCTGGCAGTTCCGCCTCGAAGCCTATGACGACACCCCCACACCTCAGGTGGCACAGCAGCCGGAGCTCCCGCACGCGCGCGCCGAGTTGGAGTCCGCCGCTGTCACGGGGAACGAGACCCCGGAACGTATCACCTCGACCGTGCAGCGCATCGTTCGAAGTAGCGCCGTGAAGCGACAGGTCAAAGCGTGGCACGACAACCGGTGCCAAGTCTGCGACCTGCGAATCGACGTCCCGGCGGTAGCTACAGCGAAGGCGCTCACATTCGAGCCCTCGGGTCCCCTCACAACGGCCCGGACACCACCGGCAACGTCCTGTGCCTGTGTCCGAACTGCCACGTGATGCTCGACGCCGGCGCCATCGTCATCGAAGACGACCTCTCGGTGATCCGCGGTGGCCAGCCTGCCGGCACCCTGAGGACCGACCCGCGGCACACCATCGACCTGGAGTGCGTCCGTCACCACCGCGAACGCTGGCGCCGGTAGGCCACGGTCGCAGTCAGTCGCGCGGGCAGAATCTGGTCTGTTCCCCCAGGTGTTCCACGTATCGAGTCGGAAGCGGAAAATCGCGTGCGACGATGTGCGCATGCCGACGCCTGGAATGCCTCTCCAAGCTGCACTCATCCCCGACTGCACCAAACCGGAAGCCCACCACGCGGCCTACAGAAGCGCCAAGACCAACGACGCGATCTTTGTGTGCATCGCTCGCCAGGGCCGGCGCTGGAAGGTGGAGCTTGACGCCATGGCCAGCAGCGGGCCCACCATCCCGGACCAGGCAGTGGCAGTCCTGCAGTCCGCGGCTGAAGCATTGGTACTCGCTGGCACAGTGACGCAGGCCAACATTGCGGCTGACTACATCTCCATGAGGGCGATCGAGAGCGAGGAGAAGGCACGCGAGATCGCGGCTGCCTTCCATGCCGGTCTGTTTGGACTCCAACAGCTATACATGGCCGTTCCGAGCCAACGGGGAACGGCCTAGGGGTTGTCCCGTATCCGATGAAGGTGCAACTCTCGCGGCTGTCGCTACCAGCGCGACGACGCGGATGGCTTGACGGCCTTGCGGCAGGCCTCACGAAAGGCTCTTTGCGGTGAAGCTATTTATGGACGAGTCAGGAAACGGGAATACCTCCCAGCCGCTGATCGTCGGCGCGGTTGAACTCGGTGAAGATGCAGATGACATAGAGGGAAAGATTCGAGATTTGCATAAAAGGCTATCTGCGAAGAGTAGCCTGGTCGGACTTCCCAGCTTCGAAGAGTTTCGCAAGAACGGTTTTCACAGCTCAACCGATCCGCTAGAAGTCTCCGGTCCATTTCTAGAGCTCATGCGGACCATCTTCTTTCGATCATACATGGTCGTAACCGATCGAACGGGTGCCCCTAGCGACACGGAATCCGGGGCGATCGAGTCCATGTATGTGAAATTGCTGAGTGATCTATTGATCCGTCATCGCCACGAATCTGAGTTGCTTTGCTACATAGAGCAGAGCGAGGGCATGGCGGCAATTATTCGCCGACTTCCCGATAACGTCGCCAGGCAGGCCTACAAAACGATCGGCAAAGTCACACCATTGCCGCAGATGAAGATCACAATGGTCGCCAAGAGGGACTACATGCCTACGGCCATCATCGACTATGTCATGGCAGCAGTAAGTAGATGGCTCCAAGCGAGCTGCACCACAAAACCGAAAGACTGGGCCTATAGGGCATTCCGCGAGATCGAGCCGTCCATTTCTATGCTCTATTCATTCGAGCACGGTCGCATCTCCAGCCGGAAGGACCCACTTCATTGAAGTATGATACAATTGCGGGCGAGGTGGGGTCGCGGTCAACGTTGTACGCGAGTTCGCGTGCGTTGCATGATAGTCCTTGCATGGGAGTGCGGCCCTACCTCTTTTTGTCCCATTACAGGGGGGGGGCAGTGCCATACTTGGTTGATGACCTGGCGGAGCAAGCCGGCGTATCGGTCGAAATTCTAGAAGCGCTGTCCTTGGCTGTTCCTGCGGGTGCCGGGCGGTTCTACGATCAGCGGATATACCGCAAGAAGCACGGCGGCATACGAGAAGTATTTAATCCGAAGTCACCCTTCGATTTCGTTAGCAAGAATTTGCATCGAAGCTTTCTGCACCTGTTCTCGTATGATCCGCCCAGCCATGTTCACGGATTTGTTCGCGGGCGTTCCACGATCAGCAATGCCGGTCAGCACCTAGCAAAACCGTGCGTTTTGCGCATGGATCTTGAGGATTTCTTTCCGTCAATTGGCGCCGCAACAATAAAGGCTACGTTGCGAGAGCAAGGTTACGAAGAGAAGGCCGCAGACATTGCCGTCAATCTCGTCACTATCGGCGGCAAGCTACCAATCGGACTTAGCACTTCACCCCTCTTGTCTAATTTGGCCTTCCTGAGCACTGACCGATCCCTCGCCGAGTATGCACAGTCAGAGGGCTTGTCGTTTACACGTTATGTGGACGATCTAACATTCTCTGGCGATGTCACTGACCGCCATTCAGCGGATATCGCTCAAATCCTCGACGACGCCGGCTGGTCGGTGAACACGCGCAAAACCGCTTTCATGCGCCGCGGTGGTCCGCAATACGTAACCGGTTTGTATGTCGGCGAATCGGACGGGCCGCGGATCCCGCGTCAGGTAAAGCGTAAGATGCGATGGATCTTGCACGTGATATCGAAATTCGGTTACTACACCTATATGAAAGAGTTCGGCGGCGCGGACGAGGTGATGCTTCGGCGTCGTCTGTTGGGCTGGGCATGCTATATCGCCGCAGTCGAGCCAGACGTAGGTTACCCACTACTGCGGGCATTCGATGAGCTTGTTCCGGAGCCGGATGAGGATATATACGATCTCCTCTAGCCTCCGAAGCCCCGGGGGCGCTGCGGAACCGGGCGGTTGTCCGGGTCTCACTTGTGGTCTCGGTTGCCGCCTCTTCCGTAGCTGTCCGCATAGCTCCGTCGCTGTTCGAAGTCGCTGCTGAGCTGCTGCTTCGTATGAGTGTGGACGATCCCGGACCAAGATCGGACAACTCGTAATGCGTTGGTCTCGGGTTCGACTCCTCGTAGGTAGCTCCCCAGACCCCCCAGATCAGAACTTCTTGCTCCTGACCCCTTCGAGCGACTGGCTATCTCTCCGCCCCGCTACGCAAGTGGCGACCCGATCGGCAACGCACTCGGGAGACTCGTGCTCCCAAAACCGTAGGACAGTCCATCCCTCAGCCGTCAGGTGGTCGGTCGTCTCGACATCCCGAGCCATGTTCTTGTCCAGCTTGGCTCGCCACCACTCCGCGTCTGCCTTCGGTTGTGTTGCGTGCTCGGGACAGCCGTGCCAGAAGCAGCCGTCCATGAAGACTGCGATCTTGTTCTTGGTGAAGACGATGTCGATCGTGCGACGGGGCAAGCCGGGGACCGGAACGTTCACCCGGTAGCGCAGGCCCGCCGCGTGCAGGAGGCGTCGGACCGCAAGCTCGGGAGTGGTGTCGCGGGAGCCCTGGCGACTCATGCGGGCGGAAACAGCCGGGGAGGAAGGGATGCCTTGAGTCACATCGGCATTCTGCCGGGGTGGGCGCGTACGGGCGAGGGGGCGTCAAGCCAGCGCGGCGGTGAGGATGTGGGCAGCCAGCAGGGGCGGGGTGGCGTTGCCGATCTGTTGGGCTGTGTCTTTGCCCGTCCAGGGGTAGTCAGCCGGAAAGCTCTGAAGCCGACCTGCCTCAGCGGGAGTTAGCCGCTCTTGGGTGGTGCCGTCTTCAGTCGTGACCTTGTACCGGGAGAACTTGCCGGTGACGGTGAAAGCTGGCTCTGCGGAGGTTCGCCGGCCGCGAGTCCTCGGGTCTCCACCGATGCCGTAGTTGGCGGTCACGAAGAACGGTTCGGATCGGTCCAGTACCTCGCCCATGGTCACGCACGGCGGAAGTGCAGGGTCGGGAGCAGCGAAGGCATTCTTGCCATACGGCTGGTGCGTTGCCTTGGGAAGTGCTGCCGTTCCGCGGCGACGCGCGATCAGCACAGCGCGGCGACGCGTCTGGGGGACTCCAAACTCCTCGGCTCTCAACAACACGCCGGACACCACCGAATAGCCCTTACCGGACAGCACGTCGCCCACGGCACGCCAGACCGGCAAGACAGCTGGCACCTGTTCCAGCACAACCGCTTCATAGGGGTAGCCGCCACCAACCGCGGCGAGAGCCCACCGGAGCGGCTCCAGTACCAGACCCATGCGCTTGTCCTCCAGCTGCGCCAAGGGCGCCCTAACGTCCTCACCCAGCGCCATGCGCTGCACGAAGTGCAGCACCTCCGTGAGAGCGCGCCGCCCTGCTCCGGAGCCGGCGAGGCTGAACGTCTGGCACGGCGGTCCACCTGCTAGGACGTTGGCGGAGGGAAAGTCGCTGGGCTTGAACGTAAGAACATCGCCCTCTTCCGTTGCCAGTCCCGCGGCGCGGCGTGTAGCGCAGACACTCGCTTCGAGTTCGATGCCAACTCCCGGCACGCCCAAGTCGCGAGCAGCCAGCTCCAGGCCGCCTGCCCCGGCAAACAAGTTAACGAGCTCGTACCTTGCCACGATCCCTCACTCCCGGATCGCCCCAACTGGCGCCCCCGACCAGGGTAGTTGAAAGAAAGTCCAACCAGGTCCGCTCGGGGCGGCGTCATTGCCTCTTGGGAGGCTGCGCCTATGACCGATGAAGTGCCTAGCACTCTCCAGTAGGTCAGGAGCGCGCCGCCTCGTCTCACCCATGAAGCAGGCATGCACAGGCCGTTGCACACCGGATTCACGGGACCAAGAAGCCGGGGTCCAGTCCGTCTACGGGCCCGGGAGACGTCGAGAGATGACTATCTCCACGAATTCACACCAAAACCTCCTAGATAACCGCAAAAGCTCGCACAAGCCATGGTTGGGGACCTGATTTTGGGCCGAACCAACACCGGAGCTAGCGCCACACCCAGCCGGAGCAACTTATAATCCATGGATGACTGCAGAAAAATTGGGAAAGATCCTCAGGTCTGTGGCAAAGAGAATGCACGCCGACTTTGAGCAGTCGCAGAGTTTCAATCATAACGGTGAGGCTGGAACATCTCGCGAGTTACTTGTCCAGCAATTTCTTTCTGGCTACCTGCCGGCTCACGTCGAAGCGGTACATAACGCAGAGGTCATCGCAGCCAACGGCGATGTTTCACCGCAGTCTGACATCATCCTTATCGACCGCGGCACCCCGCCATTCACCAGCCTCCAAGGCTTCCGGATCATTCCAAATGAATGCGTATACGGAATGATCGAAGTCAAAACGAATTTGGACGCAACTCAACTGACTGACGCCTGCGAAAAGATCAGCAAGTTGCGCAGAATGCCCAAGACTGCGTACCGCCCCATCTCCGGAGTGATTCCCCGCACTACGACGGCATACGGAAAAAAACACAACTACTTCCCGACCTCGGGCATGATTATTGCGTTCAAAAGTCTTCGCCTGGAAACCATTGGAAACCATTTAGTGAAGTGGTGCCAGAGTCGCCACCCGAGTGAGTGGCCTGACAGCGTGTGGGTTATCGGGAAGGGGCACCTCCAGTGGGGTGATCCACGCACTGGAGCACTCTTCAGGTCCCCGACAGCCGGGGCGTCGCTCTTTCAGATTGATGCCGACCCCGACCAAGACATCCTTCTCCCTCTAGCAATTCACCTCAACATCCATTTCTCTGATGCATGGATGAATCCACTCGATCTCCTCCCCTACTCCGGAGCCACACCGCTGGGGAAGAGTCGCAGGACTTGGACGATCTAGCCGAAAAGCAGTGAGTCCCTGTGCTGCTCAATCCTTCACGACCGAGCGGCACAGGGAAACTCGGCCTAATGACCGAGGTTGGGAACCGCATCTCCCACGAACCGACCGTCGTCCGATCGATACACGACCCCAACGTCGTACCGGTCAAGGAGGGCGTACATGTCAGGAGCAGGGGCGGCCGGCAACAAGACGACCCGCTTGGGCTCACCGTCGTGCTCAGGCATGTCAACGTAGCGGCTGTAGTCCAGGATCTGACCGAGAGCCATCCGCACATCTTCCCGGGAGCTGGATCCCTTCGCCTCGTACAGCACATGAGCCGTGGCGTCGTACAGGTCCGCACGGAGCGTTGAAGTGAGGCCCTTCACCTTGATCTGGTAGGCACCGGTCTGTCGCCCGGCAGCATCCAGGTGAGCCTTGTACGCCTGCGTTAATTCAGCCTCATGACGGATGGCTACCGTGGCGGCGGTCGCAGCCCGGATACTCAAATGAGTGCCAAAGGCCTCAGGGACCACGAAGGTACCGCTGGTCTCAGCGTTGGGAGCAGGCTTTCGCGGGGTGCGCCCCTTGCGTACGCGCTGCTTCGGAAGCGGCAAGGAGCCACTGGTCGCCGGCTCGGACTGGAACATTGCAGCAGTGACCGCCCGAAACGGCACGAACTCGCCCACGGTCTTCTCAGCGGGAGGGATCACATCCTGCTCGACACGCTGCACGTCACCGTCAGCACGCAGCCGGAAGACAATGACATTGCGTTCCCGGCCACCCTCATCATGAACCCTTCGCCACACGTAGGGCTCCATGCTGTCCAGCGTGAACGACCCCAGGTACCGGTGTGTCTTCGTAGCGCTCCCCCGCACCTTGCCTACTCGCGTGAAGACTCGCAGCACCCGGCCCTCCTCAGCGTGCTGAAGGATCGCCCGGTTCCCAGTGCCAGCAGTGCCTTCGAAGGTCTGGTCACCGGACTTGCCCGCGCCGGTGTACTCGAAGACGGCTCCCAGCTCGTCCTCCTCGGCCAACCAGCCGTCGTAGTAGCCCACTCGCTCGCCCACGTCCGGGTCTGAGTAGACGTTGACACTGTGTTTGGACGTCGAGGGGCAGATCCCGCCTTGCGGGCTCCCTCCGAACACTGCACGAATCTGCGCCCGCGTACGGACATCACCGGGGTTGATCACTTCAACGCTAGCGGTCATGAGTTGACCCTAGGCGACGGCACTGACAGCCCCACCAGTATCACACCGAGAGGCCAACTCACCGTCCACACACCCGATGTCAGTGCTCCCAAGACGTCGAGAAGCTGGCCCAGCCGACGGGGCGCGAACCTGTGAGCTTCAGGAAATGTGTCTTCCGGTGAGCTCTCGATGCCCCCGATCAGGGAGACCGGGTGCGGCCCGTACGGTGGCCCCCTCAATGTCACCGTTGACGACGGATCGGGGGAAGTCGATGGACATCACTCCAGAGCCGTGTGTCACGCGGCATGGCAGCTGAAAGGACTGGCCAGGCGTCTACGGAGGTCCATGGAGAAATCCTGGAGATGATCTTGAGATTGAGACCCTGGAGCGCCAACAGAGACCGACAAATCCCAACGCTCTGACCTGCATTTTTGGCATGGAGACCTGGTCAGCGATCTTCCAGGGCCTAATTCGGGACGAAGAGGTCGTGGGTTCAAATCCCGCCACCCCGACAGCCGAAACACCAGGTCAGGGCAGGTTTCCTTCCACGGGAAACCTGCCCTGACTCGTTCAGCCGAACTTCTGGGGAGTGAACGGTGAGTGGATCAAGGAAACCAACTCCCTAACGTCACCCCTGATGTGCTCCCAGCAGCGCACCGAGCGCGCGGGCCGGTGACCGCAGGTGCATGGCAGACCGTGCTGCCAACGCCCCCCTCCCACTGCTCGGTCAGTTCGTCCATGAGCCGGTTCCTCATCCGGGCCATGATGTGCGAGTAGCGGGCTTGCACCGAGCCATCCTCGTGTCCCAGCCGTTCATCCATGAGTTTGGGCGGGGTCCCGAGTTCCTCCATGACTGTCTTATGGGTGTGCCTGAGCCCGTGCGGAGTGAGACCCCGTGCGATCGGCAGCCAGCACGCGTCCGCACGGCCCGAGGTGTTCCGGCCTCGCGCCGGCACCCCGGGCCAGGGCTGCGCCATCACGGGTACAGGACGCGCCTCCTGCGGTGCCTTCTTCGGGTACCACCCCGTCGTGGCCGGGTGGAACAGCCAGGTCGCGAAACCGGTACGGCGCCAGTGCGCGGCCGTCTCTCCCGTCTGGCCGGCACGGACGTAGCCGAGTTCCGCGATGGCTGTCTCCACCTTGATCCGCGTTCGCTCCGCGACCATGTCCGGACGGTTCAGCACGTTCGAGACTGTTGCCGCAGAGACCTCAGCGCGGCGGGCGACGTCGACCAGCTTTGCGCCGACATGCCGTGGCGAGCTGGTCCAGCAGCGCGGAGAGTTTTCCCTGCACCTCGATGACGGTGCGGGCCTTGCCCAGGTCCTCTTGCAACCTGGCGTTTTCGGCCTTGAGGCGAGCGATCTCCTTGTCTCGCGGGTCGGCCTTCGGCCGCCCGGCCGGCGCCGCGAGTGCTCCGCCTTCGCCCCCTGGTCGCATTGCTCCCTCCAGTTCGAGATCAGCGACGAGTACAGGCCTTCCCTACGCAGCAGGGCTCCCTTGCCCTGCCGGTCGAGCGCTTCTCGTACTCGGCCAGGATCCTCGCCTTGTACTCCGCCGAGCACCGGCTCGGTCCCATCGAACGGGCTTCCACCTGCGGATCCGGGGCCTCGTGGTCGTTGGTGCTGGCCACCTGAGCACTACTCCTTCTCCGCCCTCGACTCGATGAATCATCCAGTATGAATGGATCGACCTACATTGACAGAGAGGGCCCCGGGCTCTTCTTTTCTGTGGCGGGCGGGGTCAACTCAGCAAGTCGAGTGCGGCCTAAAGGGTGTTGCAGAAGGCCTGGCGGCGGGCATGTCTGGGTGATAGCTGGCCTGCTGTTTCACCCTGCCATGGCGAGGTTGTGCATGGTGGCTA
>NZ_JBVHSK010000014.1:0-221407 GCF_055566415.1 Streptomyces sp. NPDC027663 | reverse complement strand
GACCGTGGAACGCACGATGTCCTGGCTCGCCGGATGCCGACGACTGCACCGCCGCTACGAGCGCAAAGCCGAGCACTTCCTCGCCTTCACCAGCAATCGCCTGCACCCTCATCTGCTACCGCAGACTAACCAAATGAGATGACCTCTTAGAGGGAGCGGTTGCCGGTTCCGTTCCGTTTGGGCGCGCAGCCCGATGAGACATTCCCTGCCGCATCAAGCACCCGTCGTCGCTCCGCTCCTCCGGGCGGGCGCGGGCGGCCAGTGGCGCCCGCGCTCATGTCTCCGCCCCACTCGGCACCGCCGCCCGCCCGCTCCCGCCCAAGAGGCAGGCACACGGGCATGAGGCCAGAACAAGCCTCCGGCGGGGATCGGCCGACGCCGGGATGGAGGGGGCGCCGTGCCCGACTGCAGGTTCGCCGTGGCGTGCGAGGGGGCTCCCATCCCGTTTACCGTCGACCCAGGCAGAGCCGAGCAGACGCGGCCCCCGGCGTCCAGGTCGTTCGTACGGTGGCGCGCTCCACCTGGACGCCAGGAACCACGCCCGCTCCACGGTGTGTGGGTCGACGGCAAACGGGATGGGAGCCAAGGAACGTTGTGGTTCCTGCAGGAACCAAAGCTTGCGCGACCTCAGGTGCGACAATCATTGCGGACCGATCCAGGGAGGGGAACGTGATCCGGAGCGAACGGGTATGGACATGGACAAACTGGTTCCAGCTTGCCGTGTTCCTCGTCTGGGGAATCGTGGTGGGACGATCCGGGGGTGACGGCTGGTGGTTCTTCCTCAGCCTTCTAATCTTGATCGCCCAACTCGCATATCTGCCCCGTACCGCGCCGTTCCGTCGGGCCAGGCCCGGCAACGTCGACTGACGGGCGCTCTACATGCTCATGTGAGGGCCGAGGAGTTCAGCGCTGAGCCGGAGGCCTCCGAACCTTCCGAGGGTGATAGAGGGGCCATACGTGCCCCCTGCGTGCCCGATCCAAGGGCACGAGGCGGGGAGCAGCGGGGAGTCACGATGACCGGACCAGGAAGGCGCAGGTCAGCGTCTCGTCAGCTCAGCCCCGGTCCGCCTACGCGATCTTCCAAACTGGTGCTCTGGGGCACCGTCAAGCCGCAGGTCACAGCCGTTACGCCTGTGCAGCCCGTGCAGTAGTCTTCCCGCGGAGGGGTGCCATGTCTGCGTGGATCATGTTGGGCTCCGGCTGCTTTGTCGTAGTCCTGGGCGTGTTGACCTTGACCGGCAGCCGGGGAATCGCAGCGTATGCGCGGTCTCCTAGGGCTGGTTGGGGTCGGATAGCGATGGGTGGCGGCTTCGTCCTGGACGGCGGAGCTAAACTTCTCGGCTTCTCTCCCGGGGCTGGGATGGTTGTTTCCTCCATTGCCCTGGGGCTCGTCGTGCTCGGTGCAGCGCTTCAGATCCGGGCTGGAGTGTTCGCCAGGGTCCGTCATGCTGGCGACGGAGATTGAGCAGCACCCTTACTCCCTGGCCAGGACGACCGTCAAGTGAGCCACTGATGTCTGACACCAGCGGCTGACACCAACAGCCGCGAACACGGTCGGATTCCGGCGTACTCCAGCGGCCGGCGTCGAGCCGCTTTCCCGGCGAAGTGCAGGGTCCGGAAGACGCCGTGATCGACCTGATACGGAAGCGGACCAAGTGCAAAGCGCCGCGTACAGTCTGGATCAGGCTTCGGCGTCGTGAAAGTAGACCGTAAGACTCGGCCAATCGCCGTCCGCAGTGGTCTCCGTATGCATGACGAGATCCTGGACCTTGACCAAGCCAAGGCTTTCGATGGAGTCTGCGACTCTACGGAGCAGCGCAGGCACGTCATCCTGCCCGATTCCCGCCGGGTTGGCCTGGGAGAAGTGTCTGATCGTCCACGATTCCATGCGCTCATGATCGCGCAGACGCCGGCCGTCATGCTGTCCCTTCCAGGCAGACCATCCAGGGGCGCCGTACAGCAGCGAAGTACAGCAACCTCCGCGCCTCCGAACGACCGCCACTAGGCCCAAGCAGCCGACTGACGTGCCTGGCAGACCTCAGCGACCGCCCCGCCCATAGTTCGCATCGAGAGGGTCAGAGCTCCCAAACCGGGGCTGGCCATCCACGTGACCATCACCAGGGGTAGCCTTCCCCTCCGTTCGAAGGTCCCTGGAGGCTCCTTGTGCACACGGCTCTTTTCCTGCTGCGGAGCGCGCTGGGCCTAGGGCCTGTGTGATGTTGTGATCAGTTGGCTGTCTTCAGGAGGTCGTTGATCCAGATCATGGATGCGCGGAGGTGGAGGCCGGCAAGGTAGCTCTCGGGTGTCTTGTCGTAGCGGGTCGCGATGCCTCGCCAGGCCTTCAGCTTGTTGATCAGGCGCTCCACGGTGTTCCGCTCCTTGTAGAGATCGGCGTCGTGGCGTGTGGGGCGACCGCCCCGGCGGCCCTTCTTCTTCCGGTTGGCGGCCTGGTCCTTCTTCTCCGGGATGACTGCCCTGATGTTGCGTTTGCGCAGGTAAGAGCGGTTAGCGCGGGACGAGTAGGCCTTGTCCGCGGCGACAGCGTCGGGCCGGGTTCGGGGCCGGCCGACGGGAAGACGGATGCGCACCTTCTGCAGCACTGGCACGAACTGCGGGCTGTCGGCGGCCTGTCCTGCGGTCAGCACGAGGGACAAAGGACGGCACTTGCGGTCTGCAGCGAGATGGATCTTGCTCGTCAGTCCACCGCGGGATCTGCCGAGCAGGGCTTGGTTCAAGCGGAGCTTGCGCCGTCGCCTGATGCGCCGCCGTTCTTCCTGACCGGGGCCGTCACTGCCGTGCTGTCCGTTCTGTTCTGGCGGGCCGGCCCCTTTTGCCGGGCCCGCTCCTGCTCGATGGCGGCCTCTTCAAGGGCGTCCATGACGTCCTTGCCGATGTGCATCCCGGCTACGTCGTGGTGGGCGCGGGCCGTGGTGGAGTCCACGCTGACCAGGGATAAGTCCGTCTGCCCCTGGCAGGCGGCCTCGGCGATCAGGCCTTCGAGCGGTGCGGTGAAGACGCCGGCGTCCCTCCACACCCGGAAGCGGCCATAGACCGTCGGCCACGGGCCGAACTCGCCGGGCATCTCCCGCCACTGGCTGCTGGTACGGAACCGCCAGATCACCCCCTCGAACTGATCCCGCAGCCGCTCGGGGTACGGCCCGTACTCGCCTATCGGAAGGAACGGCTCGATCAACTTCCATTGCTCGTCAGTGAGTTGCCTACGTGTCAGGACCACCTTCCTACCGGATCCCCGTTCCCGAGGGACCCAGACGGCAAGATTGATCACAACATCACACAGGCCCTAGTTGAGGTGCGAAGTTACTCGTCAGTTAAGACTTCCGGTGCGAAGCCTGTGCACTCCATGCAGTCTGGAGGTGGGAGGCACCCATGAGCGAACACCCGCTGATCGAAGACCATGGACTTATCGGTGACCTGCAGACGGCCGCGTTGGTCTCCACGCAAGGAACGATCGACTGGTTCTGCAGCCCGCGGTTCGACTCACCGAGCATCTTCGGGGCACTGCTCGACAGCGAGAACGGCGGCCACCTACGGATCGCTCCCCGGGCGCCGACGTACGCGACGAAACAGCTCTACTACCCGGACACCTGCGTCCTGCTCACGAGATTCATGACGAAGCGGGGCGTCGGCTCAGTCGTGGATTTCATGCCGCCCACCTCCCCCCGTACTCCGACGAGGAATCACCGGCTGGTCCGCATGCTGCGGTGCACACGCGGTGAGATAGTGTTCGACATCGAGATTGCCCCCCGGTTCGACTACGCACAGCAACCGCATCAGGTCAGGTCGTCACTGGGCGGATGGCATTTCGTCAGCCGGGGCGGCGATACGGACATGACCGTGCACGTGGTGGACTCGCTCGGCGAGGAGTGCACGGAAGCACGGAGGATCCGCGACGGCGATGCATGCATGGCGGTGGGGCTGCAAGCCGGGATGACGCGCGGTCTGGTGCTGGAGACGTTCGCGGACGGTCCGCCCCGCATCGTTTCGCCGGAGGAGTGCGAGCGCCTCCTGGAGGACACCATCATGTTCTGGCACAAGTGGCTGGCGCGTTCGCGCTACAGCGGGCGGTGGCGGGAGATGGTGAACCGCTCGGCCATGACGCTCAAACTCATGACTTACGCCCCGTCTGGGGCCATGATCGCGGCTCCGACCACCAGTCTGCCGGAACAGGTCGGGGGCGAACGCAACTGGGACTACCGCTACGCGTGGGTGCGCGACGCCTCCCTGTCCCTGCACGCGCTGCTCGGGCTGGGATTCACCGAGGAGGCCGTGGCGTTCGCCGAGTGGCTGGGCGACCGCGTCCAGGAGTACAGGGGGCCGGGCAAGCACCCGCTGAAGGTCATGTACCGCGTCGACGGCTCCTCCGCACTGGTGGAGAAGACTCTGGATCAGTGGGAGGGCTATCGGCGCTCCGCTCCGGTGCGAATCGGCAACGGCGCCGCCGACCAGTTGCAGCTCGACATCTACGGTTCGGCACTGGAGTGTCTCCACTTCGCCGACCAGCAGGGTCTGCCGACGACCTGCCGTATCTGGCAGGCGCTGATCGACACGGTGGACTGGGTGTGCGACAACTGGGACCGCCCCGAAGCCGGCATCTGGGAGACGCGGGGCGGGGACAAGGACTTCACCTACGGACGGCTCATGAGCTGGATCGCGCTGGACCGGGCCATCCGCATGGCCGCGCGCAGCGGCCGCCCCGCCGAGGTGCAGCGCTGGACGAAGGAACGCGACGCCATCTACCGGCAGATCCTGGGGCGCGGGTGGAACCCGGAGCGTGCCGCGTTCACGCAGTACCTGGGCAGCGACGTCCTGGACTCCGCTCTCCTGCGGATGCCGGCCGTGGGGTTCATCCCACCGCAGGATCCGCGGTGGATCTCGACCCTGGAGGCGATCAAGAAGGATCTCGTGTCCGACGGTCTCGTGTACCGCTACGACCCCGCCGCCTCCCCCGACGGACTGCTCGGTTCCGAGGGCACCTTCTCGGCGTGCACCTTCTGGTACGTCGAGGCCCTCGCGCGCGCCGGTCATCTGCGTGAGGGGCGCCTCGTCTTCGAGAAGATGCTCACCTACGCCAACCACCTCGGTCTCTACTCCGAGGAGATCGGGCTGACCGGCGAGCAACTCGGTAACTTCCCCCAGGCATTGACCCACCTCGCCCTCGTCACCGCCGCACTGAGCCTGGACGCCCACCTCGACGCCGCCAGACCAGGCTTCCCGCCCACCTCTCCGGTTCCGTTCCTCTACGGGCAACCGACGACAGCGGTGGCCGGAGGTCTGCCCCCACTCGTCACGCCGACCACCCCATATCCGTCGGACCACGTCATCCGCAGGTGAAGTGCGTGCGGAGCATCACGCTGCCGCGTGCCGACGAGGTCGGTGGCGGGAGGCGATGACGACGGTGAGTGCCTCGACGGCGTCGACGGTCGCGGTGCTCATGCCGACGGCACGGCTGACCGCGGCAATGCGCGAGCCGTCGGACGTCGCGGCCAGCAACCCGGAGCGTACGGTGAAGGTGTCGAACACCGACCGCAGCGCCCCCGGGACCACAGTCTCCGCGCCGGCCGCGGCGCGGGCCAGGGCGGCGAGATGTTCATGCAGCGGGTCGGCCAGTTCGGTCAGCTCCGGCACGGCGTCCTGCGGGGTACGCGGCAGGTGGTCGCCCAGCACGGTGGCGCATCCGGCGAGCGTGGTCACCTGGACGCTGATCTGCTCCAACTGCGCGGCCGACCAGGAGCCCTGGTGCCCGGCCGGCTCGTCGTGCGCCTGCTCCACCGCGGCCACCAGGTGCTCCCTGACCTGCCTGGACCGTGCCCGCAGCGCGTCGACGGCCGCCTGGTCGGTCGTCCCGACGTCGGCGTAGCCGGTCAGCAGCTCGGGCAGCAGCCGGTCCTGCACCCGCAGCCACTCCGCGAGCAGGCCCGGCACCCGCCGGTGGGACCAGGTCGGCCAGAGCAGGAAGATCAGCACGGCGAGCGCGGCGCCGACCACCGTGTCGGCGGCGCGCGCCCACGCCGTGGGCCCGGGCAGCCCGCCGACGTGGTGGATCAGGAAGACGATCCAGGTGGTCAGCCACAGGTTGAGCATCAGTTGGCCGGTCCGCAGGGTCACGAACGACGCCGCGGCCAGCACCACCGACACGACCGCAAGGCCGACGGGCGACCATGGCGGCAGGGACAGCACCCAGGCGAAGAGGCCGCCCAGCACGGCCCCGGCCGCCCGTCCCCAGCCACGGGCGATGGTGTGGCCGTACTCGGGGAAGAGCACCAGCATGGTGGTCAGGGCCACCCAGAAGCCGTGCGCGGAGATGCCAAGACCGCCCCACCCGCCGATCGACCGGCCGATGATCTCCGCGACCGCCACGCCCACGCCGAGCCGCAGCGCATGCCGGAAGATCGGCGAACGGGGACGCAACTGCGCCCGGATCCGCCGGGCGGTGCGCGCCACGGAGGGGGTGCCCGTGTACAGACCGGGCACCTCGGTGTGAGGTTCCAGCACGTCGCCGAGGCGGTCGTCGGTCGCGCGCCGGGCCAGTTGCTCGGCCGTCCGCAGCCGCGCGACCAGGTCGCGCGGGCCGCGCACGGGTGACTCGGCCGCCCACGGTTCCAGGAGGCGGTCGACCTCCTCGGACATGCGGTGCTCGCGGGCGGAGGCCACTGTGCGGGAAATGGTGCCCAGCATCTGGGCGACGGCGGCCAGTGCCTCCTGCTTCCCGTCCCCCGCCACCATGGGAACCGCCAGCCGCACGGTGTGCAGCGCGCGGCGGATACGCTCGGCCTCGCCCAGCAGACCAAACATGGCCGCGGCCGCCGGCCGGCTGAACTGCGGCAGCAGGTCCAGGGTCTGCCGGGCCGCCGTGAACTGAGCGGCCCCGCTCAGAGCGGTGGTGTCGGGCGCCACGGAACCCGCGGCGAGCGACTGATACAGGGCGGCCAGGGCGCGGCGCTGGGCGGCGAACCGTGGACCGTACGGCGGGAGCATCTGCACCACCACGACGAGCCCAGACCCGCCCGCGATCCACCCCGTGATCACCAGTCCGCCGTGTACGTCGGGAGCGAGATCGGCCGTGATCATCAGCCCGATCACCGCGAGGCACCCCCGGATGCCGGGCGCGACGCCCAGCGTCCGCCACATCCCGGCGGCGAACGCCGCGAGCGCGAGCAGCAGCAGGAACAGCCAGGTGGTGCCGTGCACGAGAGCCCCCAGCACCGCCATGCCGGTGAAGGCCACGGCCATCCCGAGCGCGTTCACCACAGGGTGCCGCAGCGGGCTCAGCAGCGTGCCGATACCACAGATGAACGCACCGACGCTGGCCATGGCCCCAGCCACCGGGTCGTCCAGCAGCAGGCCGAGAATCGTGGCGAGTACCACGGCCAGAACGGCTCGTACGATCGTCGATGGGGCGGCGAACGCCCGCTGAATGCGCAGCCCGTCCCGGCCGGTCGTGACCAGCGACGACCACCAGCGCATGTCGGGCCTCCTCAGCGGCACGGCACAGGAGCAGCGTTCTCATCCTCTGCCAGCCCCGGCACGGCTGCCACTCGCTGCTCCCGGGGCGGCGCCGCCCGGGCCGGCGAGAGCGGAGGGCCGTTAGGCTCCCGGTCCGAAGCGGCGACGGGCCCTGTCGGCCGCGGCCTCGGCGTCGCGGGCGCGCTCGTCGCGGGGTCCATGGAGAGCCGGCGGTCGGCGCAGTCGGCTTGCCGCAGGTCCTCGGCACGGAGGGGGAAGGCACGGACGCGTGCCGGCTGCAGCCCGAGGCACCGACACAGGTCTCGGCGCATCGGTCGTCGACAACCCGAGGCTGAACAGGAGGCCCTGCGTTCACGCACGCACCGACCCAAGATCACCCGACCCGGCCGCCTCGCTCGATCCGACGTTCACCAGGTCGGTACGACAAAGGCTTCTGACACCAGCACCAGCGAATAGGGGCTGAGGTGGTGTGCCCCTTCCGCGCCCGAACGATCAGCGCCCAACGGCGAGCCAAGGGGAAGCACGTCGAGCCGCCTGTGTTCGCGCAGGTCAAAATCGCGCCAGCACGGATCCGCATACGCAGCCTTCCCAAACCGGCGTGTACATCGGACCTCGCCGGCTGTGGGGCCGGAAATCTGGTCCGAGGCTGGTCCGCTCGAACGCGGAAGGACTTCGGGCCCTACGCCATGACCGAGGAGAGGTCCGCTCAGCGGTGGCGGAGCGGATTCATCCGGTCGTCGGGGTCGGCAGCACCCGCTCAGCCAGGCGCAGCACCGCTGCCACGGCCCCCGTGTCGCCCTTGTCACGCCAAGCCATCCTCAGGGCGATCGGGTCGTACTGATCCATGACCCGTAGGAAGCGCACACCCCGGGCGCTGACGTTGTCGGCGACAGTCGTCAGCGTAAGGGCGCAGCCCACCTCCGCCTCGACGAGCGCCAGCAGGGTCCAGGTGTCGGGCGCGATCTGGACGACGTCCGCCGAGAAGCCGGCGCTGTGCGAAAGGCTGCGCAGGCGGTCGATGAGCACCGAGCCGTAGTAGGGCGGCAGCGAGACGAACGGCTCGTGCGCCAGTTCCTTGATGCGGATGGTCTTCCTCTGGGCAAGGCGATGCGAAGCCGAGACGGCGATGACAAGGTTCTCGTGGGCCACGACTCGTGCCGCGAGGCCCGGGATGACTCCGTCCCAGCGGGAGAAGCCGATCTCCATCTCCCCCCTCAGCACCTTGCTGATGGCGGGTATCGCGAAGTTCTGGCTGTGGAGCTCGATCTGGATGCCCGGGTAATCCTGACGTACCTGCCGGGCCAGCCTGCCGACCATCGAGTGGGTCGACGCCCCAGCGAACGCTACTCGTACCAGGCCCACTTCACCTCCTCTTGCCGCCTTCACCACCAGTCGGGCGCGGCGATGCGCGTCCAACATGTCCTGGGCCGGTCGGCGCAGAGCCTCCCCTTCCGCGGTCAGGCGAACACTGCGCGTGGTCCGCTCGAACAAGCGGGCCCCGAGCTCCTCCTCCAGGCGGCGCACGCTTCGGCTGACCGGAGGCTGGGCCAGGTGCAACCGCTCCGCGGCACGGCCGAAGTGCAGCTCCTCCGCCACGGCCAGGAATACCTCCACGTCGTGGATCTCCATGGCATCCTCCGCCCTGCTCGCCATTGATGAAGATTCTAGAACAATGCCCAGCCAATTAGGTATTGGACATACATCAAAACGAGGCGCAGCCTGTAGGGACTGTCGCACATGGGTGCGGTACGCGACCCGGAGAGAAGGAAGCAACGATGCTGTTGCCCACCGCGGATATGTTTCGACATCCTGGCCGGCGCATCGATACCGGCAGCCCCCGTCCGGGACATCGCCGGCGATCTGGCCACCGCCACCCGGCACGGACTCGATCCCGTGGTCCTCAGCGGCCCCTACCGCGGTGAAGGAGTCATTCGAACATCGGCATGACCGCTGCAGTGACATGGGCACGGGCAACTCGACAGTTCCGCTCCCCGCCGAGAGCACACAGCTTGATACACCAAGGCCCGACCCGATCATGAGGTTGCACAACCCAGGAGCTCACCATGCCTACGCTCGACCGCCAGGACAACGTCTTCGTGCTCAACATCGGAGACGGTGAGAATCGCTTCCACCCCGACTGGATCGCGTCTGTCAACGCCGCCCTGGACGAGGTCGAGAAGGCGGAAGGGCCGCGTGCCCTAGTGACCGCCGCGACGGGCAAGTTCTACTCCAACGGCCTGGACCTGGAGTGGCTGGGCGCCCACTCCGACCAGCACGAGAGCTACCGCATCTCCGTCCACGCGCTCTTCGCCCGCATGCTGTCCCTGCCGGTGATCACCGTCGCCGCCCTGCAGGGGCACACCTTCGCCGCTGGCGCGATGTTCTCCCTCGCGCACGACTTCCGCGTGATGCGCGCGGACCGCGGTTTCTGGTGTCTGCCGGAGGCCGACATCAACATGCCCTTCACGCCCGGCATGTGTGCCCTGATCCAATCTCGGCTGGCGCCGCAGACCGCGCACGAGGCCATGGTCACCGCCCGCCGCTATGGTGGGTCGGACGCCGCGGCCGTGGGTATCGTCGACCGGGCGGTGGCCGAGGACGCCGTGCGTTCGACGGCTGTGGAGATCGCCGAGGCACAGCAGGGCAAGGCCGGCGACACGCTCGGCACAATCAAGGCACGCATGTACGCCTCGGTCCTGGGCACCCTGCGCTTTGTCCCCCGCCCGCTCGGCTGACACACCGCCCGGGCTTCCCCGTTCCGCAAGCCGCAGCCCGCCATCATGACGATCTCAAGCGCTAGCTAGCTAGGAGTTGTCTTCAAGTGTCACGCCCACATCAGGAGCGATGCGAGGGTGACGGCTACCTGGTAGGACTCGGCGCGACGTATCACCTGATCGTGATCCACCACACGAGATCTTCGGCGGGGGTCGCGACTTCTACAGCCGGCCGCAGGAGGCTCTCATCCGCCTCACGGCGTAATGCGACACGCTTCAAGTGTGCAGTGCTCGTTGCAGCGCCTCGATGGCGAGTGTGCGCGCGACCGTGGTTGCCTTGGAGTCGCGGAGGCTGTCGAGCATCAGGAAGTCGTGGACCATTCCCAGCACTCGTACCGCGGTGACGTCCACTCCTGCCTCGCGGAGCTTGGCCGCGTAGGCCTCGCCTTCGTCACGCAGTACGTCGGCCTCGTCGGTGATGACCAGTGTGGTGGGAAGGCCACGGAGCTGCTCGATGTCGGCCCGCAGCGGCGAGGCATAGATTTCGGTGCGCTGCTTGGGGTCCGAGGTGTAAGCGTCCCAGAACCACTTCATCCCGTCGCGAGTGAGGTAGTAGCCGTCGGCGAACTGCTGGTAGGACGGAGTGTCGAAGTTCGCGTCGGTGACGGGGTACAGCAGCACCTGGGCAGCCAGTTGCACATCTCCGCGTTCCTTGGCCATCAGCGCGAAGACCGTCGACATGTTGCCGCCCACCGAATCGCCGCAGACCGCTATCCGTGAGGCATCGAGGTTCTGCTCCCCGCCGTTTTGGAGGATCCACTTCCCAACCGCGTAGTTCTGCTCGATCTGAGTCGGGTACTTCGCCTCAGGGGCCCTGTCGTAGACGGGGAAGACCACCGCGGCGTTCACTCCGACCGCCAGTTCGCGGATCAGCCGGTCGTGCGTCTTCTCGTCGCCGAACACCCATCCGGCGCCGTGGATATACAGGACCACCGGTAGGGTTTCCATCGTTCCCCGGGGGCGGATGACACGCGTGCGGACGTTGCCGTACTGCCCGGCGTCGACGGTCACCCAGTCCTCGTCCACCTCCGGCTTGGCCACCCCTTTCCCTTCCTGGAGACCGTCGAGGATCTCGCGACCGTTCTCCGGCGGGACCTCGTAGATGCGCGGATGTGGTGACGTGGCCTCCGTCAGCTCCCGGGCAGAGGGTTCCAGGACTGGGGTTGCGACGGATCGAGAAGCGGGCATGGTGCGCCTCCTGCCTCAGATGTAGCGGTACATGCGGCTGGCCCACCCACCTCCCATCGTCTCTCAGCAGCGCATCGGTGCAACCCCGGGACAGGGCGTGAAGCCCAGGTCACGTTGGGTCGTCGAGGCTGCACCATGGCGCGGATCCACCGTCGGGTCCCGGCTTGTGGACCTCCGCGAGCGTGAGCTTTTCGTCCCGCGGCCTAGGCACGGACGTCGTCAAGACGCGCTCCGTCAGATATCAGTAGAGCTGCAGCCGCTCTTCGAGGCCATCAGTCATACAGTGTGCATGACATATCCCGATCTCTACCTGAAGCCGCTCCCGCTCGCGGGGTGTCTGTCGCTCAGGGGTGCGCGACTGATCCTTCATGGTTGCGGAACCATGGCTCGTGCCCGTCGTCCGACACAATGCGTTCTGCCAGGCGGCCCATGGCAGCTTCGAGCCCGGCACGCGGGCCATCTTCTCCGTATTCCCCTCCCACCACCGGAACGATGCCTTCCGGTGAATGCACGGTAAGTTGGTCGCCGTGCAGGCAGTAACTGGGGCTGCTTCGCAGGTCAGGGCCCTAATGCTTCGAAAGCGGATCACTCTCTTCTAAGCACCTGGTGCGTTCGGCATGGCGCGATACATCTGCGCTAGCGGCACCTTCCTACTCGCGTTCGAATTGTCCGGCACAAATCGCTTGCACTGCACGACGAACGTTCGGACGTCCGGAAGTCAGCCGACCCGGTCGGCACCGCGCCGTTGGTACCACTACCGTCCGTTCCTCAGCTGTACGCCTGCAAGGACTTACGACTCGTTCCATCGAACTCGCTGCCCGTCAACGAATTCGCGACGCTGCAATCGAGAGCGTGGCACCTCTCCCGGCTTTCTGCGGGACCCACGCCGCAGCGCCCGCCGCCTCCCCCAGCCCCAGTGGACGCATCGAACGCACTAGAGACAGAAATCGAACAGGCACACACGTTGGAGTGAGGCGATTAATGCACCTTCGATGGAAATAATCAGAGGCCACTAGATGGATTGCCCGACAGGCGCACCAAACGAAATTCGAACTGGTGATAGACAACGCGTTGCAGTAGTGAAGCGATTGTCAGTGCCGCTTGGTACACAGTTCGTCGCTCGGGGAGCAGGTCCCCGACGTGATGAGTGGAGACACCTCGGTGCAACTGACCTCGAATCAGCTGGCAGCGATCGACACCGTGGACCGGCACCTGGGAATCGTCGCGTGCGCTGGATCCGGAAAGACCGAAGTCATCGCCCGGCGGGTGGTGAAGTTGCTCCGACTGCCCGGCGTGGAGCCGCGGCACATTGTCGCCTTCACGTTCACTGACCGGGCGGCCGGAGAGCTGAAGCAGCGCATCGTCTCTCGCGTCCGAGAGGAACTGGGAGATGTCCGTGGCTTGGCCGAGCTGTTCGTTGGCACCATGCACGGCTACGCCTTGAGCATGCTGCAGTCCCAGGTGCCGGAAACGTTCAAATGCACTGTCCTCAGCGATGTGCAGGCTCGTGTTCTGATCGACCGCAACAGCCGGGCCAGCGGTCTGACGACGACACAGATCCGCACCAAGGGCAAACCGACCCGTCCGATGAAGCGATACGTCAATTCCCGTCTGTACCAACGGGTTTTGGGCATGCTCCGAGAGGACGAGATCGACCAGGACGAGTTGCCGTCGGACGTGCTCGACGGCCTGAGCAGTTACCGAGCGTTGCTCCAGCGCCTTCACTACCTCGACTACAGCGAGATCCTCCGCCTCGCCGCGGACCTGCTGCTCCCGCCTCCAAGTACGGGAGGGCCGGCCACCGAACCCGTGGTCAATCTGCGCGCCCACGTGCGGGACACGGTCCGCTACGTCGTGGTGGACGAATACCAGGACACCAACCCCGTCCAGGAACAGTTGATCGCCGGCCTCATCCAGTTCGGCGCGAACCTGTGCGTCGTGGGGGACGACGACCAGACGATCTACCAGTGGCGCGGAAGCGCGGTGAACAACATCCTGACGTTCACCACCCGCCACAGCGGCGCCAAGACTGTGACACTCAACGAGAACTTCCGCTCGTCCAAGGCAGTGGTGGACCTTGCACGCCGGGTGGCGGAGGGCATCGATCCCTCGCGTCGGCTGAGCAAGTCGATGATCGCCAGTGGCCACCAGAGCTATGACCGCGGCGACCTGCTGGCCCTCTCCTTCGGTACGCCGCAGGAGGAGGCGGCGTGGATCTGCGACCGCATCGAGTGGATGATCGGCCTACCCTTCACCGACCGTGCCGGCGCGCCGCCACGGGGCCTGGCGTACTCGGACTTCGCCGTCCTCTTCCGCAGCGTGTCGGGCGACGCCGACCCGCTGGTCACGGAGATGCGCGCCCGGGGCATCCGCTACATCATCAAGGGCCTGAGCCGCCTGTTCCAGACGCCCGAGGTCCAGGCCGCCAAGACCTGCTTCGACTACATCGCCGGAACCGTCGACGGCGACGCTGTCGTCACGGCCTGGACGGACGCCCGGCTCGGGCTCCGCGGGGAGGCCCTGAAGCGCGGGGTGAAGATCCTCGACGAGGCCCGCGGCTGGGCGGAGGGCATGCCCTGGGACACCTACACGATCCAGGGCACCTACCAGCGTTTCCTGGGCGAGGTCGGCGTCCGCGAGGAGCACCTCACTGCCGAGGTCGGCCGCGAGCGCAGCGAGCTCGCCTTCTACAACCTGGGACGGTTCAGCACCGCCATCGGCGACTACGAGCGCATCCACTTCCTCAGCAGCCCGCCCGACCGGTTCGCCACCTTCGCCAAGTGGCTGGAGCACCAGGCTGGCGACTACTACGAGGAGAGTGACGCCGACGCCGGATACGCCCGGCCCGACGCCGTCACTATCGCCACCGTCCACCAGGCCAAGGGCATGCAGTGGCCGGCGGTGTTCGTGCCCTGTATGCGCCGCAACCGCTTCCCCAGCAAACGGCAGGGCGGACTCGGTGCGTTCCACATCGTCCCGGAGGCCGCCGTCAACGACGCCGACCGCTACCGCGGCAGCGAGGAGGACGAGCGCCGGCTCTTCTACGTGGCCGCGACCCGCGCCCAGAAGTACCTCGCCCTCTCCTTCTCCCCTGGGCCGGGCAAGCTCTACCAGCGGGAGTCGCAGTTCTTCGCCGAGGCGACCCGCAACACCTACGTCCTGACCCGGGAGGCCGCCAGGCCCGACGAGTCCACGCTGAACCGGCTGCCCTCAACCCCCTTGGCCGACACGCCCGACATCGTCTTCAGCTTCAGCGAGCTGAAGTACCTGTTCGAATGTCCGTACCAGTTCAAGCTGCGTTTCCTGTACGGCTTCGACTCGCCGTTGCAGAAGGAACTCGGGTACGGCAAGTCGCTCCATGACGTGATGGCCGAGGTGCACAAGCGCGCCGTGAAGGGCGACATCGTCGACACGACGGAGGTGGAGGCGCTCGTCGACCGGCACCTGCACGCTCCGTTCGCACCGGAGCCGCTCAAGGAACAGCTGCGCAACGCGGCCATTCGCTCCGTCCACCGCTACCTCCGCGAAAACGGCTCGCGACTGGCCCTCACCGAGCACTCCGAGCAGCCGGTGGAGGTGCACCTCACGCCGGGGGTGACGGTCAGCGGACGCATCGACCTAATCCGCCGGATCGACACCGGTGAGCAGTCCATCGTGGACTTCAAGTCCAAGGAACGCGCCCAGGCTGACGCTGTTACCCGCGATCAACTGCACATCTACGTCGTGGGGTACGAGGAGCTGAGCGGCAAGCGCGCCGACCTCGTCGAGGTCCTGAACCTCGACGAGGGCAGCCGCAGCAGTCGCGAGGAGGTCAACGACACCCTACTGAAGGAGATCTCCGGCAAGGTTGCCAAGGCCGGGGACCAACTCCGCCACAACGACATGCCCCGCAAGACCTCGTGGTGCGGCACCTGCGCCGCCTGCGACTTCGCCGCGATCTGCCGGGACCGGCCCAGCACTCCGTAGCACTGCTCGACCACGTCGTCTGTCGGGCCGCGGTGTTGTGCGATACCGGCACCACGGCCCAACCTCCACACCTCCGACGCGACCGGCGAGCACCTCTGGAACCAGGATCAGGTCGAGGCGGTCTGGAGGTGATCACTCGTGCACCGTATAAGCGACTTCTCCCCCGGCGGAGGTGTGCGGCTCGATGGTGACCCGGACCGAGTGCGTAGAGGTCTTGCCGCGAATCCGCTTCCGGAAGCCGTCCAACGCTCAAACCTTCAGTACGCCCTGGCGCTCTGGTGAGTCGCTCATGGCGATGGTCATCTCCAGCTCGATGCTGCTGTACTGAAAGCGCAGGGAGTTATTGGCCCCTTGTGCCGCAACCGTCAGCTCGTCATCAGTCGTCTGGATGGCTTCCTTCAGATCGATCACCGCGAGTGCCCCCGTCGTCAAGGATTAGAAGGGCAAACGCTGGACCATGCAGGCAAGTTGTTGCGCTCGGACGCCGAAGGCCGGGAGAGGCTCTCCCCTCTGCCTACGTCCTTATCCCTTCGCGAACCGTGGCGACTTGGCATCGGGCGACGGATCGGGGACGTCGCTCATGAAGGCGTCGAGGGCCCGCCGGGCATCAGGTACCGCTGTGGCGGCTGACTGACCTCATCTCGCGGTCCCGCACCGGCGGCAGTTCGACTCCCTGCAAAGGGGTGTCGTCGGGGTGGTGGAACAGTTCCCTGCACGCGTTGTATGCGAAGCGTTGGTTCAGCTCCTTGGCCAGCTTGGTATGGGTTCGCACAATGAAGCCATCGTGTCCCGGCGACGCCATGATGATGGCCGCCCGGCGATCGATAGGCTTGGAGGACTCGCCCATATCGCGACTTTGCGGGCACCCCCTCACATCGTCTGGCCTTTTCGCGGAGTCGGAGTTCCTGCAGACAAGACCTCTGCGACCCCAGTCCCTTCAGACGCCCTGACCAGCCCAGCAATGCACCCGACACCCCGTCAGAACGAGCGTCAAATGAGCGTCATTTCAGCGTCAAGATATCGCCCGTAACGCCCACACCGCGCATAATGCGCACGGACAAAATCGCAGGTCAGGAGCCCTTCGCGGCCGGCTCAAGGATCGCGACACACTCCACGTGATGCGTCATCGGAAACATGTCGCACGACGAGGGACTGGAAGAAGCACCAGGTCAGAGGGCGTTCATCGATCCTTCGAGTGGACTGCTGGGGCCCTGGAGCGTCGAACGAGCGTCATGACTCCCAAGGCGACAGAGCGCTGCTCGCCAATGGCTCGGTACCGGTCGGATCGGCGCCCGCCGCACTCGCGAAATGCGCCTCAGCGGACCCCCGTCCAAGGTCCGTGAGCAAGTCGTCCAGCACCGTTTCCTCCTCGACCCGGACACTGCACTCGGCGAGAGCGACGGCCAGGGCAGGGTCCCAGGGAGTCGCAGCGGACCGGCCCGTCAGATTCGGGGCTTCGGCCGCTGCGGTCACTGCTGCTCGGTAATCGGCGGCCGTGTAGCGCCACGGCCGCCAAGGGACGCTTCGCGCCAGTGCTGCGGCGATGCGCACACCGCCCCAGTCGAAATCGCCGTGGTAGAGAAGGCGGGCTCCTAGCATGGACAGGTCGCGCAGCAAGGTGAGCGCGGCGGCCGAAGGTTGCCCTTGGAGGCACACCATGGGCGGGCACGCCGGGCCGAGAGTGTCGGCGGCGGCGGACAGCACGGCCGGGTTCTCGCAGATGTGAACCGTTCCCGTCGTCGGAATGGAGGCAACCGGTGCGCTACGGGTGAGGGAGCGGAGGGTCAGCACCGCCGGCTCCCCGGCGTCGGCCATCCAGTCGAGGAATGGTGTACCGCGCAGGTTGAGGGTGAGGACGGTCGACGACAGGTCGTCCTTGAGCAAGCCCGCGGAGGCCCACGCCTCCCGCCGCCACTGCGCACCGGAGCCGTCGGCGAAGTCGGTGAGGCAACGGATGCCGGACAGGACGAGAGTGGCGAGCGGCGTCCCCTCGTCCAGGGCATGGGCACCCGAAAGGTTCCGTGCCGCGAACGTCGCCCGCGAGGTCGGGGGTGACGCGGGAAGCGCACGCAACGCGCGCACGGCGGCCTCCACCAGAGGGCCCGCGGCCTCCGGTGTTCGGGCGAGGCGACGTACGAGACCGTCACCGCGAATCCGCTCGGCCCAGCGGGCCAGCTCCCCGTCGAGGGTGTCGAGCGGGGCGTACGCCTCCTCCCAGGCCCGTTCCTCCCTGTTCCGTGCCTCGGCGTGGAGTACGACCGGGCCGGTGAGGGCGACGACGGCTGCCGCCAGTCCGTCGGGGCTGGCACCGGAGCGACGCAGGATCTCGTCCACTGTGGCGAGGCGAATGCTCAGGGAACCGCTGGATCGTGGTGCCCGCCCGAGAAGGCGATCGGCGGCGTGCCGTTGGGATTCATCGGGGTCGGACAAGGCGACGGAGCCGGTGAGCGGCCGGCCGCGGGACATGCGCTGCCGCACGCGGTCGACGAACCAGGCAAGGCCGGGATGGCCGAGCAGACGTCCGAGGCGCTCGGTATCGACGTCGGTCCGGGCTTCTCCCGGTGGCGGCACGGCCGGCACCACGTCCGCGGTGGCGGCCGACGGTGTCGTGCGTCCGGCCGCCACCTGGCCTCCGTCGCGGTCAGGCGGGGTCGCCGGACGGGTCACGTCCACAGGGCCCCCTGCCCGCCGGCGCTGTCGACCACGGGGGTCCGTCCGGGCTCGTCCACAGGACTCACCGGCCTGGCGGGCCTTTCGCCGGAGTCGCCGGCACCGGCAGCCGTCCCGAGCGCGTCCAACCGGGCACCGGGCTCCGTGCCGCGCCGCCGTTCGCTGCCGTCCCATTCCCACCGCGTCACCAGTACGGCGTCAATGTCGTCGACGCGGGAGAGCTGGGCGATGGCGATGCCCGGCACCTGGGGGTAGCAGGCCCATTCGCGTTCGCTGGTCATGACGACATCGAGGTCGAAGGCGCGGAGCAGGCCGAGGCACTTGGCGCGCGAGTCGTCGTCGACGCCGGCGAACGCCTCGTCCAAAGTGACCAGGCGCGGGGCGTGCGCACCGCCCGCGCTCGCGTAGTGCGAGGATGCGGCGGCGAACAAGGGTACAGAGGCGGCCAGTACGCGCTCCCCGCCCGAGGCGGGTCCGGTGGCGGGCACCCACTTGCCGTGCTGGTGGCGTTCGACGCCGAACTCGTGCCAGGACCGGTAGTCGAGGGCGGCGGTGAGGTCCTCCAGCCAGCTGCCGGTGCTGTCGTCGGCCTGCCGGTGGGCGATCTGCTCCTGGAGGAACGCGCCGACCGCGGCCCGGTCCTCGGGCGACCATGCGTCGGCGGACTGACGCAGCCGTTCCCGGGCCTGGGCCAGTCCCTGCGGGGCCCGGCGGGACGCTCTCCACACCAGTCGCAGCTTCATGCCCGTGGAGGTCGGACGCTCCTCCAGTTCCCTGTTCATGGCGGCCACCTGCCGTTCGGCCGCACCGATCAGTTCCTGGAGCGTCCCGGCGACCTCGGTGATCAGATGGGTCTGGAGGATCTCGCGCTCGCGTGCGGAGAGGATGCGGGTCAGTTCCGCGACCTCCACGGCCAGTGCCTCGGCGAGTTCGGGCACGCCCCGTTCCCGGCCCTGGTAGACGATGTCGACCCGCATGCCGTCCTCGCTCGGGCGGGCGGTGGCGGTGTGGCCGTGCCGCGACAGGGCGTCCTGGAGCCTGCCGAACTCCTCGCTCAGCCGCTTCTGCACGCGTTCCCAGGCCGCGTCGGTGTCATCGATAGAGGACAGCCGGGACTCCACGGCCCGCGCGAGGGCGATGGCGGGGGTCGCCGCCCATGTCCCTCCGCCGTCGTCCGGTACGTCGATGTCGGGCAACGCCACGGCGAGCAGCCCCGTCGCGGCGAACCGCTGTAGCGCGGCGACGGCTTCCTCCCGCGCGGCGGTCGCCTCGGTGACGTCCTCGGCGAGCCGCTCGATGCGTCCCTCGGCGCGGCTGGCCCGCCGGTCGGCGTCACCGTACTCCGCCCGGGCCTGCCGCTGTTCCTGCTCACAGGCCCGGGCCGCCTCGGCCGTCTCCTCCAATTGCTGCTGAAGCTCGGCGACGGCCGCTCCGACGGTGGAGCGGAGCGTCGTGAGGTGTTCGTCCGCCGCCGCGGCCGCCCGAGCCGCCTCCGTGGCGCGCTCGGCGAGTTCGGACACGAGGAGGTCGGCCCGGCTGGTCTCCTCCCGCTCGCCGGTCACCGCGCGCTCGGCCTCCGCGCGTTCGCGCAATGCGGGCCACAGGGCCGCCAGGAGGGCGGTGTGGTCGGCGAGCGCCTGGCGAACGGCACCCAGTGCCGTCTGGTCGGTGGGGAGGTTCAGGTCGGCCGCGGTGTCGGCGAGTTCGGCCGTCGCACGGTCGGCGCGCTCCGCCGCCGGAGCCAGTTCCGCGGCTCTTTCGTCCCGCCGGGCGCGGGCGCGACGGACCGCTTCGGCCGCGGCGGTGACGAGTGCGTGGGCGTGCCGCAGGTCGTCGTCGCCGGGCAGTGCGGCGAGTTCGGCGTCCAGCACGGCACGGCGCCCGGCCACGGCGCGGGACTCCTCGGCCAGCCGCTCCCGCTCCGCCGTCAAGCCGTCGATCTCGGCGCGCAGTTCTGCGATCCGGACGCGACGTGCCTGCTCCCGCGCTCCTTCCCCCACGTACTGGGCGCTGTCCTTGGCCCAGCTGCCGGTGAGCGCCCCGACGCGGAAGCGACCGTCCGCACAGACCCAGGTGTCGTGGCCACCGGCCTCCCAGGAAACCTCGCCAGGCCCGTCATCGCCGACCGCGGCCAGCCCGATCGAGGCGAGCAGACGCGCGACCGTCTCCTCCCCCACGGCTGCGGCCCCCGCGTCCGCGGGGTCGACCGCCGGGCACAGCGCGCGGTCGAGGCCGGTCCCGCCGAGCAGACCGACCGGGTCGAGCAGCACGTCGTGGCCGTCCGCCACGACCGCGGAGCCGTCCGGCCGCACCCAGGCGTCGAGAAGCCCCGACGCCTCCAGAGCGGCTTCCAGTCCCGCGCGGTCGGCCTCGGTCAGGTGCGGGCGGAAGTCGACCAGCCGCCACAGAGGAGCGCCGGGGTTCCGGTCCCGCACGCCGGGTGTGCGCGTGGGGGGAGCCGCGGGGCCGCGCTCCCCACCGGTTTCGAGAGTGGTCAGTTCGTCCGCCGCCAGCCGCTGCCGCTCCGCCGTCGCCTCCTCGCGGTGGGCCAGAAGGGCCGCTCGGTCGGCCAGACGCGACGCGGCGGCGCGATGGGCCTCGGCTGCCGCGTTCCGGGCCGGCAGCGGGCCGTCCAGAGAGCGGACCCAGTCCTGTACGGCGTCCAGGACCCCCGGCAGCCCGGGCACCCGCAGCTCCACATATCCGGAGAATCGCTCCCGCACGGCCGTGACAAGCGCCCACCCCTCCCGGGCGACGTTCTCCTCCGCCTCGGCCAGCCGCTCCTCGGCGTGCACGACCTCCTCGTCGGCCTCGTCGGCGCGCAGCCGGGCGGCCCGGTGCCGCTCCTCGGCCTGCTCCGCGCGCGTCGCGAGTTCCACCACGTGCTCGACGGCGCGCCGCCTGCTCGCGGTCGCCTCGTCCGCCTCCCGGCGCAGAACCGCGTCGGGGGCTCCCTCCGTCCGGGGGACGTCGAGCCGGGCGGCCGCGGCGCTCTCGGCCACCCGGTCCCGGATGCCGTCCAGCGTCTCCCGGGCGGCGGTGAGCCGGTTGTCCGCGGTGGCGAGCCGGCCCAGGGCCCGGGTGTGCGCTTCGGCCGCCGTACGCCGGTCCGCCTCGGCCCGCTTCAGCTCCACGGCCGTGCGAGAGGCATCGTCCGCCGCCCGGTCGAGCGCTCGGGCATCGCGCATCTCGGGCCGGGACCGCAGCGTGGCGTCCTGGGCGGCCAGCCGCGCGGCCTGCTCGTCGAGGGCGGTGCCCCTCGCGCGGGCCTCTTCGCGGTCCGCCACGGCGTGGTCCCGGTCCATCTGCACTTTGGCGAGTTCCCGTTGCAGGTTCTCGTACCGGGCGTGTTCGCGGCGCGGCAGGCGGGCGCGGCGCCGGGACGCGAGGCGGGCGTAGCGCCGGTAGTGGTCGAGGAACGCCGAGGACGCCTGTTCGGCCTCGCGGGCCGCCCGCAGTTCCTCCTTCTCCTCGTCCAGCGACCGGAACGCCTCCGCAGCGTCGGCGACGACCGCCTGGTCCATCGGCGGCAGAGCCTCGGTCAGTGCCCGGGACAGGGCGGCCTCGCTGGGACGCTTGGACAGTTGGGGTTGGCGCAGCTGGATCAGGAGGTCGACGAGGGCGCCGTAGCGCCGCTCCCCCAGCCCGAAGAGGGCTTCGTCGACCGCCCTGCGGTAGGCCTTGGCGGTGTCGTACACCATGCCGTGGCCGCCTACAGCCTCGGCGAGCCGGTCCCGGGACAGTGCCGTCCCGGTCGCGTCCAGCAGGTCGAGGCCCGCGCCGATCCGCTGGTCGGTGACCGCGAACCAGTGGCGGGCGATGCCGCGTCCGGCGACCGCCTTGAGCCCGCACAGCAGCGTGCGGAAGTGCGCCTCGCCCGTGGTGCCGTCGTGTCGTCCGAACTCGATCCAGGTGTAGCCGAGTCGTTCGGGGTGCTGGTGCGCGCCGCCCAGGAGCAGGTTCCACTCCATGCGCTTGCCCGGGTCGCCGTCGGGTTCGACGCGGCGGGCGGACAGGTCGCCGTCCAGGAGGAACGGCAGGGTGAGGGCGAGCACCTTCGACTTGCCGGTGCCGTTGTTGCCGCGCAGCAGCAGCCGGCCGTCGCGGAACCAGAACTCCTCGATGTCGTAGTGGAAGAGGTCGACGAGTCCGATGCGCAAGGGCCGCCACCGGCCGGGAGCGGGAGCGGGGAGCGCGGGGCCAGGCGGCTGGGGGCCGGGGAGCGCGGTCACGGGGCGGTTCACCTTTCGTCCTGCATGGGCTGCACGAGCGGCAGGGTCTGCTCGGTCGTGGCGGGTCGGCGGGCCCGTCCGGGTTCCCTGACGACGGGCTCGCCGACCGCGTACCGCGCGAGGGCGGGCCGCGGTACGACGCCCCGTTCGGTGCGCTCGGCGAGTCCCAGCGCCACCAGCTTGGTCAGCGCCTGCTCGACGAGTTCGGGCTCCGCGCCCGGTTCCCTCGCCGACTTGGACCAGAACCCGCCATGTTCAACGGCCAGTTCCCTTACGCGGGCCGCAAGCTCCGCCGGTTCGACGGGCCCGGCCGCCCGGGCCAGGTGCCCCGCCAACAGCAGGGTGATGTGACCGTGGGTGCCCTGTTCCGGCATGCGCGTGTCCGTGAGGTCGTCCATCGGGTCGACCATGGCGATGCCCTCGGCCCGGACCTCCGGGACGAGTCCCGTCAGCTCGTTGATGCGGGCGGTGATGAAGCCTCGCTGCCGGGTGAGGTAGGCCAGTTCTTCGTCGGTCAGGTCGTCGTAGTACAGGACCGGGTCGTCCAGGAGGATGCGGGTCAGCTTCCAGCGGACCGCCCGGAACCTGAGCTCGTCGCTGTCGAGCGCGGTCCACGCGGTCATCTCCACCAGGCGCTCCTCGAAGCCCTCGGCCTCGACCATGGAGGGACCTCGCAGGTACGCGGGCATCCCGGCCAGCACGCGCCGCCGCACGTCGTACAGCACGTCGCCCGATCCGCTGACGTAGGCGTCCTCGTCGCCGGCCACCCGCCGCAGCACCCCGAGCCGCAGCAGCAGGCGGACGACGGCCGCGAGGTCGAGGCGCTCGTCGCGCCGCTCCAGAGTGAACGTGATCCCGGTGGCCACGAGTTCGGGATCGGCGGCGGCCAGGACGACTTGCTCGGCGAGACGTCCGAGCGCCACCTGCGACTCGCCCCGTTCCAGTGCGGCCAGGGCCAGGCAGAGCAGGACGTAGCGGCGGCGGGTGAAGGGCAGGGCGCTGCGGGCGGCCTCACGCGCCGGGTGCGTGGCGTCGGTGAGGGTGCCCGGCGTCTTGCGCAGCCGTGCGGCGTCGGCGTCCGTGCGCAGCGTCCAGCCGACGTTGCGTTCGAACCACTCCCGCAGCTCGGCGGTGTGCCGGCGCACCAGCTTGAACTCGTCGGCGTACGGTCCGTCGGCGGTGAGCAGCGGCTCCTTCAGCAGGGCGCGTGCGGCCTTCTGGAGGTCGGCCTGCCGCTGGCCGTCGAGGACCTCGGCGAGGGGGCCGCTCATCGGTCCTCCGCGAGCTGGGGAGCGGTGTCCCGTCGCGGGGCGGGGAGGGGAACGGGTGCCGACGCCAGTGCGGCGCGGTGGCCCTGCCCCGCCGTGAGGTCGACGATGTCGATCAGGTGGTCGGGGCCGCTGAACACACCGTAGGGAGTGCGCACTTCGGCTGTCGATCCGTCGTCGAGGGCGGTCAGCCGGATCTCCATCGATCCGTCCCCGCTGGTGGCGACAGTGGTGATGGTGCCCGGCCGCCAGGTGGCGAGCGCGTCGCCGAGCAGCCGCAGGAACAACTGGAAAGCGTGGGGGTCGAGTCCGCCGAGCCGGGACAGCCGCACCGGTCCGTCCGTCACGAGGCGGTCCCGGGCCCGCCTGGTCTCCTCCGTCTGCCGGGCGGCGATCTCGGCGAGCCGACGCTTCGCCTCGCCCCGGTCGGTGACCCGGCGCGGCTTGCCGCGGCGTTCGTAGCTGCCGGTGCGGCGCAGCTGGGGGCTGATCCGCAGCGGTCGCGCCTCACTCCACGGAGTGGCGGCCGGCGCCGGGGAGGCTGTCCGTTCGGCAAGGGTGTCGGCGTCGACGGTGAGGTGCCGGGAGGAGTGCAGCCCGAACGCCACCCGCCAGAGCCGGTGACGCGCCTCGTCGTCCGGGGCCTGGGCGAACCAGCGCGCCAGGGTGCGGAAGTCGGCCGAGCGGTCCGAGCGTCCGGCCCGCCGCTCGTTGAGCTGCCGTACGACGGCCAGGAGCTGCGGGATCGAACCGAGCGCCCGCCCGCGCAGCAGCCTGGCCTGCGACTCCCGTCCCTCCTCCGAAACGAACCACTCGGCGAGCCCGGACCACCGCGCGGCCCACCGCTCGTACGCCACCGCCTCCGCCCGCTCGGCGTCCTCGGGAGCGGCGTCGGCGGCTTCGCGGGCGGCGGCCAGCCGCAGCAGCGGACCGACCCGTTCCTGCTCCTCCAGCTCCCCGATCAGCAGGGCGATGCGCCCGCCCAGGGTGATGAGGTCCTGGATGAACCGCTCCAGGTACTGGATCAGCCGGTCCTTGTAGGCGAGGAACGCCTCGACCTCGATGTCGTGCAGGTCGATGGTGCGCTGGAGCGAGCCCATGAAGGCGCGGGCGTTGTCGGCGAGGTCGGTGAACCGCGCAGTCAGCACGGACAGGGCGACGTATGTCTTGGCCGGGTCGGGCTCGTCCTCCGCGGCGATCACCAGGAGCGCCCGCAGCTGCGTGACGATGTCGTGCAGCGCGACCGCCTGGAGTTCGCCGCGCCGCCCCAGCACCTCGTCGTACGTCCCCAGCGCCGCCTCCGCCGCCTCACCGGCCCGGGTGAGCTGGTAGATGAACCGCCTGCGGTAGAAGTCCTCGACCGCCGTCACCCGCGCGTGGTCCGGGTCGGCCCGCAGATTGCCCCACTCCACGAGCTTGTCCAGCGTCTGCGTCACCGCGTCGAGGTCGGCGGGCCGGCTCCCCGCGTCCAGGGCGGCGTACACGTCCTCCGGCCGCAGATGCACCGCGAACCGCTCCTTGGCGGCGAGGAACGCCCGCATGACCTGGCGGTAGAGGGGGGCGTTGGGGGTGGTGAGGTGAGCGAACGGGGTGTAGTCGACGGATTCGGCAGTCTCGGAGCTCATCGTCGACCCATTGTTCCGGACCAATGCAGGCGACTGTACGGGATGTCTGATTTTTGCTGATGACAGGCCGGTGCGCGCCCCGCGGGGGCGCCACCCGGTTCGACAATGCCCCAGCTCCCCGCTGGTGGGATGCGACCTCAGTGACCGAGGTAGAGGAACCGTAGGTAACTCGCGTACGAGAGCCCGCGCTGCCTGAGCTTGGCGGCCTCGAGGGAGGCACTCAGCGTTCCGTGGAGCGCACTGTTCTGCTGGAGTTCGACCGCGCACCGGCTGAATTCCTGCCGCTGCTGCCGGGCCCGGTCACCCGCGCGCCTGTTCTCCCGGCTGAGCCGCTCCTGACCGTCCTCCAGTTTCTTCCGCGCCTTGGCACGCGAGGCATCGGTCTCGGACTCCACAGTCTTGCGCTGGGCGGCGAGCTGGGACCGACGGCGGTCGATGCCCTGCTCGACCGACTGCCGCTCCGACGCGCTGAGCGCGGTCGGCTGCCGGGCTTCGGCGGAAGTGACCAGACTCTTACGCCAGACGTCGAGAGCGATGGCCTTGGCCTCGCCGATGCCGTGGACATCGACCACCCGGCCGTTGTTCAGCACGAGTACGGCGCCGGTGCTGTTGTAGTTGGTGTTCTGCACGGACCGGTAGCCCTTGAAGTCGGCTGCCGTCCGGATGCCCGCTGCCGCAAGACGAGCGGCAAGCGTCGGCCCGATGCCGTGCGGCGGCGACTGGGCGATCAGCCGACGGCTGAGCTGGTCCCTCACATATGCGGACTGCTTGTCGGCGAGTGCCTTGCCCAAGGCCCTGCGCAGTTCCTCCGCGAGGCCGTCGATCTTCTTGTCGAGGTCGCGCTGCTTGCGGACCTTGCGCTTCTCGGCCTCCTTCAACTCGGCGTGGTACTGGGCTGTGAGCTTGTCCTGGGCTCGCGGGTGGGCGGCGATCCGCTTCGTCTCGGCCGCGTCGAACTTCGCCCGGTCCTCGCGCAACTTCTCGGCTGCCTTGACCGGGTCCCCGAGCCGGGCGAGTTCGTTCGTCAGCTGGGCGAGAGCGGCCCGCGACTGTGCCCGCTCCACGCGGCGGCTCCGGGCGAACGCGGTGAACACGACGGCCGCGGCAACGGGCACACCCGGCCCGATCAACGGCGCCGAGAGTCCCGCGACGACGATCAGGACGGTCGCGGCCAACACGAGGGGCCAGAGCACGGCCGTGACGACGTCCAGCGGCGTCCGGACGCGGAAGCCGTCCGGTGAGGTGACCATGGGTCCGGTCGATGGCGGCGGGGCCGGCTGAGGGACGTGTCCTGCCATCCAGCCGGGCAGTCCGCCCGCAGCGGGGGCGGGGGCAGCGCCCGTGCCGGAAGCGCCCGTTCGCGTGGCCCCCGTCGCGGCGGTGCGCTGCCCAGGGACCGTCCCGGCCAGCGGAGGGAGCACGTCCAGCGGCTGAAAGGCCAGCGACCTCACCTGGTCGGCGAGGCTGCTCACCATGCGGTCAGGGTGGGACAGTAGCGTCTGTAGACGTGTGGAACCGCTCGGACTCTTGAAGTCCTCCTCGGTGAGCAGCAAGAACTCGCCTTTCGGCTCGTGCAGCCCGTTCCAGAGTGCGGGGTCGGCGGCGATCGCTTTGAGCGACAGGAAGATGACCCACGCGGAGAAGCGGTCCAGGTTGTCCCCGAAGTCGTCGTTCCCCCGCAGGGGCGACTGGTAGTTGCGGTGTCCCCGCTCGGTACCGTTCAGACCGGCCAGTGCCGGCACGTACATGCCGTCGTAGTCGACCAGGCGCAGGGTGTCGTCACTCGCGACGAGCAGGTTGCCGTGCTGCAGGTCACCGTGGGCTATCTGGTTTTCCGCCAGGTCGCGGGTGAGCGCCTCGAACCGGTCGGCCAGCCGGCCGACGGCGAACCGGTCGGCGTGGTTGTCGTCGAGCCACGAGGACAGAGTGACGGCCTCGCACCACTCCATCTTCAGGACCGGATAGCGCTCCTGCCCGACGCTGATCGCATCTGGAAGGTACTCGAAGCCGAGAGCCCACGGTTGGGAGAGCCCGGCCGGGTCCAGCTGGGCAAGCCGGGAGCTGATGGCCTGGTAACGGCGTTCCTGGTCGGGAACGTAGCGGGTGAAACATTTGACCGCGTACCGCTGGCCCGACGTAGCGGAGGTCAGCGAGAACACGCTGGCGAAGGCGCCGGAGATGGCGCGGGGCAGACCGAGCTTGGTCAGTTCCGGCCGGGCGCCTTTGAGCTCTGGATGCCGGAAGCACAGGTGCGTGTGCTGCAGTGCCTCCGCGTAGTCGCCGCCACTGGGGAACTGCCTCTGCGGACCGGTGGCCGAGCCCATGTTCACCGTCCTTCGAAGTCTATCCGTACGACCGCCACGTCGTCGTTGCGCAGTTGTCCGCCGCCCCGCAGGCCGTTCAGCCACTCCTTGAACCCGTGCAGGTCGTCGGGCCCGGCGAACTCCAGCAGTTGGCGCAGCGCGCCCTCCTGGTCCGGAACCGACAGGAACCACGCGGCCAGGGCGTCGGTCATGAGGAGCAGTCGGTCGCCGGGCGCGCACCGACCTTCGGTGAACCGCGTACGGCAGGCCAGCAGCGCCGCGTCGTGGTTGCGGCTGCCGAAGAGGTCGGGGGTGGTGCCGAACTCCTCGACGGCCTGCACCGGGAACGCCTGTACCAGCCGGTCGTCCCGCAGGTGGAAGAGGCAGCTGTCCCCCAGGGCGGCAGCCCGCCACCGCCACGCTGGTTCAGCTGCTTCGTGCTCGACACCGGAGTCCGGATCGACGCGCACCGTGAGCAGCGTCGCGTAGGCGCCCTCGGCCAGCTTGGTGTGTTCGTACCACTTCAGCGGCCGTCCTTCCGCGGTGCGCGCCTGTGTGTACTGCGCCAGCCAGGGATCCCACTGGGCCACCGCCGACGAAGCGAACTCCTCGTAGGCGGTTCCGCCGGACAGGAGGTCCGGTCGCCGCAGAGCGCTTTCGGCCGCCGCGCGGGACAGCAGCCGGGCCCAGTCCTTGGCCAGGGCGCTTTCCGTCGCACCGTCACAGACGCCCGCGGTGACGGGTTCGAACAGCATCTCGTCGTGTGAGCGGCTGGGGAGCACGGCGACCGCGTCCTCGCATTCGTCTTCGGTGCTCCCGTGCTTCGGGGCCACGAGGTGCGTGACGTACACGCAGGAGAGCGGAGTCGTCACCGCAGTTCGGTGGCTCGGGTGCCGATGTCAAGGAACTGCACGACCGTGGTGATGTCCGCGTTGTAGACGAAGCCGCGGGTTGTCTCGCTGACCCGCTGGCCCTGGGAGGCGGCGTACGAGCGCATGTGACTGGGCAGCGGGCTCGACATGCTGAAGAGGGTGCGGGCGTAGGCGTCGGGAAGTCCGTCGGCGGTGTCGGGGAACGCGGTGGGGGTTCCCCCCGCTGCGGAGACGTGCAGGTTGAACAGGAGCGCCGCGCCGTCGGCGGTGGCGTGCGAGGTGATGGCCTCGGCGGCGGCGGTGGGGTCGCCGTCGGTCGACTCGCCGTCCGTCAGGTTGATGACGATGGGCGGGAAGCCGGCCGGGTAACGCTCCGTCCAGCCGGCGACGAGGTTCTCGGCGTACTGGAGGGCCCGGTTCATCGGGGTCCCGCCATGGGCGACCGGGTCCATCCACAGCGGGAAGTTGACCACGGTCTCCACCAGGCCACCGGCGCCGTCGGGCACCTTCTTGCTCCGCTCGTCGACGCGGGCCGGATTGTCCGCCACCTCGCTGAGCGGGACGATGTCACGGCCGGCGAGCGAGCCCGCGAACGCCGAGCCCACCGTGGCGCCGTATCCGATGACCGCGACGTGGAAGTAGTCCCGTACGCCTTCTTCCTTGGCGCACTTGACCGAGAGTTCCGTAAGGAGGCGGTTGATGGCGTCGGCGACGACGTCCGCCTTCTGCTGGGGGACCTCCCCGCCGATGGGGTCGCTCATGGAGGTCGACTGATCGACGAGGAAGATGATGCTCGTCGGATTGCTGCGGCTGATCTCGGCCGTGTACGGCACCTGGCGCTCCTGGCTGGCTGCTGAGGGTCTCGGTCATGCGGAGGAGCTCACACGGCACGCCAAGTTCCGGCTGTCGGCGCGCGCGCCGGGACGCCGAGATCCCCCCGGTCACATCGTAGGTCGAGCGATTCGGCGCCGGTGTCGAAGTAGTCAAACTGCGCCTCGGCGGGATCAGCGTCCTCGGAGTGGTTCCCTGGCGTTCCGGCCGGGCGCGGACGTCCGCCGGCCGCGGCCTCACCGTCGGCTGCGCCACGCGGACGAGGAGCCCACGGTTCGGGCGTCCGCTGCTCGGCTACTCGCGGCGGAGCGTCCTCCTCCCCCCGTCTCGTGGTCCGCCGTCCGGGACGTGCCCGCTGTCGGCGGCCACGACTAGGATTCACCGGGTCCGCGACGTGGTGGAAACGGTGCGAAAGGCCGGGAGACCAGGAGCGGACGCCCACTGGAAGTCGGAGTGCAAGAGGCGGGGACGGCGCATGCGGGAAGGCCGGTGGACCACGGTCACCGAGTCCGAGTTCGACCATGAGCACCGTGGCCTGGAAGCCGTCCGGGAGAGGCTGCCGGACGCCGATCCGTGGCGGGCCTGGTCGAACTTCACCTTCACCGCCCACACCGGTCACGTCCGCGAGGTGGACCTGCTCGTCGTCGCCCCCGGCGGCGTCCACATGATCGAGCTGAAGGACTGGCACGGCTCCGTCACCAGCGAGAACGGCACCTGGATCCAGACCACCCCGGGCGGGCACCGTCGCCCGCACGGCAACCCCCTGCACCTCGTCAACAAGAAGGCGAAGGAGCTGGCCTCCCTGCTCGGCCAGCACGGCAGGCGGGTGTGGGTCGGCGAGGCCGTCTGCTTCACCGACGGCGGTCTGCGTGTGCGCCTGCCCGCCCACGACCAGAACGGCGTGCACACCGTCGACGAACTGGTGGCGATGCTGAAGCGGCCGCCGCGCGACGAGCGGCGCCGGATCACGGCCGTCGAATCCCGAGAGATCAAGACCGCGCTGGACCGGATCGGCATCCGCAGGAGCGAGGCGGAGTACAAGGTCGGCCCGTACCAGCTGGACCGGAAGTCGTTCGACTCGGGCCCGACCTGGGCCGACTACAAGGCGCACCACAGCGAGCTGCCCGAGGTGGCCCGGGTCCGCGTCTATCTGAGCGAGCGCGGGTCGGACGCGTCGATCCGGCGGTCGGTGGAGAACGCCGCCCGCCGCGAGGCGGCGGTGCTGCAGCGGTTCAAGCACCCCGGCGTGGTGCAGCTCAAGCAGTACTACCCGTCGGGACACGCGGCGGGTCCCGCGCTGATCTTCGACTACGACCCGCTCACCCTGCGCCTGGACGAGTACCTGCTCCAGCACGGCAAGAGCCTGGACATCCTCGGCCGGATGGCACTGGTCCGCCAGCTCGCCGAGACGATGCGCTCCGCCCACTCGGCCCGCATCCACCACCGGGCGCTGGCCGCCCGCGCCGTCCACGTCGTCCCCCGCGACCGGGGGCGCCGTGGGCAGGCCGTCGGTGAGGACGCCGCCTGGCTCACGCCCCGCCTGGAGATCTCGGACTGGCAGATCGCCACCCAGCGGGCGTCCGGTTCGGAGGGCGGGAGCGGCCAGGGCGTGACCCGCTTCGCCCCGACGGCACTGTCGGCGATGCACCTGTCGGAGGGCTCCGACCCGTACTTCGCCCCGGAGCTGACCGCGCTCAAGGCCGACCCGGTGTACCTGGACGTGTACGGCCTCGGCGTCCTCACTTATCTGCTGGTCACCGGGAAGGCTCCGGCCGCGAGCCAGGCCGAGCTGCTGGCCCGCCTGGAGGCCGGCGAGGGCCTGCGCCCCAGTTCCCTGGTCGACGGCCTGTCCGAGGACATCGACTTCCTCGTCCAGGCCGCGACCGCCTACCGCCCCGGACAGCGTCTGTCGTCGGTGGACGAGTTCCTGGAGATGCTGGAGATCGTCGAGGACGGTCTGACCGCGCCCTCCTCGGCCGCCGGACCCGAGCCCGCCGACTCCGCCGAGGACCCGGGGAAGGACCCGCTGGAGGCGGTTGCCGGTGACGTGCTCGGCGGTCGCTGGGAGGTGCGCCGCCGCCTGGGCACCGGCTCCACCAGCCGGGCGTTCCTCGTCCGCGACCTCGAGGCCGAGGCGCGCAGGACCCGGCCGCTGGCGGTCCTGAAGGTCGCCCTCTCGGACAGCCGGGGCCAGGTCCTGGTCCAGGAGGCCGAGGTGATGAACCGGCTGCGCCCCGACTCCCGGGTGATCCGGCTGGTCGAGCCGGAGCCCCTGCGCATCGGGAACCGCACCGTCCTCGCCCTGGAGTACGTGGGCGACGAGCGGGAGGGCCTCGACCACGACCCGGAGGCCGCCGAGACCGGCACCCGTACCCGTGCCCGCCGCCGCGAGGAGACGGTCGCACGCCAGCTGCGCGAGCACGGCCGCCTGCAGATGGACCAGTTGGAGGCGTACGGCGACTACCTGTTCGGCGCCGTCGACTTCCTGGAGGGCGAGGGGGTCTGGCACCGCGACATCAAGCCGGACAACATCGCCATCCGCATCCGTCCCAACCGCACCCGCGAGCTGGTCCTCATCGACTTCTCGCTGGCGGGCTACCCGGCGAAGGACCACGAGGCCGGTACGGAGGGCTACCTCGACCCGTTCATCGGGACCCTGACCCGTACCGCGTACGACTCGCACGCCGAGCGGTACGCGGTCGCCGTCACCCTGCACCAGATGGCCTCGGGCGAGCTGCCGAAGTGGGGCGACGGCTCGGTCCCGCCCCGGATGACGGACGAGAAGGAGTTCCCGTACCCGACCGTCCAGGCCGACGCCTTCGAGCCCGCCGTGCGGGACGGGCTGGTCGCCTTCTTCCGCAAGGCCCTGCACCGGGACGTGACCCAGCGCTTCCCCGACCTGAAGCCGATGCGGGACGCCTGGAAGCGGATCTTCCTGGACGCATCGCAGGCGGTGCCGTCCAGCCACCGTTCCCGCCACCCCGAGCCCGCCCCGCAGCCGGCCCCGGCCGGTGAACGCCCCGCGGGAATCGCGGACGCCGAACCGGTCAGCGCCGACGAGCAGCGCGAGCGCCTCGCGGCGGCGGTCACCCGCGACACCCACCTGTCCGCCGCCGGTCTCACCCCGGCCGCCGAGTCCTTCCTCTACGGCCTCGGGATCACCACCGTCGGCGGACTCCTCGACTACAGCCGCAGCAAGCTCCTCAACGCGCCGGGCCTCGGCACCAAGACCCGCACCGAGGTGCAGCGCCGCCAGCGCCAGTGGGGCAGGCTGCTGCGCGAGACGCCGCTCTCCCCGCTCACCCCGAAGGGCCGGGCGGAGGCCAAGGAGGAACTGGCCCAGCTCACCGCCGCCGAGTCGGCGGTCGCCGGGGCCCTCGCGGTCGGTGAGGGAGCGGCCGGGCTGACGGAGTCCGCCCTGCGCTCGGTGAGCCTGGACACGCTCGCCACGCTGTTCGTCCCGGAGCTGAACAACAACCGCTCCAACGCCAACAAGGTCGAGATGGTCCGGCTGCTGTTGCGGCTGCCGGACGAGCACGGGGAGCTGCCCGGCATCGGCGTGTGGCCCAAGCAGAAGGACGTGGCCGAGGCGCTCGGGCTGTCCGCCGGCCGCATCCCGCAGATGCTGAAGGAGGAGCGCAAGCGCTGGAAGAAGCTGCCCGCGGTCCAGGCCCTGCGGGACGAGATCGTCGGGCTGCTGGTGGACCTCGGCCGGGTCGCCTCCGCCGTGGAGATCGCGGACGCGCTCGCCGTACGGCGCGGTACGCAGCTTCCGGAGCGCGAGCAGCGACGCGCACTCGCCCTGGCGGCCGTCCGCGCCGTAGTGGAGGTGGAGCAACTCCAGCCGGAGGAAGCCGAGTTCCAACACCAGCCGAACCGCAGGGCGACGGAGGAGTCGCTGGCGGCCGGGCTGCTCGCGCTGGACGTCCGCGAGGTCGACGCCCCCGACACCCCGACGGCTCCCGGCCTCCTCGACTACGCCACCCGTCTGGGCAAGACCGCCGACCGGCTGGCCCGCCTGGAGACCCTGCCCACGGCGACGACGGTACTGAGCGAGCTGGGCGCGCTGACCCCGCCGCCGGGCGTGGTCGACTGGGACGAGCGCCGCCTGGTCGAGCTGGCCGCCGCCGCGTCCGTCAACGCCGCGGCCACGCCCCGCCTGGAGATCTACCCGCGCGACCTGCCCCTGGTCCGGGCGCTGCGCCTCACACAAGCCGGACTGGTCCGGCTGAACCCGGGGGTTCCCGAGGCGTGGCAGCCGGGCCTGCGTCCGGAGGACATCCACGAGCGGGTACGGGCCCGCTTCCCCGAGCTGGTCGTCCAGGACGCCCGGGGCAGGAGCACGCACGAGCTGCCGACCGGCGGGCCGCTGACCAAGGCGCTGCGCGAGGCCGGCTTCGACCTCGCCCTGTCGACGCACGAGGACTCCGGGAAGCCGCGCTACCTGCCCACCCGCATGGACGACGCGTCCAGCTACCTGACGGGCGTGGCGGGCCGGCAGTCCACCTTCGTCGGCGCGGCGACCCGGTACTCGGACGATCCGCTGCTCGCGGGAGCGGTCCGCGCGGACGAACGGCTCCTCGCTTCCGCCCGCCGCGACGGCTACCGGGTGCTGACCGTGCACCACGGCCGCACGGTCGAGGCGGTACGGGAGCTGTCGGCGGACCGCATCGGCGCGCAGCCGGTGTCGGTGACCGAGCTGTTCCTGGAGGCCCTGCACGCGCTGGTGCCGCCCGGCACGAAGCCGACGTGGGAGACCCTGCTGAAGGCGGACGTGGCCGAGCCGGGATCACGCGGGGCCATGAAGTTCACGGAGTACGCGCGGACGGCGTGGGGGACGGTCGAACCCCGGGTGCGTGAGCTGCTGGCGCCCGGGGCAGGCTCGGGTCCGGTGCTCCTGACGGAGGTGGCGGTCTTCGCCCGGTACGACGCGATGGGCGTCCTGGACCGGCTGGCGGAGGCGGCCCGGCAGGGCGGGCGGGGACTGTGGCTGCTCGTGCCGCAGCCGGACCCGGCACGCGAGCCGAGGCTCGGGCACGTGGCGGTGGCGTACCAGGCGGGCCTGGGCGAGTGGATAGAGCTGCCGGACTCGTGGGTGCGCAACGCCCACCGGGCCGGCGCGGTGGGGGCGGGAACGAAGATGATGAACGGTACCGAGGGAGACGCCAAGTGATCGACCGCAAGGCCCTGTTGGACGACCTGAAGGGGCAGGTCAAGGCGGTCGAGGCCGACCTGGGGCGCCAGGTGAAGGTGGTGCCGGAGGGCGAGAAGCTGCGCGCGGAGTACGACCGTGCGCGGAAGCTGGGCCGTACGGCGGCGACGTGGAACTCCTGGCTGGACGAGCGGGTCACGCAGGTCGCCGTCGCGTGGGTGCTGGGCACGGTGTTCGTCCGCTTCTGCGAGGACAACCGCCTGATCCCGGAGCCGTACCTGACGGCCCCCGAGGACGACCGGCGCGACCTGGCGCTGGCCCGCTTCGAGGAGTACGTCGCGCGGTCCGACGACCCGACGTACCGGGGCTGGCTTGAGCAGGCGTTCGAGGAACTGGGCGCGGGGCAGGCGGGACGGCTGCTGTTCGACCGCCGTCACAACCCGCTGTACCAGATCCCGCTGTCGCACGACGGTGCGCGGGACTTGGTGGACTTCTGGCGGGTGAGGGACGAGGAAGGTGTGCTCGTCCACGACTTCCGGGATCCGCTGGAGGAGGACGGCGACGGGACGCAGGGCTGGGACACGCGGTTCCTCGGCGACCTGTACCAGGACCTGAGCGAGGCCGCCCGCAAGACGTACGCGCTGCTCCAGACGCCGGAGTTCGTGGAGGAGTTCATCCTCGACCGGACGATGGACCCGGCGGTGCGGGAGTTCGGCTACGAGGGTCTGAAGATGATCGACCCGACGTGCGGGTCGGGGCACTTCGTGCTGGGGGCGTTCCGGCGGTTGGTGCGGCTGTGGGCGGACGGCCGGCCGGGCAAGGACGTGCACGAGCGGGTGCGGGAGGCGCTGGACTCTGTGCACGGGGTGGACCTGAACCCGTTCGCGGTGGCTATTGCTCGGTTCCGGTTGTTGGTGGCGGCTATGGCTGCGGGTGGGGTGCGGACGCTGGCGGAGGCCGCGAAGTACGAGTGGCCGATTCACCTGGCGGTGGGCGACTCGCTCATCAAGCACCGGCACAAGCAGGGGAATCTGTTCGACGACTTGGAGGAGGAGGGGGCTGATGAGCTGGCCGACTTCAAGTACGAGACGGAGGATCTGCACGAGCATCCGGGGATTCTTGAGCCGGGGCGGTATCACGTGGTGGTGGGGAATCCGCCGTATATCACAGTGAAGGATAGGAAGCTTAACGAGCTCTATCGAGGGCTGTACGACGCTTGCGCAGGAACTTACGCTCTGTCAGTTCCGTTTGCTCAGCGGTTCTTCGAGCTGGCGAAAACCGGGGACCCCAAGAGCGGGCGCAACTACGGCACGGTCGGGCAAATTACCGCGAACTCCTTCATGAAGCGTGAGTTCGGCACACGACTGATTGAGAACTATTTCGGACACGAGGTGGAGCTGACGGAAGTCATCGACACATCCGGGGCCTACATTCCGGGGCACGGGACTCCCACTATCATCCTGGTAGGCCGACGGAGGAACGGAAGCAGTCGGTCCGCAACCATTCGCACCGTACGAAGCGTACAAGGTGAACCCAGCACGCCCGACGACGGCCAGGAAGGCAAGGTCTGGGCCGCCATAGTCGCTCAAATCGAGAAACCTGGGTCAGTAAGCCAGTGGGTCTCTGTAGATGATCTTGACCGAGACCGTTACTTCAGCTCCCAACCCTGGATTCTCGCAGATGGGGGACGCGAACTCAACGACACCATCGGCAAACACTCCACCAAGACATTGGGGCAGCTGGCAACACGCATTGGCTTCGTAGGGATGACGCATGCCGATGACGTCATGATTCGCCCAGAGCGTGCATGGCCACCAGAGTTGATTGGCTTGGCCCGCCGGATCATTGTCGGTGAAGAGGTCCGTGACTGGTCTGCCACTACCACGAATCAGGCCTTCTATCCTTACTCAAAAGATCGAGCGCTCCTTCATCTAGCAGCCGAAGTGGCCTCGTCGCCGGGACTGTGGCCATACCGAACCGAACTTGGTAGTCGCGCAACTTTTTCTGGCGGTACCTACTTCCTAGCAGGACGGCCATGGTGGGAGTGGCATCAACTCCCCAAGGACGCTGGAACGCATGCATGGTCGATCGCTTTTGCATTCGTCTCAACCCACAATCACTTCACCCTTGACCGAGGCATTTCACTCTTCAAGCAAACGGCTCCTGTAATAAAACTGCCGACAGGGAAATCCGAGCAAGACCATCTGCAGCTGCTGGGGGTACTGAACAGCTCTACCGCTGGCTTCTGGCTCAAAATGGTGAGCCACTCCAAGGGCAACGGCGGAATCGGCGGCGGAATTTCCGATGAACTCTGGGAGCACCGATATGAATTCGCTAGCGCCAAAGTCGAAGAATTCCCGCTGCCAAGCGCGTATCCCACCACTCTGCCTGAGACGCTGGAGCGCCTAGCCCGTCAACTCGCTGCAGCCAGCTCCTTCTCTACCACCGAAGGAAGCAATCACACTGCCGCAGCCATCCGTAAACTGCGTAAGACATGGCATTCTGTTCGCGCTCGCATGATTGCCCTCCAAGAAGAGCTGGATTGGCAGGTTTATTCCCTCTACAACCTCCACTACGAAGATCTGCGTGTCTCTGAAGACCCCGAATCCCCCGAAATCCCCGAACTCTCCCTTGGAGAGCGGGCATTCGAGATCGCGCTCGCCCGTCGGGTCGCCGCAGGCGAGGCCAGTGCCGAGTGGTTCAAGCGGCATGGATCCACGCCCATCACGGAAATTCCTGCTCACTGGCCCGCCGCGTACCGCGAGGTCGTTCAGAAGCGCATCGACGCCATCGAGTCGTCCCGCGCCATTGGCATGGTCGAACGGCCCGAATACAAACGCCGCTGGGCCACTGAAGGGTGGGACGCTCTTCAGGAAAAGGCGCTGAAGGGCTGGCTGCTCGACCGGATCGAGGACCGTTCCCACTGGTTCGACGAGAACGGCATGCCCGCCCTCGTCACGCTCTCCCGGCTCACCGACAACCTGTCCCGTGAAGAGGACTTCGTCTCCGTCGCCAAGACCTACGCACCGCACAAGGAACTGCCCATCGTCGTCGCCGAGTTGATGACGACTGAGCACGTGCCCTTCCTCCCCGCCCTGCGCTACAAGCCGTCCGGGCTCAAGAAGCGCGCGGACTGGGAGCACGTCTGGGATCTTCAGCGGCAGGAGGACGCCGCCCAGGACGAGCCCGCCAAGCGGAAGATCCGGGACACCATCCCCGTGCCGCCCAAGTACACCTCGGCCGACTTCCTGCGCCCCTCCTATTGGCGGGCGCGCGGCAAGTTGGACGTGCCCAAGGAGCGGTTCATCTCGTACGGGCGGACCAACGCGGCCACCCCCGCCCTCTACGGCTGGGCCGGCTGGGACCACCGTGAGCAGGCCATCGCGCTCGACACCTACATCGCCACCCACGAGGGCCTGACCACCGAAGAGGTCACTCCGCTCCTCGCCGGGCTGCTGGAACTCCAGCCGTGGCTGGACCAGTGGCACAACGAGCCCGATCCGCTCTTCGCCCCGACCCCCGCGAAGTTCTTCGAGGGCGACCGGCAGATGGAACAGGGCAAGCACGGGCTCACCGACGACGACCTGCGCGCCTGGCGTCCTGCCAAGAAGTAACCAGCGCGGGTACGTCGACGGCCCTCGCGGTAACAATCACCGCGAGGGCCGTCGACGTTCCGGATCAATCGCTCAAGCGACCGCTCTTGACGGCCGCCACGAAGCACGCCCACCCGCCCGCCGGGAACACGAGCACCGGCCCGTGCGAAACCTTGCTGTCCCTCACCGGGACGACAGACGTGAAGTCGTCAGAAACCTCGATGCAAGCGCCACCATCCTGGTTGCTGTAGCTGCTCTTACGCCAAGACGCGGCACTCAGGTCGATGGATCGCACGTCGCTTCCTCCAACATCCGCAGGATGAACTTGCGCGACTCCGCCGGGGTAAGCGCCAGGTCGCGCACCGCATCGTACGTCTTCTGCAGGCGTACAACCGGACCGGCGTCCTCGATGAGTTCGCCCCAGTAACCGTTCTCGGTGTACGCCACGGTCTTCCCCTGCGGAAGGAGCAGGTACCAGACGTCGACCCCCAGCAGACCATGCAACCCAGCGCTCTGTAGAAGGACTTGGATTGTGACGTTCGGACGCTCCGCAACTTCCCCGAGGTACTCCAACTGCCCCCGCCACTCCCCCGCATCCCGCAACGGCGTCCGCAGCACCGCCTCCGACAGCATCGTCCGGAACGGTGGCGCGTCCTCCCCCTCCAGCAACTCCCGCCGCCCCATCCGAGCCTCGACCTGCTGCTCCAGTTCCTTCCCCTTCAGCCCACCCGCCGCCAGCACCTCCCGCGCGTACCCCGGCGTCTGCAACAGCCCCGGCAGGACGCTCACCGCGAAGTGCCACAGGCTCACCGCCTTCGCCTCCAGCGCCATGTACCGCCGGTACCGCTCCCGGAACTGTGTATGGTCCCCAGCCGCCAACTCCCAGAGCGCGAGCAGCAGTCCCGGCGTGCCGTAGTGTGTGTCGAGGGCCTGGACGACCTCCGGGCTGCCCAGCGTCTCGCCCTTCTCCATCTTGCCGAACAGGGACCAGTCCCAGCCCAGCCGTTCCCCGAGCTGCCGCAGGCTCGTCCCGCTGCCCGCCCGCAGGGTGCGCAGTTCCTCGGCGAAGCGCTGACGTGGTTCCTGGCTGCGGCCGGTGATGACGCGTCGTTGCGGCATACGGCTGGCTCCCCTCCGAAAAGCTCGCGTGGACGGTGTGGAAGGTGTGGAACGACCTCCGGGGCGCGGGGAAGCACGACCCCGTCCACGGCCTGGCCGCTCAGATCCCGGCGCATCCTCGTAACGCCCGGACTACGCAGCGTAATTCACCCAGCGCAGCCGGGTCCTGGAATCCGTAGGACTGGACCGACGAGGACGACGATGACCCCCACACCGCGACACCCGGACCACACGACGTCGATCGACCACGTACCCGTCGCGGGCAGCCCGCCGCCCTCCGCCCCGAAGGTCCAGGAGGCCCTCGACGCCCGTGACGCCCTCGCCTCCGCGCTCAGCCGGGCCGGTATCCAGCTCCCGGCAATGGACATCCGTACCCCGTGGGCGGACGACCGCGAGGACGAGGCCCAGTACGCGCTCGTCCACCTCGGGGTGTGCTCGGCGCCCGTGGCCCTCATGCTCGCGGACCTGATCCTGAAGGGGATCAGTACGTGACGGAGGACGACGACCGGGGCGGAAGCCCGAGCGAGGTCCCGGCAGTCGGAGAGGCCGTACGGGACACCACCCGCGACCGGCTCGGCCGGGTCATGGGCCACGAAGGCCCGTACCTCCAGGTCCGGCCGCTCGGCGGCGGCCGCGAATGGGATGCCGACCCGCGTCACGTCCGAACGCTGAGCCAGGACGAGTTGCTGAGCGCCCTCCTCGCCGAGGTCAACGCCCGCTCCCGTCAGAGCACCAAGTGACCGTGCGGTCGTCACCGGACGTGGCCGAACCCGCACGGAACCCCCTCCTCTTGATCGCCGGGCTCACCTAGGATGTCGACACAACATCTCAGCGGCCCGACGGGCTTCCTGATCCGCCACCGCACCCGCTCCACGGCGGCGCTCGGCGGACATCGCAGGACATGCCCCCACCCGCACGAGTCTTCTTCGTGCTGCCTGGGGGCATTTCCTTGCTGTTCCGTGAGTCCGCGGCGTCCGTGGCCACCCGCATCCTCGAAGGGTCGCTCGCGCTGCATCTGACCGAGAACTTCCGTCATCTGCACGGGCGCACGCCCGCACAGGCGGAGATACGGTCCTGGGAACGCAGCCTCCCCGCCCTCGTCAACGCCCTCATGGAAGCCGGGCTCGGCGAGGTCGAGGTGATCATCGAGTACAGCCTGCCCCTCACCAGCAAGCGCGCCGACGCCGTCCTGGCCGGCGTGCACCCGACGACGGGGCAGCCGTCGTACGTCGTCGTCGAGTTGAAGCAGTGGAGCGAGGCCCACCCGGACGAGGACGACCCTCTCCTGTGCCGGCTCGACGCCTACCCGCAGCCCGTCCTCAACCCGATCGAACAGGTGCGGGGCTACTGCGAGTACCTGCTGTCGTTCAACGCGGCCCTGGAGCGGATGCCCGGGTCGCTGGCCGGGGTGGCGTTCCTGCACAACGCGACCGAGTCCCGGATCGCGGGGCTGCGGAGCGTCGAGGAGGACCAGTACGGCCGGATGTACACGGCCGACCAGCGCGGGGCCTTCCTGGACTTCCTGCGATCCCGGCTGGCCGCCAAGTCCGGCGCGGAGGCCGCCGACCTGCTGAGGGACGCCAGGATCCGGCCGTCGAAACAGCTGATGGCGGTCGCCGCGGCCGAGATCCGCGACCGCGAGCAGTTCGTGCTCCTCGCCGAGCAGCGGGTCGCCTACGAGATGGTGATGTCCGCCGTGCGCAAGGCCAAGCGCGGCAACCACAAGAAGGTCATCGTGGTGACCGGCGGTCCCGGCTCCGGCAAGAGCGTCATCGCGATGTCGCTGCTGGGCGAGCTGTACCGGCGCGGGGAGACCGCTCTGCACGCCACCGGATCGGCGTCGTTCACCAAGACGATGCGCAAGGTCGCCGGACACAAGAAGCGCGAAGTGCAGAAGCTCTTCATGTACTTCAACAGCTTCATGGACGCCGAGCCGAACGACCTCGACGTACTGATCTGCGACGAGGCGCACCGGCTGCGGAAGACCTCCGCCAACCGCTACACCAAGGCCGAGCTGCGGACGGGCCGGCCGCAGGTCGCCGAACTCATCGACGCGGCCCGAGTGCCGGTGTTCCTGCTCGACCAGCACCAGGTGGTGCGGCCCGGCGAGATGGGGACGAAGGAGGAGATCCGGCGGGCCGCCGCCGCGGAAGGGCTCGACTGCACGGTGATCGAGCTGGACGGCCAGTTCCGGTGCGGCGGCAGCGACGCGTACGAGAAGTGGGTCGTCGACCTGCTCGGCCTGGAGGGTGGCACGCCCGGCCCGTGGGAGCCCGACGGCAAACTGGAGCTGCGGACCGCCGAGAGCCCGCAGGAGCTGGAGGACTTCCTCGTCGCCAAGCGCGCGGAGGGCTACGGCGCGCGGATGTCGGCCGGTTACTGCTGGAAATGGACGACCAAGGTCACGCCGGAAATGACAGCGCTTCCCACCGACGTCGTCATCGGCGACTGGGCTCGGCCGTGGAACGTGTATGGCGACCGGTCCGTGTTCGGGGCCCCGCCCGCGCCCTTGTGGGCCACCGAACCGGAAGGTTTCGGCCAGGTTGGCTGCGTCTACACAGCGCAGGGCTTCGAGTACGACTGGTCGGGCGTCATCATCGGTCCCGACCTGGTGTGGCGTACCGATCACTGGGTTGTGCAGCGGTCCGCGTCCAAGGACCCCATCTTCACGAAGGCCACACCGGACAGCGAGATCAACCAACTCATCCGCAACACCTACAAGGTGCTGCTGACGCGAGGCATGGTCGGCTCGATCATCTACTCGACCGACCCGGAGACGCGGGAGAAGCTGCGCTCGCTCGTCCACCCCGCGTCCGGCGTGGAGGCGCCCGCGCTCGTGTAGTCGCCCATGTGCGAAAAGTGGTCATCCGATGTCAGTGGTACGCCATACGATCGAATGAGCCCGCGCAGCCGCCCGTCGGAGAGTGATCGTTCATGGCCCAGCAGCCGCCCCTGCTCCGCGATGTCATCGACATCAAGGAGTCCATCTCCACGTCGGACTTCGTCCTCCAGCTCTCGGAGGCGACGACCCCCGAGGGCGCCGAGCGCGCCCTGCGGGACTACGTGGTCACGGAGCGGCTGCTGGAGAACTTCGACGAGGCGCTGGGGCTGATCAAGGCCGCGCTCGACGGGCACACGTCGAAGGCGGCCTACCTGCACGGCTCGTTCGGTTCCGGCAAGTCGCACTTCATGGCCGTGCTGCACGCGCTGCTCAGCGGCAGCCCGGCCGCCCGCTCCCGGACGGACCTCGACCCGGTGCTCACCAAGCACGAGTGGCTCGGCACGGAGGGCAAGCGGTTCCTGCTCGTGCCGTACCACATGCTCGGGGCGAAGGCGCTGGAGCAGCGGGTCCTCGGCGGCTACGTCAGCCACGTCAAGAAGCTGCACCCCGAGGCGCCGACGCCGCAGGTGTACCGGACGGACGCGCTGTTCGAGGACATCCGGGCGATGCGGTCCCGGATGGGCGACGCGGCCGTCATCGCCGGGCTGACCTCGCCGGACGGCGGCGGGACGGACGAGGAGGACGAGTGGGGCGAGGCGTTCGGGTGGGCGCCCGCGCTGCTCGACACCGCGCTGGCCGCCGAGGAGGTCCACGAGGGCGGGCAGGCGCTCAACCTGGTCAGCCCGTCGACGCCCGCCGAGCTGCGGGCCCGTCTCGTTCAGGACGCGAGCACCCACCTGCTGCCCGGCTTCGCGAAGAACGCCGCCGAGGACGAGCACGGGTTCGTCTCGCTGGACGCCGGCCTGTCCGTGATCGCCGAGCACGCCAAGTCGCTCGGCTACGACGGGCTGATCCTGTTCATGGACGAGCTGATCCTGTGGCTGGCCACCCTCATCCACGACCAGAAGTTCGTGGCCAGGGAAGCCGGCAAGATCACCAACTTCGTGGAGGGCGGCGACGCCCGCCGCGCCATCCCGGTCATCTCCTTCATCGCCCGCCAGCGCGACCTGCGCGAGCTGGTCGGCGAAGAGGTGTCCGGGGCCGCCGAGGCGTCCATCCAGGACACGCTCAACCTGGCCTCCGGACGCTTCGACAAGATCACTCTGGAGGACCGCAACCTCCCCCAGGTCGCCCACGCCCGGCTGCTCAGGCCCAAGGACGCGCAGGCCGCCGCCCTCATCGAGGCGGAGTTCGACAAGACCCGCAAGATCCGCCAGGAGGTGTGGGACACGCTCCTGGGGTCCGACCGCGGGACGGACGGGGTCGGCGCGGACGAGGAGAGCTTCCGGCTGACGTACCCCTTCTCGCCGGCGTTCATGGACACCCTCGTGCACGTGTCCTCCGCGCTGCAGCGCAACCGGACCGGCATGAAGCTGATGGGCCAGCTGCTCGCCGACCACCGCGCCGAGCTGCGGCTGGGCGACCTGATCCCGGTCGGCGACCTGTACCCGCTGATCACGACGGGCGGCGACAAGCCGTTCACCGACAGCCTGAAGGTGGTCTTCGAGGCCGCGGACAAGCTGTACCGGACCAAGCTGCGGCCCTACCTCCTCCTCACGCACAACGTGTCCGAGGAGGACATAGAGCAGTACGCGAACCGTCCCGACAGCATCACCGACCCCGCGCTGCGCACCCGGATCAAGCAGTTCACCGGGGACAACCGGATCATCGGCACGCTGCTGCTGTCGGCGCTCGCCCCCAGCGTTCCCGCCCTGTCCGACCTGACGGTCCGCCGCCTGTCCGCGCTGAACTACGGTTCGGTCGTCGCCCCGATCCCGGGGCGCGAGTACGGCATCCTCAAGAACAAGATCGCCGAGTGGGCGGGCCGGTTCCCCGAGATCAAGGAGACCGGCACCGAGGCCAACCCGGGCGTCCGGCTCGAACTGTCCGGCGTCGACGTCGACTCGGTGATCGCCAACGCCAACGTCAACGACAACCCCGGCAACCGTCAAGCGCTCGCCCGGCGCATCCTCGTCGAGGAACTCGGCATCAGCCAGGGCCAGTTGGTCGACCAGCTGCAGTTCGTGTGGCGGGGCACCGAGCGCAGCGTCGAGGTCGTCTTCGGCAACGTCGCGGACGAGGACGAGTTGCCCGACCACGACCTCATGCCCCAGCAGGACGGGCTCTGGCGGCTCGTGATCGACCTGCCCTTCGACGACAGCGAGTACGGAGCCGTCGAAGACGCCAACCGGATGCGGCGCCTGCGGGAGCGGCAGGGCGAGCCGTCCCGCACGGTCGCCTGGCTGCCCACCCACCTGTCCGGCCAGCGCTACGCCGATTTCCGCCGTCTCGTCGTCATCGACAAGGCCCTCTCCGACGGCCGGCGGTTCGACGGCCAGTACGCCGGCCACCTGAGCCCCGACAACCGGGCCCGCGCCAAGGGCCTCCTGGAGACCCAGCGCGAGTCGCTGCTCAAGAACGTCAAGGCCGCCTTTAAGCAGGCCTACGGCCTCGCCGACAAGAAGGCCACCGACGTGGAACTCGGCTTCTCCGACCACCTGGAGTCGCTGCGCGAGGTCGACGGGCTCACCCTCTCGTTCGGCCAGTCGCTCCGCGACGGCGTCCGCCACATCGCGAGCAGGCTGCTGGCGAGCCAGTACCCCGACCACCCGAACCTGGACCCCGACGGCAGTGGCACGGTGGTCAGGCCCGCCGACGCGAGGAAGGTGTTCACACACGTCCAGGCCGCCGCAGAGGCCCGCGACGGGCGCGCCGAAGTCCCCGCCCCCGACCGCAATCTGATGCGGCGGGTCGCGACCCCTCTGCGGCTCGGGCAGCAGAAGGAGGCCTACTTCGAGCTGTCGCACTACTGGGCGGACCACTTCCGGCAGCTGGCCCGCGAGCAGGGCGTCACCGGCGACCTCAGCCTGATCACGCTGACCGACTGGACCGACCGGCCCGCGCCACGCGGTCTGCCGGGCTTCCTCGCCCGGCTGGTGGTGGCCTCGTTCGCCGAGATGGACGACCGGGTGTGGGTGCGCGCGGGCACACCGCTCGACCCCGCGCCCGCGCTGAACGAGATCAAGGACCACGACGCGCTGCGCAGCCAGCCACTGCCCTCGGAGGAGGACTGGTCGGCCGCCCGGCAGCGGTTCACGGCGCTGTTCGGCGAAACGGCCCCCACCCTGCGGCGCGGCCGCATGGTGAACCAGCTCGCCCGACAGATCGTCCAGCAGGCCGGCGCCCACCAGGAGGCCGCCCGGGAGCTGGTGACGCAGTTGGAGCGGCACGCCGGGTTCCTCCGCCTCGACGAGACCGCCGAGAACGGCCGCCTCGCCGTCGCGCGCCGCGCCGTCGACCTGCTGCGGGAGCTGACGCGGTCCGCCGGTCAGGGCGCCGCCGGCGCCAGGAAGACCGTCGAGGCGCTGGCCGCCTTCGACTTCGGCGAGGTCGGCGCGGACCGGTTCGGGACCTCGGTCAAGCAGGCCCGAGCCGTGGCGCAGGCGCTGGACTCGACGTCGTGGACCACGCTCGACCTGGCCACCTCGGAAGGCCCCGAGGGCGAGGCCCTGCTGGATTCCCTGCGCAACGCCGCCCAGAGCGACCAACGGACCAACGACCTCAAGGAGGCGCTGGCCCGGACCCAGCGCGAGGTGCTGGCCCTGGTCAAGCGGAACCGCGCGACACCGCCCGCGCCGCCCGCGCCCCCGGCCCCGCGTCCGAGTGACGTCCCCCTCGACACACCGTCCAGCCACCCGCCCGTGCCCGAGCAGTCGCCCGGCACGCGCCCGTCCACGCCGGGTCGGGTGAAGCGTTCCGGCGGCGGGCGGACGACCGCGGCCAGGGCCGTGGCCGAACTCCAGGCGGAGATCGCGGAGCTGGCCGCCCGGGAACCCGGTGCCACGGTCGAGATCACCTGGCAGGTCGTCGAAGGATGAGCACGGCGACGACCGGCGCGGTGGCGGTGCGGCTGAACCTCGCCACCCTCACCCAGTACCTGTCCGCCCAGACCTCCCTGGCCGACGCCCTGGCCGGCCGCGACCGGCGACGGGCCGTGCTGCTGCGCTCCGCACCCCAGTGGGACGGCCCGGCCGAACACTCCTGGGGCGACGGGCAGTCGGCACGCATCGCGGCGGCCCCATCCCCGCTCGCCGTACACGAGCTGGTGCTAGGTCACCTGTCGGACCCGGCGACCGGACCCGCCGTGCTCGTCGTCCTCACCGACCGCGAGCAGAACGAACTGGACCCCGCCATCCTGGCCCGCGCCCACAAACAGCGCGTGGACACGGTGGACAGCTGGGACGTCGTACGGGACGCCTTCGGCGCACACCAGGTCGACCCGAGGCTCAAGGACGACAAGTGGGCCGCGGAGGCCCTCCTGGACGCGGCGCCCCCGAGAGGGGGCTGGCCCCGGCTCGGCGGCGGCATGCTCTCTCGTGGCACCGCCCTGACCGCGCTCGCGCTGCGCCGCCTGAGACTGGGACGGTACGAGGACGAGACGGCCCGCCAGGACCACGCCACGTCCGCCGACCGGCTCGACACCCACACCCTGCTGGGCTGGTCCTTGATCCCCGGAGGGCCGGAACGGCTGTTGGCGCTGCGCGGCCCCGAACGCGCGGGCCTGGCACAGTTCCTCGGGGAGGAGGACCAGGCCGGGCTCGCGGGACGCGCCCTGCTCGCCTTGGTCGAGGCCGACCACGGGCCGGACGCGGTGGCCTTCGGACTGCTGTGCGCGGCCCTGTGGTGCCACGCCGAGCCGGACGCGGCCGTCTACACGGCGCGCGGCCGCGCGGAGCGGTGGTTCGGAGACCGCCCCCCGATTCGGGGCGAACAGCTCGACGCCATGGTCGCCGCCTTCGGCCGGGCCACCGAGGACTACGTCGGCACGCTGCTCGCCGGAGCGAAGCGGGACGGCGGCCCGGTGTCGGAGGAGGCCCGCGAGGCCCGCCGGACGAGCGATACGGTGCTGGAGCGCGCTTCGGCGCTGGTCCGGCAGTTCGGGGCCGAGGCCGCCGCCCGGACCAGTCCCCTGCTGCCGGCCGGCCTGGACGCCAGGTTCACCACGGTCGGAGAGGCCCTCGCGGCCGGCGAGCCGAAGGCGTTGGACGCGGCCGTCCGTTCCCTGAGCGAGCACTGGCGGGCCGACGGGCCAGAGCTGCGGGCCCGGATCGAACGAGCTCGGATGGGTCAGCGGCTCGTTCAGTGGCTGGCCACCGACCCGGCGACCGAGGCGTCGCACGTCGGCGCGGCCATCGGGCGCCACATGGAGGAGACCGCCTGGGTCGACCGCGCTGTGGAGCACATCGAAGCGGGCGGCGACCCCGACGACCGGCTGAGGACCGCCTACGACGCACTGGCCGCGCGCGTGCGCCGGCAGCGGCACGAGATCGACCGCGACTTCGCCCGCAACCTGGCGACCTGGACGACCGCCGGCACCGATCCCGGCGGCATGCTGACGGTGGAGACGTTCCTGGAGCGGGTGGTGAAGCCGGTCGTGCGGGGTGCCGACGACCGGCGCGTGCTCCTGATCGTCCTGGACGGGATGAGCGCGGCCATCGCCACCGAGTTGGCGGAGGAACTGCGCTCCTCCTGGGCCGAGTTCGACCCCGTGGCCGCGGAGGGCGCTCCGCGGCGCCGCGCCATGGCCGCGGCGCTCCCCACCCTCACCTCCGTCTCGCGCACGTCGCTGTTCGCGGGAAGGCTGATGCGGGGCTCGCAGAAGGAGGAGGCGCAACTGTTCCCCGCCCTGCCCCTGTGGAGCGGGGCGCCCGCCGCCGTGTTCCACAAGGACGACCTGCGGGCCGACAGCGCCGGGGACACCTTCGGGTCCGCGCTCACCGAAGCGCTCATGGACGGCCGTACGCATGTGGCGGTCGTCCTCAACGCGATCGACGACCGGCTTGCCAAGGAGCAGAAACTGGGCGACGGCGCCTGGCGGGCCGAGCACATCCCGGGCCTGCCGGACCTGCTGCGGATCGCCGCCTCGCAGGGCATGGCGGTGGTGATCACCAGCGACCACGGACACGTCGTCGACCGGCACGGTGCGAAGGTGCAGACCGGCTCACCGCTGTCCGCCCGCCACCGCGCGCCGGGCGACGAGGTGGGACCTGCCGAGGTGGAGCTGCACGGCACGCGAGTGGTAGCCCCGGAAACGGGCGGCTCGATCGTCGCCCTCTGGGACGCCGACTCCCGGTACACCGCCCGCAAGGCGGGCTACCACGGCGGAGCCTCCCTGGCCGAGTTCGCCATCCCCGTCCTGGCCTTCCTGCCGTTCGGAGCGCCCCCTCCCCCGTCCTGGCGGGAACTGGGCGACCAGCGGCCGGCGTGGTGGTCCCTGGACGCCCCGTCTCCCCGGCACGCCGTCCCCGCCCTGCCCGAACGCGCCACCCCCGGGGAACGGGCCGCCCGGCAGCGGCCGACCAAGGCTCAGGCCCGGCTCGCCCGCACCCACGACGCGCTGTTCGACGTCGCCGTGGTCCCCTCGCCCGAGGACGACGGAACTCTGGTGACCACCGCCGCGGTGAGCCCGGACGACGCCCTTGTCACAGCCCTCTTCGCCTCGGAGACGTTCCAGGGGCAGATCGGCCTGCTCGCGCGCAGACCACCGATGGAGAAGGTGGAAAGCGCGATCCGGGCTCTGATCGAGGCAGGAGGCACGCTACCCGTGACGGCACTCGCCCAGCGTGTGTCCTATCCGGCCACCCGTGCCGACGGGTTCGCCGCGATCCTGCGCCAGTTGCTCAACTACGACGGAGTTCAGGTCCTGGAGACACTGCCGGACGGCCGCACCGTCCGCCTCGATCTCTCCCTGCTCCGCATGCAGTTCGACTTGAGCTGACGTCCCGTCAGCCGTATCCCACACCGATGAGCCGGGAGCCATGAGCGCCAACGACCGTGTGTTGATCAACCAGATGATCGAGGAACGGCGCAACGCCCGCGCCGTCCCTCTCTCGTTCGACGCGGAGTTCGAGCGGTTCGCCAGTGAACACGCCCTGCACGGCTTCGGCCTCTCCGAGGAGGAGATCGAAGCCGGTGTGATCGGTGGCGCGGACGACGGCGGCATCGACGGGGCGTACGTCTTCCTCGGCGGGCGTCTTCTGCACGAGGACAGTGAGATCTTCCAGCAGCAGGCCGCCGTCGCGAACGTGGAGCAGGGAACCCAGTTGACGCTCTGGCTAGTCCAGGCGAAGACCAGCCCCGGCTTCTCCGAGGTCGCCATCGACAAGGTGGCGTCCACCTGCAAGAACCTCCTGGACATGGAGGTTGACGAGGCCACCGTCGGCCTGCTGTACAGCGAGGACCTCCTCGCCCGCTTCCGCCTCTTCAGGGAAGCTTTGAAGAAGCTCCTCACCCGCCATCCCACCGTGTTGATCAAGTTCTCGTACGTGACACGCGGCTCGGCGAGCGAGGTGCATCCCAAGGTGCAGGCGAAGGCCAAGATCCTCGAGAGCCAGTTCTCCAGCGCCTTCGCCATCTCCACCGGCGAGGTCGAGTTCCTGGGCCCCGCGGAGCTCTGGAAGCGTGCCAGCACCCTCCCCTCGTACACCCTGGAACTCCCCTACCGGGAGAGCATCACCCACGGCACCAGCCACATCGCGCTCGTCGGCCTGGGTGAGTACATCGACTTCCTCAGCGACGAGACCGGGGCGATCAAGTCCCACGTCTTCGACTGGAACGTCCGCGACTACCAGGGCAACGTCGAGGTGAACCGGGAGATCACGGCCTCCCTGCAGAACCCGGAGGCACCCGAGTTCTGGTGGCTCAACAACGGCATCACCATCGTGTGCTCGCAGGCGACCTCGGTGGGGAAGCGGCTCAGCCTCTCCGACGTCCAGATCGTCAACGGCCTGCAGACCTCCTACACCCTGCACGAGACGCTGCGCGACCGCTACCTGACCGACCCTGCCGACCCGGTCTTCGACAGACTGGTGCAGGTGCGCATCCTCGTCACCGTGGACCAGGCCGCCCGTGACTCCGTCATCCGCGCCACCAACCGGCAGACGAGCGTGCCCGTCGCGTCCCTGCGGGCCACGGACGACATCCAGCGGCAGATCGAGTCGTACTTCCTCGAACACGACTGGTTCTACGACCGGCGCAAGAACTTCTACCGCAACCAGGGCAAGCCGGCCGACCGCATCGTCAGCATCCCCCTGCTGGCCCAGTCCGTGATGGCGATGGCGCTGGGACGGCCCGACTACGCCCGCGCCCGTCCGTCGAGCCTGCTGAAGTCGGACTCGGACTACCGGCGCGTCTTTTCGGACAAGACGGAACTCGCCGTCTATCTGTGGCTGGCGAAGGCGCAGCGCCAGGTGGACGAGTTCCTTCAGGCGTCGTCGGATCCCGTCTCCCGGTCGCTGCACACCAACCTTCGCTTCCACCTGGCCATGCTCGGCGCCGTCGACCTGGCAGGACGGACGTTCAACAAGCCGGAAGTCCTCAACAACGTGGCTCGTGAGGAGGTCTTCCCGAGCATCCCTCGTCTTCGGTGGCTTTGGATGTCGCTCCAGCAGCATTTCGACATGTTCCAGCAGCAGCACCGGTCGGGGCCCGACAAGACCGCGAAGAGCAGCGACTTCGTCACCTACCTCACGACCGAGCTGGGATACGGCAGCCTCCACCGCAGGTGACTTCAGCGAACGGCCCGAGGCCGAACGGAGATGGGACAATGGGCGGGTGATCGACCCTCGTCCCTCTCCCGTCTCCGCCGCCCGGCGGCGCACCGCCATCGACGCGCTGCGGCGCGGTGCCGTGCCCGAGAGCGGCCTGGATCTCCTCGCCACCGGACTCGGCCGTTTCGAGTCCGCCCTCGACGCGGAACTCGACGCGGTCGCCTCCGGCGCCTCGGTCTTCAAGGCCGTGCGAGGCGAGTACGGCTCCGGCAAGACGTTCTTCACTCGATGGCTCGGGGAACGCGCCAAGCAGCGCAACTTCGCCGTCTCCGAGATCCAGGTCTCGGAGACGGAAACCCCGCTGCACCGGCTGGAGACCGTCTACCGACGTCTTACCGAGCGGCTGTCCACGACGAGCTTCCCGCCGAGCGCACTGCGTCCCGTCGTGGACGCCTGGTTCTACGCCCTGGAGGAGGACGCCCTCGCGGCGGGGGTGGACGAGGACGACCTGAGCGGCGCGGTGGAGCAGTTGCTGGCCGCCCGCCTGACCGAGGTGTCACGGCACGCCCCGTCCTTCGCGGCGGCGCTGCGCGGATACCGCTCCGCACTGGCCGACGGCGACGAAGCGACGGCGGCGGCCGTCCTCGCCTGGCTCGGCGGCCAGCCCCACGTGGCGGCAGCGGCCCGTCGAGCGGCGGGAGTGCGTGGCGACCTCGACCACTTCGGCGCCCTGGGCTTCCTGCAGGGACTGCTCACCGTCCTGCGGGACTCCGGCCACCGGGGACTGTTCGTCGTGCTGGATGAGGTGGAAACCCTGCAGAGAGTGCGGTCGGACGCCCGCGACAAGGCACTCAACGCGCTGCGGCAGCTGATCGACGAAGTCCACTCCGGGCGGTTCCCCGGCATCTACCTGGTCATCACCGGAACCCCGGCCTTCTACGACGGCCAGCAGGGCGTGCAGCGGCTCCCACCGCTCGCGCAGCGGCTCGCCACCGACTTCACCACCGACCCGCGCTTCGACAACCCGCGTGCGGTCCAACTGCGCCTGCCCGGATTCACCCTGGAGTCGCTGACCGGGCTCGGGGTGACGATCCGCGATCTCTATGCCTCCGGGGCCGACGCACCCGGCCGGATCGAAGCGCTGGCCGACGACACGTACATCGCCGACCTCGCCCGAGCGGTGGGCGGAGCGCTCGGCGGGAAGGTCGGCGTGGCGCCCCGGCTCTTCCTCAAGAAGCTGATCGGAGACGTGCTCGACCGCATCGACCAGTTCCCGGACTTCGATCCGCGGCAGCACTACCGGCTGACCGTGGACAGCAAGGAACTCACCGACGTCGAGAGGAACCTGGCCGCATACGCCTCCGCATCGACATCGGCCGGCGACGTCGATCTGGAGCTGTGATGGCGCCACCCGCGGACCCCGTCGAGCGGCTCGACCCGGTCATCCTGCACCACGTCGTCAACACCCTCGGCTGGCCGGATCTGCGGCCGCTGCAGCGGGCCGCGATCGACCCCGTGATGGACGGCGAGGACGTCGTGCTGCTCGCTCCCACCGCGGGCGGCAAGACCGAGGCGGCCTGCCTGCCGATCCTGTCGGCCATGTCCGCGCAGAGCTGGACCGGCACCTCGGTCCTCTACCTCTGCCCGCTCAAGGCGCTCCTCAACAACCTGGTGCCCCGGGTCGACGGTTACGCGCAATGGCTGGGCCGGCGCGCGGCCCTGTGGCACGGGGACACCAAGGAGTCACAGCGTCAACGCATCCGTACCGACAGACCGGACATCCTGCTGACGACCCCCGAATCACTGGAAGCCATGCTCATCGGCGTGAAGACGGATCACGCCCACCTGCTGGGCGGCGTCCGGGCCGTCGTCGTCGACGAGGTGCACGCCTTCGCGGGCGACGACCGGGGCTGGCACCTCCTCGCGGTCCTCGAACGCCTCCAACGGGTCACCGGACGTCCCATTCAGCGGATCGGGCTGTCGGCCACGGTCGGGAATCCACGGCACCTGCTCACCTGGCTGCAGGGGTCCGGTGCCGGCCGGCGTCCGGGCCGAGTCGTCGCCCCGGACCTCACGGCGTTCTCGCGGACGGAATCAGCAGGAGTGCCTGCGAACGACACGGCCGGTCCCCCGCCGGAAGAGGTCGAACTCGACTACGTCGGCTCCCTGTCCAATGCCGCCAAGGTCATAGCGGCCCTGCACAAGGGCGAGAAGCGACTGGTGTTCTGCGACTCCCGGCGGCAGGTCGAGGAACTGGGCGCGGCGCTGCGGGCACGCGACGTCACCGTGTTCCTCTCCCACGCGTCCCTCTCGGCCGACGAACGGGCCCGGTCCGAGCAGGCGTTCGCCGAGTCACGAGACTGCGTCATCGTGGCCACGTCCACCCTGGAACTGGGCATCGACGTCGGTGACCTCGACCGGGTCGTCCAGATCGACGCGCCCGGCAGCGTCGCCTCGTTCCTCCAGCGCATCGGCCGAACGGGACGCCGCGCCGGAAGCACCCGGAACTGCCTGTTCCTGGCCACCCAGAAGGACACCCTGTTGCAGGCCGCCGCGCTGCTGCTCCTGTGGGGCCGCGGCTGGGTCGAACCGGTCCTCGCACCACCCGAGCCACGACACCTCGTCGCGCAGCAACTGCTCGCCGCCGCGCTCCAGGAACACAAGCTGGGCGATCAGACGTGGTCCGAGCAGTGGAACGGCCTGGCGCCCTTCGACCGTTCGGCCGCTCCCGTCCTCCGCCACCTGACGGACGAAGGCTTCCTCGACACCGACGGGGGCATGCTGTTCATCGGCCCCGAGGCGGAACGCCGCTTCGGACGGCGCCACTTCATCGAGCTGACCGCGTCCTTCACCGCGCCACCGCAGTTCACCGTCCTGTCCGGCCGCACCGAGATCGGGCGAATGGACCCGTCCGTCCTCACCGAAGAACGCCAGGGACCGCGTCGGCTGCTGCTGGCGGGCCGCAGCTGGCAGGTGACGTTCATCGACTGGGGGCGCAAACGGGTCTTCGTCGAGCCGGTCGAAGGTGGTGGGATTGCCAAATGGTCCGGAGGCACGGTCTCCGGACTGTCGTACGCGCTGACGCGGGCCATGCGCGATGTCCTCCTGGGCGCCGATCCGGACGTCTCGCTCACTCGACGAGCCCAGGTCTGCCTCCAGGAGTGGCGTGACGAGGACGCCCCTCACCTCGTCCACCCCGGCGGGACTCTGATCGCACGACGCGGGAACGACGTCCGATGGTGGACGTGGGCGGGGTACCGGGCCAACGCGACGCTGGGCGCGACGCTGTCGTCGGTCGCCGACCCGGTCCAACGGCCCACGGACTGCTACCTGCGGCTGCGGGAGGACCTGAGCCCGGACATGTGGAGCGCCGCGCTGGACGCCGTACCAGCCGGGCCGACGCTCGTCCTGCCCGACGTCGACCAGCGGGCAGTGCGCGGCCTGAAGTTCTCGGCGGCACTCCCCCAACGGCTGGCCGTGGCCACCCTGTCCGCCAGGCTCGCCGACTTCTACGGGGCCGGAGCCGTTCTGGCGGAGCCGAAACGCTTCTCGAAGGTCCCATGACACCGGCCTTGCCGCCGCTCTCCCGGGTTCCACTCCCCTGCGGTGGTCTCCCGTCGGCCGCGGATCACCCCTTATAGAACGGCATGGACAAGTTCCCACCACCGCGCTGATGACGGCTCATGAGCACGGTGGAGCAAGGTCGCCTCACACCCTGCTGACCGGACGCGCTACCCCTTCCCCAAGGGCGAGCACTGATAGCACACCCCCCGGCGACAGCGCCCACGTCAACTCCAGCAAGTCAGACGGCGGTTCAGGCCACCACGGCGCCCCCGCCTCCGGCCGCAAGCCGGACCCCGGCCTGAAGATCGACTCCGCTGACCTGGCCAGACAAGGCCGCGAGCTGAACACCAAACAGCTGTGCGGCGATCCGATCGACATGGCCAGCGGCCAGATGGTGCTTGCCCAGACGGATGTTACGTTGCCGGGTGTCCTGCCCCTGATCCTGCGCCGAACCCACCTCTCCGGCTACGAAGCAGGCCGATTCTTCGGCCCGTCCTGGGCCTCCACCCTCGACGAACGGATCCAGCAGGATGACGCTCTGGGCGGATACTGGTGGCACCGGGAGGACGGGTCCGCGCTCGCCTATCCGCGTATGCCCGACCTGCCCGGCGACCGGGTGGGGCCCGCCGAGGGCGTCCGCCTCCCGCTGACCTATGTGAGCCGCGGCAGCGGATACGTCCTGACGGTGGAGGACCCGTACTCAGGACTCACGCGCCAGTTCGAAGCCGGTACGGCGCAGGGCGGACCGTGGTGGCTGGTCGGCATCGAGGACCGCAACGGCAACCACATCTCCGTCGAGCGCGACGACGACGGTGTCCCGCTCACCGTCACCCACAGCGGCCGGTTACCGCCTACGCGTCGACCGCGACGACCTGCAGCACGTCACCGTGCTGTGGGCCCTCACCGATGACGACCCGGTGCGCTTGTGCACCTTCGGCTACGACGCGGCGACCGGTAACCTGAGCGAAGTCCGCAACGCGGTCGACGCGCCTACGCGATTCAGCTACGACGGCGCCCACCGCGTGACGGGGTGGCGGGACTCCCACGACACCGAGTTCACCTACGTCTACGACGCCGAGGGACGGGTGATCGAGACCCGCGGGACCGACGGCATCCTCAACTCCCGCCTGACCTACGGCGAGCGCCAGCACGACGGCACCAGCACCGTCACGTACACCGATTCACTCGGCAACACCACGATCTACCGCGCCAACCGGCATGGGCAGATCGTCGCTATCACCGACCCGCTCGGGCACACCATCACCCAGACCTGGGACCGCCACGACCACCTGCTCTCCCGCACCGACCCACTGGGTCGTACCACCCGCTGGACGTGGGACGACGCGGGCGACCTGATCTCGGTCACGGCTCCCGACGGCACGAGCAGCCACATCACCTACGACGCGTCGCACCTGCCGGTCCGCATCACCGACCCGCAGGGAGCGACGTAAGTCCAGGACTTCGACGGACGGGGCAACTGCACAATCCTGACCGCACCGGACGGCTCGGTCCACCTGTTCACCCACCACTCCACGGGCGCCGTCGCCACGGTCAGCGGTCCCGCGGGCGACGCACTCCGCATCGACACCGACCCGGCGGGCCTGGCCACCGTCCTGGAAGACGCGCAGGGGAACCGCACCCGCTATCTGCGGGACGCCTTCGGACGCCCGACGCGCATCACCGACCCGCTCGGAGCGACCACCACGCTCGTGTGGGACGCCGAGGGCTGGCTGCGGGAACGGACCGCGGCCAACGGCGCCACCGAATCCTGGTCGTACGATGGAGAGGGCAACTGCACCGGCCACACCGACGCTGTCGGGGGGCGTACGCGGCTGATCCACGGCCCCTTCGACCAGCTGGTCGCCCGCATCTCCCCGGACGGCGTGGAACACCAGTTCCGCTATGACACCGAACGCCGGCTGACCGAGGTGCTCAACCCCCAGGGACTCGCCTGGAGGTACGTCTACGACGCCGTCGGACAACTGGTGAAGGAAACCGACTTCGACGGGCACGAGACGACATACCGCTACGACGCGGCAGGCGACCTGACCGCGCGGATCAACGCAGCGGGGCAGACGGTCGGTTACCACTACGACGCGGCCGGCCAACTCGTCGAGAAGGTAGTCGACGGCCGCAGGACCGTCTTCCGGAACGACGCGTGCGGGCGGCTGGTCTCGGCGGCCGGACCCGACGGGACACTGGCCTACGCGTACGACGCGGTGGGGCGTGTCGTCGCGGAGACCATCGACGGCCGGACGCTGACCACGGCCTGCGACGCCTCGGGGCGCCGGACACCCGGGGGTGTCGAGACTGCGTACTCCTACGACACGGCCGGCCGCTGCGCCGAGCTGTCGCTCTCGGGCCGCACCCTCTCCTTCGAGCACGACGCGGCGGGGCGGGAGGTGCTGCGGCACCTCGGTGACCGATTCACCCTCGCCTTCACCTGGAATCCCGTCGGCAGCCTCAGCGGGCAGACACTCACCGTCCACGACACCGCGCAGCCGTCGATCCAGCGCGGCTACACCTACCGTCATGACGGGCTCCTGACCGGCATCACCGACCGGGACGCCGGCCGGCGCTCGTTCCTGCTGGACCGGGCGGGGCGGGTCAGCGCCGTCGAGGCCGGGCGCTGGAGCGAGAGTTACGCCTACGACGAGACGGGCAACCAGACGCGGGCGGCCTGGCCGGAGAAGCATCCCGGCAGCCCGGCGCGAGGAACGCGCAGCTACGCCGGAACGCGCCTGATCAGCGCCGGCAACGTGCGCTACGAGCACGACGCCGCCGGCCGGTGCGTGCTCCGGCAGGTCAAACGTCTCTCCCGCAAGCCCGACACCTGGCGTTACGCCTGGGACGCCGAGGACCGGCTCATCTCCGCCGTCACCCCGGACGGCACCTGCTGGCGGTACCTGTACGACCCTCTCGGGCGGCGCATTGCGAAACAGCGTCTGTCCGCGGACGGCGCCATCGCCGAGGAAACCCGGTTCGTCTGGGACGGTTCCACACTGGTGGAGCAGACCACGCGGGTCGGCGGCGCGGCCGAACTGGTCACGCTCACCTGGGACCACGACGGCCAGGCACCTGTCGCGCAGACCGAGACCAAGTCCCTCGCGGACGCTCCGCAGGACGCCATCGACCAGCGCTTCTTCGCCATCGTCACCGACCAGATCGGTACTCCCACCGAACTCGTCGACGAGGAGGGCAGGATCGCGTGGCGGACCCGCGCGACTCTCTGGGGTTCGACGACCTGGAACCAGGACGCCACCGCCTACACGCCGCTCAGGTTCCCCGGCCAGTACTACGACCCCGAGACGGGGCTGCACCACAACTACTTCCGTCACTACGATCCGGAGACCGCGCGCTATCTCACCTCAGACCCCCTCGGCCTGGACCCCGCGCCGAACCCCTTCGCCTACGTCGACAACCCGCACACGCTGTCCGATCCGCTGGGCCTCACTCCCTGTGACGAGAACGACGTCACGTGGGGCGGCCGGGTCCGCTACGGTGCGCCCGGTCCCGGAGGCCGCGCCACCACCATGCGGGCGACGATCGAGTCCGACATGACCGGCGGAAAGACCGATCCCGGGTCAATGTGCCCGGTTACCAGAAGTACAAGAAGCTCAACAAGACCCACTTGCTCGGCGCGCAGATCGGCGGCTCCAACCGGGACCCCCGGAACTTCGTCACCATGCACCGGTTCGCCAATTCACCGGTCATGCGGAAGATCGAGGACCAGATCAGGGAAGCGGTCGACAAGCGCGGTGAGACCATCGAGTACACCGTCACGCCCGTCTACCGCACGCACGACCCCACCGACGTCATTCCGCTGGGGCTGACCATCGAGGCCCGGGGCAACAAGGGATTCGCCTTCACTCCCTACGAAGGCGGCGACAGTACGAACATCGTCACTTTCCTGAACGTCCCCAAACGCATATGACGCCCCAAGGAGACACGCGCCTCATGCATCCCGATGTGACCAGGCTCATCGAGATCGTTCCGCCGGGCACTCCCCGGCGGACCCGTGACTGGAACACTGTCGAACGTGCGCTCGACACGCCGTTGCCGGACGACTACAAGGAACTGGTCGAGGTCTACGGCGGCGGCGTCTTCGACGAGACGGTATGGCTGTTCGACCCGGAGTGCCCTGACGAGGACTACAACCTCGTGGCCCAGTTGTCGGAGCGGGAGAAGGTGCTCGCCCAGCTGTGGCAGACCGAGCCGAAGCCGGCGGAACTCGACAGGCCGGGTACGCGGGTCCTGCCCTGGGCCTACATCGAGGACAGCGGAGCGATGCTCTACTGGCTCGCCGGACCGGGGCAGAGCCCGAACGAGTGGACCGTGATGTTCAACGAGGGGCGCGGTCCCGAGTGGGAGCACCACGCCACTCAGTGCGCCTCCTTTCTCTTGGCCGTCCTGAGGGGGGAGTCCGGGAGCTCGTATTTCCCCGACCTGCCCGCCGGCAGCCATCAGTTCGACTCCAACGACGAGATCCTCGGCGAGGAGGACTGAGGGGCCCCGGCGGGCAGGTCCCGGCGGCCGGGGTCCGGTGGCGCCCGGCTCAAGGGAGGGTCCCGGTCTCCACGCCCGCGATCCGTCCGGCCGCGTCGAAGGTGACCCCGACCACCCTGCCGCCAGGCAGTTCGGCGACGCTCCGGTCACCCTCAGTACGGTGCGGAACGCCGTGGTGGCCGAAGAACCCGCTGACGACGTGCTGGGCCGAATGCCCGATCCCCAGGTGCCGCGCGCCGGCCTGGACGCGGTTAGGCCATCGCCGACCGGCTCCTCGAACGTGTCCGGTGGCTCGACGCGCAGGGAGTGCCTTTGGTCGCGGGTACCGACGCGGGCATCCCCGACCCGCCGTTCGACGATTTCACCGGGAGCCTGGAGCTTTTCGAATACCTTGGGTTCCGGCGGGAGCGGGTCCTGGCACTGGCCACCACCGAGGCGGCGGGCGCGATCGGCGTGCGGGAACACACCGGCCGTCTCGCCCCAGGGCTCAACGCGGACCTTCTGGTGGTGGGCGCCGATCCGCTCCAGAACATCGCCGCCCTCCGCGCTGTCGAACTGGTGGCGACGCGCGGCCGGCTGCACCACGTCAGGCGCGAGGGGAAGGACGGTACGTGTCCCGCTCCCGGGAATTGACAGCCGTATGTCCGCTGTCACCTGGGGAGCCGAAGCCCGACCGGCGAGCCGGGGCCGGGTCTGCGACAGTGCCGTCATGCTGATCGTCACGGCCGGACTCCCCGCAGCGGGAAAGAGCTCGACTGCCGAGGAGCTGGCACGGACGCTGCCCGCTGCGGTGGTGTCGGTCGACCCCGTGGAAGCGGCGATGTGGCGTGCCGGCGTGGCCCGCGGCCAGCCCACGGGGCTGGCCGCATACTTCGTCGCCGAGTCCGTGGCCGACGGTGTGCTCGCCGTGGGGCAGAGCGTGATCATCGACGCCGTCAACGCCGTGGAGGCGGCCCGTCAGCAATGGCGAGCGCTGGCCGGCCGCCACCGGGTGCCCGTAGCGGTCATCGAGGTGGTGTGCTCCGACACACAGGTCCACCGCCGCCGACTGGAGCACCGGTCTCGGAGCATCACGGGTTTCGAGGAACCGACCTGGAAAGCGGTGCAGCAGCGGAGGACCGGGGACGAACCCTGGACCGATCACCGGCTGTTGCTCGATTCCGTCGCTGACCTCGCATCGAATGTGGCGAAGGCCCGGGACTACCTGGCGATCTGCAACCGTCCGGCAGCCCGCAGCTGACGCGCCGGAGGCGAGCCGCCCGGACCGGTCGGCCGGGCGACGAGCGACGAGCGACGGATACGGCTTTCCGTGTGATCACAAGCTGACTCAGTCCCCTCTCGGCGCTCGCTGGCGACCTCGCCGTGCAGGGCCTTCGCCTTGAGCTCGACAGCTGGCCGAGCAAACGTCATGACGCTCCGTCAGAACCAGCGTCGGACGAGCGTCAAGACGTTTCCCAGCCGTCTCCCTGAGACATTGGCGAAGCACCTCTCACCCGCGCCTCGCTACGCGAAACCGCAGGTGAGGCACGTGGCGCGTACCTACGCAACGCTCAACGCCATGTACTTCGGGAAACAGGTCGAGCACCGCAGGCCGCACCTGAAGGACCCAGAAAGCCGCTGGTCAGATCCCCTTTGCAGCAGGCTCCAGAATCGCCACGCACTCCACATGATGCGTCATCGGAAACAGATCGAACGCCCGGAGCGTCCGCACCCGGTAGCCGCCGTCCCGGAAGTAGCCCAGGTCCCGGGCCAGCGCGGCGGGATCGCAGGCGACGTAGGCGATGCGGCGGGCGCCCAGGGAGGAGAGGTGCTGGACGGTCTGGCGGCCGGCGCCCGCGCGCGGGGGGTCGAGGACGATGAGGTCGACCTCCGTGATGCCCGTGCGCGGCAGGACCGACTCGACCTTGCCCTGCTCGATGCGGACCCGCGGGAAGTCGGCCAGGTTGTGCCGCGCGTCCTCCACGGCCCGCTTGCCGGACTCGATGCCGAGGACCGCGCCCTGCTCGCCGAGGCGGTCGGCGAGGGCGCCGGCGAAGAGGCCGACCCCGCAGTAGAGGTCGAGGGCCGTCTCGCCCTTGCGGGGCAGCAGGCCCTGCATGACGGCCGTGACGAGCGTGTCGGCCGCCTTCGGGTGGACCTGCCAGAAGCCACCGCTGCCGACGCGGTGCGTACGGCCGTCGGCGCGTTCGCGGACGAAGGGGCGGCCGTGGACGCGGTGGACGCCGCCGTCCTTCTCGCCGACGCGCATCACCGACACCGGCTTGTCCAGTTCCACGATCGGCAGTCGCGCGCCCGGGCGCGGTGTGAGGATCACCTGGCGGTCCTGCGAACCCGTCGCCGCGATCGCCTCGACCGACTCCATGCCGGTCCAGTCCCGCTTCTCGATGCCCAGCTCGCTGACGCCCTCCGCGGCGATCATGCAGTGGTCGATGTGCTCGACCTCGTGCGAGCGGTGGCGGCGCAGGCCGGCGTGGCCGTCCGCGTCGACGGCGTACTGGACGCGGGTGCGCCACTGCGGGACCTGGCCGGCGGGCAGCTTGTCGCCCTCGGCCGGGACCACGGTGCCGTCCCAGCCGGCCTGCTCCGGGGTGAGGCCGGCGAGCCGCTGCAGCTGCTCGGCGACGACCTCGCCCTTCAGCCGGCGCTGGGCGCCGGGCTTGGCGTGCTGCCAGTCGCAACCGCCGCAGCGGCCCGGGCCGGCGAAGGGACACGGAGCCTCGATGCGGTCCTTGGACGCCTCCAGGATCTGCACCGCGTCTGCGCGCAGGTAGCGAGCGCCCTCCTCGCCCTCGGTCACCCGGGCCACCACCCGCTCGCCGGGCAGCGCGTGCCGCACGAACAGCACCTGTCCCTCGGAGGTACGGGCGATGCAGTGGCCGCCGTGGGCGACGGGGCCGATCTCGACCTCGTACTCCTCGCCCACCAGAGACTGGGTCGGTTCTGCCTGCATGGTGGGGGACTCCAGATCGAAGAAGACGCGAGGAACGGCGACGGAAAGGCCGCACACCGGTGGGTCTGACAACAGCCCACCAGTCTACGGCCTTCCCGCCCGGCCCCGGTCCTCGGCGGGGGGCCGGCCTCGCCCCCCGGCCGACGCTCACGTCACCGCCGGGCGAACCCCGGCCGACACTCACACCACCGCCCGGCGAACCCTCGCGTCAGCCCCGGCCCACGGTCAGTCACCGCCCGGAGAACCCTCGCGTCAGCCCGGCCGACGCTCACGTCACCGCCCGGCCGGCATTCGCGTGGCCGGCCGGAGAACCCCGCCTCACTCCTTCGCGGACGGCTCCTTCGCCCGCTCCTCGGCCGGTCCCCGCCGGACGGCGCCCGGCGCGTTCCACTCCTGGCGCTTGCGGGCGCGGGCCCGGGCGGCCTCGGAGGACTGGAGCTGGTAAGGGACGGAGGTGACCATGACGCCGGGGGTGAAGAGCAGGCGGCCCTTCAGGCGCAGGGCGCTCTGGTTGTGCAGCAGGTGCTCGTACCAGTGGCCGACCACGTACTCGGGGATGATCACGGAGACCGCGTCGCGCGGGGACTCCTTGCGCAGGCTCTTGACGTACTCGATGATCGGCCGCGTGATCTCGCGGTACGGCGAGTCGAGGACCTTCAGCGGGACGTCGATCCCGCGCCGCTCCCACTCCTCGCGCAGCGCCTTGGTCTCGGGCGGGTCGACGTTGACGGTCAGCGCCTCCAGCGTGTCCGAGCGCATGAGCTTGGCGTAGGCGAGGGCACGCAGCGTGGGGCGGTGGATCTTGGAGATCAGGACGACCGAGTGCACCCGGGACGGGCGGACCAGGTCGTCGCTCGGCGGGCCCTCGGGCGCGGCGATCTCCTCCGCGACCCGGTCGTAGTGCCGGCGGATGGAGGTCATCGTCGCGTAGAAGATGCACATGCCGAGCAGGGCGACCCAGGCACCGTGGGTGAACTTGGTGACCAGGACGACGACGAGCACCAGGCCGGTGAAGAAGGCGCCGAACGTGTTGATCGCGCGGGAGCGGATCATGCGGCGGCGCTTGGCCTGGTCCTTCTCGACGGCGAGGTGGCGGTTCCAGTGCCGGACCATGCCGGTCTGGCTGAGCGTGAAGGACACGAACACGCCGACGATGTACAGCTGGATCAGCCGGGTGGAGTCCGCGCCGTAGATGAACACCAGCAGGGTCGCGGCGCCCGCGAGCAGCACGATGCCGTTGGAGAAGGCGAGGCGGTCGCCGCGGGTGTGCAGCTGGCGCGGGAGGTAGCGGTCCTGGGCGAGGATCGAGCCGAGCAGCGGGAAGCCGTTGTACGCCGTGTTGGCGGCGAGGAACAGGACCAGGGCGGTGGCTGCGGCGAGCAGGATGAACAGGAAGCTGCCCTTGCCGAAGACCGCCTCGCCGACCTGGGAGATCACCGGGTTCTGGACGTAGCCGGAGCCGACCGGGGTGCCGTTGCGGAGCAGGTCGGTGGCCGGGTGCTCGGCCATGCGGACCTTGGTGGCCATGGCGAGGGCGATGATGCCGCAGAACATGGTCACGGCGAGCAGGCCCATCATGGCGAGCGTGGTCGCCGCGTTCTTCGACTTGGGCTTGCGGAAGGCCGGGACGCCGTTGGAGATGGCCTCGACACCGGTGAGGGCCGCACAGCCGGAGGAGAAGGCGCGCAGCAGCAGGAAGACGAGCGCGAAGCCCGCCAGGCCCTGGTGTTCGGCCTTGATGTGGTAGTCGGCCGTGGGGGCGCGCATGGTGTCGCCGAGGACCAGGCCGCGGAAGGCGCCCCACAGGATCATGATGAAGACGCCGCCGACGAACACGAAGGTCGGGATGGCGAAGAGCTTGCCCGACTCCTTCACGCCACGCAGGTTCATCAGGGTCAGCAGCACGATCACGCCGACCGCGCAGGAGACCTTGTGCTCGACCACGAAGGGGATCGCGGAGCCGAGGTTCTCGATGCCGGAGGCGATGGAGACGGCGACGGTCAGGACGTAGTCCACGAGCAGGGCGCTGGCCACGGTGAGGCCGGCCTTGGGGCCGAGGTTGGTGGTCGCGACCTCGTAGTCGCCGCCGCCGCTCGGGTAGGCATGCACGTTCTGCCGGTAGGAGGCGACAACGGTGAACATCAGCACGACGACCGCGACGGCGATCCAGGGGCTGAAGTGGTACGCCGACACGCCCGCGATGGACAGGACCAGCAGGACCTCCCCCGGCGCGTAGGCGACGGAGGACAGCGGGTCGGAGGCGAAGACGGGGAGTGCGATGCGCTTGGGCAGGAGCGTTTCGCCCAGCCGGTCACTGCGCAGTGCGCGCCCGATCAGGATCCGTTTGGGCACGTCGGTCAGTTTGGACACGAGAGAGGATCGTAAGCCTTCGAACTGGCACCCGCCCACCCGGCGTGCTGGATCTGCCTCACGAGTGAAATCGGGGGCGCACGGAACTGCGGAATCCGTGGATGAAGTGCCCCCCGTGCCTAGATGGCAAACCCCGCCTGTCGACGCACTTCGGAGGTTCCATGCCCGCGACCGCGGAGCTGATCGGGGCACTGCTCGCCCTGACCTGCCTCGGAATCCTGACCCTGTGCAGCGTGCGCAGCATCACTCGACGGCGGAAACCGCGTCCTCGGGCACGGGGGTGCCCCCCGAGTGACGCCCGTGTGTAGCTTTGGGCCTCGGTCTGAGACCCTGATGCTGAGCAGCAACTTTTGGACACCGGAAGGACGGTCGTGCACATCGTCATCATGGGCTGCGGAAGAGTGGGTTCCGCTCTTGCCCAGACCCTGGAGCAACAGGGACACACGGTCGCCGTGATCGACCAGGACCCCACCGCCTTCCGCCGGCTGGGACCGGGCTTCGGGGGCCGCCGGGTCACCGGGGTCGGCTTCGACCAGGACACCCTGCGCGAGGCGGGCATCGAGGAAGCCGGCGCCTTCGCCGCCGTCTCCAGCGGTGACAACTCCAACATCATCTCCGCCCGTGTGGCCCGCGAGATGTTCGGCGTGGAGAACGTGGCCGCCCGCATCTACGACCCGCGCCGCGCCGAGGTCTACCAGCGGCTGGGCATCCCCACCGTGGCCACGGTCCGCTGGACCGCCGACCAGATGCTGCGCCGGCTGCTCCCCTCCGGGGCCGAGCCGCTGTGGCGCGACCCCACCGGCGGAGTGCAGCTCGCCGAGGTGCACGCCTCCGCGAAGTGGGTCGGCCACAAGATCAGCAAGCTGCAGGAGGAGACGGGCGTCCGGGTGGCGTTCCTGACCCGCCTGGGCGAGGCGATCCTGCCCACCTCCCAGACGGTGCTGCAGGAGGGCGACCTCGTGCACGTGATGATGCGGACGGACGAGGTGGAGAAGGTCGAGGCGGCGTTCGCCGGTGGCCCGGAAGAGGAGGGCGGTCACTGATGAGGGTCGCCATTGCCGGGGCCGGCGCCGTCGGCCGCTCGATCGCGGGCGAGCTGCTGGAGAACGGCCACGAGGTCCTGTTGATCGACAAGGCGCCGACCGCCATCTCGGTCGAGCGCGTCCCGCAGGCGGAGTGGCTGCTCGCCGATGCCTGTGAGATCACCTCCCTGGACGAGGCGGCGCTGCAGCGCTGCAACGTCGTGATCGCCGCGACCGGTGACGACAAGGTCAACCTGGTCGTCTCGCTGCTCGCCAAGACGGAGTACGGCGTTCCGCGCGTCGTGGCCCGCGTGAACAACCCCAAGAACGAGTGGCTGTTCAACGAGGCCTGGGGCGTCGACGTCGCCGTCTCCACCCCGCGTCTGATGTCCGCCCTGGTCGAGGAGGCGGTGAGCGTCGGCGACCTGGTCCGGCTGCTCCGCTTCAGCCACGGCGACGCCAACCTGGTCGAGCTGACCCTGCCCGAGGAGTCGGCCCTGGCCGGCACCCAGGTCGGCGACGTGGAATGGCCGCAGGACACCTCGCTGGTCACGATCATCCGCGGCACCCGGGTCCTGACCCCCACCAAGGACGACTCCCTGGAGGCGGGCGACGAGCTGCTCTTCGTGGCCGCGCAGGCCCGGGAGGAGCAGCTGGAGGAGCTGCTGTCGGTACGGCGCGAACAGGCCTGACCGCATGGGAGAAGGGCGCCCTCGACAGCAAGGGCGCCCTTCTTCGTCGTACGACTGCTGCTCACGCCTCCCGGCGGTGCCGTCCTCCGGTCGCGTCGCCACCCTCGGCGGCCAGCGCGGCCTTGCGTTCCTTCTCCGCCTTCTCCGCCTGCTCCTCGGCCTCCATCTCCGCGAAGACGTCGATCGGCGCGGGCGCCTTGGCGAGGAAGACCCAGGTCAGCCATACCGCCAGCAGGAACGGCGGGATCTTCAGGGCGACCAGGACCCAGCCGAGCTGGGTGGTGTCGGCCCACCAGTACAGCGGGAAGAGAATCGCGCACTTGGCGAGCAGGATCAGGCCCCAGGCCCAGCTCGCCTTCGCATACGCCCTCTTGCGGCCGGGGTTGCGGGTGCACCAGGAGAGGTTCTCCTTGAAGACCGGGCCGAGGATGAGGCCGATCAGGGGAACACCGGCGAGGGTCGTGATGATGTACGCCAGCGCCAGGCCGAGCGTGTAGATCATGCCGGGGAGGTAGAAGTCCTTGGCGTTGCCCGTGAACATCGCGAACACGACACCGAAGGCGACGCCGAAGACACCGCTGAAGGCGTGCTTGACGGTGTCCTTCATGGCCAGCCGGACCACGACCAGGATCAGGGACACGGCCAGCGCGGCGATCGCGGAGACGTGCAGGTCCTTCTTGATCGTGAAGATCGCGACGAAGAGCAGGCCCGGCACGACCGTCTCGACCATGCCGCGCACTCCGCCGAACGCCTCGAACAGCGCGGCCTCGGTCAGCGCGCGGGCGTCGTGGGGCGGGGTCTGGTCGGCGTCTTCGGTCGGCTTGTCGAGGGACGTCACCGGCTACTCCCGTCCAAGGGGTCGCAGTTCGTATTTCGGGTTGAACAGCACCCGGCGGCCTCGGCTCATCGAGATCCGGCCTGATGCGATCAGCTTGCGCCCCGGTTCTATGCCCACGATGGAACGCCTGCCGAGCCACACCACGTCCAGCGCGGCGGAGCCGTCGAACAGTTCGGCCTCCAGGGCCGGGACGCCGGCGCGGGGGCGCAGGGTGACCGTGCGCAAGGTACCAGTTACCGTGACGATCTGCCGGTCACGGCAGTCACCGATCTTCGTACAGCCCGCCGTCTCGGCGTCCTCGCGCAGCTCCTCGGACTCCAGGTCCTCCTGCGACGAGGAGAGCCGGTCGAGCATGCGCCGGAACCGGCCGGCCGGCTTTTCGGAACGAGGAACAGCACTCATACGTGAAGGGTACCGGGGAGCACCGACCGGACCGTAGGGCAGCTCGTGTCTCGGACAGGCGGCCCCGGATCGTCGCGAACGGGCAGCACGGAGCTACGCGAACGGGCGACCCGGATCCACGCGAACGGGCGGCGCCGACCGGCGCGAACGGGCAGCGCGGACCGACGCGAACGGGCAACCCTGACCGACGCGAGCAGGCGGCGCGGATCGACGCGAACGAGCAGCGCGGATAGACGCGAGCAGGCGGCCCGGATGGTCCCGAACCCGGACGGTCTCGAACAGGTGGCTCCGGAACGACGGCTCACCTCTCGAACCGGCGGCCCCTCCGGTTCCAGCGACCCTTCCCGTTCCAGCGGCCCCTCCCGTTGCGGCGACCTCTCCCCGATCCGGCGGCCCCTCCGTTCCGGTGATGCAACCACCCCGACAGGACGGCCCCGCTCCTGCGGCCCCCTGCGCCTCACTTCTCGAACCGGTAACCCATCCCGGGTTCGGTGATGAAGTGCTCGGGGTGCGACGGGTCGGCCTCCAGCTTGCGCCGCAGCTGGGCCATGTAGACGCGCAGGTAGTTGGTCTCGGTCCCGTAGGACGGCCCCCACACCTCCTGCAGCAGCTGCTTCTGGCTGACCAGCCGGCCGGTGTTGCGGACCAGCACCTCCAGCAGGTGCCACTCGGTCGGGGTGAGCCGGACGTCCTTGCCGGCGCGGTTGACCTTCTTGGCGGCCAGATCGACGGTGAAGCCCTCGGTCTCCACGGTCGTGAGGTCCTCCTCGCCCGGCCCGGCCGGCTCGGCCCGCCGGACGGCGGCCCGCAGCCGTGCCAGCAGCTCGTCCATGCCGAACGGCTTGGTCACGTAGTCGTCGGCGCCCGCGTCGAGCGCCTCGACCTTCTCGTCGGAGGAGTGGCGCGCGGACAACACCAGGATCGGCACCCGGGTCCAGCCGCGCAGGCCCTTGATCACCTCGACGCCGTCCATGTCGGGCAGGCCCAGGTCGAGGACGACCACGTCGGGGTGACGGGAGGCGGCGAGTTCGAGGGCGGTCCTGCCGTCGGGAGCCGCGTCGACCTCGTACTTGCGCGCCTTGAGGTTGATCACGAGGGCGCGCACGATCTGCGGCTCGTCGTCGACCACGAGCACCCGGGTCGTCATAGGACCTGCCTTTCCGGTTCTGCGATGTCCGCGGGCGGGCCGAGGTGCTCGGGGCGCGGTCCGGCCGCGCGGAGGCTGAGCACCATGGTGAGCCCGCCACCCGGTGTGTCCTCGGCGTTGAGCGTGCCGCCCATGGCCTCGGCGAAGCCGCGGGCGACCGCGAGGCCGAGCCCGACGCCGGCACCGCGCGGAGCGTCACCGTACCGCTGGAAGGGCTCGAAGATGCGTTCCTTGGCCTCGTCCGGCACGCCGGGCCCGCGGTCCACCACACGCACCTCCACCCGCTCGGCGATGGCGCTCGCGGACACCAGGACGCGCTTCCCGTGCGGGCTGTACTTGACGGCGTTCTCCACCAGGTTGGCCACCGACCGCTCCAGCAGCCCGGGGTCGACGGCGACCATGGGCAGCGTCTCGGGCACGTCCAGCTCGACGCTGTCCTCGGGTACGCCCCCGAGAGCCATCGGTACGACCTCGTCGACGTCGATCTCCCGGATCAGCGGAGTGACCGTGCCGGTCTGCAGCCGGGACATGTCGAGGAGGTTGCCCACCAGGTGGTCGAGGCGGTCGGCGCCCTCCTCGATGCCCTCCAGCAGCTCCGCCTGGTCCTCCTCGGACCAGGCCACGTCGTCGGAGCGCAGGGACGACACCGCGGCCTTGATGCCGGCCAGGGGGGTGCGCAGGTCGTGGCTGACGGCGGCCAGCAGGGCGGTGCGGATGCGGTTGCCCTCGGCGAGCGCCCGGGCCTGGTCGGCCTCCTCCTGCAGGCGCCTGCGGTCCAGGACGACGGCTGCCTGCGCGGCGAAGGCGGCGAGCACCCTGCGGTCCTCGGCGGGCAGCACCCGGCCGGTGAGCGCGAGCGCCAGGTGGTCGCCGACCGGCATGTCGACGTCGGCGTCCTCGGGACGTTCCAGCGGCGGCCCGAAACCGGCGCGGCCCGCGCACGCCCAGGGCGCCACGTCGCTCTCGCGCTCCAGCAGGGCGGCCGACTCCATGGCGAAGGTCTCGCGGACCCGTTCCAGCAGCTCCTCCAGGCTGGTCTCGCCGCGCAGCACGTTCCCGGCGAGGAAGGAGAGTATCTCGGACTCGGCGCGCAGCCGGGCGGCCTGGTGGGTACGGCGGGCGGCGAGGTCGACCACCGACGCGACCGACATGCCGACGCCGAAGAAGATCGCGATGGCGACGATGTTCTTGGGATCGGCGATCGTCAGCCGGTGCAGCGGCGGGGTGTAGAAGTAGTTCAGCAGCAGCGACCCGAAGGCCGCCGAGGCCAGGGCCGGCAGCAGGCCGCCGAGCAGGGCCGCGGCGACGGTGACGGCCAGGAACAGCAGCATGTCGTTGGCGAGGCCGAGATCGACGGTGTTCAGCAGCACCGCGAGGACCGCGGGGCCGGCCAGGCCGACCGCCCAGCCCCAGAGGATCCGGGCCCGCCCGAGCCGCGCGCCGCGGGCCACGGGCAGCCCGCGCCCCTTGGCGACCTCCTCGTGGGTGACGATGTGGACGTCGAGGTCGGGACCGGACTCGCGGGCGACCGTGGCGCCGACGCCCGGCCCGAACACGTACTGCCAGGCCTTGCGGCGCGAGGAGCCCAGCACGATCTGGGTGGCGTTCACGCCCCGGGCGAAGTCCAGCAGGGCGGCCGGTATGTCGTCGCCGACGACGTGGTGGAAGGTGCCGCCGAGGTCCTCCACCAGGGTGCGCTGGACGGCCAGCTCCTTCGGGGAGGCGGAGGTCAGGCCGTCGCTGCGGGAGATGTAGACGGCGAGCACCTCGCCGCCGGCGCCCTTCTCCGCCAGGCGCGCAGCGCGCCGGATCAGGGTGCGCCCCTCGGGACCGCCGGTGAGGCCGACCACGATCCGCTCCCGGGAGCCCCATATCTTCGAGACCCGGTGCTCGCTGCGGTACTCGGTGAGGTACTCGTCGACCCGGTCGGCCACCCACAGCAGCGCCAGCTCGCGCAGAGCGGTCAGGTTGCCGGGCCGGAAATAGTTCGACAGGGCCGCGTCGACCTTGTCCGGCTGGTAGATGTTGCCGTGGGCCATGCGGCGGCGCAGCGCCTGCGGGGACATGTCGACCAGCTCGATCTGGTCGGCCCGGCGCACGACCTCGTCCGGGACGGTCTCCCGTTGCCGCACCCCGGTGATCGACTCGACCACGTCGCCGAGCGACTCCAGGTGCTGGATGTTGACGGTCGAGACGACGTCGATGCCGGCGGCGAGGAGTTCCTCGACGTCCTGCCAGCGCTTGGCGTTGCGGGAACCGGGGACGTTGGTGTGGGCCAGCTCGTCCACGACGGCGACCGCGGGGGCCCGGCGCAGTACGGCGTCCACGTCCATCTCGGTGAAGAGGCCGCCCCGGTACTCGATCTCCTTGCGCTGCACCTGCTCCAGGCCGTGCAGCATCACCTCGGTGCGCGGCCGGCCGTGGTGCTCCACGAACGCGACGACGCAGTCGGTGCCCCGCTCCATCCGGCGGTGCGCCTCGGAGAGCATGGCGTAGGTCTTGCCGACGCCCGGTGCCGCACCGAGGTAGATCCGAAGCTTGCCGCGTGCCATGGCCTCATTGTCTTCCCGCGCCTTTTGTCTACGCAGCGTCGACCCTACGGCCAACAATCACGGCAAACGGGACAGGGAGGCGAGCAGCGGACAACTTTGACGCATCCCTGATGAGCGAGCCGAGACCCAGCCGGCACACAGCCCACAGCGCTCCCCGCCGACCGGCCCCGCAGTCCTCGATGACCCCCCGGACTTCTCCGTGCTCAGCGCTCTTCCGCACGCCCAAGTCCTCGGCGATCTGCGGAACGGTCCAGTGGTCGGCGATCTCCCGGACCGCTCGGTGTGCGGCGATCTCCTCCACGGTCCAGTCCTAGCGATCTCCTGAACGCTCACTACCCGGTGAACTGCCGGACCGCTCAGCGTTTCGGCGATCTCCGGGACTGCTCAGTCCTCGGCGATCTCGCCGTCGCGCAGCTCCAGTACCCGGTCGGCCAGGTCCAGCAGCGTCGCGTCGTGCGTGGCGACCAGGGCGGTGACCTGTTCGCGGTGCACGACGGCCCGCAGCAGCTCCATGACGGCATGCCCGGTCTCGGCGTCGAGCTGGCCGGTGGGCTCGTCGGCTATGAGCAACGCCGGGCGGTTGGCGAGGGCCCGGGCGATGGCGACCCGCTGCTGCTGGCCGCCGGACAGCTCGCCGGGCCGCTGGGCCGCGTGCCCGGCGAGCCCCACGAGGGAGAGCAGCAGCTCGACCCGCTCCTCCCGCTCGCGCGGGTCGGCACGGCGCAGCCGCAGCGGCACTCCGACGTTCTCGGCGGCGCTGAGGATCGGTATGAGCCCGAAGGACTGGAAGACGAAGCCGATCCGGTCCCGGCGCAGCGCCAGCAGCTCGCTCTCGCCGAGCCGGGCGAGATCCCGGCCCTCGACCTGGACGCGCCCCTGGTCGGGCACGTCCAGACCGCCGACGATGTTCAGCAGCGTGGTCTTGCCGGACCCCGACCGCCCTTTGAGGGCGACGAGTTCACCGCGCGGCACCTCGAAGGAGACCCCGCGCAGGGCATGCACGGCGGCAGCGCCGGCCCCGAACGACTTGTGCACGCCCTCGACCCGCACCATGGTCTCGGTGGCCACGTGACCGCCCATGCCGCCTCCCCCGTCGACCGAGCGGCCAGTATCACCACGCACGGCCCACCCGGACAACAGCCCGGTGGCAACGCCCCACAGGGGCCCGGGGCAAAGCCCGGCACAGAGGGCCGAGGCAGCGAGCCCCGCTAGAGGCCCACGCCAGCACCCCATAAGGGGCGCGGGGAACTGCGCGACCAGTCACAACACACCGGCACCAGCCCACGACAACACCCCGCAAGGGGCCCGACACCCGCACCTAGCCCACGACAGCGCCCCGCAAGGGGCGCGGGGAACCGCGCGACCAGCCACAACACACCCGCACCCGGCAACGGGCAGCACCCCGCAAGGGGCGCGGGGAAGTGCGCGACCAGCCACGACGCACCCGCACCCGGCAACGGGCAGCAGCCCCCGCGACGGTCCCCACACGAAAACGGACCGCACCCCCGAAGAGGCACGGCCCGCCTCTTACAGCTGAACCCAGCGCGTCACCGACCATCGGCCCCAGCGGAACCCCACGACTCAGCGACCCTCGATTCCCACGGCGAAGCCCGACGAGACACCGACCCCCGGCCGCCACGGCGGAACCCAACGACTCAGCGACCCTCAGTTCCACAGCGGAACCCGACGAGTCACCGACCCTCAGTTCCACGCCGGACCCAAGGCGTCACCGACCCTCGGTCTAGCGAACCTCGGTGATCTCCGGTCCCCGCTGCAGCTGTCCCATGCCCCCGGAGAAGCGCGAGCCCTCCTCCTGCTGGACCCCCTCGGGGACCATCTGGGCGTCGTTCGGCAGCTTCAGGACGATCGGGTCGCGGGGCGCCATCGGCCCCTCGCCGCGGACCACGACCGTGTCCCGGAAGATCTGCTCCAGCAGCCCGGCGGCCTGCGGCTGCACCGCACCCTGGCCGGAGATCACACCGCGCAGGAACCAGCGCGGGCCGTCCACGCCGACGAACCGCACGACCTGGAAGCCGCCGGTGCCGTCGGGCAGCTGCACCGGCACCTGGGCCCGCAGCTCCCAGCCGAGGGAACCCTCGACCTCGTCGACGATGCCACCCTGCTGGGTGATGCCGGACGCGATCTCCTCGCGGACCTCGGTCCAGATGCCCTCACGCTTGGGCGCAGCGAACGCCTGGAGCTGGATGGCGCTGTCCCGCAGCACGACGGTCGCGGCGACGATCGCGTCACCGGCGACCTCGACCCGCAGCTCCATGCCGTCGACGCCCGGCACGAACAGACCGCCGAGGTCCACGCGGCCCTCGGCCGGGTCGCGCACCTCGCTGCTGTCCCACGGCCCGTCGGGCCGGGGCCCGGGCTCCAGCCGGACGCGCTCGCGCTCGGCCTCTTCCTCGTCCGCCTCGGTGTCGACGCTGTCGACGACCTGCTCGGCCTCGCCGGCCGCGTCCTCGGCGGCACCCTTCTTGTTGCGACGTCCGAACACGTCACTGTCCTTCCCGGTCGGATACGACCGAAGCGTATCGATTCCCACCCGTCGGACCGCCCTCGGCGGCCCGACCGCTTGTGCCGCTCTCGTCGCCCACCGCGGCATGGCCACCGGTGGACCCGAAGCCCCCTTCGGCCCGCGCGGAGCCGGGAAGCTCCGCGACCTCCTGGAAGCGGACCTTCTCGACCTGCTGGACGACCAGTTGGGCAATCCGGTCGAAGCGCTCGAACCGCACGCTCTCGCGCGGGTCGAGATTCACCACGATCACCTTGATCTCCCCACGGTACCCGGCATCAACCGTCCCCGGGGCATTGACGAGGGCCACGCCGCAGCGGGCGGCGAGGCCGGAACGCGGATGCACGAAGGCCGCGTACCCCTCAGGGAGGGCGATCGATACACCCGTGGGCAGCACGGCCCGCTCACCGGGCTTCAGTTCGCAGGGCTCGGTGGTGCGCAGATCGGCTCCGGCGTCACCCGGGTGTTCGTACGCCGGAAGCGGTACGTCGGGGTCGACGCGCCGGATGAGCACGTCGAGGGGGTTGCGGCTCACGGGTTCACCTCGAAGGCGCGGGCGCGCCGGACCTGGTCAGGGTCGTCCATGGCGGCCCGGATCTCTTCCTTGCGGCCGTGGTCGATGAAGTGGTCGATCTTGACCTCGACGAAGAGGGCGTCGGCACGGACGGCGACGGGCCCCTCGGGGCCGCCGATCCGCCCGGTGGCCCTCGAGTAGATCTTCCGGCCGGCGACGGCGGTGACCTCGGCCTCCAGGTGCAGTGTGGTGCCGACCGGCACCGGCCGCACGAAGTCGGTCTCCAGCCGGCCGGTCACGGCGATGGTGCGCAGCAGCCAGTTCAGCGAACCGAGCGTCTCGTCGAGGGCCGTGGCCAGTACTCCGCCGTGCGCGAGGCCCGGGGCGCCCTGGTGGGCGGGCTGGACGGTGAACTCGGCGGTCAGCGAGACACCGTCACCGGCGCGGGCCTCCAGGAGCAGCCCGTGCGGCTGCCCGGGACCACAGCCGAAACAGTGTTCGTAGTGGGCACCGAGAAGCTCCCCGGGCGCGGGCGCGTCGGGGTGCCGTATCGGTTTCACCGCGTAGGCGGGGGGCTGAAGAGCTGCGGAACTACCACTCACAGCCGCAGACCTTACCCGGCCGCCCGTCACCGGCCACCGCCCTGCCTGACGGCGCTTCGCGCCGCCCGCCCCCGACAGCGGGGATTCGCGGACCCCGTGCCAAGCTTGGCTCCATGCAGCTCTCCGCCGCCCCCTACGAAGAACGCCTCACCGCCCCCCGCTCGTGGTGGCTGATCAGCTTTCTGGTGGGTGTCTCGTTCGCCCTGATCCTGCTGCCCTTCGGCACCCTGCCGCTGCTCGGCGGCCTGGTCGGCGGTACGGCCGCCGCGGCGGTGGTGGCCAGCGCCTACGGCTCCCCGCGCATCCGGGTCGTGGGCGACTCGCTGATCGCGGGCGAGGCGAAGATCCCGGTGTCGGCGCTGGGCGCGTGGGAGGTGCTGGACGCGGAGGAGGCGCGCGCCTGGCGCACGTACAAGGCCGACACCCGCGCCTTCCTGCTGCTGCGCGCCTACATCCCGACGGCGCTGCGCGTGGAGGTCACGGACCCGCAGGACCCGACGCCGTACCTGTACCTGTCGACGCGGGAGCCGGAGAAGCTGGCCGCGGCGATCGAGGCGGCCCGGAAGGCGCACGCCTGAGGCACCTCGGGTGCCTAGAGTTCCTTCGGCAGATCGCGCATCCGGAGCGGCTCCGCCGGCTTGTCCAGGGGCGGCAGTGGCGGCAGTTCGTCCCACGGCACCTGGATCTTGCGGAGGTCGGCCCGGATCCGTCCCGCGAGCTTTCTGGTGTCCCGGCGGTTCATGACCGCCCCGACCGCGGCGCCCACCATGAACGGCATGAGGTTGGGCAGGTCGCGGACCATCCGCTTCATGATCTGCTGGCGCAGTTCACGCTTCATGCGGCCGCCGAGGGCCGCGTCGTACGTCGACGGCTTCGTCACGTCGATCCCGCGCTCCCCCGACCAGGAGGACAGATAGGCGGTGCTGCGGGTCTTGAGATTGCCCGGTGGGCGTACGCCGTAGACCTCGTGGAGTTCGGCGATCAGCTTCAGCTCGATCGCGGCGACCCCGGTGATCTCCGCGGCCAGCTCGGTCGGCATGGCCGGCGGCACGGGCAGCATCGCCGCCGCCCCGATCCCGGCTCCGACCGCCGAGGTCCCGGCCGCGGCGCCCGCCACCAGTTTGTCGGCCAGCTCCTCGGGCCCGCGGCCGGGGAACTGTCCGCGCAGGGTCGCGAGGTCGCGTACGGGGACACGCGGGGCGATGTCGATGATGCGGTCCGCGAGGTACCCCAGTCCCGCACGGGCGCGGCTGCCGCCCTTGCGGGCGCCTTCCCGGGCCTTCTCCCGGATGACCGCTGCCCGGCGTCGCGCGACGGGTGGGGGCTGCTCGGCCGGGGCCGGCAGGTCCGTCCGGTCCGCCGCCGGTCCGAGCGAGGCTCCCGCTCCGGGAGAGCCCCGCTCGTCGTCACGCGCGCCGTGCGGGCCGTCGGACGGCCCTTGGTCCGCTTTCCCGCGGGAGAAGCGGCGCTTCCGCGAGGGGGTCGAGCCAGTCACGGCCGACCCGTCCTCAGTCGCAGTCGCGGCAGATCGGCTGACCGTTCTTCTCCCGGGCCAGCTGGCTGCGGTGGTGCACCAGGAAGCAGCTCATGCAGGTGAACTCGTCCTGCTGCTTCGGCAGCACCCGGACGGCCAGCTCCTCGTTCGAGAGGTCGGCACCGGGCAGTTCGAGGCCTTCCGCGGCCTCGAACTCGTCGACGTCCACCGCCGAAGTGGACTTGTCGTTCCGCCGGGCCTTCAGCTCTTCGAGACTGTCCGAGTCGACGTCGTCGTCGGTCTTGCGTGGAGTGTCGTAATCGGTTGCCATAACGCTCTCCCCCTCTGGGTGTCTGCGGTGTCTCCAGCGCACGTAACGCGTGAGAGGCCGGACTTGTGCCCGACCTGAGGCGGAGATTTTGCCTCACATCAAGGTCTGTTACTCAATCGACACCCAACCCGATCCCTCAAGAGTGATCGGCTTGGATGGCGGTGAGGACCGTACACGGTTCGAATGCCGCACCTCAAAGGCGCCTCACCGTGTACTTCCCGTGATCAAGAGCCCTGAAAACCAGGACTTTCCCGGCTTTCCACCTTCTGTCATGATCACCGTGCGTACATGGCCGGAAATCCGTCCATGTGATCGATCACACAGGAAGAACCGTGTCGGGGGCTCTGAAAATTCCGCGCAAAGCGAACATCCTCCGCGTGTGTCGTTTTCGGTCACAGCGGCAGGGTGACCCGCATCACCAGTCCGCCGCCCTCACGCGGTTCGGCCAGGATGTGGCCGCCGTGTGCGCGGGCCACGGACCGGACGATGGACAGGCCGAGACCCACACCCTTGTCACTGCCCGTGCGCTCCGTGCGCAGGCGTCTGAAGGGCTCGAAAAGATTGTCGATCTCGTAGGCGGGCACCACCGGTCCGGTGTTCGACACGGTCAGCACCGCGTGCCCGTGCTCGACCTGAGTGGTCACCTCGACCCAGCCGGCCTCGGGCAGGTTGTAGCGCACCGCGTTCTGCACCAGGTTCAGCGCGATCCGCTCCAGCAGCACGCCGTTGCCCTGCACCACGGCCGGCTTGCGCTCGCCGTGGATGGTCACGCCCTTGGCCTGGGCCTCGGCGTGCACCTGGTCGATGGCCTGCGTGGCGACCTCGGCCAGGTCGACCGGCTTGCGCTCGACGATCTGGTTGTCACTGCGGGCCAGCAGCAGCAATCCCTCGACCAGCTGTTCGCTGCGCTCGTTGGTGGCCAGCAGTGTCTTGCCGAGCTGCTGCAGCTCCACCGGGGCGTTCGGGTCGGACAGGTGCACCTCGAGCAGCGTGCGGTTGATCGCGAGCGGGGTGCGCAGTTCGTGCGAGGCGTTGCCGACGAAGCGCTGCTGGGCGGTGAAGGCCCGCTGCAGGCGCTCCAGCATGTCGTCGAAGGTGTCGGCCAGCTCCTTCAGCTCGTCGTCCGGGCCGTCCAGCTCGATCCGGCGGGACAGGTCCGAGCCGGCCACCTGGCGGGCGGTGCGGGTGATCCGGCCGAGCGGGGACAGCACGCGGCCGGCCATCGCGTAGCCGAACGCGAAGGCGATCACGGCGAGGCCCAGCAGGGCCAGCAGGGAGCGGCTGAGCAGGTTGTCCAGGGCCGCCTGGCGCTGCAGGTCCACGCAGTGGGCGATGCCCTCGTTGAAGTCGGACAGCGGCAGCTTGGTGGAGTTGATCGCGGTGATCGCCGGGCAGTTGTCGCTGGCGACCTTGATGTCGGTGCCGCCGATGATCTTGAACAGTGGCTGGTTGCCGGTGCTGATCGCCTGGGCGGCGAGCAGGTAGATGATCGACAGCAGCAGGATGCCGGCGATCAGGAACATGCCGCCGTACAGCAGCGTGAGCCGTATGCGGATGGTCGGGCGCAGCCACGGGACGGGCGGTTGCGGCCTCCGGGGGTCCCAGGTGGGCTTCGGTGGCGCCTGGGGCGGCGCGGGTGTCGTGGCCACGGGATCAGATCCGGTAGCCGGAGCCGGGGACGGTGACGATGACGGGCGGTTCGCCCAGCTTGCGGCGCAGGGTCATCACCGTCACCCGCACCACGTTGGTGAACGGGTCGGTGTTCTCGTCCCAGGCCTTCTCCAGCAGCTGCTCCGCCGAGACCACCGCGCCCTCGCTGCGCATCAGCACCTCCAGGACCGCGAACTCCTTGGGCGCGAGCTGGACCTCCTTGCCGTCGCGGAAGACCTCGCGGCGGTTGGGGTCGAGCTTGATGCCGGCGCGCTCCAGCACCGGCGGCAGGGGCACGCTGGTACGGCGGCCGAGGGCGCGCACGCGCGCGATCAGCTCGCTGAACGCGAAGGGCTTGGGCAGGTAGTCGTCGGCGCCGATCTCCAGGCCCTCGACCCGGTCACTGACGTCACCGGAGGCGGTGAGCATCAGCACGCGCGTGGGCATGCCCAGCTCGACGATCTTGCGGCAGACGTCGTCGCCGTGCACGAGCGGGAGGTCGCGGTCGAGGACGACCACGTCGTAGTCGTTGACGCCGATGCGCTCCAGGGCGGCCGCACCGTCGTACACGACGTCGACGGCCATGGCCTCCCGGCGCAGTCCGGTGGCCACCGCATCCGCGAGCAGTTGCTCGTCCTCGACGACGAGTACGCGCACGTCGCTTGTCCTTCCTCTGTCCACCCGCGTAGCGCGCCGTGGGCGCGTACGGGCAGGGCTGTTCGTGGGGTGTGACCTCCATCCTGCCCTTTTCGGCCATAAGTCGGCGGTAAGGCGGGGTGTGGACCGCAGAGATCCGGGCGCCGGCACGGGAATGCGAGATTTTCTCTTCCGGTTGAGGTTTCCGGGGAAGGGAGCGGGGGGAGGACGGCTTTACACCCCGCGATCACGCTCTGCATGTGCCGCAGCACATGCGGTACTCCGCGATCCGCTTCGCAGAGTGGGCGTGGGTGTCCGGCACCGTCGCCGCCCAGCAGGGCAGTGCTGGGCATCTGCGAGAGACGTGACCGCCCCTTTCCATACGGCACACCCCCGTGCCACCCGACCCACGACCCAGGACGAGGGGGCGCAGCATGGACGCTTTCACCGCAGGACTTCTGCAGCGCATAAAGGCGACCGAGTCCGACCTGTCTCGGGCTCGTGACGAGGGCGACGACTTCCTCGTCGAGGTGGAGCAGGCAGAGCTCGACGACCTGCGACGCCTCGCCGCCGAACACGGTGTGGAGGTCGGCGCGTCACGCGTCTGATCGGCCCGAAAGCGCAACAGGGGACCCCGGCGAATCCAGCGCCGGGGTCCTTTGCGTCCAGCGGTGCCGGAGCGGGCGTGCCCCGCTCAGTCGTGCCACGCCCCGAAGTCCTCCAGCAGCCGCTGAAGGGGCTCGAAGACGCCCGGGGTGCCCGCCACCGTCAGGTCCCGTGACGGTCGCTCTCCGGGCCGTCCACCGGTCCTCGCACCCGCTTCCCGGGCGATCAGGTCACCCGCCGCGTAGTCCCACGCGTTCAGTCCCCGCTCGTAGTACCCGTCGAGCCGGCCGCAGGCCACGTCACACAGGTCGACCGCCGCCGAGCCGCTGCGCCGGATGTCCCGCAGCAGCGGGACGAGCCGGCCGGCGATCTCGGCCTGGTGGGTGCGGACCTCGGTGACGTAGTTGAAGCCGGTGGAGACCAGCGCCTGGTCCAGCGGGGGCGCGGGGCGGCAGGACAGCGCCCGCTCGCCCTCCCACGCGCCCGTGGCCCACGCCCCGCCGCCGCGCACGGCGTGGTACGTCTCGCCGCGCATCGGAGCCGCGACGACCCCGACGACGCTCTCGCCGTCCTGCTCGGCGGCGATGGACACCGCCCAGGTCGGCAGCCCGTACAGGTAGTTGACGGTGCCGTCCAGCGGGTCGATGACCCACCGGATGCCGCTCGTGCCCTCGACGGAGGCGCCCTCCTCGCCGAGGAAGCCGTCATCGGGTCGCCGGCCGGAGACCAGATCGGTGATCAGCTTCTCCGCCGCGATGTCCATCTCGGTGACGACGTCGATCGGGCTGGACTTCGTCCTGGCCACGGCCAGGTCGGCGGGGCGGCCGTCGCGCAGCAGCTCGCCGGCGCGGCGGGCGGCCTCCTGGGCCAGCGCGAGCAGGTCCCGGTGCAGGGGGTCGGTCACGGGTCTCCTCACGCGTAGGGGCTGTCGGCACCCGCGGCGGCCGGCCGGGGGGCACGGGCCGGGCAGCAGCCGACCGGGCAGACGTCGTGGCTCGGGCCGAGCGCGCCCAGGGCGCAGGGGGTGACCTCCTGGCCGCGCTCCACGGCGGACCGCTCCATGATCAGCTCGCGGACCGCCGCGGCGAAACGCGGGTCGGCGCCCACGGTGGCCGAGCGGCGCACCGGCAGGCCCAGTTCCTCGGCCTTGGCCTTCGCCTCGGTGTCGAGGTCGTAGAGGACCTCCATGTGGTCGGAGACGAAGCCGATCGGGGTCATGACCACGGCCGGGACGCCCGCCGCGTGCTGCTCCTCGAGGTGGTCGCAGATGTCGGGTTCCAGCCACGGGATGTGCGGGGCGCCGGAACGGGACTGGTAGACGAGCCGCCAGGGATGGTCGATGCCGGTGCGCTCGCGGACGGCGTCGGCGATCAGCTGGGCCACGTCGAGGTGCTGCTCGACGTAGGCACCGCCCTCGCCGTGCGCCTCGACGGGGCCGGAGGTGTCGGCCGCGGAGTCCGGGACGGAGTGGGTGGTGAAGGCGATGTGGGCCCCGGCGCGGACGTCCTCGGGGAGGTCGGCGAGGGAGCGCAGCACCCCGTCGATCATGGGCTCGACGAAGCCGGGGTGGTTGAAGTAGTGCCGCAGCTTGTCGATCTTCGGCAGCTGCAGCCCCTCGGCCGCCAGCGTGGCCAGGGCGTCGGCCAGGTTCTCGCGGTACTGGCGGCAGCCCGAGTAGGAGGCGTAGGCGCTGGTGGCGAGGACCAGGACGCGGCGGCGGCCGTCGGTGACCATCTCGCGCAGGGTGTCCGTCAGATAGGGCGCCCAGTTGCGGTTGCCCCAGTAGACGGGCAGGTCCAGGCCGTGCTCGGCGAAGTCCTTGCGCAGGGCGTCCAGCAGGGCACGGTTCTGGTCGTTGATCGGACTGACCCCGCCGAACAGGAAGTAGTGCTGCCCGACTTCCTTGAGGCGTTCCTTCGGGATGCCGCGCCCGCGTGTGACGTTCTCCAGGAACGGAACCACGTCGTCCGGGCCTCCGGGGCCGCCGAAGGAGAGCAGGAGCAGGGCGTCGTACGGGGTGGCATCGAGCGCGTCTGGCATGACTCGATCCTGCCACCCGGCGCTGACACCGGGGAAACAGCGGAATGAAGAGTCGGGTTCCACAGGGTTTAGGGCGGTTTTTCCAGACGTTCCGTGGACTTCAATTAGGGTCACCTAACTTGTAATCTGTATCAGCCGCATTCGCGCCTTACTGATCCGGTTCGGAGACCACGTGCCCAGCCCCTACAGAGCCCTGTTCGCCGAGCCCGGCACCAAGGCCTTCTCCGCCGCCGGCTTCATCGGCCGGATGCCGCTGTCGATGATGGGCATCGGCGTGGTCACGATGGTCTCGCAGCTCACCGGGCGCTACGGCCTCGCGGGCGGCCTGTCGGCCACCATCGCACTGGCCGCCGCGGCGGTCGGACCGCAGATCTCCCGGCTGGTGGACCGGCACGGACAGCGCCGGGTGCTGCGCCCCGCGACCTTGGTGGCGCTGACCGCGGCGGCCGGACTGCTGCTGGCCGCGCACTTCGACTGGCCGGACTGGGTGCTGTTCGTGTGCGCCGCCGGAATCGGCACGGTGCCGAGCCTCGGCGCGATGATCCGGGCCCGCTGGGCGGCGCTGTACCGGGGCACACCCAAGCTGCACACCGCCTACTCGTTCGAGTCGGTCGTGGACGAGGTCTGCTTCATCTTCGGGCCGATCATCTCCATCGGCCTGTCCACGGCCTGGTTCCCGGAGGCAGGCCCCTTGCTGGCCGCCTGCTTCCTGGCGGCCGGCGTCTTCTGGCTCACCGCCCAGCGCGCCACCGAGCCGGAAGCGCACCCGCAGGAGCGGCGCGGCGTCGGCAGCGCCCTGCGCGCGCCGGGGCTTCAGGTGCTGGTGGCGACCTTCGTGGCGACCGGCACGATCTTCGGGGCGGTGGACGTGGTCACCGTCGCCTTCGCCGACGAACGCGGCCACAAGGGCGCCGCGAGTGTGGTCCTGGCGCTGTACGCGGCCGGTTCCTGTGTGGCCGGCGTGTTCTTCGGGCTGCTGCGCTTCACCGGGGCACCGGAACGCCGCTGGCTGCTGGGCGTGGCGGCCATGGCCGTGAGTATGATCCCCCTCCTACTGGTCGGAAACCTGCCGCTTCTGGCCGTGGCGCTGTTCGTTGCGGGGCTGTCCATCGCACCGACGATGATCACGACGATGTCCCTCATCGAAGAGCACGTACCTCGCGCGCAGCTCACCGAGGGGATGACCTGGGTGAGCACCGGCCTCGCGGTCGGAGTCGCGCTCGGCTCCTCCATGGCCGGCTGGGTGATCGACGCAGCCGGGGCGCGGGCCGGGTACGGGGTTCCGGCCGTGTCCGGGGCCGTCGCGGTCGCGGTCGGTTTCCTCGGGTACCGCCGGCTGCGCAGGCCGGTCTCGGGGCGGGGAGGCACCGTTGAGCAGCACAGCGAGCGGGAAGAACGGCACCTGGCGTAACTGGGGCGGCAATGTCTCCGCCCGGCCCGCCCGGCAGGTGACGCCGGCCTCGGTGGACGAACTGGCCGCCGCGGTGGGCCGGGCCCGGGAGGACGGTCTGAAGGTGAAGGCCGTCGGGAGCGGCCACTCCTTCACGTCCATAGCCGCCACCGACGGTGTGTTGATACGCCCTCAACTGTTGACCGGCATCCGTACCATCGACCGGTCGTCCATGACGGTCACGGTGGAGGCGGGCACCCCGCTCAAGAGACTCAATGCCGCTCTGGCGCGCGAGGGCCTGTCGCTCACCAACATGGGCGACATCATGGAGCAGACCGTCTCCGGGGCCATCAGCACCGGCACGCACGGCACGGGCCGCGAGTCGGCCTCCATCGCCGCTCAGATCAAGGGACTCGAACTCGTCACGGCCGACGGCTCGGTGCTCACCTGCTCCGAGAAGGACAACCCCGACGTCTTCGCCGCCGCCCGCATCGGGCTCGGCGCCCTCGGCATCGTCAGCGCGATCACGTTCGCCGTCGAACCGCTGTTCCTGCTCACGGCGCGCGAGGAACCCATGCCCTTCGACCGGGTTCTCGCCGAGTTCGACCAGCTGTGGGCCGAGAACGAGCACTTCGAGTTCTACTGGTTCCCGCACACCGGGAACACCAACACCAAGCGCAACAACCGCAGCGCGGGCCCCGAGCAGCCGGTGGGACAGCTGGCCGGCTGGTTCGAGGACGAGTTCCTCTCCAACGGCGTCTTCCAGGTGGCCCAGTGGACGGGCCGCGCCGTCCCCGCCGCCGTCCCGGCGATCGCGCAGCTCTCCAGCAAGGCGCTGTCCGCGCGGACGTACACCGACATCCCCTACAAGGTCTTCACCTCGCCGCGCCGGGTGCGCTTCGTGGAGATGGAGTACGCCGTCCCGCGCGCGGCCCTGGCGGAGACTTTGCGTGAGCTGAGGACCATGGTCGAGCGCTCGGGCCTGCGGGTCAGCTTCCCCGTGGAGGTGCGCACCGCCCCGGCCGACGACATCACCCTGTCCACCGCCTCCGGCCGGGACAGTGCCTACATCGCGGTGCACATGTTCCGGGGCACGCCGTACCAGGCCTACTTCACCGCCGCCGAGCGCATCTTCACGGCGCACGAGGGCCGTCCGCACTGGGGCAAGGTGCACACGCGGGACGCGGAGTACTTCGCCCGGGTGTACCCGCGGTTCGGCGAGTTCACCGCGCTGCGGGACCGTCTCGACCCCGAACGGCTGTTCCAGAACGACTACTTGCGGAGGATTCTGGGGGCGTAGGCGTCGCGGCCGACTTGCCGGGCGCGGGTGGCGGTGCTCGCGGTCACACGTACCCGGAACTCGTCCGCCCATCCCGTACGTGACGGAAGTACTCGACGACGTCAGCCGGCCGATTGCACGAGACAGGGAGGCACGGACGCGCGGACGCACGGACGAAACCATTAGTTCCGTTTCTCCGGATTGCGTGAAGTTCGCCACGTTCATGATCGAGAAAACCGGTTGCGAAGGGCCAAGTCGCTTCCCTCGTCAGAAGTTGGGCGGCGCGCCCATCCACGCAGGTGGTCCGAATGGAGTACTGTTGCGAGCCCTGGGTCCGGTCTCCCACCAGGGTGCCCGCGGCCTTGCTGGACCGCCGGGAGGGGGCTAGTTGCACAGGGTGACGATTTTGGTCACTTAGCGTTGCGAACAGGTAACCGTGCCATAACGGCGGTCCCGGGCCCGTGCCCGACACGCCGGGCAACTCGGCAAGGTTGTGGCAGGCTGCACCCGGGCAGGCCACACTCGACTAGCGGAAGCAGCGACGCACGTGACGTCGGCAGGCACCACCCGGGAGGTCCCCATGCCCGAACTGCGTGTCGTGGCCGTCTCGAATGACGGCACACGGCTGGTGCTGAAGGCTGCCGACTCTACGGAGTACACGCTTCCGATCGACGAACGGCTGCGCGCAGCCGTGCGCGGCGACCGGCCCCGCCTCGGTCAGATCGAGATCGAGGTCGAGAGCCATCTGCGCCCGCGAGACATCCAGGCACGTATACGCGCGGGTGCCACCGCGGAAGAGGTCGCGCAGCTCGCCGGCATCCCCGTCGACCGGGTACGGCGCTTCGAGGGGCCGGTGCTCGCCGAGCGCGCCTTCATGGCCGAGCGGGCCCGCAAGACCCCGGTCCGCCGCCCCGGTGAGAACTCCGGCCCGCTGCTCGGCGAGGCCGTGCAGGAGCGGCTGCTGCTGCGCGGTGCCGAGAAGGACACCGTGCAGTGGGACTCCTGGCGCCGCGACGACGGCACCTGGGAGGTGCTCCTCGTCTACCGGGTCGCGGGCGAACCGCACTCGGCGAGCTGGACCTACGACCCGCCCCGGCGGCTCGTGCAGGCCGTGGACGACGAGGCGCGCTCGCTGATCGGCGAGTCCGACGACCTCGCCGTGCCGGAGCCCAGCTTCCCGTTCGTCCCGCGCATCGCCCGGCTGCCGCGCGAGAGGTCGCTGGACCGTGCCCTCGACCGGGGCGACCGCGAGCGGCCCAGCCTGCCCGCGCAGTCGTCCGAGCCCGCAGAGGAGAGCACGGGCGAACGCGACTCGCTGACCAGCCTGCTGGAGGCCGTGCCGAGCTTCCGCGGCGACCTGGTGGTCCCCGAGCGCCCCTCGGAGACCGAGGAGGAGGCCACCGACGAGCCCGCCGCCGAGGAACCACCGGCGCCCGCCGCGTCGGCCGGCTCCGCCTACGCGGACGTCCTCATGCCGCGCTCCGTCGGCAGCCACCGCGACCGGCTCATCGGCGCGACCGACCGCCAGGCCGAGGCCGACGGCGTCCGCCCCGGCCGCCGCGCCGCCGTCCCGAGCTGGGACGAGATCGTGTTCGGCACACGCCGCAAGAAGCAGGAGTAGCCCTGCGCAGGGACCGGGAGCGGCTCTCCGCACGCACCGAGAGCAGTTCGCGCGGGTGCGGGGAGTGGCTCTCCGCACGGAACGGGAGCAGTTCGCGCACGTGTGGGGAGTAGCTCTCCGCACGGAACGGGAACAGTTCGCGCACGGGACGCAAGTAGCTCTCCGCCCGCGCCGGGAGCGGCTCTGCGCACAGGAGAGGGGCACGCGCGCGTGCCCCTCTCCCGGCTGCCGCTACTGCGGATCCGCTCCCACCGCCACAGGCCGCGACGGGTCCGCGGACCACTCGGACCACGAACCGACGTACAGGGCCGCCGGAATGCCCGCCACCGCCAGTGCGAGCACCTCGTGGGCGCCGGAGACCCCGGAGCCGCAGTACGCGCCCACCTCGGTGTCCTCGGACACTCCCAGCGCCTTGAAGCGGTCCTTCAGCTCCGCCGCGGGCAGGAAGCGGCCGTCGGGTCCCACGTTCTCCGTCGTCGGCGCCGACACCGCGCCCGGGATGTGCCCGCCGACGCGGTCGATCGGCTCCACCTCACCGCGGTACCGTTCCCCCGCACGAGCGTCCAGCAGCACACCCGTACGGGCCAGGGCCGCTGCTCCGTCGGCGTCCAGCAGGCCCGTCGGCGCGGGTGCCGGCGCGAAGTCGCCCTGGGCCGGGGCCGGGACCTCCGTGGACAGCTCGCCCTGCCAGGACGGCAACCCGCCGTCGAGCACCCGCACGTCCGGGTGACCCGTCCAGCGCAGCAGCCACCACGCACGCGCTGCAGCCCAGCCCTGTCCGCCGTCGTACACGACGACCGGCCGGCCCGCCGACACGCCCGCGCGGCGCATCGCGGCGCCGAACTCCCCGATGGCGGGGAGGGGGTGCCGACCCTGTTCACCAGGCGTGGAGGCCAGTTCCCGGTCCAGGTCGACGAAGACGGCGCCGGGAATGTGCCCGGCCGCGTACTCGGCCCGGCCGTCGAAGCCCGGCGCGCCCGCCGCCTTCGCCAGGCTCAGCTGCCAGCGGACGTCCAGCAGCACGGGCGGAGTGCCCCCGGTCAGCTCATGGGCGAGTTCGGTTGCGGTGATGATGGCTCTCATGGCGTCCATCCATACGCCAGGGGTGGCCGCCGCGTCCAGGTCCGGCTACTCTGCTCCGCCGGACAGGCTCGATCACGTGGCGTACGGGATCGAGCACATGCTGTACAGCCGACGGACACCCGCCGGCCATCGTCAGGAAGTGGCGAAAGACGGCAGATCGGGCATCCTCCCGGAGCAACGCCGAGCGGCGCGGTACGGCCCCGCGGCACCGCGGAGGATGCGGGCACCGGCACGGGAGTACGCGCCGGCGGCGTGGACACCCCTTCCGGGGAGCGGAAGCGACACGGCCACCGCGAGGGGCCGGGGAGAGAGTGATCGATGACCGAGGCACGGGAGTCGGCCGGTCCGCACGCGCGGCGCGTGCCCGGCACGCCCTGCTGGGTGAGCCTGATGGTGCACGGGCTGGATGCCACCGAGGAGTTCTACGGTGAGCTGTTCGGCTGGGAGTTCCGGCCGGGCCCGCAGCAGCTCGGCCCGTACGTGCGGGCGCTGCTCGACGGGCGGGAGGTGGCGGGCATGGGCCAGCTGCCGCCGGACCGCCGACTGCCGGTCGCCTGGACGCCGTACCTCGCCGCGGACGACGTGGACCAGACTGCCGACACGGTGCGGCTGTGCGGCGGCACGGTGGCCGTCGGCCCACTGGACGCCGCCGAAGCCGGCCGGATGGCGATCGCCTCGGACCCCTCCGGAGCTGTGTTCGGGATCTGGCAGGCCTCCGCGTATCTGGGCACGGCGATCACCGGTGTCCCCGGCACGCCCGTCTGGAACGAACTGCTCACCTTCGAGACGGAGAGCGTCGCCAAGTTCTACAAGAGCGTGTTCGGTTACGAGGAGGAGCCGGTGATCTCGGCCGGCTTCGACTATCTGACGCTGCACCTCGACGGCCGTCCGGTGGCCGGCCTGCACGGCGTCGGGCACGGTCTGCCGCGGGACCGGGGACCGCACTGGCAGACGTACTTCGAGGTCGGAGACGTCGACGAAACGCTACGGCACGTCAACGGCCTGGGCGGCCGGGTCCTCAGGACGGCCCACGACAGCCCGCACGGGCGGGTGGCGAGGGTGGCGGACCCGGAGGGCGCCGAGTTCTCGGTGGTCGAGAACCCGCACTGACCGTCAGGCGGACGGGACGGGCAGGACGTCCGGGGACAGGGCCGCCGCGTGGGCCGACGCGGCGGTCATCCGGCGCCGGTGGTGGCGGCGGCACAGCACCTCGTAGCCGACCTCGCCCGGGGACTGGTTGACGTCGCCGACGACCACCTGGGCGCCCTCGACCACCATCTGGCCGCCTGTCGTGCGGGCGTTGTGCGTGGCGCGGGCCCCGCACCAGCACAGCGCCTCCACCTGGAGCACCTCGATCCGGTCGGCCAGCTCCACCAGCCGCTGCGAGCCGGGGAAGAGCTTGGAGCGGAAGTCGGTGGTGATGCCGAAGGCGAACACGTCCAGGCCGAGGTCGTCGACCACGCGCGCGAGCTGGTCTATCTGGTCGGGCGCGAGGAACTGCGCCTCGTCCGCGATCACGTAGTCGGCCCGGCCGCCCTGCGAGAGGTGGTCCACGAGATACACGTACAGGTCCTGGTCGTCGGCGACCTCCACCGCGTCCGTGACCAGACCGAGCCGGGAGGACAGCTTGCCCTCGCCCGCGCGGTCGTTGCGGGTGAAGATCATGCCGACGAGGCCGCGTGCGGACCGGTTGTGCTCGATCTGCAGAGCCAGCGTCGACTTCCCGCAGTCCATCGTTCCGGAGAAGAACACCAGCTCGGGCATGAGGAGTTGAGCACCTTTCGGCATGTCGTGGGCGTGCGGGATCAACGGGTCCGGCGGGTCAGGGTCGCCTCAGGAGCGTACTTCGAGGAGCGGAACCAGCTGTTCCGCCGGGGTCATCGAGCCGTGGTTGCCGACCAGCGCGGACTCCTTGGGTTCCCGCTCGGAGGCGATGAGCAGGACGTCGTCGTGCGCGGCGGCGACCACGTCCCCGATCCGCGGGTACACGCGTTCGTCCACCCGCGGGCCGAACCAGCCGGCCGCGATCGCCTCGTCCCGCGAGGCCACCCAGAACTGCTCGCCGAGCACCTCGCGCCAGACGGTCAGTACGTCGTTCTGGGCGCCCGGCACCGCGTACACGTGCCGGGCCCGGCCCTCGCCGCCCAGCAGGGCGACGCCGGCTCGCAGCTCCCAGTCCTCGTCGAAGTCGATGCGGTGCTGCTCGTCGAACGGGATGTCCACCATGCCGTGGTCGGCGGTGACGTACAGCGCGCTGCGCGGCGGGAGCTGTTCGGCGAGGCGCTGGGCGAGCCGGTCGACGTACATCAGCTGGCCGCGCCAGGTGTCGGAGGCGACGCCGTAACGGTGTCCGGAGCCGTCCAGCTCGGCGTAGTACGTGTACACCAGCGAGCGGTCGGCGGCGGCCAGTTGCCCGGCGGCGAGGTCCATGCGCTCCTCGCCGCTGAGCCGTCCGCGGAACGTGCCGCCGCTGAGGGCGACCTTGGTGAGCGGGGTGTGCTCGAAGGCGGGCGAGGACACCTGGGCCGCATGCACCCCGGCCTCGTGGGCCAGCTGGAAGACGGTGGGGTACGGCTGCCAGGGGCGCGGTGCCGTGTACGGCTGCCAGCGGAGCTGGTTCATCAGCTCGCCGGTGTCCGGGTTGCGCACCGTGTACCCGGGCAGGCCGTGGGCGCCCGGCGGCAGGCCGGTGCCCACGGAGGCCAGGGAGGTCGCGGTGGTCGCCGGGTATCCGGCGGTGAGCGGACGTCCGGTGCCGCCGCGCGAGCTGCCGAGCAGGGAGGTCAGGAAGGGGGCCTCGTCGGGGTGGGCGCGCAGCTGCTCCCAGCCGAGGCCGTCGACCAGGAAGACACAGACCCGGTCGGCCGGGGTCAGTTCCCCGATCGTGGCGGTCAGGCCGGGGACGCCCATGCCGGCGGCCAGCGTGGGCAGCAGGTCGGCGAGGGAGCCGGTGCCGTACTCGGGCAGCGGCGCCGTGTCCAGGGCGAGCGGTTCCGGGTGGTCCCAGGCGGAGAGCTGGGACATCAGCGGGTGACGTCCGCGGTCGCTTCCGAGATGGACTGCGCGAAGGCGAGCGCCTGGCGCACCGTCTCCGGGCCGTCCCCGGCCTCGCTGACGCGCAGGCTGAGGTCGTCCGCCGTGGAGCTGCCCGTGTAGCCGTGGTCCGCGTCGCAGTTGGGGTCGCCGCAGGCGGCGGGCTCCAGATCGATGCGGTTGACCGCGCCCCAGCCGATGGTCAGCACGACCTCGCGGGGCAGTGTGCCCGGCGTGTACTGCTCCGGGTTGGCGACCACGCGGCTGACCACGACCGAGGAGATCCGGTCGAGCTTCACGGACTCGGTGGAGGTGGTGGCGTACGGCGTCGGGGACGTGCTGTCGGCGGCCTGCTCGTCGGTGTGGCTGACGATGAAGCGGTTGCCGGTGAGGACCAGCACGGTCACATGCCGGCGGACCTCGTTCTGGTCGAACGTCGTCTCCTGGTGGACCAGGTACGACCGGATGGGCTCGCCGCCCACAGCGGCCTCCACCGCCTCGGCCACGAGGGCCGGGTAGTAGCCGCTGCGCTCGATCGCCGCGCGCAGCCCCTGGGTCGTCGTACTGGTCTTGGCCATGGCGTCCATCCTAATCCGTGGGCAAGGGGGGTCCGGGCCAGTCGCCGGGACCGGGGGCGGCCTGTGCGCCTGCGCGCGGGTGCCTCGGCACCGGCCCCGGCCGGATGTCCAGTCGGGCGGCGGCGACCGGGCCGGAGACGGCTTCGGGCCGCCGGCGTCCGGCAATGTCCATCCGGTCCCCCCTTCCCTGCTCAGTAGGCCGGCATCGTCCGCGGGCCGTGGTCGTCGCGGGCGGGCGGAGGCGCGAGCCGTACGGTGGCGCCGAGCACACTCACGCCGTGCGGGGCCACGACGACCGGCTCCAGAGTGACCGCGACCACTTCCGGGTGGTCGTCCACCAGCCGGGACACCCGCAGCAGCAGTTCCTCCAGGGCGGGGGTGTCGACGGGCGTGGAGCCGCGCCAGCCGAAGAGCAGCGGAGCGGTGCGGATCGACCGCACCAGAGAGGTCGCCTCCCGGTCGGTGACGGGGACAAGCCGGTGGGCCATGTCCCCGAGCAGCTGCGATGCGGCCCCGGCGAGCCCGAACGACAGCACGGCTCCGGCCGCCGGGTCGATCACGGCGCGTACGACCGTGTCGACCCCGCGCGGTGCCATCCCCTGCACCACCGGGCGCAGCTCCTCCGGCTTGCCGAACAGCTCGGTCAACTCGGCGTACGCCCGGCGCAGTTGCTCCTCGTCGGCGAGGTCCAGGCGTACGCCCCCCAGGTCGGCGCGGTGTCTGAGGTGCGGGGCGGTGGCCTTGAGGGCCACCGGGTAGCCGAGGCTGCGGGCGGCTTCGGCGGCTTCGTCCGGGGTGGGAGCCGGCAGCGCGCGCCGCACGGGAATGCCGTACCTGCCGAGCAGCTCGCAGGTCTGCGCGTCGGGGATCGTGAGCCCTTCCCCGCGCGCGAGCAGCTCGCCGATCAGCCGGGCGGCACCCTTCTCGTCGATGTCGTCGAACTCGGGCACTTTCCCGGGTTCGGCGGCCTCCCGCCGCCACTGCGCGTACCTGACGGCCTCGGCGAGCGCCCGCACCGCCCGCTCGGCCGCGGGGTAGGCGGGGATGAGCCGAGTGCCTTCGGGAGGAGCGGGTACGACAGCGGGCACTCCGTCCGCCCACGCGGCGGGCAGTCGGTCCGACCCCACGGCGGGCGGTCGGTCCGCTGCCGGGGCGGGCGGGCGGCCCGCAGCCGCGGCGGGCACTCGGTCCGACCCCGCGGCGGTCAGTCGGTCCGCGGGGCGTTGGGGGTCCTCCCGCTCGGGCGAAGCCGCGGGCGGGACGGGGTGGGCACCGCCCACGGCGCCGGGCGCCTTGCCGACGACCTGTGGTGCCGTGCTCGCCGCAGCCGACAACGCCTCCGCAAGCCCCCCGAGCTCCACATGAACCACGAGCACCGGCTTTCCCGGAACGGCCGCCGCGGCCGACCGCAACGCCTCCGCCAGCTCCGCATCCCCCGGCGAGCCTTCGCCGATCGCCGGGATCGCGGTGACCACGACGGCGTCGCACGTGTCGTCGGCCAGCGCAGCGCTCAGCGCACGGTGGAAGTCCTCCGCCGTCGCCCCGGTCGTCAGGTCCAGCGGCCGTGCCGGCCGCAGCCCCTCGGCGAGACACCGGTCGTACGTCAGCACGCCCAGCGACTCGGAGTTGCCGAGGATGGCCACGCGCGGCCCGGCGGGCAGCGGCTGGCGGGCGAGCAGCAGCCCGGCGTCGACCAGCTCGGTGATCGTGTCGACCCGGATCACCCCGGCCTGCCGGAGCAGCGCGGAGACGGTCGCGTGCGGCAGCCGCGTGGCGCGCACCGCGTGGCCCTGTGGCGCGGCCCCCGTCCCCTGCACCACGACAAGCGGCTTCGCCGCCGCCGTCCGCCGGGCGAGCCGGGTGAACTTGCGGGGGTTGCCGATGGACTCCAGGTACATGAGGACGACGTCGGTCTCGGGGTCGTCGTACCAGTACTGCAGGACGTCGTTGCCGGAGACGTCCGCGCGGTTGCCGGCGGAGACGAAGGTGGACACCCCGGTGACCCCGGTGACCCCTCCCCCACGCCGGTGCAGCCGGGACAGCAGGGCGATGCCGATGGCGCCGGACTGGGCGAACATCCCGATGCGGCCGGGGCGGGGCAGCTCGGGGGCGAGGGAGGCGTTCAGCCGGACGTCCGGGGCGGTGTTGATGATGCCGAAGGCGTTCGGGCCGATGATCCGCATCCCGTACGCGCGCGCTTGCTGCACCAGGGCCCGCTGCCGCTCGCGCCCCTCGGGTCCGCTCTCGGCGTATCCGGCGGAGAGGACGACCAGCCCCTGGACGCCGTGCTCGCCGCACTCGGTGACGACGGCGGGCGCGTGCTCGGCCGGTACGGCGACGACGGCGAGGTCCACGTGCCCGTCGATGTCCCGCACCGAGCGGTGGGCGGGCACCCCGTCGACCTCGGTGGCGTCCTCGGGGAAGGCCTTGTTCACGGCGTACAGCCGGCCGGGGTAGCCGGCGTCGCGGAGGTTGCCGAGGACGCTGCGGCCCACCCCGCCGGGGGCGCGGCCGGCCCCGACGACCGCCACGGCTCCGGGCACGAGGAGCCGCCGTACCGACCGGGCCTCGGCGCGCTGCTCCCGCGCGCGCTGCACGGCGACGGAACGGTCGGTGGGTTCGAGGCCGAACTCCAGGCGTACGACCCCGTCCTCGAAGCTGCGCTTCTGGGTGTAGCCGGCGTCCGTGAACACTTTGATCATCTTGCTGTTGGCGGGCAGCACCTCTGCGGCGAAACGGCGGATGCCCCGCTCGCGCGCGACGGCGGCGATGTGCTCCAGCAGGGCGGAGGCGACCCCCCGGCCCTGGTGGGCGTCCTGCACCAGGAAGGCGACCTCGGCCTCGTCGGCTGGCGCGGAGGCGGGCATGCCGTCGGCGCCGATGCGGTCGTAGCGTACGGTGGCGATGAACTCGCCGCCGACGGTGGCCGCGAGTCCCACCCGGTCCACGAAGTCGTGGTGCGTGAAGCGGTGGACGTCCTTGGCGGAGAGCCGGGGGTACGGCGCGAAGAAGCGGTAGTACTTCGACTCGTCCGAGACCTGCTCGTAGAAGTTGACCAGACGGTCGGCGTCATCGACGGTGATGGGCCGGATGCGCGCGGTGCCGCCGTCGCGCAGCACCACGTCCGCCTCCCAGTGGGCGGGGTACTCGTGCCGGTCGTGCCGGTCCGCCGAGGTCTGCATGGGCCCCAGAGTACGGCTCGCGTCCGACAACAGCGCGAGGCAGTCTGTGGAGGACCGGCAAGCCGGACCGAGGCCGCGGTCCGGGCCGACCGGAGGGGAACGAGGGTCCGCTCCGGGCACGCTCCACGATATGGGAAACTGGTCTAGACAACCCTGAACACCGAAGGGCAGCAACACATGGCTGAGCGCCGCGTCAACGTCGGCTGGGCCGAGGGCCTCCACGCCCGCCCCGCCTCCATCTTCGTCCGAGCCGCCACGGCCGCAGGCGTCCCGGTGACGATCGCCAAGGCCGGGGGCAACCCCGTCAACGCGGCCTCGATGCTGGCCGTCCTGGGCCTGGGTGCCCAGGGTGGCGAGGAGATCGTCCTCGCCTCCGACGCCGAGGGCGCGGACGCCGCCCTGGACCGTCTGGCCAAGCTGGTCTCCGAGGGCCTGGAAGAGCTGCCCGAGACCGTCTGAGCGTCCACCGCACGGAGCGCCGGAGCCGCGTTCGCCTCTCGGGGCGGCGCGGCTCCGGCGTTTGCGCACCCGGCGGAAAAATTGCCGCGCTTTATCCGCGGGCATACTCGGGCCACACCGAATGAATTCCGGCCGCAGCGGAATTAGGGCAGCGGAAAACAAGGCCCCGCGAAATGGCTCTTCTTTGTATACGGCGTGCGTGTTAATGCCGCGGGCTCGACATGTTTACGGCATGTTGCGAAGACCTCACACGTTCCGCGGCGCCGGGAAAACGAAGCCGGTGCGCGCCCGTCGACCGCTCGGTGTGCAGTGCCGTGAGCGCCCGCGCGCGGTCACCGTCCCCGCGCGCCACCGCGTCCACGATCGCCCCGTGCTCCGCCCAGGTCTCGACCGGGCTCAGCGGCGCCTCCACCGCGTACATCCAGGCGATCTTGTGCCGCAACTGGGTGAGCACCGAGGTCAGCGAGGAGCTGCCGCAGGCCTGTGCGAGCGTCTCGTGGAACCAGCCGCCCAGCGAGCGCAGATCATCGCTGTGCCCCCTCCTGGCCCGCTCCTGGCCCAGCCGGACCAGGCCGCGCAGCACCTTCAGATGGGCCTCGGTGCGCCGCTGGGCGGCCCGGGCGGCCCCCAGCGGCTCCAGCAGCATCCGCATCTCCAGCAGGTCGGCGGCCTCCTGCTCGGTCGGCTCGGCCACGCACGCGCCCGCGTGCCGGCGGGTCACCACGAAGCCCTCGGCCTCCAGGGTGCGCAGGGCCTCGCGGACGGGGACCCGCGAGACGCCGTAGCGGCGGGCCAGGACCTCCTCGGTGAGCCGGCCGCCGCGCTCGTGGACACCCGCGACGATGTCGTCCCGGATCGCCGTGCACACCGAGTGCGCCGGAATACGCATGACCGACCTCCGCCTTAATCCCCGTGAAACGTCGACGATGGACGCGTGTTCCGTGACTCTATTGCAATGAGGCGGAATTTCCGACGGCGGCCCCTGATTCATGGATATTTTTTTGGACAGCGCCTCTGACGGGATCCGGCGGAAAACGCGAAAGCCCCGGCTCGGTGAGCCGGGGCTTCGGGCGCTCGCGCGCCGGGCGTCAGATCTGCACGCCGTGCTTGCGGAGGTAGGCCAGCGGGTCGACGTCGGAGCCGTACTCGGAGGTCGTGCGGGCCTCGAAGTGGAGGTGCGGGCCGGTGACGTTGCCGGTCGCGCCGGACAGGCCGATCTGCTGGCCCGGGACGACCTTCTGGCCCACCGTGACACCGATGGAGGACAGGTGGCCGTACTGGGTGTACATGCCGTCGGCCATCCGGATCACGATCTGGTTGCCGTACGCGCCGCCCCAGCCCGCCGAGACGACCGTCCCGGAGCCGACCGCGTGGACGGTCGTACCGCTGGCCGCGTGGAAGTCGATGCCGGTGTGCGAGCCGGAGGACCACAGCGAGCTGCTGGCCTGGTAGGCCGTGGAGACGTAGGACTGCGCGATGGGGGCGGTGAAGGCGTTGAGCCGCTTGCGCTCGGCCTCACGAGCGGCACGGGCCTTGGCCGCGCGTACCTCCTGGGCCCTCTTGGCGGCTGCCTTCGCCGCGGCCTCCTCGGCCGCCTTCTGGTCGGCTGCCTGCTGCTGGGCGGCGGCCTGCGCGTCGATGCGGTCGGCGACGTCGTCACTCACGGTGATGACCGGGGTGAGGCCGGTCTGCTCCGCGGGGCTCTCGGCGGCGAGCGCCGGGGAGGCGGCGAGGGTGCCGACGACGCCGGTGGTCGTGAGGGCCGCGATACCGGCCGCCTGAGCGGTGGTGCGCTTGACCCGGCCGGGCTTGCGGTGCTTCCCGGTGGCGCACATGAACGCCATGTAGTGGCTGGTCCTTTCCTTCCGTCTCGCCTACCGGGTTAGCTGACGGGTTCGGAGCAGGAAGGTCTCCTACGGACTCCCCCGCTCACGCGCGGGCGCCCGATTCACCCCAGGGACGGTGGGTCCCCGGCTCCCCTGGCTCGCGCCGTACGGGGACTCGGCGATGACTGTCCGGTGCCGCGGGTGCGGCGCACTGCCTGACGAACAGCCCCGACGACGCTACGGAACCTGCTTTCAATCCCCAAACGGATCCGGTGTTTTGTAGCGCATCCCACAGGGCAGACAGGCAACCTCCGCCTCAAATCGGGCATCTGGCAACACGAGTGGAACAGCGTGGGGCCCTGACGACCCGTAGGTCGTCAGGGCCCCACGCGCGTATGCCGCTACTCCGCGGCGACGACGGTGACTTCGCCGATACCCAGCGCCTCGACCGGCGCCTTGATCTCGGACGCGTCGCCGACGAGGACGGTCACCAGGCGGTCCACCGGGAAGGCGTTCACGGCGGCCGCGGTGGCCTCCACCGTGCCCGTGGCGGCCAGCTGCTGGTACAGCGTCGCCTGGAAGTCGTCGGGCAGGTGCTGCTCGACCTGGTCGGCCAGCGTGCTCGCGACGGCCGCCGCGGTCTCGTACTTCAGCGGCGCCACGCCCACGAGGTTCTGCACGGCGACATCCCGCTCGGCGTCGGTCAGGCCCTCCGCCGCGAGGGTGCGCAGCACCTTCCACAGGTCCTCCAGCGCGGGACCGGTGTTCGGCGTGTCCACGGAGCCGCTGATGGCGAGCATCGCCGCGCCCGTGCCGTCCGGCGCCGAGCGGAGCACCTGCCCGAAGGCGCGCACGCCGTAGGTGTAGCCCTTCTCCTCGCGCAGGACCCGGTCCAGGCGGGAGGTGAGGGTGCCGCCGAGGCAGTACGTGCCGAGCACCTGGGCGGGCCACACCCGGTCGTGCCGGTCGGGGCCGATCCGGCCGATGAGCAGCTGTGTCTGGACGGCGCCCGGCCGGTCCACGATGACCACGCGCCCGGTGTCGTCCGCGGTCACCGGCGGCACGGGCCGGGGCTCGCCCGGGGTGCCGGTCCAGGCGCCCAGGGTGTCGGTGAGCAGCGCGTCCAGGTCGGTGCCGGTCAGGTCGCCGACGACGACCACGGTGGCCGTGGCGGGCCGCACATGGCGGTCGTAGAAGGCGCGCACGGCCGCGGCGTCGATCTTCTCGACCGTCTCCTCGGTGCCCTGCCGCGGGCGGGACATGCGCGAGGCCGCCGGGAACAGCTCCTTGGAGAGTTCCTTGCCGGCGCGGCGGGTGGGGTTGGCCAGCTCGTGCGGAATCTCGTCCAGGCGGTTGCGGACCAGCCGCTCGACCTCGCTCTCGGCGAAGGCGGGCGCGCGCAGGGCGTCGGCGAGCAGGCCGAGACCCTTGGCCAGGCGGGAGGCGGGGACCTCCAGGCCGAGCCGGACGCCGGGGTGGTCGGCGTGCGCGTCGAGCGTGGCGCCCGCGCGTTCCAGCTCGGCCGCGAACTCCTCGGCCGAGTGCTGGTCGGTGCCCTCCGAAAAGGCCCGCGCCATGATCGTGGCGACACCGTCCAGGCCGGCCGGCTCGGCGTCCAGCGGCGCGTCCAGCAGCACCTCCACGGCGACGACCTGCTGGCCGGGGCGGTGACAGCGCAGCACGGTCAGGCCGTTGCCCAGCGTGCCGCGCTCGGGGGCGGGGAACGCCCAGGGCTTGGCCTCGCCCGGCTGCGGCTGGGGGTGGAAGTCCATGGTGGCGAGCTCGGTCACTTGGCCGTCTCCTCGTTCTCGTCGTGGCCCGCCTCTACGGTCGCTTCCGTCTCCGGGTCCTCGGGCACGTCCGCGTCCTCTACGGTCTCCGGGGACTTCGGCTCGTAGACGAGGACCGCGCGGTTGTCGGGCCGCAGGCGGGCCTTGGCGACCTCCTGGACCTCCTCGGGGGTCACCTCGAGGACGCGCTTGACGGCGGTGAGGGCGAGCTGCGGGTCGCCGAACAGGACCGCGTACCGGCACAGTTCGTCGGCGCGGCCGGCGACCGTGCCGAGCCGGTCCAGCCACTCGCGCTCCAGCTGGGCCTGGGCACGCTCCATCTCCTCGGGCGTGGGGCCCTCCGCGGCGAACCGGGCCAGCTCCTCGTCGATGGCGGCCTCGATGACCGGCACCTCGACGTCACCGGAGGTCTTCACGTCCAGCCAGCCCATGGAGGGGGCGCCGGCCAGGCGCAGCAGGCCGAAGCCGGCCGCGACGGCCGTACGGTCGCGGCGCACCAGGCGGTTGTACAGGCGTGAGGACTCGCCGCCGCCGAGGACGGTCAGGGCGAGGTCGGCCGCGTCCGCCTCGCGCGTGCCGTCGTGCGGGAGCCGGTAGGCGGCCATCAGGGCGCGCGCCGGCACCTCCTCCACGACCACCTCGCGCAGCTGCTCGCCGATGGTCACCGGCAGGGAGCCGTCGCGGGGCCGGGGCTTGCCGTCGTGGGACCGGATCGACCCGAAGTACCTCTCGATCCAGGCGAGTGTCTGCTGGGGGTCGATGTCGCCGACCACCGAGAGCACCGCGTTGTTCGGGGCGTAGTAGGTACGGAAGAACTGGCGGGCGTCCTCCAGGGTGGCCGCGTCCAGGTCCGCCATCGAGCCGATCGGCGTGTGGTGGTAGGGGTGGCCCTCCGGGTAGGAGAGGGCGGTCAGCCTCTCGAAGGCGGTGCCGTAGGGCACGTTGTCGTAGCGCTGGCGGCGCTCGTTCTTGACGACGTCCCGCTGGTTCTCCATGGACTCCTCGTCCAGGGCGGCCAGCAGGGAGCCCATGCGGTCGGCCTCCAGCCAGAGGGCCAGCTCCAGCTGATGCGCGGGCATGGTCTCGAAGTAGTTGGTGCGCTCGAAGCTGGTGGTGCCGTTGAGCGAGCCGCCGGCGCCCTGCACCAGCTCGAAGTGCCCGTTGCCCTTGACCTGCGCCGACCCCTGGAACATCAAGTGCTCGAAAAGGTGAGCCAGGCCGGTACGCCCCTTGACTTCGTGCCGGGAACCGACGTCGTACCAGAGGCACACCGCCGCCACCGGGGTCAGGTGGTCCTCGGAGAGCACCACGCGCAGACCGTTGGCCAGGCGGTGCTCGGTCGCTGTCAGGCCCCCGGAGCCTGCCTCGGCTGTGGTCGTGTGACCCATGGGCATGTGCGTCCCTTCGCGAGCGGAGGCGGTCGAAAGAAACCGCGGTTTTCCTGCCGTTCCTGCCACTGTATGCAAAGCGTGCGGGACCTCGGTGAAGTTCCCGCGGCACGTACGCCCACAGCGGATCGCGTAGCCTGCGTCCGACCCCTCTCAGGGCGGCTCCCGGGTACCGGCCGGGCCGCCGGGGGCCGGGTCGTGGCCCGGGCTGTCAGTGCCGCGGTCCACAATGGTCCGCGTCAGATCAGTCAATCGCTTCAGCAAGAGCGAGCCGGAGGGTGCGCGCCCCCTCGGCGAGCGACCAGATCAGGAGGAGCCGGCAGCGATGGCCCGCCGCAGCACGAAGACCCCGCCGCCCGACGATTCGTTCGAGGAGAGGATCCTCGACATCGACGTCGTGGACGAGATGCGTGGCTCCTACCTCGAGTACGCGTACTCGGTCATCTACTCGCGCGCCCTGCCGGACGCCCGTGACGGCCTCAAGCCGGTGCACCGCCGGATCGTCTACCAGATGAACGAGATGGGTCTGCGCCCCGACCGCGGCTACGTGAAGTGCGCGCGTGTCGTCGGCGAGGTCATGGGCAAGCTGCACCCGCACGGCGACGCGTCGATCTACGACGCCCTCGTGCGCATGGCGCAGCCGTTCTCCATGCGCGTGCCGCTGGTCGACGGCCACGGCAACTTCGGCTCGCTGGGCAACGACGACCCGCCGGCCGCCATGCGGTACACCGAGTGCCGCCAGGCCGAGGCGACGAGCCTGATGACCGAGTCGATCGACGAGGACACGGTCGACTTCGCCCCGAACTACGACGGCCAGGAGCGGGAGCCGGTGGCGCTGCCGGCTGCCTTCCCGAACCTGCTGGTCAACGGCTCCTCGGGCATCGCGGTGGGCATGGCGACGAACATGCCGCCGCACAACTTGCGGGAGGTCATCGCCGCCGCCCGCCATCTGATCCGGTACCCGAACGCCGACCTGGACGCGCTGATGAAGCACGTCCCCGGCCCGGACCTGCCCACGGGTGGCCGGATCGTCGGCATGGACGGCATCCGGGACGCGTACGCGACCGGCCGCGGCACCTTCAAGATGCGCGCCACGGTCGCGATCGAGACCGTCACCGCCCGCCGCAAGGGCCTCGTGGTCACCGAACTTCCGTTCACGGTCGGCCCCGAGAAGGTCATCGCGAAGATCAAGGACCTGGTCAACGCGAAGAAGGTCCAGGGCATCGCCGACGTCAAGGACCTCACCGACCGCGAGCACGGCCTGCGCCTGGTCATCGAGATCAAGAACGGTTTCGTGCCGGAGGCGATCCTGGAGCAGCTGTACAAGCTGACCCCGATGGAGGAGTCCTTCGGCATCAACAACGTCGCCCTGGTCGACGGTCAGCCGCTCACCCTGGGCCTGAAGGAGCTGCTGGAGGTCTACCTCGACCACCGCTTCGACGTGGTCCGCCGCCGCAGCGAGTTCCGCCGCAGCAAGAGGCGCGACCGGCTGCACCTGGTCGAGGGCCTGCTGACCGCCCTGGTCGACATCGACGAGGTCATCCGCCTGATCCGGTCCAGCGAGAACTCCGCGCAGGCCAAGGAGCGCCTGATGCGGCGCTTCTCGCTGAGCGAGGTGCAGACGCAGTACATCCTGGACACGCCGCTGCGCCGGCTCACCAAGTACGACCGGATCGAGCTGGAGGCGGAGAAGGACAAGCTCACCGCGGAGATCGAGGAGCTGACCCGGATCCTGGACTCGGACGCCGAGCTGCGCAAGCTGGTGTCGGCCGAACTGGCCGCCGTGGGCAAGAAGTTCGGCACCGACCGGCGCACGGTCCTGCTGGAGTCCGCGGGCGCCGCGGTGGCCGCCGTGCCGCTGCAGGTGGCCGACGACCCGTGCCGGGTGCTGCTCTCCTCGACGGGGCTGCTGGCCCGTACGGCGACCGACGAGCCGTTCCCGGAGAGCACGGGTGCCAAGCGCGTCAAGCACGACGTGATCGTCTCGGCGGTGCCGGCGACCGCGCGCGGGGTGATCGGCGCGGTGACCTCGACGGGCCGGCTGCTGCGGATCAACGTGGTGGACCTGCCGCAGCTCCCCGAGCCGACGACCGTGCCGAACCTCTCCGGAGGCGCGCCACTGGCGGAGTTCGTCTCCTTGGAGGACGACGAGACCGTGGTCTGCCTGACCACGCTGGACGAGTCGTCCCCGGGTCTCGCGCTCGGCACCGAGCAGGGCGTCGTCAAGCGTGTGGTGCCCGACTACCCGTCCAACAGGGACGAGTTGGAGGTCATCACGCTCAAGGAGGGCGACCGGATCGTCGGCGCGGTGGAACTGCGCACCGGCGAGGAGGACCTCGTGTTCATCACGGACGACGCGCAGCTGCTGCGCTTCCAGGCCTCCATCGTGCGCCCACAGGGCCGTCCCGCGGGCGGTATGGCGGGCATCAAACTCACCGAGGGCGCGAAGGTGATCTCCTTCACGGCGATCGACCCGGCCGCCGACGCGGTGGTGTTCACGGTCGCGGGCTCGCGCGGCACGCTGGACGACTCCGTGCAGACGACGGCCAAGCTGACCCCGTTCGACCAGTACCCGCGCAAGGGCCGGGCCACGGGCGGCGTCCGCTGTCAGCGGTTCCTGAAGGGCGAGGACTGTCTGTCGGTGGCCTGGGCGGGCCCGGCTCCCGCGCGCGCGGCACAGAAGACCGGTGCCCCGGCGGAGCTGCCGGAGCCGGACCCGCGCCGCGACGGTTCGGGCACCTCGCTGGCGAAGACGGTGGCGGTGGTGGCGGGACCGGTGTTCTAGGCCCCCTCCCAGGGCTCGTACGCCTCGGGGTCCGGCTCCGCCTCGGAACCCTGTACGTAGCGCAGGACGCCCCACATGCCGTGCTCGTCGGCGTGCGGGGCGTCGTCCTTGCACGCCTCCAGCTCCTTGCCTAGGCCGTCGGTGCCGATGCCGGAGCCGATCAGCACCAGCTGGGTGAGACGGTCGCCGCCGGCCGGCCAGGGCTCGGGGTAGAAGCGCAGGAACCGGCCGACGGCGTGCACGGCGTACCGGTTGAGCGGGTCGTACGGCCCGAAGTCGACGTACCCCTTGATCCGGTACAGCCCCTCGGGCCGGCTGTCCAGGAACTGCATGAGCCGGCGGGGCTCCAGGGGCACGCCGGAGGTGAAGGCCAGGCTGTCGTACCCGGTGTGCAGATGTCCGGCATGGGCGTGCGCGCCGCCCTCGCCATCGGGTTCGCCGTCGGTCTCGCGACCGGTTTCGCCGGGCTCGTGCAGGTCGTCGAAGGACAGCTGCCCGATGCGTTCCTCGCTCGGCTTGCAGTCGAAGAGGAACCCGGGGTCGATACGGCCGTAGGTGACGGGTACGACGGCGGCCCGGTCGGTGAGCGAGCGGACGAGCCCCAGGACCCGGCCGGGGTCGTCGGCGCGGTCGAGCTTGTTGACCACGACCAGGTCGGCGAGGGCGAGGTGCCGGTCGATCTCGGGGTGCCGCGCGCGCGTGTCGTCGAACTCGGCGGCGTCGACCACCTCGACCAGGCCGCCGTAGACCACCCTCGGGTGCTCGCTGGCCAGCACCATCCGCACGAGTTCCTGCGGCTCGGCCAGGCCGCTCGCCTCGATGACGATCACATCGATGCCGGCGGCGGGTGCGGCGAGCCGGTCCAGGTAGAGGTCGAGTTCGCTCGCGTCGACGGCACAGCACAGACAGCCGTTGCCGAGCGAGACCGTCGAGTCGCCGAGTGCGCCGGCGACGGCCATCGCGTCGATCTCGATGGCCCCGAAGTCGTTGACCACGGCTCCGATCCGGCTGCCTCCGCTGCGGTGCAGCAGGTGGTTGAGGAGTGTGGTCTTCCCGGAGCCCAGGAAACCGGCGAGCACGACGACCGGGACCTGCTGCGGACCGCCGCAGTTCCCCAAGTTGTTCCCCAACGGGTGACCTCTCTGACACACCAGCGCACACCGGCTCGCGTCCCGGCGCACGGACGAGCATGGACAGGTGGTCCAGGATACGAGCGGGCCGGAACGCGTCCGAAGTGAACACTTGGCGGCGTTGCAGTCCGGACGGTCCTGGCACAGGCCACCGAGGTGAGCGGTCCCGCCTTGCTTCCGTGCGCCTCCTGGCCGGCGGAGTCCTTCCGCCCGTCCGCGGACTGATCGGTGCACGTGGCCCGGTGAACGGCCGCACCGGGTCACCCGGTGCCCGTGGCCGCCTTCTCCGGCTCCGGTCCGACATACCGCGCCACCGGCCGGATGATCTTCGGGTCGGCCGCCTGTTCCAGGATGTTGGCGCTCCAGCCGACGACCCGTGCCGCGGCGAAGGTGGGGGTGAACATCTCCCGGGGCAGGCCGCAGAGTTCCATGACCACTCCGGCGTAGAACTCGACGTTCGTGTGGAGTTCGCGGCCGGGCTTCAGTTCGGCCAGGATCGCCTCCACCCGGCGTTCCACCTCCACCGCGAAGTGCACCCGTGGTCCGCCGAAGTGGAGCGCTGTCTCCCGCAGCATCCGCGAGCGGGGGTCCTCCGTGCGGTAGACGGCGTGCCCGAAGCCCATGATGCGGTCACCGGCGAGCACCCGCTCCCGGATCCAGGTGTCGATCCGGTCGGGTGTGCCGATCGCGTCCAGTGTGTCCAGGGCCCGGCTGGGCGCGCCTCCGTGGAGCGGGCCGGACAGGGCGCCGACGGCGCCGGTCAGGCAGGCCGCCATGTCGGCGCCGGTGGACGCGATGACGCGCGCGGTGAACGTTGACGCATTGAATCCGTGATCAATGGTTGAGACCAGATATTGCTCGACCGCACGCGCCCGGCGCGGCTCGGGCTCCGAATCGGTCAGCATGTAGAGGTAGTTGGCGGCGTACGAGAGGTCCTCGCGCGGCTCGACCGGTTCGAGTCCGCGGCCGAGCCGGTGCAGCGCGGTGAGCAGGGTCGGTACGGCCGCACAGGCGGCCAGGGTGTCGGCACGCCGCCGCTCCGCGTCGATGTCGTACACCGGCCGGAAGCCCCGGGCGGCACCCAGCAGCGACAGTGCCGTGCGCAGTCCGGCGAGCGGGCCGGAGCAGCTTCCGGCCGCGGCGATCGCGGGCAGGGCCGCCTGGACTTCCGTCGGCAGGCCTCTCAGGGCCGCCGTCTCGGCGGCGAAGACGGCGCTGCGGCCGGCGTCCGGGAGTTCTCCGTGGACCAGGAGGTGCCAGACGTCCTCGAAGCTCCGGGTGCGCGCGAGGTCGACGGCCGGGTACTGCCGGTAGTGGTAGAAGCCCTCGCTCCCCCGGACGTCACCGACCTCGGTATCGGCGACGACGACGCCCGCGAGTCCGCGTGGGGCGTCGATCAGCGGGGTTGCGGTCGAGTTGATGACCATGATTCTCCTCCCTGGAATTGATCCGACTGTCCATGCTTGACGAATTCCTTGTCAATATTGATCGGATCAATGCTTCCTCATCAACGTGTGCAGAGGGGCTACGGTGGCCCCCATGCGCGATCCCGAACCCGCCCCCCACCGTCCCGGGCACCGGCTGAGCACCAAGGAGACCGCCGAACTCCTCGGCGTGAAGCCCGAGACGGTCTACGCGTACGTGAGCCGCGGCCTGCTCAGCAGCCGGCGCGAAGCCGGTGGCCGGGCCAGCACTTTCGAGGCGAAGGAGGTGGAGGCCCTCGCTCGCCGCAACCGGCGCGAGGCGGCCGGCACCCCGGGCTCCGGCGGCGACCTGTCCGTCCGCACACGTATCACGCTGATCGATCAGGACCGGTACTTCTTCCGGGGCGTGGACGCCGTCGAGATGGCCGGCCGCCACTCCTACGAGGAGGTCGCGGAGTGGCTGTGGACGGGCCGCCTGACCCCCGGGGTGGTCTTCACCGCGCCCGAGGCCACCGTCGAGGTCGCCCGCCGTGCGGTGGACGCCCTGTCCGAGCACGCCTCCCCTGTCGACCGGCTGCGGGTGGCGGCCGTCGCCGCGGCGGCCGAGGACCCGCTGCGCTTCGACCTGTCCGAGGAGGCCGTGCTGAACACGGCACGGACCCTCATCCCGACGCTCGTCGCCGCGCTGCCGCCGGTCTGGCACGACCACAAGGACGACGGCCCGCTCGCCCACCGCCTGTGGGGCCGGCTGACCGGCCGCCCGGCGGACGAGGCCTCCCTGCGCGTCCTGGACACCGCGCTGGGCCTGCTCGCCGACCACGACCTCGCCGCCTCCACACTCGCCGTCCGGGTGGCCGCCTCGGCCCGGGCGCACGCCTACGCGGCCGTGTCGGCGGGTCTGGGCGTCCTGGAGGGTCCGTTGCACGGCGCCGCCAGCGGCCTGGCCCACCGGATGCTCCTCGACGTGCTCGACCAGGGCACGGCGGTCCCGGTGATCGCCGACGAGTTGCGCGCGGGCCGCCGCGTCCCCGGGCTGGGCCATCGGCTCTACCAGGGTGAGGACCCCCGCGCGCGGGCGCTGTTCGCCCTGCTGGAGCAGGTCCCGCGCGCGGAGTCCGCACTGCTGGCCGCCCGCGACATCGTCGCCACGACCGCCCGCCACACCCCGCTGCACGCCAACGTCGACCTGGCCCTGGCCGTGTTCACCGCCTCCTCCGGGATGCCCGCCACGGCCGGGGAGACGATCTTCGCCGTCGCACGGACGGCGGGCTGGATCGCGCACGCCCTGGAGGAGTACGGCGAGCGCCCGCTGCGCATGCGCCCCAGCGGCCACTACGTCGGTGCACGCCCGCCGCAACCCCTCCCGGACTAGAACACGGCGGGGCCGGAAGTCGCCCCGCGCGGAGTCAGGTTAGGCTCACCTCTGTGAGTAGGTGTGCGACCGTCTCCCGGAGCCTCGACGAGCCGGTTTCCGGCACGGCGGCCACGGCGACGACGTGGCTGCTGCTGGAACAGCCCGGCCCGTGGGGTGCCAAGGCGCTCACTTCGAGCCATCTGGACCGGGCGCTCGGCCGGGCGCTGGAGGCCGCCGCCGAGGGAACCGGCGTGCGCATCGCGCTCATCCGGCGCCCCGGGCGGCACGCCGACCCCGGCACGCCTCCGATCCGGCAGGTGTACGCCTCCCACACCGTTGCGGGGCGTGTGTGGCTGCACGGTGCCACCACCCGCGATCCCGAGCGGCTCCTCTCACTCGACTTCGCCGCCCTCGGGGCGGGCGACCACCGTTCCTTCGGCGCGGCGCTCGGCGGGCTGCCGCACACCGGGGACCCGCTCGCGCTCGTGTGCACCAACGGCAAGCGCGACCGCTGCTGCGCGCTCCTGGGCCGCCCCCTCGCCGCAGAACTGGAGGCGTCCGGTGTGCGCGGGGTCTGGGAGGTCACCCATCTGGGTGGACATCGTTTCGCCCCGACGGTGCTGGTCCTGCCGTACGGCTACGCATACGGCCGGGCGGAGGCGCACATCGTCAAGGAGGCCCTGCACGGCGTGCAGGAGGGGCGTGTGGTCGTCGAGGGGTGCCGTGGGTGCTCCGCGTGGGAACGGCCCGGCCAGGCCGCCGAACTGGCCGTCCGCTCGGCCTGCGGCGAGTACCGGGCGGGCGTGCTGAGCGTCGTACGGACCGCCGGCACGGCCCCCCGCTGGGAGGTCACCGTGTCCCACGCCGACGGCCGCCGCTGGCGGGTCACCGTGGCCCAGGGGGCGTCGCTGCCGCCCCGCCCGGAGAGCTGTGGCGCGGCCGTGCTCGGTGCGCCCGCGAGGATGGACGTGGTGGAGGTGCGCGAACTGAGGCCGACGGCTCTGGCGAGCTAGCCATCGGCCATCCGCCACGACCTGTGCATTGATCCCGCGACCTGGTCATCGCTCCCACGAGCCGGCCATTGATCGCTCGCTCAAGCATTGATCAAGGGGTGCACGTCGACCCGCTGGGGCGCTTCGGACCGTGCCACGTACCGTCGTGGGTATGAGCCGCACTCCCCCCGCACGCCGTCTGCGCCTCGGTATGCCCCGCCGGATGTTCTCCCAGGTGCTGCTCATGCAGGTGGCGATCGCCGCGGGCGTCGCGGTGCTCGCGACCGGGCTCTTCCTGGCGCCGCTGAGCAAGCAGCTGGACCAGGAGGCGATGCGCCGCGCGCTCGCCATCGCCGAGACGACGGCCCAGGACCCGCAGATCGCCGAGGGCGTCCTGACCACCCCGCCGACCGGCGACGGCCCGGTGCAGAAGGAGGCCGAGCGGATCCGCAAGGCCACGCACGCCGAGTACATCGTGGTGCTCGACCGGCGCTGGATCCGCTGGTCGCATCCCACGGCGGCCGAGATCGGCCGGCGCGTCTCCACCGACCCCAGGGACGCCCTGGCCGGCAAGCAGGTCATGGAGATCGACAAGGGCACCCTGGGACGCTCGGCGCGCGGCAAGGTGCCGCTGTACGACGCCGACCACCGCATCATCGGGGCCGTCTCGGTCGGTATCGCCTACGACAGCGTGCGGGCGCGGCTGATCAGCGCGATCCCGGGGCTGTTCGCCTACGCCGGAGGTGCGCTGGCGGTGGGCGCGCTGGCCGCCTGGCTGATCTCCCGCCGAGTGCAGCGGCAGACCCGGGACCTGGCCTTCTCCGACATCTCGGCGCTCCTCGCGGAGCGCGAGGCGATGCTGCACGGCATCCGGGAGGGAGTCGTCGCGCTCGACCGCGGCGGCCGGATCCGCCTGCTCAACGACGAGGCACGGCGGCTGCTGGGCATCGGCGACGAGGCCGTCGGGCGGACCCCCGACGAGGCGCTCGGCGCGGGCCGTACGACGGATGTGCTGGCCGGCCGGGTGACCGGCACCGACCTGCTCACCGTGCGCGGCCAGCGGGTCCTGGTCGCCAACCGTATGCCCACCGACGACGGCGGCGCCGTGGCCACCCTGCGCGACCGGACCGAACTGGAGCAGCTCGGGCGCGAACTCGACTCCACGCGCGGGCTGATCGACGCCCTGCGCGCCCAGGACCACGAGCATGCCAACCGTATGCACACGCTGCTCGGGCTGCTGGAACTGGAGATGTACGACGACGCCATGGAGTTCGTCGGCGAGGTGGTGGGCGACCACCGGGCCACCGCCGAGCAGGTCACCGAGAAGATCCAGGACCCGCTGCTGGCCGCGCTGCTGGTCGGCAAGGCGACCGTGGCGGCCGAGCGCGGGGTGGCCCTGTGGGTGTCGGAGCACACCCGGCTGCCGGACCGGCTGATCGATCCGCGGGGCCTGGTCACGATCGTGGGCAACCTGGTGGACAACGCCCTCGACGCGGTCGCGGGCACCCCGCACGCGCGCGTGGAGGCCGAGTTGCGCACCGAGGGCCGTACGGTCGTCCTCCGGGTGCGCGACACGGGCCCCGGCGTACCGGCGGACCAACAGGAGTTGATTTTCACGGAGGGCTGGTCCACCAAGCAGCCGCCCGCGCACGGCAAGCGGGGCATCGGCCTCTCCCTGGTGCGCCGGCTCGCCGAACGGCAGGGCGGGAGCGCCACCGTGAGCGCGGCGGCAGGGGGCGGCGCGGAGTTCACGGTGGTCCTGCCGGAGGCGCTGACCGAGCCGGATCTGCAGCCGGCGCTCACCGGGTCCGTGGAGTCCGCCGAGGAGAGGGCGGACGCCCCGGCCACCGCCGAGGAGGAGGCGTGATGATCGAGGTGCTGGTCGTGGACGACGACACCCGGGTGGCCCGGGTCAATGCCGCCTACGTGGCGAAGGTGCCCGGGTTCCATGTGGCCGGCGAGGCACACAACGCGGCCGACGCACTGCGCCAGGTAGAGACCCTGCCCCGGCTGGACCTGGTCCTCATGGACCATTACCTGCCCGACGGCACGGGCCTGGCGGTCGTCCGGGAGATGCGCCGGCGCGGCCACCAGACCGACGTGATCATGGTGACGGCGGCGCGGGACGTCTCGACCGTCCAGGCGGCCATGCGGCACGGGGCGCTGCAGTACCTGGTGAAACCTTTCGCCTTCGCCGGGCTGCGAGCCAAGCTGGAGGCGTACGCCGAGCTGCGGCGCACCCTGGACGGCGGCGGGGAGGCCGAACAGGCGGAGGTGGACCGCATCTTCGGCGCCCTGTCCGCCCCGTCCGAGCCAGGCCTGCCCAAGGGGCACTCCCCCACGACGGCCGAGCTGGTGCGACAGGTGCTGATGAACGCCGAAGCCCCGCTGTCCGCCCAGGAGATCGCCGAGCGGACGGGAGTGAGCCGGCAGACCGCCCAGCGGTACCTGAAGCTCCTGGAACGCACCGGCCGGGCCCGGCTGACCCTGAAGTACGGCGAAGCGGGCCGCCCGGAACACCGTTACGAGTGGGCGGCCCGCGTCTGAGCACGTCTCATGCAGCGGTCACTTGACCGCCTTGACGAACTCCGTCGTGTACGTCTTGCTCAAGTCGACATCTGCGTTCTTGATGGTGGGATTGAATGCCTTGAGCACCTTCTCAACCGTCTCGGGACCGCCCTGCGGCATCACGCCGTCGTCGGTGAACATCGGAAGGGTGCTTTCGACGGCCTGCGCGTACAGGGCCTTGTCGCCCTGGGAGTAGTCGGCGGGCATCTTGGCGGCGATCTCGTCGGCGCTGTGCGTGGACATCCACTTGAGCGTCTTGACGAACGCGTTGACCAACTTCTGGACGGTGTCCTTGTGCCCCTTCACCCAGTCCGTCTGCATGTACAGACTTGACGACGGATACGGCCCGCCCAGCGCCTCCTGCGAACCCTCCTGGGTGCGCATGTCGACGAGGATCTTCCCCGCCTTCTTGTCCAGGATCGTCGCGACGGTCGGGTCGGTGGTCATGCCGCCGTCGATCGCGCCCTTCTGGAGCGCCGCGACGAAGGTCGGCCCGGCCCCCACCGCGACCGGCGTGAAGTCGCTGACCCGTACGCCGTTCTTGACCGCCAGGTATTTGGTGAGGAAGTCGGTCGAGGAGCCGAGTCCGGTCACGCCCAGCTTGCGGCCCTTGAAGTCCTTGGGCGAGGCGAGGTCGCCGGCCTCCTTGTCCGAGACGATCTCGACCTCGCCGGGCGCGTGCGAGAACTGCACGACCGACTCCACCGCCTTGCCCTTCACCTGCAGGTCGAGGGTGTGGTCGTAGAAGCCGACCGCCCCCTGCACCTGGCCGGAGACGAGCGCGGTCTCGGCCTGGACCCCGGCGGGCTCGCTGAGAAGCTGGACGTTCAGCCCCTCGGCCCGGAAGTAGCCGAGGCGCTGCGTGAGCATCGCGGGCAGGTAGATGACCTTGTCCAGGCCGCCCACCATGATCTTGACGGTCTCCCCCCTGCCGCCGCCGCTGCCGGCGTCGGCCGTGGAGCCGGCCTCGTCGTCGGCACAGGCGGTGAGCGAGGAGAGGGCGAGCAGTCCGGCGGCGGCCAGGCAGGCGTATCTTGCGGGCTTGCGCATGCGGTTCACGTCCTTGAGAGGGGGCGGTGCGGGGAAAGGGCCGGGGTGTGGCGGTGGCCGGTCAGCTGTCGGAACCGGTGGGCTTCCAGCGGAAGACGCGGCGCTCGGCGAAGGTCAGCAGCCCCTCGGCGACGAGGGCGACGACGGCGAGGATGACCATGGCGGCGTACACCCCGGCCGCGTTGAAGGTGTTCTGGGACTGCGCGACGAGCAGGCCGATGCCCTTGGTCGCGCCGATGTACTCGCCGACGATGGCGCCGATGAGGGCGAAGCCGAAGCTCACGTGGAGGCTGGTGAAGATCCAGGAGGTGGCCGACGGGACGACCACCTGGAGCGTCACCCTGCGGTCGCTCGCGCCCAGGATGCGGGCGTTGGCCACCAGGTTGCGGTCGACCTCCCGGGCGCCCTGGAAGGCATTGAAGAACACCGGGAAGAAGACGAGGACCACGGCGGAGGCCACCTTGGACGACGGTCCGAGGCCGAACCAGATCAGGAAGATGGGCGCCAGCACGATCCGGGGAATCGAGTTGAGCACCTTGATGTATGGACCAAGAACCTCGGCGAGCAATCTGATCCGCCCGAGCGCAATACCGAGCAGGACACCGGCGACCACACCGATGACCCAGCCGAGCAGCGCCTCATAGAGCGTGTACCAGATCTGCTCGCCCAGGGAGCCGAGCGCGGTTCCGTGGGTCACCCAGGTGTAGATCTGGTCCCAGATCCTGGAGGGCATCGAGAAGTTGAACGGGTCGATGACCTTGGCCCGGGACAACGCCTCCCACAGTCCGAGGACGGCCACCAGGAGCACCACGCGCGCGGCGCTCACGAGGATCTTGCGCCGGCGCGCGGCCCGGGCGCGGGTCTGAGCCCGGCCGGGAGTCTTGGCGGTGCCGACGACGGGGGTGCCGAGAACCTCAGGCGACATGGGCGGCACCTCTCTCACGGGTGATGCGGACCTCTTCGCCGAGGGACTCCCAGATCTCGCGGTAGATCTCGATGAACCGCGGCTCCAGGCGCACCGACTCGACCTTCCGCGGCCGGGGCAGATCGATGTCGAAGACCTGCTTCACGGTCGCGGGGCCGGCGGTCATCACGACGACCTTGTCGGCCAGCGCGATGGACTCCTCCAGGTCGTGGGTGACGAAGACGACCGAGGCACCGGTGCCCTCCCACAGCTCCAGCAGCTCGTCCGACATCAGGGCCCGGGTCTGCACGTCGAGCGCCGAGAACGGCTCGTCCATTAGGAGGATCTCGGGATCGTTGACGAACGTGGCCGCAAGCGCGACCCGCTTGCGCTGGCCGCCGGAGAGCTGGTGCGGATAGCGGTCCTCGAAGGCGGCGAGTCCGACCCGGGCCAGCCACTCACGGGCCTTCTCCCTGGCCTCCGCTTTGGGAACGCCCCGGAAGCGCGGGCCCGCCATGACGTTCGACAGCACGGTCCGCCAGGGGAAGGTGGCGTCCTGCTGGAAGACGAAGCCGACCTTCTCGCCGACGCCGTCGACCGGCTCCCCGGTCACCCGCACCTCGCCCTCGGTGGGCTCCTCCAGACCGCTGACCAGCGTCAGCGTGGTGGACTTGCCGCACCCGGTGGGTCCGACGACGGCCACGAACTCGCCGCAGTTCACGGTGAGGTCGAGACCGCGCACGGCGGTGTGCAGCGCCCCGGACGGGGTTCTGAAGGTCTTGCTCGCACCCCGCAGCTCGATCGCGGGGCTGGTGTGTGCGCTCATGGGGCGGGACGGTAGGTGCGGCCCCGGCCGTAGCAGGAGTCTTGTGAGCACAAGCCGTTCTTTTGCTCGCAGGAGCCTGTTGTGCTCGTTTTGCTCGCGCTACAACTGCGGAGCCGAACACGGGCTCAGCGCTCGCCGGCCTTGAAGGAGAGGCCTGATGATTGACGTCCTGGTGGTGGACGACGACTTCCGCGTCGCCGAGATCAACGCCAAGTACGTAGGAAAGGTTCCCGGCTTCCGGGTGACCGGCCGGGCGCACAGTGCCGCCCAGGCCATGGCCGCCGTCGAACGCGGCGCCATCGACCTGGTCCTGCTCGACCACTACCTGCCGGACCGTACCGGCCTGGAACTCGTCCACCGGATGCGGGAGCAGGGCCACCACGCCGACGTCATCATGATCACCGCGGCCAGTGATGTGACGACCGTCCAGCAGGCGATGCGCCTCGGCGCCCTGCACTACCTGGTCAAGCCCTTCACCTTCGCGGCGTTGCGCGCCCGCCTGGACTCCTACGCCGCCCTGCGCCGCACGGTCGACCGCGTCGGCGGCCGGGGCCTTACGGGTCAGGAACAGATCGACCGGATCTTCAGCGCCCTGCGCACCGTCCCCGCCCCCTCCGCGCCCGGCCTGCCCAGCGGTCACTCGGAGCCCACGACCGACCTGATCTGCGAGGTGCTGCACCACGCCGGCCGGCCGCTCTCGGCCCACGAGGTGGCCGCCCGCACCGGCCTGAGCCGCTCCACCGCCCAGCGCTACCTCCGCCACTTGGAACAGGCGGGCCGTCTCCGCCTGTCCCTGAAGTACGGCGACACCGGCCGCCCGGAACACCGGTACGCCTGGGTGTCCCCCTAGCGACTCCTGTGGCCCGGCTACACCGCGCCGGCACCCGTCAGCGAACGCACCTCGGTCTCGGCGAACTTGGCCTCGTCCGCGACCTCGTCCGACGTGACCGTGCCCAGCCAGCCGGCGAGGAAGCCGAGCGGAATGGAGACGATGCCCGGGTTCTCCAACGGGAAGTACTGGAAGTCGACACCCGGGAACAGCGAGCCCGGGCTGCCGGACACCACCGGCGACAGCAGCACGAGTCCGATCGCCGGGAACAGCCCGCCGTACACCGCCCACACCGCGCCCCGTGTGGTGAAGCCGCGCCAGAACAGCGAGTAGAGCAGGACCGGCAGATTCGCCGACGCTGCGACCGCGAAGGCCAGCCCCACGAGGAAGGCGACGTTGAGATCACGGGCCAGCAGACCGAGCGCGATCGCCACGATTCCGATGCCCACCGCGGCGCACCGGGCCACGGCCACCTCGCTGCGCGGGGCCCCACCGCGCGGCGGGCGCAGCGAGGCGTACAGATCGTGGGCCACCGAGGCGGAGGAGGCGAGCGTGATGCCGGCCACCACCGCGAGGATCGTGGCGAAGGCGATCGCGGCGACGATCGCGAACAGAACCGTTCCACCGGTGGAGCCCGCCCCGCCGCCCAGGTCGAGAGCGAGGAGCGGCACCGCGGTGTTCCCGGCCGCGTTGGAACGGCGCACGGCGTCCGGTCCCACCACCGCCGCCGCTCCGAACCCGAGCACGAGCGACATCAGATAGAAGCTGCCGATCAGACCGACGGACCACACCACGGAACGGCGGGCGGCCCGCGCGGTCGGCACGGTGTAGAAGCGGGACAGGATGTGGGGCAGGCCTGCCGTGCCCAGCACCAGCGCGAGCCCGAGGCTGATGAAGTCGACACGGGAGGTCCAGTCCCCGCCGTACTTCAGTCCGGGTGCCAGGAACGCCTTGCCGTGACCGCTGCGTTCCGCGGCCGTCAGCAGCAGCCGGTCGACGTCTCCGTGGAACCGCAGCAGGACGAGCACGGTCAGTGCGACCGTCCCGCTGATCAGCAGGACCGCCTTCACGATCTGGATCCAGGTGGTGGCCCGCATCCCTCCCAACGACACATAGATCACCATGAGCGCGCCCACCCCGATGACCGCCCAGGACTGGGCCGCCTCGCTTGTCTGCCCCAGCAGCAGCGCCACCAGGCTGCCCGCGCCGACCATCTGCGCCACCAGGTAGAGAACGGACACCGTCACCGAGGAAGTTCCCGCGGCGGTCCGCACGGGCCGTTCGCTCATCCGCGCGGCCACCACGTCGGCGAGGGTGAACCGCCCGCAGTTGCGCACCAGTTCCGCCACCAGGAACAGCACGACCAGCCACGCCACGAGGAATCCCACCCCGTACAGCAACCCGTCGTACCCGTACAGCGCGATGAGCCCGCTCACCCCGAGGAACGATGCCGCCGACATGTAGTCGCCCGCGATGGCAAAACCATTCTCCATCGGGGAGAACAACCGCCCGCCGGCATAGAACTCCTCCGCCGAACCGTGCCGTCGACGGCTCACCCAGGTCGTGATCCCCAAGGTGACCGCCACGAAAACGCTGAACAGCAGCAGAGCCAGGGTCTGGTGGTCACCGGTCATGAGGCGCCCCCCTGCACTCCTCGGGTCAGTTCTTGGGTGTCCCAGCGCAGCTCCAGCGCGGCCCGGTCCCGGCGCAGCCTGGCGTGCCGCGCGTAGGCCCAGGTGAGCAGGAACGTGGTGAGGAACTGCCCGAGCCCCGCCAGCAGGGCCACGTTCACCGCGCCCACCACCGGCCGGGCCATGAGTCCGGGCGCGGTCGTCGCGGCGATCACGTACCCCGCGTACCAGACGAGGAACGCCACGACTCCCGGCACCACGAACCGCCGGTATCTGCTGCGCACTTCCTGGAAGGCCTCGCTCCGTTGCACCTCGAGGTACACGTCACGGGCGCGCAGTGCCGTGGCGCTCGCCTCGCTCCGCGCCGGCGGCACGGCCGAGGCCGGCCTGCCGGTACCGTCCAGCTCGCCCCAGCCCGCCGCCAGGGCGTCGTACCAGGGGTCCTCGAACGCCACCTCATGGGCAGCTGCCCCGTGTTCTTCCTGGTGCCCCGCCGGACTCTCGGGACCGTCCCCGGCTCCGCGGGAACGACCGTTGCGTGACTGCATGCCCAAGGATGGACAGAACGGGAGCATCCCCGACTCTTCTTCCTCGGGCTCTTCACCCCATCAGGTGACTCACCCGGCGGGTGGCCGCACAAGACCCTTGCTGTAGGCGTAGCGCACGGCCTGCGCCCGGTCCTTGAGCCCCGTCTTGGCGAAGAGGTTGTTGATGTGTGTCTTCACGGTCGCGGTCGACACATGCAGTCTGCGGGCGATCTCCTGGTTGTTGAGGCCTTCGGCGATCAGCACCAGAACCTCGGTCTCCCGTGCGGTGAGCCCGTCGGGTGCCTCGGTCGGGGCCGGTGCCGGCTCGGGCTGGGACAGCCGCTCCAGCAACCGGCGCTGGACGCTGGGCGACAGCCCTGCGTCTCCCGACAGCACGCTCTCCACGGCGCGCACGATCTCGTCTCCGCCCGCGTCCTTGGTCAGGTACCCCTTGGCCCCGGCCCGCAGCGCGGGGAACAGCGACTCGTCGTCCGCGTACGTCGTCAGTACCACCACCTGGGTCCCCGGGTACTGCGCCCGGATCCGCCGGGTGGCCTCCACACCGTCGCAGCGGGGCATCCGGAGATCCATCAGGACCACGTCCGGGGCGAGTTCCCCGGCGAGCCGCACCGCCTCCTCGCCATCGCCCGCGGCCCCGACGACCTCCAGACCGGGCAGCAGACCGAGCAGCATCACGATGCCCTCACGGACCACGGTCTGGTCGTCGGCGACCACCACCCGCGCGGGCTTCTTGCCGCCCTCCGCCTCCGTCATCCGGGCACCTTCAGCGTCACCACGAAACCCTCCTCGTGCGGCCCCGCGTGCAGCGAACCGCCCAGCAGTTCGGCACGCTCACGCATGCCCAGCAGACCGTACCCGCCTCCGAAGCCGCCGAGTTCGCCCGGCCGTCCGCCCGAATCCCTCACGTGCAACGTCACTTCGTGTTCGCGGTAGTCGAGCCGCACCCGGACCTTGGCACCCTGGGCGTGTTTACGCACGTTCGTCAGCGCCTCCTGCGCGACCCGCCGCACGGCCTGGGACGCCTCGGCCGGCAGCGGTCTGCGCTCACCCGTGACGGTGACCTCGGCGCCGTCGGCCGTGCTGACGAGTTCGGTCAGGAAGTCCTCCAGCGGTGTCAGCTCTCCCCGCAGCGCGGACAGCGCCTGCCGGGTCTCGGCGAGGCCGTCGCGGGCCATCCCCCGGGCGGCCACCACCCGTTCCAGGATCCGCTCGCGGCTCGCGCCGTTCTCGATCAGCAGCCGCGCTGCCTCCAGGTGCACGAGCTGCGCCGAGAGGCTGTGGGCCAGTACGTCGTGGATCTCCCGTGCGATGCGCGCACGCTCCGCCAGCGCCGCCGACTCCGCCTCGGCGGCTCGTGCGGCCCGCTCCTGGGCGAGCAGCCGCTGTGCGTTGCCGCGTGCCTCCGCGTCCAGCCGCAGGACGTAGCCGGCGAGGGCCATGCCCGCCACCGTCGCCGCCGTGGTCAGCCACACGTCGTTGTTGAACGCGGCGTACGAGGCCAGTGCCGCCGACGTCACGGGCACGGCGGCACCCAGAGGGAGTCTCTCCAGGGCGGCGATCCCGCACCCGCACCAGATCACCAGGGCCGGCCCTCTGAACCCCGTGACCTGTGCCGCGACCGCGATGCCCAGCAGCACGGTGATGAGCGCCAGGGAGGGCACCAGCCGATGCGCGTACGTCGTGCGGAGGAAGCCCCAGGAGACGAGACCGGCCAGCAGCACCGTCGCGGCAGCCGCGAGCGCGCCCCAGATGCCCACGTGCTGGTGACTGAACGCGGCCCACAACAGCAGGGCGAGCAGCACCAGCCGGACGGCCCAGGTGAGCATGCGCCGGGGCCGGGAGACTCCCGTTCGGCCGAGCGCTTCACGCGACGGCCAGCGTGTCCAGGCGTTCTCCTTCACGCGCGCTCCTTCCAGGCCGGCCGCATGACGTCACCGTACGCCGGGGCAACAGGGGTCGCGGGGCCCTGGGACCGAGCCCGCCCGGCCAGGATCCCGGCGCGGACCAGCAACGTGCCGGCCAGGCCGAGCATCAGGGCCGAGCTGTCCTGGTGCACGCCGAGCGCGGTACCGAGACCGAAGACGCCGGCCCGCAGTGCTATGCCGACGAGCCATACGCCGATGCCGGCATTCGTGCCCTTGATCCAGACGACGCCGTCCGCGGCCGTCCAGATACGGGTGGTCCACGCCCAGCCCGCGCCCGTGGCGAGTCCGATCAGAACCTCGACCAGGAGCAGCACAGCGGCTGCGGTCCTGTGGTGGGCGTCGAGAATGCCGGGCTCGCGCAGCGCCACGACGGCGAGGATCAGGGGCAGCAGCCACCAGCGGCGGTCGGTGTCGATCGGACGGGCGCGGAACTGCCGCGCGATCACCATGGCGACCACGGCCACGATCACCAGCGCGTTGACGAGCCCGGACATCGGTGCCTCCGTAAGCGGGAAGGTGTGCCGGAAGCGAGCGCTGCCGACCCTTCGAAGCTACGGAAATGCGCAGGTCAGAGGATCGGATCCAGGGTGGATCACGGGTGGAACCTCTGACCGGCCCGCCTCCACCCACGGGTGGAGGGACGGTACGGGCGGACCCTTGGAATGTCGTGGGCCGGGTGGTGCGGGCGGGTGGGATCGGCCGCGAGGCAGGCTGCGCCCGGGGCAACCGGTACGGGCTGGGGCCTGCATGCCGCCGGAGGAGACCAGCCCCCGGTCGGCCGCTGAGCCGTCAGCCGGCCCGTCACGCCAGGCCGTCTCCACCCGGTTGCCGGGTTGCCCGCCCCCGCCGGCGGCCGGGGCCCGGCCGCCGGCGGGGGCGACGCGCAGCAGTCCGGCGGCCACACGGCCGCCCCCAGCAGGCCCCACCTGCGCGCCGACCCCATCGGCTGAAGCCCGGCGCAGCCGCTACGCGTCGATGCGCGACCGGTCCAGCGTCGCCGCCGAGCCGGAGATGAATTCCTTGCGGGGCGCCACGTCGTTGCCCATCAGCAGGTCGAAGACCTCCTCGGCGGCCTCCAGGTCGGAGAGGTTGATGCGGCGCAGGGTGCGGTGGCGCGGGTCCATCGTGGTCTCCGCCAGCTGGTCGGCGTCCATCTCGCCCAGACCCTTGTAGCGCTGGATGGAGTCCTTGTACCGGATGCCCTTGCTCTGGAATTCCATGAGCGTGTCGCGCAGCTCACGGTCCGAGTACGTGTAGACGTACTTGTCCTGGCCCTTCTTGGGCTGGATCAGCTCGATGCGGTGCAGCGGCGGCACCGCGGCGAAGACCCGGCCCGCCTCGACCATGGGACGCATGTAGCGCTGGAACAGCGTGAGCAGCAGACAGCGGATGTGGGAACCGTCCACATCGGCGTCGGTCATCATGATGATCTTGCCGTAGCGGGCCTGGTCGATGTCGAAGGTGCGGCCCGAGCCCGCTCCTATGACCTGGATGATCGCGCCGCACTCGGCATTCTTGAGCATGTCGGTCACCGACGACCGCTGCACATTGAGGATCTTGCCCCGGATCGGCAGCAGCGCCTGGAACTCGGAGTTCCGTGCCAGCTTGGCCGTACCCAGCGCGGAGTCGCCCTCGACGATGAACAGCTCGCTGCGGTCGACGTCGTCGCTGCGGCAGTCGGCGAGCTTCGCCGGCAGGGACGAGGACTCCAGGGCGGTCTTCCGGCGCTGGGCGTCCTTGTGCTGGCGGGCCGCGACACGGGTGCGGGCGGCTGCGACCACCTTCTCCATGACGACCCTGGCCTGCGCGGCGGCGTCACGCTTGGTGGAGGTCAGGAACGCCTTCAGTTCCTTCGCGACCACGTTGTTCACGATGCGGCGGGCCGCGGAGGTACCGAGCACCTCCTTGGTCTGGCCCTCGAACTGCGGCTCGGCCAGGCGCACGGTGACGACGGCCGTGAGGCCTTCGAGGGCGTCGTCCTTGACGATGTCGTCCTCGGCCACGCGGAGCAGCTTCTTGGCGCGCACCGTCTCGAGCAGCGTCTTGGTGACGGCCTGCTCGAATCCGGCCATGTGGGTGCCGCCCTTGGGGGTGGCGATGATGTTGACGAAGGACCGCAGGGTCGTGTCGTACCCCGTGCCCCAGCGCAGCGCGATGTCGACACCCAGCTCGCGGGTGACCTCGGTCGGCGTCATCTGGCCGTGCTCGTCCAGGACCGGGACGGTCTCCTTGAAGGTGCCCTTGCCCGAGAAGCGGAGGACGTCGCAGACCGCCTTGTCCTTCGCCAGGTACTCGCAGAACTCGCTGATGCCGCCGTCGAAGCGGAACGACTCCTCGCCCTTGCTGCCGCCCTCGCCGAGGCCGTACTCGTCGCGGACGACGATGGTCAGGCCGGGCACCAGGAAGGCGGTCTGCCGGGCGCGCTGGTGCAGGGTCTCCAGGGAGAGCCTCGCGTCCTTCAGGAAGATCTGCCGGTCGGCCCAGTAACGCACGCGCGTGCCGGTGCGCGTCTTCGGGATCTTCTTGGCCTTGCGCAGGCCGCTCCTGGCCTCGAACTTGGCATCGGCGCCGCTGGCGGCGAAGGCGCCGGGCACGCCGCGGCGGAAGCTGATGGCGTGGGTGTGGCCGCCGCGGTCCACCTCGACGTCGAGACGGGCGGAGAGGGCGTTGACCACGGAGGCGCCGACGCCGTGCAGACCACCGGAGGCGGCGTAGGAGCCGCCGCCGAACTTGCCGCCCGCGTGGAGCTTGGTCATGACGACCTCGACACCGGACAGGCCGGTCCTGGGCTCGACGTCCACGGGGATGCCGCGGCCGTTGTCACGCACTTCCACGGAGCCATCGTCGTGGAGGATGACCTCGATGTGGTCGCAGACGCCCGCGAGGGCCTCGTCCACGGAGTTGTCGATGATCTCCCACAGGCAGTGCATCAGACCGCGGCTGTCGGTCGAGCCGATGTACATGCCCGGGCGCTTGCGCACGGCCTCGAGGCCCTCGAGGACGAGCAGGTGCCGCGCGGTGTAGTTGGAACCGTCCCGGTCTGCTCCTGCCAGCAGCGCTGTGGACGGCACGGACGTATCGGCGGTCACGCGGTTCGCTCCTCGCTGAATTTCAGGTGGCCCCCCTTTGGGTAAGGGGGCGGCTTCGGTCGCCGCTCAGAGGGTACCGAGGCCTGGTAGAGCCGGTGTAACGCCACCCTCGTCGAGAACTCAGACTAGTCCAGGCTCGCATGCATGTTCGATCCCTCGTTGGAGTGAAGTACATATCACGTTCCCTTGGGGGCATGAACCATTTAGGCTCCGGGCACGTCCTCATGAACAACCGGCAACCCGGCCGGGAGGACCGAGACAAGCAAGACAGCGCGAACCCGTACGCATACAAGAGACGCACTACGGCACATTCGCCGCCAACCGGCAGCAAACAGCCGCCCCGGAAGAAATTTTTCGAGGAAAAGCCACGAGCGGGAACGTTTTCGGGCTGGTTGGATGTTGACCCTGGTACGACAGCTCGTCGAGCTAGAGAAGAGGCGACGTGACTACTGTTCTGACCCCCGCGAGCCCGTTGACGGCCGCCGATCGCTGCGACCGCTGCGGCGCCCAGGCATACCTGCGCGTCGTCCTGCTCAGCGGCGGAGAACTGCTCTTCTGCGCCCACCACGGTCGCAAGTTCGAGCCGGAACTCAAGAAGATCGCCGCTGAGATACAGGACGAGACGGAGCGGCTGACGTCCGTTCCGAACACCGCTTCCGAAGAAGAGCGCTGAATCTCGCACACCCGACGAGCCAGCCCCGGCACAGGCCGGTGAACGGGCGGCCTCTCCTCATCGGGAGAGACCGCCCGTGCTCATGCCTACCGCCCTGCCGCACCCGCGCTCAGGCGGGCGTGCCCGGCCGTCGCGCGGTTCTCGCAGCGGGCTCCAGAGGCCGCACGATCTCGGACACGCGCGTGTAGACGCCGGGGGTGCCCGGCCGCCCGCAGCCGCTCCCCCACGACACGAGCCCGATCAGCCGCCCTCCGGCCACGAGAGGCCCACCGCTGTCGCCCTGGCAGCTGTCCGGGCCGCCGGCGGCCTCTCCGGCGCACAGCATCGTGGCGGGCTGGTAGGCACCTTCCACGCCCCCGGGGTAGGCACGGGAACACAGGTCGTCGGGCTGCACGTGCACTCGTGCGGCGTACAGCCTGCGTGCATAGGCTCCCCCGCCGGTCGTGTCGCCCCAGCCCGACACGAGGGCCTGCGTGCCCGGTCTGTAGGCCGGGTCGCCCGCGCGCGCCATGGCGATGACCGCGCTTCGCGGCAGCGCGTCGGAGAGGGTGACGAACGCGAAGTCGCCGGAGTTGCTCATGGCCTCGTACTGGGGATTGACCTGGATGTCCCGTACGGCGATCTCGTCGCCCTCGGCCGACAGCAGGTCCGTGCGGCCCGTGATGACCCTGAGGTCGCGCACCCGGGCCGGTGGCACCCCGAGCGCGTCCTCCGTCAGACAGTGCGCCGCGGTGACGACCAAGGTCGGCGCGACCGCCACTCCGCCGCAGAACTGGCCCGCCCGCGTACCCCCGAACCGGTCACGGCTGGCCAGCGCCACCGTCCACGGAGCCTGCGAGACCTCTATCGGGAACCCGCCCACCACAACGCTGTCGGCCCTCCCCGGAGCCGCGCCCACCAGGGGTATGACAGCCACGGTGGCCGCCAGCGCCAGCGGCCTGACCAGTGCCCGGACAACGGAACGACGCATGCAGGCTCCTCACTCTGGGGATCCTCTGGGACACCCAGAGTCATCCACCGGCCCGCATCGCGCAGCACGAAGGCCCGGCCCCCCGAGGGGAACCGGGCCTTCGCCGTCGTACGACGCGACCTAGTCGAGGTAGTCGCGCAGCACCTGGGAACGCGACGGGTGACGCAGCTTCGACATGGTCTTGGACTCGATCTGGCGGATGCGCTCACGCGTGACGCCGTAGACCTTGCCGATCTCGTCGAGGGTCTTGGGCTGACCGTCGGTGAGACCGAACCGCATCGAGACGACGCCGGCCTCGCGCTCGGACAGGGTGTCCAGAACGGAGTGCAGCTGCTCCTGCAGGAGCGTGAAGCTGACGGCGTCCGCGGGGACGACGGCCTCGGAGTCCTCGATGAGGTCACCGAACTCGCTGTCGCCGTCCTCGCCCAACGGGGTGTGCAGCGAGATGGGCTCACGGCCGTACTTCTGGACCTCGATGACCTTCTCCGGGGTCATGTCGAGTTCCTTGGCCAGCTCCTCCGGGGTGGGCTCGCGGCCCAGGTCCTGGAGCATCTGGCGCTGCACGCGCGCGAGCTTGTTGATGACCTCGACCATGTGCACCGGGATACGGATGGTGCGGGCCTGGTCGGCCATGGCTCGGGTGATCGCCTGACGGATCCACCAAGTGGCGTACGTGGAGAACTTGTAGCCCTTGGTGTAGTCGAACTTCTCGACCGCGCGGATCAGACCGAGGTTGCCCTCCTGGATGAGGTCCAGGAAGAGCATGCCGCGGCCGGTGTAGCGCTTGGCCAGGGAGACCACCAGACGGAGGTTGGCCTCCAGGAGGTGGTTCTTGGCACGGCGGCCGTCCTCGGCGATGATCTCCAGCTCGCGCTTGAGCTTCGGGGCGAGCTTGTCGGAGTTCGCCAGCTTGTCCTCGGCGAACAGGCCCGCCTCGATGCGCTTGGCCAGCTCGACCTCCTGCTCGGCGTTGAGCAGGGGAACCTTGCCGATCTGCTTCAGGTAGTCCTTGACCGGGTCGGCGGTGGCGCCGGCCGCGGCGACCTGCTGCGCGGGCGCGTCGTCCTCGTCCTCGTCGGACAGGACGAAGCCGGCGCTCTCGGTACCCTCAGGCTCGTCGGCGACCTTGGCGTCCTCGAGAACCTCGTCCTCGAGAATCTCGGCGTCGTCCTTCTTGGCCGTGGCCTTCTTGGCTGCCGCCTTCTTGGCGACGGTCTTCTTGGCGGCCGTCTTCTTGGCGGTCGTCTTCTTGGCGACGGCCTTCTTGGCGGGTGCTTCTTCCTCGGCGGGATCGGCGGCTGCCGGAGCGACGGGCGCCGCCGGGGCGGCCGTGCCCGCGGTGGCCTTCCTGGTGGTCACCGTCTTCGCCGCGACCGTCTTGGTGGCGGTGCGCTTGGCCGGGCTCTTCGCTGCGACGCTCTTGCGGGTGCGCTTGGGCTCTGCGGCACTGACCATCAGCGTCACACCCTCTTCCTCAAGAATCTGGTTGAGGCTGCGCAGTACGTTCTTCCACTGAGTGGCCGGAATCTGGTCAGCTTCGAAGGCCCGACGCACATCGTCGCCGGCGATCTGCCCCTCAGCCTTTCCCCGCTCAATGAGCGCCATGACAGAGACGGACTCGGCGATCTCCGGCGGGAGCGTACGGGATGTGCTGGCCGACACGAACAACCTCTCGGAACGTTGGAAAACGGCTTCCGGCACCGTCCACTGCGGACAGGAGCCGACCACCGGCCTGGGGATGGGCCGACGGAGCGGGCGGGGGCCGGGAAGATGCACAGCGCCTTGCATGGCGTCCGTATTCCCTCCGCGGCTGTCACCTCTTAGGTCATCGCGCTGCTCCCACGAGCGTTACGCCCAATCTGCGTGGCCCGAGTCACACCCCATAAGTGGTCAGAAGTGATCAGATGTTCGCAAATAGGATCATCCGGGGTGGCCGACCCGGACGCACCGGGGGTTACGGCGGTCCGACGCACCGCCGGACCCTGCCGGACCCCCGAAGGTCCGGCAGGGTCCGGCGGCGGCCGGTACCCGGCAGGCCCGGCGCTGCCACGAGCACCAGATGGACGCCGCACACCGGCGACCGCACCGCGTCGGTCGCGGGGTCAGTGCTCACGCGGGGCGGGGACCACGCGCTCCACCTCGGGGTGGACCGTGAGCAGCTGACGCATGGCCGTTTCCGCCGCCGTGCCGTCGCCGGTGCCGAGCGCGTCGACGATCCGCGCGTGCTGGGCCAGGGACGCCTCGTTCGGCCGGTCACAGCCGGTCACCGGCCCGCCGGACACCTGGAGAGCGGCCGAGACGATGCCTGAGAGGTGTTCGAGCATGCGGTTACCCGCGATCTGGATGAGCAGCGCGTGGAACTCGGTGTCGGCGCGCGAGTAGGTGAGCGCGTCGCCCTGCGCCATGGCATGGCTCATGATCTCGACCATGTCGCACAGGCGCTGCTGCACCTCCTCGCGCCCGTGCCCGGCCGCCAGCCGGGCGGCGAGCGGCTCGATCGTCCAGCGCAGCTCGCTGAGCTCCCGGCGCTGGTCGTCGCGCTGGGGCCCGAAGGCCCGCCACTCGATGATGTCCGGGTCCAGGAGGTTCCAGTCGCTGACGGGACGCACGCGCGTGCCGACGTTCGGGCGGGCGCTGACCAGGCCCTTGGCCTCGAGGACGCGGAGGGACTCGCGGACGACGGTGCGGGACACCTCGAAACGCTGGCCGATCTCCTCGGGCACCAGCGGGCGGTCCGCGCCCAGGTCGCCGGAGACGATCATCTGACCCAGCTGCTGGACGAGTTGGCCGTGCAGTCCGCGTCCGCGGCTGCCCGCGGCCCGGCGGCCGACGCGGCCCAGCTCGGGGTCCCCGCCGTCCCAGGCGGGCGCGCCGACGCGGTCGGCCACCGGGGCCTCGGCGTAGGGGTAGCGGTCTAGTTCGCCCGGGCCGGCAAGACCTGAGTCTGCGGAGCGGGCGGCGGTCATCATGGTGTGCGCAAGGGTACTCACGGATCCTTTGTCGGCGTCGTCTCCAACTCCCTTGAGGTCTTTGGTGAAAAGCACACGAAAGGGTGATCGCTCACCCCGTCGCAATTGACGCCTTATCGGAAAGAAATGGGCTCGGTGCGAGGAGTTGTGCGCACAGCAGGACCGGAAGCGTACGTGTGGTGGTCATCGGCATCTGGTCCGCAGCGTCGTGAGCAGGTACGCGCACAGCAGTGCCACGAGCGACAACGCCAAGGCGCCGCCCACGGGTTGTGCGAGGATCCGCACGGCTGCGAGCAGATACCGGTCCCCTCCGAAGGGCCATTGGACCGGGAAGACCTCACGCATCCGCACCGGGAAGTCGGCCGCCATCCGCACGGCCGGGCCCTGCAGCGCCTTGTGCACGACGGGGACGACGAGGACGGGCACGGCGAGGACGGCGGCCAGACCGGCTGTCGTGGACCGGAACACGCCGGCCGCCAGCACACCGGCCCAGGCGCACCCGACGACCAGTCCGAACCAACCCGCGGTCAGCGAGAGCCAGTCCGCGGGAACTTGCGTGAGCTCCCGTCCGTAGACGATGTAGAGCACTTCGGCGTCGCAGCCCACGGTGAGGAAGGCGAGCATCACCGCGGTGGCTCCGGAGACGAGCAGTTTCGCGGTGAGCAGCCCCAGCCTGCGGGGCACGGTGCCGCGATCCGCCGCCAGGGCGGGGTGGCGGAACTCGTCCCCGAAAGCCAGCGCACCGAGCAACCCGGCGGCAAGGGCCGCCGGCGGCAGCGGCAGCTCCCGCGGCCAGGCCGCGAACAGCCGTGCCTGCGGGGTGTGACCGATCCGGGCCAGCAGTACGGCGGCGAGCGCGGACACGAGGAGTACGGCACCGCACGTGAGGAACCCGGTGCCGATTCCGGTGGCGCGCCGGATCTCGTAGCGGAGGGGACGGAGGGGGCTGCGGGCGGGGCGGACGGAGATGGGGGGCGGGAGCGGGGGGAGGGCAGCGACAGCGCGGGCATCGTCCGTGCGGGCGGTGCGGCCGGCCTGTGGCTGCCCGGCGCCCGGGGTCCTGGCCCCGGGGAGGCGGGTGCGGGTAGCGGCGAGAGTTCGGGTGCTGCCGGTCTGCGGTCCGGATGCCGTCGCGAAACCGCCGGGACCGTCGTCCGGCATGGTCGTCGGGTCGGCGGCTCGCACCGGCACCTCGCCGGGAGCATCACCGGTCCCGTCGCTGTCATCGGCTTCGGCAACTGCGTGCGCCGTCCGGCCGGCCGGCGAGACCGCGCCCGGTGACGCACTCGCGGCTGGAACGTCGGAGGGGAGTTCCGTACGCTCCCACGCGGGTGGCCGGCCAAGGGGTTCGGCGAGTCCGCGCCGCTCGCGGTCGGCGGCGAGCGCCCAGTCGGGCAGCGAAACACCGGCAGGCTTCCACCCTTCCTCGGCCGAGGGGTGGCCGGCAGCGGGCCCGTCCCCTTCCGATGACGACGGATCGGCCGCCGTGTGCTCCCCCTGTCCGTACGGGCGGTCGGAGGCCGCGGTGCCGTGGTCCGACAGCCAGGGCCCCGGCGCCGGAGCGGCCTGCTCCGGACCGGACCGGTCCAGGGCCGCCATGCGGCCTGCCGCGGCCGTCAGATCGAGCGCTGCGGTGTCCGGCTCCCTCACCGGTCCCGCGGTACCGGCCTCGCCGGCCGGCACGTCAGGCCCGGCGGCTTCCGGCTGCACAGCGCTCTGCGGTGCTGTCGGCGACTCGTCCTCGGCCCGGTCCGGGTCCGACGGTGAGCTGCCACGCGCGGCGGTAGCGGACTGCAGTGCCGCGAAGCCGGATCCGGCGCCTGCACCACCTGCCTTCGAACGGTCGGTCCCGCTTTGCTCCCGTCCCGGCTGCGCATGGGTCTGTGCCACGCCGGTCCGCTCCGCCGGCGGTGCGTCCGGTGCGGCCTGCCGGGGCTCGGCGACGGACTTTCCGTCATCAGCCCCGGCTCCGGCACCCGGCCCCATGTCGCCCACCTCGTCGGCGAGTTGGTGGACGAGGATGCCGTTGCGGAACGCGATCTCACCGACATCGGCGGTCGTACTGCCGTACACCGAAAGTCGGTTGCCGCCCTCGCGCACGACTTCGACGGAGCGGCGGGCGGTCCGGGCGTCTTTGCTGAGCAGGGCCGCGAGGCGGGCGGCGTGGGGGCTGCGGACGGCCACGCGCGGGCGCAGCCGGGTGCGGGCGAACTCCCGGCCCTCCTGGTCGGCGACGAGTCTGCCGCCGTCGAGGGTGACGACCCTGTCCGCGGTGCGCGCGGCCTCTTTCGGGTCGGCCGTGGTGAAGAGCACCGTGCCGCCCTGGGTGGCATGAGCCCGCAGCATGCCGTGCAGCCACTGCGCCTCCCGGGCGGAGAGGCCGTCCGTGGGTTCGTCCAGGACGAGCGTGTGCGGGTCGGGCAGCAGGGCACAGGCCAGACCGAGTCTGCGGTCCATGCCGCGTGACAGCGTGCCGAGGCGCTCCTCACGGAGGCTGACGAGGCCGACCACTTCAAGGACCTCGTCCGCTCGCCGGGCGGGAACTCCCGCGGCCGCGCAGAGCATGCGCAGATGGCCGCGGACCGTGCGGGCCGGGTGGCCCGGTACGTCACCGAGGAGTACGCCGACTTCGCGGGACGGGTGGGCGATCCGGTGGAGGGGACGCCCCCTGAAGTAGGTGATGCCGCGCCCTTGTTGGAGTTCGAGCATCAGCTTGAGCGCCGTCGTCTTGCCCGCACCGGCGCCGCCGAGCAGCGCAGTGACGTGCCCGGCGCTCGCCTCGAAGGAAATGTCGTCGACAGCGGGCGGTTGCGCCTTGCGGGAGTTGCTGGTCAGTCCGAAGGCCTGGATCACCTGCAGCAAGATAGCGCGACATGTCCGGTTTTCCGGGTATAAGGCGCTTTGCCGTCTGATGCCGCGTCAACTAAGTCCGCTGATGTACGCCGTTCGATGGAGTCGCGACGCAACCAGGCCGTCCCGTGTGCCGGTCGCACCGGGGCTGCCGCCCCGCGTGTCTCACACTTCCGGGCGCAGCATCGGCGGGTTGAGCAGAGTGGCACCACCGGCCCGGAAGAGCTGGGCCGGCCTGCCGCCCTGACGTGTGGTCGTGCCTCCCGTGGGGACCAGGAATCCGGGAGTCCCGGTGACCTTGCGGTGGAAGTTGCGCGGGTCCAGGGCCACGCCCCACACCGCCTCGTACACCCTGCGCAGCTCTCCGACGGTGAACTCGGGCGGACAGAACGCGGTGGCCAGCGACGAGTACTCGATCTTGGAGCGGGCCCGCTCCACTCCGTCGGCGAGGATCCGGGCATGGTCGAAGGCGAGCGGCGCCACGGGCTCGCCTTCGCGGCCGTACCCGCCTTGCTGGAGCAGCTCCTCCACCGGTGCCCAGCGTGCGTTGCTCGCGTCGCCGCCGGCGCGCGGGGCGGGCAGGTCGGGTGCGAGCGCTAGATGCGCGACGCTGACCACCCGCATGCGCGGATCCCGTTCCGGGTCTCCGTAGGTGGCGAGCTGCTCGAGGTGGGCTCCGTTGTCCTGAGCCGGGGCCGAGGGATCGTGGGCACACAGCCCGGTCTCCTCGGCCAGCTCGCGCGCCGCCGCCTGGGACAGGTCCTCGTCGTCCCGTACGAAGCCACCGGGCAGCGCCCACCGTCCCTGGAAAGGGGGCTCGCCCCTGCGTACCGCCAGCGCGCACAGGGCATGGCGGCGCACGGTCAGCACGACCAGGTCCACGGTGACGGCGAAGGGCGGAAAGGCCGACGGGTCGTAGGGCATGCCGCGATCATAGTCGTCTTCCTGACGATAAACACTCCCTTCGTCGGCGGCACCGGCGGTGGTTCCACTTCGTTCCGGTATAGGTCGCGCAGACGGCTCCCCTCCGTCGATCCGGTTGCGTCCTACCAGGTCACGGTCCTCATCCGGGATCCCACCCATGCGCCCCTGCCGAGGACTCACGCTCCCAGTTGCAGGCCGTCCGCCGCCTCCTCCACCATGGCGAGCCCCAGTCGGCTGATCCGTACGGCGAAGGGCGCACCCGCGATGCGCAGCCCGGTGAGACCCAGTTCTCCGAGCGGAGCGCTTCGCACGGGGCGGAGGGTGACCGTGCGCGCGGGGGCATCGGGGCGGATGCCCGCGACAGCGGTGAGCATGAGGACCACGGCGGCTGCGGCAGTGGCCGCGGGGCGGCAGGCCGCGGGATGCGGGAGCGGCGCGCTGCCGGCGGAGCGCTGCTCCCCGGCGAACATCTCGGGGAGCCTGTGACCGAAGTGTTCCGCCGCTTCCAGCAGCCCTCTCAACAGGCCAACGGCCTCCTTCTCGTACCCGGCCGCCGCCAGTGCGCCGACGGCGAGCGCGGTCTCCTGGACCCGCACGGATCCGGTCCGGTGACCGAACGGGTTGTGTCCCGCCTCCTTGGTCCCGAGACCGCGCAGTCCCCAGCCCGCGTCCATGGCGGGGGTACCGAGCAGCCGGGCGAGCTGTTCGGTGTGCACCTTGTCGAGCAGGCCCGGGGCGAGCCGGCCGGCGCCGAGCAGGCCGGTGTCGAGAAGGTGGACCGCGGCGGCGGTCAGGTGGGGCACGGGCCGACCGTCCGGTGCAAGGGCCGCGGCGGGGCGTCCACCACCACGATCCTCGATCCAGAAGTCGGTCCGGAAGGCGGTCCGCAGGGTCTGGGCCCACTGGCGCAGTTCCGTGGCGCCCGGTCTGTCGTAGGCGTCGAGGAGGTCGGCGCCGAGCAGCGCCGCGCGATGCGCATGGGCCTGTGTCTCGCAGCGGGCCGGGCCGGTGGGGTGCGGGTCGGGGAGGTAGGTGCCGTCGCCGACGGCGGTCCGTAGCCAGGCCAGGCAGCGTTCCGCCGCTGGCAGCAGTTCCTCCGTGTCCTGCTCGGGCAGTCCCCAGCGACGGGCCTCGGCGAGCAGCACGGGGAAGAGCAGGGTGGCCTCCGTTCCTGTGCAGCTCGGCGGCAGGTGCGGACCGGCGTCGCGTCGAGGGCCCGGGATCATCCCGGCCCGGGTACCGGGGCCCGGGAGCTGGGTGCGGGCCAGGGTGCGCAGCGTGCCTGCGGCGATCCGGGTGCCGAGCGGCAGTGCCATGCGGGCGGCGGCGAGTGCCTCGGCCGGAGCCAATCCGCAGCGCCAGGGGGCGCCCGCCGCCAGATAGGTGTCGGAGGGGTGTGCAGGGTCGCGCAGGAGCAGCGCCTGGAGGTCGGCGACGGCCGCGTGCAGCAGGGCGCTCACCCGAGGGTCGTCGCCTGCCGCCCGTGCGGGGGCGAAAGGGCTGCCGACGGTGTGACCTGCGGCACGCAGCGGCCCTGCGCCTTCCAGGCTGACCCTCAATTCGACGGCTGCCGTCCCGCCCGGCGCCAGTTCCAGCTCCCAGCGCAGCAGGCCGGCGGACGCGAGGGCGTCCGAGGGCGGGGGGTCAGCAGTGACACTGGCGGCTGCGCCGGCTGTCGCCCAGCGCAGCCCCGAGTCGTGGACACTCGCCTGGAGTTCGGGACCGGCCGCACCGGAGGCGATGGCGCCGAGCTCCGCCAGGTCGGTACCGAGGGCGATCTCGACGGGCAGGCGGAGCGGACGCAGGGCGGCGTTGCGAAGGGTGATCCGTTCGCTGCCGTCTGCGTGGCGCGTCCGTTCGACGACGACGTCGGGATCGGGACCCGCCACCGGGGAAGCGCGCACCGTCCCCACGAAGCGGGCGCTGTCGGCTCCGGTCATCCGGGCCTGCACCGGCAGCGGTTCACGACCGGCCACGCGGACCTGGCACCGCGACAGCAGACGCCTGCCGCCTCGGTAGAACCCGTCCAGTCCCGTGCCTGCCAGCTGTCCCAGCTCGCCGGAGATGGCGAGGCCGGGCAGGGCCACGCAGATCAGCGCGTTGTGCGTGGCCGGCAGTTCGGGCGCCGGGCGGTTGCCCGGGGCCGGGCGCCGGGCCGACGGGTCCGGGCGCCCACGCGGTGGGGCTCCGGCGGGTCGGCGGGGCCGGTCGGGGACAGGGGGCGGTGAACTGTCGGGGACGACCGCGGAGGGTGAACGGGGGGCCGGTGAGGGCGCCAGGGGCCGGTCGGTGGCCCCCGGTGCGACGGTGCCGGCGCCAGCCGTCGGGGACGGCTCGCGCACGTCCGGGGGCGGATGTTCGCCGGCGGTGGGCGGAGTCGGCTGCTGGTGCATGGGGTCGCTTTTTCTGGTCTCGGTGCGCCTCGGGGGTGCTGGGCGGTCAATCGGTCGCCCCTGGGGACAAGGTGGGGGCGGCGGCACGGTCCGTCCAGGCGTTCCGCCACTCAGGTGAACGGAGGCGGACTCCTCCGGGTCACGGCTCGTCGCGACGAAGCCGACCGAATGGCGGCGTACCGGTGGGCCGCAGATCCGCCGGTGCTCATCCGTCGCTCTCAGGGTGATGACGTCCGCTCTCCGGCTGAGCACCACTCGTCGTGGCGTCACCCGCGTCCGCCGTCCGCGTGCGCCTTGCGCCCGGGTTACGGGTGCCGTGACGGCCGGGCTCGGCAGCCGACGATCGCGGACGGGAGTCGGCGGGCCGGCGTCGGCCGCCCGTGAGCCGCGCGGGATTGCGGCTGTCATCGCCGGCCGCAGATCGCGCACGGCGACGATGCGTGCCTGTCCGTGTGCCGGGCCCGGTCCCCTCGTCACCGTCCGCCGCTTCGCCTGCTCCGGGACCGCGGACCGCGGTCCGGGGCGACTCGGCGCGTGGGGTTCGCGGGGCTCGCCGTGCTCGCTCCGCCACCTCCACCGCGTCCACGGCATCCGTCGCACACGCCGTACGCTCTGCATCCGCCGTGTCGGGCGAGGCCTGTCCGGCAGTCTCCGCGCGCAGGCAGCGGCGGATCGCTTCGGGGTCGAGTCCTTCGTTGCAGGCCTGGTGCAGCAGTCGGGCGAAGAGGTAGTCGGGATCCGCGCCCAGCGCCATGGCCAGGGCCTCCCTCGCCTCCAACTCGTCGCCCGAGGACCAGGCGACCCAGCCGGCGAGGGTCAGCGGGGCGGCGGCGTGCTCGCCGTAAGGGCCGACGCAGCGGCGTGCCAGGGCTCGCCACAGCCGGAGAGCCGGGCCTGCCTCGTCGCCCTCCATCCAGGCGGCGGCGCGGTCGCGGGTCGTACGGTCCTGGAGCCCGAGGATCAGCGTCGCCGCCTCGTCGTCCCCGAGGAGGTCGTCGTCGCGTACGTCCGCCGGATGCGTTCCGGAGACCGGTGCGGCCTCGGCGAAGCGGCGGATGATCCGGTCGGCCAGGTCCAGGGTCTCGCGGGCCACCTCCTGGCGGGCCGTCTCGTCCAGGATGCGGGGCACCAGGCTCATACCGGCCGCGTCCAGGGCGATCTCCTGTCCCAGCGCCGCGCTCGTCTCCCAGGGCTGCAGCCTGGCGCGCAACTCCCTGAGCGTGCCGCGTACCTGGATGCCGGCATAGGTGGCGGCTGCGGCCAGCACGGAGGTGCCGGGAAGGCCCATGGGCGAGCCTTCCTCGGGGCAGCAGCCCGCGACCGGGCAGCAGTACGACCAGAAGCGGCCGTCCGAGATGCAGAGGGCCTCGATGACCGGCACGTCGAGGTTGCCGCACTCGGTGCGCATCACGTGGGCCAGCCCTTCGAGCCGTCGTTTGACGTCCCGGCCGCTCTCCCCCGGGCCTGGTTCCTGACAGACGTAGGCCACCATCCGCTCGGGCCGGGTGCCGCGCCGCTCGCTGCCGGTGACGAGCCCGCGAGCAAGCTGCCGTGCGGCGGCCTCCCAGTCCTCCTCGCTCGCGGGGATGCCGAGCCGGGCCCGGCCGCCGAACCTGCCGCGCCCGCCGCGGTCGTGGAGGGCGACCAGCACCATGCTGTCCTCCGGGCGGTACCCGAGCAGGTAGGGCAGGGCGTCGGCCAGCTCGGCCGGAGTGCGCAGGGTGACCTGCGCGGCGTGTTCGGCCGGTACGGTCGAAGGCTCCGATCCCGAGATGTCGCTGTTTTCGAAGGGTCCGGCGGTTTCGCTGTGATTCGTCATGCGCCGACGATCTCGCGGATCCTGAGATTCCGGTTGAGCCTGTGGATAAGTCGAATCAGGGACACGACAACGCCGTCGTGTTGTCCACAGCCGCGGACCTGGGCCGCCCGCTTGTCGGTCCCGTCCTGTTGTATGGAACGCATGGAGCACATGAGCAACGCGGATCTCCGGGCACAGGCCGATGCCGTCCTCGCCCGGCTCGTCGGGGATGCCACGGGCGCGGCCCGGCTGCGCGAGGACCAGTGGCGGGCGATCGAGGCACTGGTGGCCGACCGGCGCCGGGCCCTGGTCGTGCAGCGCACGGGCTGGGGCAAATCCGCGGTGTACTTCGTGGCGACCTCGCTGCTGCGGTCCAGAGGAAGCGGGCCCACGGTGATCGTCTCGCCGCTGCTGGCGCTCATGCGTAACCAGGTGGAGGCCGCGGCCCGGGCAGGCATCCATGCCCGGACCATCAACTCGGCCAACACCGAGGAGTGGGAGACCGTCCAGGCCGAGATCGCGGCGGGCGATGTCGACGTGTTGCTCGTCTCGCCGGAACGGCTGAACAACCCAGACTTCCGTGATCAGGTCCTGCCGAAACTGTCCGCGGCCACCGGCCTGCTGGTCGTGGACGAAGCCCACTGCATCTCCGACTGGGGCCACGACTTCCGCCCCGACTACCGCCGGCTGCGCACCATGCTCGCCGACCTTCCGCCCGGCGTCCCCGTGCTGGCCACCACGGCCACGGCCAACGCGCGGGTGACCGCGGACGTCGCCGAGCAGCTGGGCACGGGCGGTGCGTCGGACGCGCTGGTGCTGCGCGGGCCACTGGACCGGGAGAGTCTGAGCCTCGGAGTGCTGCAGCTGCCGGATGCGGCGCATCGGATGGCCTGGCTCGCCGATCATCTGGACGACCTGCCGGGCTCCGGCATCGTCTACACGCTCACCGTCGCCGCGGCCGAGGAGGTCACCGCCTTCCTGCGGCAGCGAGGGCACGCCGTCGCCTCGTACACGGGCAAGACGGAGAACGCCGAACGGCAGCAGGCCGAGGACGACCTGCTCGCCAACCGTGTCAAGGCCCTGATCGCGACCTCGGCTCTCGGTATGGGCTTCGACAAGCCCGACCTCGGTTTCGTGGTCCATCTCGGCTCGCCTTCCTCCCCCATCGCCTACTACCAGCAGGTCGGCCGGGCCGGCCGCGGGGTCGAGCACGCGGAGGTCCTGCTGCTGCCCGGCAGGGAGGACGAGGCGATCTGGCAGTACTTCGCGTCGCTGGCCTTCCCCTCCGAGGACCTGGTCCGGCGCACGCTGGACGTTCTCGCCCGGGCCGACCGGCCCCTGTCGCTGCCCGCCCTGGAACCCCTGGTCGAGCTGCGCCGCTCACGTCTGGAGACCATGCTCAAGGTGCTCGACGTCGACGGAGCGGTGCACCGCGTCAAGGGCGGCTGGATCGCGACCGGGCGGCCATGGTCGTACGACGCCGAGCGCTACGACTGGGTCGCCCGGCAGCGCACGGCCGAGCAGCAGGCGATGCGCGCGTACGCGGCCACCACCGAGTGCCGCATGGAGTTCCTGCAGCGCCAGCTGGACGACGAGGGCGCCAAGCCCTGTGGCCGCTGCGACAACTGTGCGGGACCACGCTTCACCGCCGACCTGTCCACGACGGCGCTGGACGCCGCGCAGAGCGACCTGGGCCGTGCAGGGGTGGAGGTGGAGCCCCGTCGCATGTGGCCGACCGGTCTCCCGGCCATCGGCATCGACCTCAAGGGCCGTATCCCGGCCGGTGAACAGGCCTCGCCGGGGCGTGCGCTGGGACGCCTCTCCGACATCGGCTGGGGCAACCGGCTGCGTCCGCTGCTCGCTGCCAAGACGCCGGACGAGGCCGTGCCGGACGACGTGGCGCGAGCCGTGGTCGGCGTACTGGCCGACTGGGCCAGAGGCCCCGGCGGCTGGGCGTCCGGCGCGGCCGACGCCCAGCCCCGGCCGGTGGGCGTGGTCACCGTCGCCTCACGCAGCCGCCCCCGGCTGATCGAGTCCCTGGGCGCCCGGATCGCGGAAGTCGGCAGACTCCCCCTGCTCGGCTCCGTGGAGTACACCGGGGATGCGCCCCGGGTGTCGCGCAGCAACAGTGCGCAGCGGCTGAAGGCCCTCGACGGGACGTTGACGGTGCCGGCCGCACTTGCGTCGGCACTTGCCGAGGCGCAGGGTCCCGTTCTGCTGGTCGACGACTTCACGGAGACGGGCTGGACGCTGGCGGTCGCGGCACGCCTGCTCAGAAAGTCCGGGGCGCAGGCGGTGTTGCCGCTGGTCCTCGCCGTCCAGGGCTGATCGGGCAGCAGCCGCCGGCGGTGCCATGGGCCGCGTCCGGATGCCCGAGGCATCGGCAGTCGGACCCTTGGGTAAGGATATAAGCCACGCACCACCAGATAACCGTCGGTGGCCCCAATTGCTCGTTGCCGCATCCAAGTTCGACAGGAAGAATTGAGGTCCGCTCCCCGCACGGTTCGTCCGTGATCCGGTTGGGCTCCGCTGCGGTGCGCGCTCCCCCGAATCCGACCTCGCCCGCAGTGTGGGCGCGTAGCCGAAGGGAGGAACGTGACCTTCGGATTCGCCTCGTCCTCGGCGGCCTCGTTGTCGACTTCCGCGTCCGCCGCTTCCGCCAGCCGCCTGCTCGAGCCGGCGGAGTGGGCTGCCGCCGGAATCCCGCTGCTGCGCAACCCGCGTGAGGTCGTCAGTGGGCTGCATGCCCGCCATCACCCGAAGCCGTCCACGGCGATCGTGGCGGTGCTCGATCCTGACGAGCGGCTGCGGGCCAGCGCCTCGTTCACGCGCCGCCCGGCTCCGGCCGACGGCTGGATGTTGCGCAACGCGCTGCTCGCCCAGCTGCGTCGGGTGATCCCGCACGACCTGCGCCGCCGCACCCCGGCGCGTACGGCCGTACTGCTCTACTGCCGTGAGGGCGACGCCCCTTGGACCGAGGAGGACGGGGCGTGGATGTGGGGGCTGCGCGACGCCTGCACGCTGCACGGGCTGCGCTGCGGCGCGTACATCACGCTGACGCATGACGGCTGGCAGGTGCTCGGCGAGGGACGCGGCGGACGTCACCCGAACGCCCACTCGGCGCCGGAGCCCTTCGACACCTCGGAGGCCCCGCCGCTCGTGCCCCGCACCGGAGGACCCGTCTCCGAGGTCCTGCGCCGCGCGGCGGCCCGCTGAAGGACCTGGCCCAGCGGTACGACACGGCTCGGTGCCGCCGGTACGACTCGGGCTCGGTGCCACTGCACACGGCGCGGGCTCGGCGCCGCAGGTACGACGACGGCAGGTGTCTCCGGGCACCGGCGAGCAGCGGAACCGCCGGTGGCGTGACCGGGACGGGGCGGGCGGGCACACACCGCCAGCGCCGACCGGCACGCGCGGCTCGTGCGCCATGCTCCGCGGGTATGGAGGCCCAGACCCCGACGCGCCACGGTGAAACAGCCCAGCAGCCCTCTTGCCTGCGGCCCGGTCATGCGCCATCGCAGCGGCCGGGACCAGGCCCGCCAGGGGCCCCTGATGCTTCCCTGAAGGCCTCCGGCACTCCACCGGGCTCTCCGACCGAGTCCCAAGGGAGCGGCACGGCCGTCGTCCGTCATCCGGGCACGCCAAAAGCCGCACCGTGCGGATCCCGCCGGAGCGGCTTGCTCGACACCTCGGTGACCCGAGGTGCCGGACGTGGCTCAGACGCCGGCGCCCAGCACCGAGTTGATCTGCTGCGGGTCGCCGCAGACGATCAGCAGTGCACCGGCCCGGGAGTGGGCCAGCGGGAGGGCGGTGGCAGCGACGGAGGCAGGGCCCCCGTTGACGGCCACGACGACCACCGGGCGGGACGCGGCACGAGAGGCGATGGCGGCGTCCGTGTAGAAGACGTCGTCACCGGAGTCGTGCTGCGCCCAGTAGGACGCTTCACCGAAGGACAACTCGTGGTCGGCCCACGGGTGCTGCGCACCAGTGGTGATCACGAGCACGTCGCCGGGGGCGCGGCCGGAGTCCAGGAGCAGGTCCACCGCCTCTTCGGCGGCGTCCAGCGCGCCCTCGGCCGTGGCCGGGATCAGCTGGATCTGCGGGTTCGTCGTTGCGGCGGGAGCGGCCGGGCCCGACGGGCTCGGCTTGGCCGGAGCCACGTCACGCGGCGTGCGCTGCACCGGCGGCGTGGGCCGCAGAGGGCCGGGACGACCGGGGCGGGACGGAGCCGCGGGACGGGGGCCGGGTACGGGGCGAGGGGTCGGCGCGGTACGGCCGCTGGCCGGAGTGACGCGGGGACCCTGGGCACTCTCGTGAATCTGAGGCTCCTCGGGAATGAGAGGCATGAGCTGATATTTATCAAACGTTGGTGCGGCGCGGGTGACCGGGTGGCACATCAGTGCGATCGGAACCGTCAGAAATCGAAGCCGAGCTGGCCCTCGATTTCCGGAACGCTTCCGTCCACCCAGCTGCGGACCTTCTTGAGGTGCCGCCACTGAGGCAACGCATCAAGATACGCCCACGACAAACGGTGGTGCGGGGTGGGCCCCCGCTCCGCCAGTGCGGCCTTGTGCACGGGCGACGGATACCCGGCGTTGTCCGCAAATCCGAAGTCTGCATGGTCGATACCCAGTTCGGCCATCATATTGTCGCGCTGAACCTTGGCGATCACCGACGCGGCCGCGACGGCCACGCACGACCGATCGCCCTTGATCACCGTGCGTACATTCCACGGGGCACCGAGATAGTCGTGCTTTCCGTCGAGGATGACGGCGTCGGGGCGGACCGGAAGCGCATCCAGGGCACGAACCGCGGCGAGCCGCAGTGCGGCCGTCATCCCCAGGTCGTCGATCTCCTCGGGGGAAGCATGCCCCAGCGCGTAGGCCGTCACCCATGTCCGCAGAGTCACGGCGAGTTCTGTACGCCGCTTGACGGTCAACAGCTTGGAGTCGGTCAGCCCCTCGGGCGGCCGGCGGAGTCCGGTGATCGCCGCGCAGACGGTGACGGGGCCGGCCCAGGCGCCGCGCCCCACCTCATCGACACCGGCAATGACCTTCGCTCCGGTCGTTGCGCGAAGGGAGCGCTCGACGGTGTGAGTAGGCGGTTCGTACGGCATGGCGCCCTTAGCGTACGCCGCCTGGATCGCCGGGCGACACCCCGGTCGCCCGACCGCGACCAAGATCGCCGACGGACGGGATCAGGCTCCGTAGGGGCGCAGCAGCGGGAGCATCAGCTGGTCAATCATCTCTTCCAGGTCCTGCTCGTGCCATTCGCTTGCGCACATCTTTGAGCGGTACATCATCATGGCCGGGACGGCATCGAAGACATATCCGTTGGCGGCGTCCGAGCGGACCTCTCCTCGCTCTATACCCCGGGTGATGACCTCACGAAGCAGCTCGATCGTCGGCTCGACCACACTCCCGGCGATCACTTCCTCGAAGCGCACCGCCTGCACACGGTCGCATTCGTGAATCACCGAGCGCAGCGCGACTCCGGGCCGCGAGTACATGACCTGCCGCACATGACGGCACAGGGAGAGCAGGTCCTCGCGCACACTGCCGAGGTCCGGGGCCTTCTCCACCCGGGGCAGTCCGGACACCAGTGCGTCCGCGACGAGGTCCTCTTTACATGGCCAACGGCGGTAGACCGCGGCCTTGCCGGTCTGGGCGCCTGCCGCAACACCCTCCATGGTCAGCCCCTTCCAGCCGACCGTGCTGAGCTGCTCGAGAGCGGCGTCCAGGATCGCGCGCTCCAGAACCGCACCGCGCCGACGAGGGGAAGCCGTCCGAGCGGGCGCGGCCGTCCAGCGCGAGGTAACCATCTTTGTTTCTCCAGCATGCAAGGGGAAGCGGGGATTCCAAGGTGGAGCGAGCCGCACTGCAGCAATAGGGGGACGCAGGGCGCGGCACGCATTTAAGTGAACGCTTGCGTTCACTGTTCGGGACTCACTACCGTGGACGCGACAGTGAACGCGGGCGTTCACTAACGCCGTTATGGGGGACCCACAGTGACGACCTCTCAGTTGCTCCAGGACGATCAGAAACCGGGTATGGCCCGCCGGGCGGGCCATCCCGGCATCGCACTCACCGTCATCGCAGCCTGCCAACTCATGGTGGTACTCGACGCGACGATTGTGAACATCGCGCTCCCGCACATTCAAGACGCACTCAAGTTCAGTACCACGGACCTCACTTGGGTGGTCAGCGCTTACACGCTCACCTTCGGCGGCCTGCTGCTGCTCGGTGCGCGGGCTGGTGACATCCTCGGCCGCCGCCGGGTGTTCATCGCCGGCATCCTGCTGTTCACCTTCGCCTCGCTGCTGGGCGGTCTGGCCCAGGAACCCTGGCAGCTGCTGGCCGCACGGGCCCTGCAGGGCATGGGTGGCGCGATCGCATCGCCTACGTCGCTGGCGCTGATCACGACGACGTTCCCCGAAGGACCCGAACGCAACCGGGCATTCGGCGTGTTCGCGGCCGTGTCCGCAGGCGGCGGTGCCATCGGCCTGCTTGCGGGCGGCATGCTCACCGACTGGCTCGACTGGCGCTGGGTGCTGTTCGTCAACGTCCCCATCGGCGTGCTGATCGCATCGCTCGCGCCGCTGTACATCAACGAGTCCGAGCGGCACCCCGGACGCTTCGACCTCACCGGTGCCCTGACGTCCACGGCGGGCATGGCCACGCTCGTGTACGGCTTCATACGCGCAGCGGAGGAAGGCTGGCGGGACGGCCTCACCCTCGGCTCGTTCGGCGCGGCCGTGGTCCTGCTGTTCGCCTTCGTCTTCACCGAGATGCGGGCCAAGGAACCGATCACCCCGCTCCGGATGTTCGCCGACCGCAACCGCTGGGGCACGTACGTGATCATGCTGAGCCTGGCCGCGGCGATGTTCGGCATGTTCTTCTACATCGTGCTGTTCGTGCAGAACGTGCTCGGCTACAGCGCCATCAAGGCCGGTCTCGCCTTCCTTCCCGTGACCTTCGCGATCGCTGCGGCTGCTGGACTGTCCCAGCGCTTCCTGCCGACGCTCGGCCCCAAGCCGCTCATGGTCGTCGGCTCGGCGCTCGTGGTGATCGGCTTGGTGTGGCAGACCTTCATCCGACCCGACAGCACGTACGTCAGCGGTGTGCTGGGCCCCATGCTGGTGTTCGGCTTCGGCATGGGCCTGAACTTCGTGACGGCCACGGTCACGGCCGTCTCCGGTGTCGCCCAGCATGAGGCGGGTGCGGCTTCCGGGCTGCTCAACGCCATGCAGCAGGTCGGCGGTTCGCTCGGGCTGTCCATCCTGACGACCGTCTTCGGCTCGGCCAGCACGGACGAGACGAAGAAGCAGCTGCCGAAGTTCCTCGCCGACTCCTCGCCCGAGCAGCAGGCGCAGTTCGCCAAGACGCACCAGTTGCCCGCTCCCTGGGGGCACGAGGTGCTCGCCCACGGCATCTCCACCGCGTTCGTGCCGGCTGCCGCGATGGCCGGGCTCGCCTTCCTCACCGCATGGCTGGTGATCAGGGTCCGTAAGAGCGATCTCGACTCCCTCGCGGGCGCGGCCGGCCCGGGCATCGGCTGACCGAGGCCCAGCCGCGCGGAGCCGCGGCCGGCCGGACCGCTGCCGGGGGACAGACGGCACAAGCGGCGGTCCGGTCGGCCGCACCCCGGCGACCCGCGCACGCGACACGACAGGGGAGAAGGCCGACACCAGCACCAGCACCAGCAAGACGGACGCCACCACGCACCCCCTCCATGCTCGATTCGCCTTCCGCGATCACTGCTGCACCTTTCGCGCTCGAAGCCGCGGGGTGCAGCAGACACGGGAAGAACGAGCGGCGGTCACAGAGCGTTCCCATCGAGCACGGAGAGTTTTCAGCTGCCCCTGCCGTGCGGGCCACGGCGACCGTCAGAGGCCGGTGGGCACCCAGTCCGGCAGTGCCTCGGTGCGCTGCACCCACTCGGTGGGTGGTGTCCCCGCCTTGCCGGAGGCCAGCACGCCGCCCATGATCGCGCAGGTGGTGTCCACGTCTCCGCCCACCTGGGCGGTGGTCCAGAACGCCGTCTCGTAGTCTCCGAGTGACCGCGCGGCGGACCAGAGGGCGAACGGGACGGTGTCGTGCGCGGTCGTGCGACGCCCGCAGCCCAGCACGGCCGCGACGGTGGCCGCGTCGCCGTAGTCGAGCATGTCCCGGGCGCGACGGAGCCCCTGGCCGACCGCGCTCTTCGGCACGAGCGCGATGACGCCGTCGAGGAGCGCCTCGGGGCTGGGCGGGCCCTCCGGCGAGCCCGCCAGTGCCGCCGCCGCGGCCACGGCCATGGCTCCCACCACGGCCTCCCGGTGCTGGTGAGTGGGGTAGGCCGAGATCTCGGCCTGGTGGGTCGCCTGCTCGGGGTCGTCCGCGTACCAGGCGCCCAGGGGGGCGATGCGCATGGCCGCGCCGTTGCCCCAGGACCCCCGCCCGTCGAAGAGTCCCGCAGCCAGTTCGCGCCAGTCCCCGCCCTCTCGCACCAGGCGCAGCAGGCGGTTGACCGCGGGCCCGTAGCCCCGGTCGAAGTCGTGGTGCTCCGCGAAGGAGCGGGCCAGCGCATCCTGGTCGATGCGGTCGTGGGCGGCGAGCACGGCCACCACGGAGCCGGCCATCTCGGTGTCGTCCGTCCACTGCCAGGGGCCTGCGGGAAGCTCGCGGCGCTTCAGCAGGGGGTAGTTCACCGGAACGAAGAACTGGGAGCCCAGCGCGTCCCCGACGGCCAGGCCACGCAGGCTCGTCAGGGCGCGCTCCAGGCGCCCGAGGGAAGAGGAGTCAGCGGTCATCGCTCTGCCACTCTAGCCGTTGACCCAGTACGGGACAGGTTCCCGCCACCGTTCGAACGGCCGGTCCAGCGTGTACTTGCCGTCCTCCCCCAGGACGAGCATCCGCATCTCGGCGTTCCCGGGATTGGACAGCGACTCGAATTCCGCGACCGTCCAGTGGAACCAGCGCATGCAGAACAGCCGCATCGCGAGTCCGTGAGTGACCAGGAGGACGTTCGGCGGGTGGTCGGGGTCCTCGAAGCTGCGGAACAAGCTCTCCAGGAAGCCGCCGACCCGGTCGTACACATCGGCACCGGACTCTCCCTGCGGGAACCTGAAGAAGAAGTGACCGTACGCGTCGCGATAGGCCTTCTGCAGGCGCACGTCGTCACGGTCCTGCCAGTTCCCCCAGTCCTGCTCGCGCAGTCTGGGTTCCTCCCGGACGCGTATGAGGTCGGGGTCGAGGTGGAAGGCTCGGAGTGTGTCGTGCGTACGGCGGTACGGGGAGACGTACACACTGACGCGTTCCCTGCCGAAGAGGTCCCGGATCCGCTTTCCGGTCTCCTCCGCCTGCCGCACGCCGCGCTCGGTCAGTGCCAGAGCGTGGTCGGGCTCGCGTTCGTACACGGAGTCGTCAACGTTGCCCGTCGACTCGCCGTGCCGGACAAGGACGATGCGCCGTGGTCGTGCCATGCCAAAACCCTAGATCGAACGGCGCAAAGTAGAGCACTCGTACGGGCTCCATACGGCGTAGGTCACATGGATCGCCCCTCTCAGGCCGTTACAGTCCGCTCTCCGTACGGATTCGGGACAGTGCGTCCGATTTTCGAATCTACTGTGTCCCGTCATACAGTCCAGGGCGGTTCCAGCTCCACGATGTCGCCGGAGAGCCCCGCGACGTCGGCCTCGGTCTGGGCGCGCAGCGCCAGGCGCTCCACGCGCTCGGTCCGGTACTTGCCGTGCTCCGCGGCCGACCGCCACATCGACAGGATCAGGAACTCGTGCTCGGGCGCCTCCGCGAACATGCCGCGGATCATGCCGGGCGAACCCGCCATCGCGGGGTTCCAGACCTTCTCCTGCATGAGCGTGAAGTGCTCGACGCGTTCCTCGTGAATCCGGCACAGGGCCACCCGGACCAGGTCGGCGTCGGTGAAGCGCGGTTCGAAGCCCGTCTTCACATCGAAGCGGTACTCGAACAGCTTGACCTGGGCGTCCTTGAACGTGCCGGACTGGGCGGCGGCCAGTCGATCATGGGAGCGGGCCATGAAGGAGTCGTAGAAGGCACGGCTCTCCCAGAAGGCGAAGATGTGCGCCACCCCCTGCCGCTGTCGGCTCCAGCCCCCGCCCTGTCCCCGAAAACCCGGCTCCCCCAGAAGCCCCGCCCATTTTCGCTGCCCCCGCTCGAAGCCCCGGCGGTCCACCACGGTGCAGCGAATCCACTTGACCAGCACCGCGCCATCGTACGGCCACCAGGCGTGGCGTCGGTCACGCTCGGGCGGAGACGACCCGGGCATGCGCCCCCGCGCGCATGGCACGATGGACAAAGAGCCCCGATTGCACGGGAGTTGGGGCCGAACGCGACACAAGGGGGAAGGGAAAGCCTGGTGACCGGCTTCAGCAAGGGAATTCGCAAGGTCGAGGTCGCGCTCAAGTGGGACCCCAGTCCGGCGGGTCGGCCGTCGACCGATCTCGACATCGTTGCCGCGACCTTCGTGTCGAGCGACCCGTACGGGACTCCCGCCTATCTGGTGCACTTCGACAGCCGCTCTCCGGACGGCACGATCTTCCTCAACCGCGACAGCACGGACGGCAAGGGTTTCGGCTGGGACGAGGTCATGACGCTCGAACTCGACCGGCTCGACGGCCGCTACGCGCGCGTGGTGGTGGGCGTCGTCATCCAGCAGCAGGCCGAAGACAAGAGGTTCGGGGACGTGCTCAATCCGGCCGTGCGCGTCCGTGAGGGCTACACCGTGCTCGCCGAGGACGACTTCGAAACGGTCCTCGGCTCGACGGCCGCCACGATCGCCGAGTTCGTACGGGACGACGCCGGCAACTGGACCCTCCGCCCCGGGGTGCACGGCTTCGACGAGGACCCGGCCACCTACACCCGGGTGATGGGCAGGGCCCACCAGCCCTGAGGTTGTCGCTCCGGATGAGTAAGGGGCGAGAGCCATGGCCGTCGCCCCTTACTCCCGGTGTCATGCCGACGGAGAGCACCTGTGTGGTTCAGTCCCGGCAGCAGCGAGCAGGGCGAGCCCGACGGTGACCGCGCAAGCCGAGGGCGGTGGGCCCGGATGACCGAGCCCACCGCCCTGAACAGGTGCATCACACCTGTACGGCGCTCAACATCAGCTGCAGCCGCTGGTCGAGCCGCAACCCTCGCAGATGTAGCAGGAACCGGCCCGCTGCATCTTCGTACCGCAGGAGAAGCACAGCGGGGCGTCCGCCTGGATGCCCAGTTGCATCTCCACCAGCTCGGCGCTGGTGTGCGCCTGCTTCGGGGCGGGCTTCGCCGCCTCGGACTCGGCCTTCGGCGTGGCGACCGCCTTCAGCTCCTGGGCGCGCGGGGCGGACTGGGCCAGGCCCTCGACGTCGACCTCGTCGTCGTCGATGGACTGCTCGTACGAGCCGGTCTCCAGGTGCCGCTGGCGCTCCTCGGCGGAGTGGATGCCGAGCGCGGAGCGCGTCTCGAAGGGCAGGAAGTCCAGCGCCAGGCGGCGGAAGATGTAGTCGACGATCGACTGCGCCATCCGCACGTCCGGGTCGTCCGTCATACCGGCCGGCTCGAAGCGCATGTTGGTGAACTTGGAGACGTACGTCTCCAGGGGCACGCCGTACTGCAGACCGACCGAGACGGCGATGGAGAAGGCGTCCATCATGCCCGCGAGGGTCGAACCCTGCTTGGACATCTTCAGGAAGACCTCACCGAGACCGTCGTCCGGGTAGGAGTTGGCGGTCATGTAGCCCTCGGCACCGCCGACCGTGAAGGACGTGGTGATGCCGGGACGGCCCTTGGGCAGGCGCTTGCGGACCGGGCGGTACTCGACGACCTTCTCCACCTTGGCCTCGACGGCCGCGGGCTCCTCGGCCTTCTTCTCCTCGGTGTCCTTCTTCTTGGCCGACAGCGGCTGGCCGACCTTGCAGTTGTCGCGGTAGATGGCGAGCGCCTTGACGCCCAGCTTCCAGGCCTCGAAGTAGATCTCCTCGACCTCCTCGACGGTCGCCGTCTCCGGCATGTTGACCGTCTTGGAGATGGCACCGGAGATCCACGGCTGGATCGCGGCCATCATGCGGACGTGGCCCATCGGGGAGATGGCGCGCTCGCCCATGGCGCAGTCGAACACCTCGTAGTGCTCGTGCTTCAGACCGGGGGCGTCGATCACGTTGCCGTTCTCGGCGATGTGGGCGACGATCGCCTCGATCTGCTCCTCCTGGTAGCCCAGGCGGCGCAGGGCCTGCGGGACGGTGCCGTTGACGATCTGCATCGAGCCGCCGCCGACCAGCTTCTTGAACTTCACCAGCGCCAGGTCGGGCTCGACACCGGTGGTGTCGCAGGACATCGCCAGACCGATGGTGCCGGTCGGGGCGAGCACGGACGCCTGGGAGTTCCGGAAACCGTTCTTCTCGCCGAGACGCACGACGTCCTGCCAGGCCTCCGTGGCGGCGGCCCAGACCGGGGTGTCCAGGTCGTCCATGCGGACGGCCGTGCCGTTGGCGTCGGCATGCTGCTTCATGACGCGCTTGTGGGCGTCGGCGTTGCGGGCGTAGCCGTCGTAGGTGCCGACGACCTCGGCCAGCTCGGCGGAGCGACGGTAGGCCGTACCCGTCATCAGGGAGGTGATGGCGCCGGCCAGGGCGCGGCCGCCGTCGGAGTCGTAGGCGTGGCCGGTGGCCATCAGCAGGGCGCCGAGGTTGGCGTAGCCGATGCCGAGCTGGCGGAACGCGCGCGTGTTCTCGCCGATCTTCTGGGTCGGGAAGTCCGCGAAGCAGATCGAGATGTCCATCGCGGTGATGACCAGCTCGACGACCTTCTGGAAGCGCTCGGTCTCGAAGGACTGGTGGCCCTTGCCGTCGTCCTTCAGGAACTTCATCAGGTTCAGCGAGGCGAGGTTGCAGGACGTGTTGTCCAGGTGCATGTACTCGCTGCACGGGTTCGACGCGGTGATCCGGCCGGACTCGGGGCAGGTGTGCCAGTTGTTGATGGTGTCGTCGTACTGGATGCCCGGGTCGGCGCAGGCCCAGGCGGCCTCGGCGATCTTGCGGAAGAGTGCCTTGGCGTCGACCTCCTCGATGACCTCGCCGGTCATACGGGCGCGCAGGCCGAACTTGCCGCTGTCCTGGACCGCCTTCATGAACTCGTCGTTCACGCGGACCGAGTTGTTGGCGTTCTGGTACTGGACGGACGTGATGTCGTCGCCGCCCAGGTCCATGTCGAAGCCCGCGTCGCGCAGGACGCGGATCTTCTCCTCCTCGCTGACCTTCGTCTGGATGAAGTCCTCGATGTCGGGGTGGTCGACGTCGAGCACGACCATCTTGGCGGCGCGGCGGGTGGCGCCACCGGACTTGATGGTGCCGGCGGAGGCGTCGGCGCCGCGCATGAAGGAGACGGGACCGGAGGCGTTGCCGCCGGAGGAGAGCAGCTCCTTGGAGGAGCGGATACGGGAGAGGTTCAGGCCGGCGCCGGAGCCGCCCTTGAAGATCATGCCCTCTTCCTTGTACCAGTCGAGGATCGACTCCATGGAGTCGTCGACGGACAGGATGAAGCAGGCGGAGACCTGCTGGGGCTGGGGAGTGCCGACGTTGAACCAGACGGGGCTGTTGAAGCTGAAGATCTGGTGCAGGAGGGCGTAGGCCAGCTCGTGCTCGAAGATCTCGGCGTCGGCGGGCGAGGAGAAGTACTTGTGGTCCTCGCCGGCCTTCCGGTACGTCTTCACGATGCGGTCGATCAGCTGCTTGAGGCTGACCTCGCGCTGCGGCGTGCCGACGGCACCCCGGAAGTACTTGCTGGTGACGATGTTGACCGCGTTCACCGACCAGAAGTCGGGGAACTCGACGCCACGCTGCTCGAAGTTGACCGAGCCGTCGCGCCAGTTGGTCATGACGACGTCACGGCGCTCCCACGCGACCTCGTCGTACGGGTGCACGCCGGGGGTGGTGTGGATGCGCTCGATACGCAGTCCCTTGGTGGCCTTGGCGCCCTTGGCTCGGGAACCTCGTGCCGGACCGCTCGCCGTCTCTGTCATGCCGCCTCCCTGTACGGGCGAAAACGCCCTGAAGTGCCCCGTTGTTCCCATGGGCACGTGTTCTGTCTTGCGTCGCGGGCACCCTCAGCTGCCACCCGCAACAGGTCTTCGTCCACCGCCTACCGGCCGGAATCGGGGTCTCCGCCCGGTTCTGGCCCGCCGGTCAGTCGGCGGCGTGGGCGGGCTCCGGGACCTGAGTGGTCCCGCCGGGCCCGCGTTCGTCTTCCTGGCTCCCCGCTGCCGCGTCTCCGTCGTCCGCGGCGGGGCCTCGCGTCGCCTCCCTCAGCTCCGCGATGGCGGCCTCGAAGTCCTCGAGCGAGTCGAACGCCCGGTAGACGGAGGCGAATCGCAGATAGGCCACGAGGTCGAGCTCCTGCAACGGGCCGAGTATGGCCAGACCCACGTCATGGGTGGTCAGCTCGGCACTTCCGGTCGCGCGCACCGCCTCCTCGACCCGCTGGCCGAGCTGGGCGAGTGCATCCTCGGTGACAGGCCGCCCCTGGCACGCCTTGCGCACGCCGTTGATGACCTTGGTACGGCTGAATGGCTCGGTGACTCCGGACCGCTTGACCACCATGAGCGAGCACGTCTCCACGGTCGTGAAACGACGGGAGCAGTCGGGGCACTGGCGGCGCCTACGGATCGACGTGCCGTCGTCGGTCGTACGACTGTCGACCACACGGCTGTCGGGGTGCCTGCAGAAGGGGCAGTGCATGATCTCCAACCCTCCTCACAGCAGACTCAACAGCCTCGCGGGACCCATGAGCCTCGCGAAGCAGCCCTAAGCATAGGCGATTGCCGAGCCACCTCTAACCGGGGGACCACAACTTGTGGGCTGCTGTAGCCATCCAACCACTAGATGTGGGGATTGGCTCATACATCGAGGCAGATTCGCGTGTCGCAGCGGAGCGGCGCATCGAGGGCGCCGCCGACGACCAGCGCAGACACGCGCGCGTGGCCGTATCTCTCGGGCGCGTGCGGCGATAGCGTGGGCACCACGGGGAGGACGCGTGCCGCTCCGGCTCGGAAGGGCCCCGGACCCCGGACCGAGGGGTTCCGGATGGCAGACTGGGGACACGACCCACAAGGTCGGCAACCCCGGCGGTGAAGAGTACAACAATGGGCGCTTTTGCCCGCCCGGTGTCGCGTGCGCCATACACCCAGACACACGATCGCGTCAGGTGAAACGCACTTTTTCACTCGAACGTGTGTTTGGCGCAACCTTTCGAAAGCAACTACCGTTGTCCAGCAGGGAGACCATCGAGAGGGGCCGACGTGACCACCACCGCAGACAGTGCCACCATCACCGCCCAGGACCGCTCCCAGGGCCGAGTCGAGCCGGTACACGCGATGAACGAAGCCACGAATCCCGAGGGGCACAAGCGCTCCCTGCCGGGCCGACCTCCAGGCATCCGGGCGGACAGCTCCGGGCTCACCGACCGGCAGCGCCGGGTGATCGAGGTCATCAGGGATTCCGTACAGCGACGCGGTTACCCGCCGTCGATGCGGGAGATCGGCCAGGCCGTCGGTCTTTCGAGCACGTCCTCGGTCGCCCACCAGCTCATGGCGCTGGAGCGCAAGGGCTTCCTGCGCCGCGACCCGCACCGCCCGCGCGCGTACGAGGTGCGCGGCTCCGACCAGGCCGTGACCGTGCAGCCCACGGACACCGCCGGCAAGCCCGCCGCGTCGTACGTCCCGCTGGTCGGCCGTATCGCCGCAGGTGGCCCGATCCTCGCGGAGGAGTCCGTCGAGGACGTCTTCCCCCTCCCCCGCCAGCTCGTCGGTGACGGCGAACTGTTCGTCCTCAAGGTCGTCGGCGACTCGATGATCGAGGCCGCGATCTGCGACGGTGACTGGGTCACCGTCCGCCGCCAGCCGGTCGCCGAGAACGGCGACATCGTGGCCGCCATGCTCGACGGCGAAGCCACCGTCAAGCGCTTCAAGCGGGAGGACGGCCACGTCTGGCTCCTCCCCCACAACGCGGCCTACGAGCCGATCCCGGGCGACGACGCGACCATCCTGGGCAAGGTCGTCGCCGTGCTGCGCCGCGTGTGACGGCTGCAGCGGGCGGGTCACCCCCCGCTCCCTGACCGGGCCCCGGAACCCCTGCGCCGGTTCCGGGGCCCTGCGTGTGCCCGAAGTGGCCTTGCACGGCCTCCCGCGGCGGGCGCCGGGCGGTCGCAGGTGGCCTGACCGGCACCGGTCAGGCCACCACGCGATCACTGCGCAGCCGCGTGCTCCGTCTGCGTCTGCTTCGCCGCCGCGTCGATCGCCGCGAGCGACTTGCGGACCTGGTTTCGGTCCGTGGTGTACCAGAAGTCCGGCAGCGAAGCCTTCAGATAGCCGCCGTACCGCGCCGTGGCCAGCCGCTGGTCCAGAACGGCGACCACCCCCCGGTCGCCCGACGCCCGCACGAGACGGCCGGCACCCTGCGCCATCAGCAGGGCGGCGTGGGTCGCGGCCACCGCCATGAAACCGTTGCCCCCGGCGTCCTCCACCGCCTTCTGGCGCGCGCTCATCAGCGGATCGTCGGGACGCGGGAACGGGATCTTGTCCATGACGACCAACTGGCAGCTGGGACCCGGGACGTCGACCCCCTGCCACAGCGACAGCGTGCCGAAGAGACAGGTCTGCGGATCGGCCGAGAAGTTCTTGATCAGTTCGCCGAGCGTCTCCTCGCCCTGGAGCAGGATGGGGAACTCGGGGATCCGGGAACGCAGCTCCTCCGCGGCGAGCTGGGCGGCCCGCATGGACGAGAACAGGCCGAGCGTCCGACCGCCGGCCGCCTGGATCAGCTCGGTCAGCTCGTCCAGCATGTCGGTGCGCTCGCCGTCCCGAGCGGGGCGCGCCAGATGCTTGGCGACGTACAGGATGCCCTGCTTGCGGTAGTCGAACGGCGAGCCGACGTCCACGCCCTTCCACTTGGGCAGGTCCTCGCCCTCCGTGCCTTCCGGACCGAGCCCCAGCGAGGCCCCGACCCCGTTGAAGTCACCGCCCAGCTTGAGCGTCGCCGAGGCGAGGACGACGGCCCGGTCGGCGAAGAGCTTCTCCCTGAGCAGCCCGGAGACCGACATGGGGGCGACCCGCAGGGAGGCACCGAAGCGGTCATGACGCTCGTACCAGACGACGTCCCACTCCGAGCCGTTCAGGACCCGCTCCGCCACGTCGTGCACCGTCTCCACCGAGGCCAGCGCCTGCTTGCGGACCGCGTCCTCGTCCTGGACGGACTTGTCGCGCGTGGCGCCCATCGCCGAGATGACCGCGCGGGCGGCGTCCCGCAGCGCCATCAGAGCGTAGGCGAGATCCTCCGGGATCTCCTCCAAGCGGCCCGGCAGCGCCAGCTCCATGAGCCGCTCGAAGCCCTCGGCGGCAGTCTGCAGCTGGTCGGCGGCCTTTTCGTTGACCAGTTTGGCGGCACGTCGCACGGCACGGTTGACCTGGCCGGGCGTGAGTTCGCCGGTGGCGACGCCGGTGACCCGGGAGACGAGCTCGTGCGCCTCGTCCACGATCAGAACCTCGTGCTGGGGCAGCACCGGGGCGCCCTCGATGGCGTCGATGGCCAGCAGGGCGTGGTTGGTGACCACGACTTCGGCGAGCTTGGCACGCTCGCGGGCCATCTCCGCAAAGCATTCGGCGCCGTACGCGCACTTCGAGGCGCCCAGACATTCCCGCGACGACACGGACACCTGCGCCCAGGCGCGATCGGAGACACCCGGCGTGAGATCGTCCCGGTCGCCGCTCTCGGTCTCGTCCGCCCAGTCCCTCAGCCTCAGCAGGTCCTGGCCCAGCTTGCTGGTGGGCGCGGCGGCCTCGAACTGATCGAAGAGACCGTCCTCCTCGTCCTGTGGCATCCCCTCGTGCAAGCGGTGCAGGCACAGGTAGTTCGACCGGCCCTTGAGCATGGCGAACTCCGGGCGGCGGCGCAGCAGCGGGTGCAGGGCGTCGACCGTGCGCGGCAGGTCGCGCTCCACGAGCTGGCGCTGCAGGGCGAGCGTGGCCGTGGCGATGACCACCCGCTCTCCGTGCGCGAGTGCCGGCACGAGATAGCCCAGCGACTTTCCGGTGCCGGTGCCGGCCTGGACCAGCAGGTGGGATCCGTCGTCGATCGCTTCGGCGACCTCTTCGGCCATGGTCACCTGGCCGGGGCGCTCCGTACCGCCGACGGCAGCGACAGCGGCATGCAGGAGTTCGGAGAGGGAGGGCTTCGTCATAGCCCGACCACCCTACGACCCTGCACCGACAAACGGGTGGCCATGGCGGGGACAGGGGGCGGGATCACGGCCGGGCTCCTGGGGCGGTGGGTTGGATGGTTCCGGGGCGGTGGGGGTTCGGCGGGGGGTGTGGGGGTGGTTGTGCTTCGGGGAAGGGGAGCGCTCAAGGTTGGTGGTCGGACGGGTGGCCGAGGGCCGATCCGTCGGAACGCGGGAAGCCCTCGAAATTTTTCTCGGGCCGCGGAACACCGTGGAGCCGTCGTTCGTATCTCATTGTGAGGATGCAGTCACGAGGAGCTACGGCAGGTCGCGCAGGACCCGGTCCCGGATCATGAGGGCGGCCCGCTTGGCGGGCAGGTCGACCTCGGCCGCGAGCCGGAAGCCGGCGCTCAGGAAGGCTGAGACGGAGGTGGTGTTGCCGAGATCAGGTTCTGCTACGACCCGTGCGCAGGCAGGACGCCGGTCCAGGATCAGGTCGGCCGTGGCGCGGAGCAGGGCGGAGCCCAGCCCTCGCCCCCGGTCGGCGGCGTCGCCGACGAGGAGGTGGATACCGGTGTCGTGCGGGCGGGCCGGGTAGTGGCGGGCCAGCGGATCCATGTCCGCCCGGTAGATCTCCCAGTAGCTCATCGGTGTGCCGTCGAGTACGCCGAGACACGGCACGCTCCTTCCGTCCCCGTCGAGTTGAGCGCGCAGGTGGTCTGCCGTGCGGTTCCGGGGCCCGGCCAGCTCCCAGAACTCCGCGACGGCCTCGTCGTTCATCCAGCGGTGGACGAGCGGCAGGTCCTGCTCGATGCGTACGGGGACCAGGCGGAAGGCGCCTACGGAGGTCATGACCGGACCCCATGAGGGGATTCGGTCGAGGAGATCGGCCGTCGAGCCGGCGCGGAGTGCGATGAACTCGGTGGGCAGCCTCAGCTCCAGCGTGTCCTCGCTGTCCGGGTCGTCGTCCTCGACCGTGAACCCGCGGAAGCGAGAGGTTCGAGGGCCCACGATGGCCGGGCCGGGGCCGGTGCGGCCCGGGTGGGCAGGGGCGGGGCCGGGTCCGGCGCTCGCATCGGTGGGGGGCACGCTGCGCTCCTCTCAGGAGACGGGGTGGGTCATGGTCCTCGGTGTCGCGGGGGCGGGGCGGTGCGCCTGAGGCGCGGTCCGCTCGGGTGGTGCGGTGGGGGGCTTGGCTCAGTGATGAAGGGGGTTGGCGATGGTGACGTAGACGGACTGGGTGTCGACCGGGCCGGCGAGTTCGTCGAGACCGTGCAGCCGGGTCAGCAGGTTGGCCTTGCAGCGCAGCACGGGTGAGTCGAGCAGGTGGCCGGGCAGCGACGTGCGCAGCGGGGCCGGCCCCGAGGCAAGGTCGGTGAGGAAACGGCGGAAGGCCGCGAGGAGCAGTCGCTCGTCGGCGAGGCGCTGGGAACCGAAGGCGCCGATCAGGCCCAGCACGTTGTTGATGGCGAGGTAGTAGGCGAAGCGTTCGTCGGTGGTCTCGTCCGAGACGAAGGTGTCGCTGCGCTCTCCGATGCCGGGCAGCCGGGCGTCGAGGTCGGATCGCCGGGACTCGCGGAAGTAGTACCCCTGGTTGTCGCGGTAACGGGCACCGGCGGGCCAGCCGTCGCGGTCCAGCACGAGCAGGGTGTTCTGCTGGTGGGCTTCGAGGGCGATGCCCGCCTCGGCATCCAGCCAGAGCACGGGCCGGACGACGTGCTCCAGGTATCGAAGGAACCACTCCGTGGCGACGGCGCCGACGGGCCGGCCGGTGCGTGCGGCGAGCCGTGCGACGAGCTGGGCCAGCCGGGACCGCAGCGGCCACGTCGACTGCGGACTCGACGGGCCGGCGGTCGGCTCGGCGAGGGGACGGGGCGAGACGAGCCCGGCGACGCAGCCGACGTCGTCGGTGGGGGTGAACGGGTTGTGCCGGATCACCACGTCGAGGCCCTGCACGGGCAGGCCGTCCGGGTCGTCGACGGCGAGCCAGGCCGGATCGCGGACGATGTCGAAGCCGGGGTGTGCGGCCTGCCATTGCTTGGCCAGGCCCGTGCGCAGCAGCCGGTGCACCTCGACTCCGCGGTCGAGTTCCTTGCGGAGGTTCTCGCGGCGGGAGTTGGTGATGCGCAGGCCCAGCGAGAGTTTGAGCATCGCTGGCGCGCCGGGCTGGTGCACGGTTCGTACGGAGGAGGTGGGGTGCCAGGGAGCGCCGAGGGGGCCGAGGTCGCGAAGGAGGCCGGAGCCGAGCAGGGCGGCGACGGATGCGCGGTGGCGTACCTCGCGCGCCTGCCAGGGGTGCAGCGGCAGTCCGGTGTAGCCGGCGGGCAGAGGCAGTGCGGTCCCGGCGAGGCGCCGGGCGAGATCGGCGGCGGCGACGGGACGGCCGCGCTCGGTCCAGGCCGAGTCGGTCGCGAGGAGAGAGGGGGCGACAGCCAGCCAGTGCAGGGGGAAGGAGCCGCGCAGCTCCGGTGAGTACCGGTCGGCTTCGGCCTCGGTCAGGCCTTCCCGGCTCTTCGGCGTCGGATGCAGCGGATGTCCGAGGAGTAGGGCCTGCTCGGCGCTGAGGAAGAGGTCGGAGTGGTCGGCGGGGTGGTCGCGCCGGTGGTGGATGAAGGATGCGATGCGGCGGGCGGAGTCGGCCACCCTGGCCACGAGTTCGCCGTCGTCGCCGGGGCCGCCTGCCGTGGGGGCCGTGGTGCCGTCGGCGCTGCCGCTGTCGCCGGTGGTCTCCCTCGCGAGCAGCGCGGCGAGCGTGACGGCGTCGACGGGAGGCGCGGTCTCGGGTGCGCCGGTGAAGCGGGGCGGGCCGAAGCGGTGCCAGCCCGTCGGGGACCAGTAGCGGACCGGTGCGATCACGGCGGTGCCACTGGCGGGCAGCGGGATGCGGAGGCTGCCGGTCGTGGGGGCGGCGGGGCCGGTCTCGCGGACCCAGCACCTCAGGAGGTTCTCCGTGGCGGCGGCCCCCGCCACGGTGAGGGGATCGGGGTCCTCCAGTGGGTCGGCGCCGGGCTCTGTCCGCCTGGTGAGGTCCGCGTCCCGCCTTTTCTGCTGGGGGACCGACTCGGTGAGCGGTACGCGGGAGGGCACCGCGCCGGAGCCTCCCGGTTCGTCGGGGGCGCCGGAGCTGCCGTCGGGAGAGGGGGTGGCGTTCATGGCGGCTCCTCGGGGGGTGGGGCGGGGCGGCTCGTTCCGTCGTCTGCTCGGTCGCCTCGGCCGGCCGGTGGCTGCCCCGGGGCGGCGCCGGAGGGCCAGGCGGGTGGGAAAGCGGGCGGAGGAGAGGAGCGTGAACGAGATGGCTATGAGGTTGTCACCGACGGTCGGTGTCGATCTGGACGCCCGGCAAGGGCGTCGGACTGGATGCCCGGCAAGGGCGTCGGTCTGGGTGCCGGGAAGGGGGCGGGTCGGGATGGGACGGGATGACGGACTGGCGGATGGTGCCGGTGGGCGGGTGCGGCGAGTGAAGTGCTCAGCTCGTGCTCTTGGCCGGCGCTTGTCGTTCTGGGCGGGGTGGGCCCTGGGTTGCGTGTCGGCAGGCCGCGGCCGCGACGGCGTCGCTCAGGCGGTCGAGTACGGCCGTCGCCTGTTCGTCGCTGATCGTGAGCGGGGGAAGCAGCCGGACCACGGAGGCGTGACGGCCTCCGAGTTCGACGATCAGCCCGCGCTGGAGACACTCCCGCTGTACGGCGGCGGCGAGCGCGGGCGCGGCGGGGCGGGGAGTGCGGGTGGGCTCCGGCTCGGTCGGTTCGGCGGGGTGCTCGGCGGCGGATCGGACACCGGAGGATGCCTCGTCGGCTTCCGGGTCGACCAGTTCGAGCCCGATCATCAGGCCGCGACCTCGGACTTCGCCCACGCACGGGAACTCGTCGGCGAGGGAGACGAGTTGGGTCAGCATGCGCGAGCCGAGAGTGGCGGCTCGCTCGGCGAGGCCGTTCTCGCGGACGTGGGCGAGGGTCGCGGTGCCGGCGGCCATGGCGAGCTGGTTGCCGCGGAAGGTGCCGGCGTGGGCGCCGGGTTGCCAGACGTCGAGGTCGTCGCGGTAGACGATCACGGCCAGTGGGAGGCTGCCGCCGATGGCCTTGGACAGGACCATGACGTCGGGGGTGATGCCGCTGTGGCCGACGGCCCAGAAGGCGCCGGTCCGGCCGACTCCGGTCTGGATCTCGTCGGCGATGAGCGGGATGGACCGGCTCGCCGTGAGGTCGCGCATGCGGCGCAGCCAGTCGTCCGGGGAGGGGATCACTCCGCCTTCTCCCTGGACGGGTTCGAGGATCATGCCGGCGGGCAGTGGTACGCCGGACTTGGGGTCGTCGAGGAGGGACTCGGTCCACCGGGCGGCGAGTTCGGCGCCACGCGAGCCGCCGACGCCGAAGGGACAGCGGTAGTCCTGCGGGTAGGGCAGACGGGTGACCTGGACGTCGGAGGCGCCACCGGAGGCGGCCAGGGCGCCGGCGGTCATGCCGTGATAGGCGCCGGTGAAGGCGAGGATGCCCGTGCGGCCGGTCGCGGCGCGGACGAGTTTGAGTGCGGCCTCGACGGCGTCGGTGCCCGCCGGCCCGCAGAACTGGACGCGGGCGCGGTCGGCGAGGCCGGGCGGGAGGGTGCGGAACAGCTCGGTGATGAAGGCGTCCTTGACGGGTGTCGCGAGGTCGAGCACGGAGAGGGGGGCGCCGGAGTCGAGGACTTTACGGATGGCCTCCAGCACCACCGGGTGGTTGTGGCCGAGGGCGAGGGTGCCGGCGCCGGAGAGGCAGTCCAGGTAACGGCGGCCGTCGGCGCCCTCGATGGTGAGGCCCCTCGCCCGGACGGGCACGATGGGCAGGGCGCGTGCGTAGGTGCGCGCCGAGGACTCACGCGCCGACTGACGTCTCAGGATCCCCTCGTGCACGGCCCCCGCGTCCCCGGGTGCACCCCCTGCCATCGACTCCGTAACGGCCACGGCGCGTTGTCCTCCCCGCTCCTCAGAGGCGAGTTGATCCGCGGGGACCGGACACAGACAGCAGGCCCCCCACCGCCTACAACCGCGCACCGTTCAGCGGGTTACGGGTTGCGCGGAGATCAGTGCCGTGATCCTTGCCGTGACTGCCTGCGGGCGTCGTCCTCCCGGACCCGGCACGGCGGTCTCCCCGCGGCCGGCATCGGCCGGTCACCCGGCGCGGCGGCCGAGCCCGGTCACGTGTCGGCGGGGTGGACACGGCACGGGCGCAAGGCCCTGTCCCGGTGCATGCTGCGTACGCACAGGCCTTGCTCCGTCTCCGCCGTCCCGCTCGCCTCCCTGCCGAGAGCCAGGTCAGACGGCTTGTAGCCGAACCGTTGCCGTTCCATCGGAACTCCCCCGCAGCGAGCGCATAGTGTGTGATGCCGTTCCAGAAGGATGTGGGGCCGGCATGAACTCCTCGTGGGATCCGTGCCGGTGACGCATCCGCAGCGCCGAGTTCCTTCACAGCAGGGGGAGTCAAGAGCATGCGATCCATACGGCCGTCGTTCACCGTCCGAGGAGGGAGGGGCCCACGCCGTGCCTCCCGCGCGCTGACGGCGGTCGCCCTCGTCTCGGCGCTGGCGATGACCGCCACCGCCTGCAACGGCGACGGTGACGACAATGCCGACGGCAAGCCGACCGTCGGCGCGACCGCGGGCGGCACCGGCGACGGAAAGGTTCACATCCCCGAGGACCTCAAACAGAGGCTCAAGGAACACGGGATCGACATCGACAAGTGGAAGAAAGGCGCCTGGAAGAACTGGGACAAGGAAGAGTGGCTGCGCGAGGCCAACGACTTCATCAACCCGATCATCAAGGGTCTGTGGGACCCGGACCGGATGCGGGACGCCGACGACCCGGACAAGGGCGTCGACGACAACGACATCTCCGGTGACCAGGGCGTGACGGACCCGACGCCGCAGCCGGTGCAGGCGCAGGCGGTTGCGCCGCCGTACCACTCCAGCGCGGCCACGTCGGGCAAGGTGTTCTTCGACGCCCCTGAGGGCACCATGGTCTGCTCGGCGACGGTCGTGACGGACCCGGCGCACCCGGGCAAGTCCAACCTCATCTGGACGGCGGGTCACTGTGTGCACGCCGGCAAGAAGGGCGGCTGGTTCCGCAACATCGCCTTCGTGCCGTCGTACAACAACCAGGGCAAGGCGGCCGCCGACTTCGAGAACGCCACCCGCTCCGAGGTGGCTCCGTACGGCGTGTGGTGGGCCGATGCGGCGAAGACCTCGCAGCAGTGGATCGGCGAGGGCGGTGAGACGGGGGGCAACGGCGCTCCGTACGACTTCGCCGTCATCCATGTGACGCCGGAGCAGGGCAGCGGTGGCAAGTCGCTGGAGGAGACCGTCGGCGGGGCGCTGCCGGTGAACTTCGATGCGCCGGCGGTGCCCGAGGTGAAGGGCATCACCGCGTCCGGGTACCCGGCGGCGGCGCCCTACGACGGCCGGCTGCTGTACCAGTGCCAGGACAAGCCGGGCCGGCTGTCCATCGACCAGGACGCTCCGACGATGTACCGGATCGGCTGCACGATGACCGGTGGTTCGTCCGGCGGCGGCTGGGTGGCGACCGGCGCGGACGGCAAGCCGGCGCTGGTGTCCAACACCTCGATCGGCCCGGTGAGCGCGGGCTGGCTGGCCGGTCCCCGGCTGGGTGATGTGGCGAAGGGTGTGTACGACTCGGTGAGCAAGCAGTTCGCCGGGCAGTGAGCAAGGCGAAGGCCCGCCACCGGGACAGGGTGGCGGGCCGTCGTGCTGCCGTGGGTCAGGCCGCGGAGACCGGTGCGTACGGCGCCAGGTCCGCCGCCAGTTCCTCGTGCACCCGGACCTTGAGCAGGGTGCCCTCCGCGGTGTGTTCCTCGGAGATCACCTCGCCCTCGGTGTGGGCGCGGGCGACCAGCTTGCCGTGCGTGTAGGGCACGAGCGCCTCGATCTCGACCGAGGGGCGGGGCAGCTCGTTGTCGATCAGGCCGAGCAGTTCCTCGATGCCCTGGCCGGTGCGGGCCGAGACGGCGATGGAGCGCTTCTCGATCCTCAGCAGCCGCTGGAGGGTCAGCGGGTCGGCCGCGTCCGCCTTGTTGATCACGACGATCTCGGGCACGTCGGTGGCGCCGACGTCCCGGATCACCTCGCGCACGGCGGCGAGCTGCTCCTCCGGGTTCGGGTGCGAGCCGTCCACCACGTGCAGGATGAGGTCGGAGTCGCCGACCTCCTCCATGGTGGAGCGGAACGCCTCGACCAGGTGGTGCGGCAGGTGCCGGACGAAGCCGACGGTGTCGGCCAGCGTGTAGAGCCGGCCGCTCGGGGTCTCCGCCCGGCGGACGGTCGGGTCCAGGGTCGCGAACAGGGCGTTCTCGACCAGGACTCCGGCGCCCGTGAGCCGGTTGAGCAGGGAAGACTTGCCGGCGTTGGTGTAGCCGGCGATGGCGACGGACGGGACCTTGTTGCGCCGGCGTTCCTGGCGCTTGATCTCGCGGCCGGTCTTCATGTCCGCGATCTCCCGGCGCATCTTCGCCATCTTCTCGCGGATCCGGCGCCGGTCCGTCTCGATCTTGGTCTCACCGGGACCACGCGTGGCGAGGCCGCCGCGACCGCCACCCATCTGCCGGGACAGCGACTGACCCCAGCCGCGCAGCCTCGGCAGCATGTACTGCATCTGCGCGAGCGCGACCTGTGCCTTGCCCTCTCGGGACTTGGCGTGCTGGGCGAAGATGTCCAGGATCAGGGCCGTACGGTCGATGACCTTGACCTTGACGACGTCCTCGAGCTGGATCAGCTGGCCGGGGCTCAGCTCACCGTCGCAGATGACGGTGTCGGCGCCCGTTTCGAGGACGACGTCCCGCAGCTCCTGGGCCTTGCCGGAGCCGATGTAGGTGGCCGCGTCGGGCTTGTCGCGGCGCTGGATGACGCCGTCGAGCACGAGCGCACCCGCGGTCTCCGCGAGGGCGGCCAGCTCTGCGAGGGAGTTGTCGGCGTCCTGCGCGGTGCCGGTGGTCCACACGCCGACGAGCACGACCCGCTCCAGGCGGAGCTGGCGGTACTCGACCTCGGTGACGTCCTCCAGCTCGGTGGAGAGGCCGGCCACACGGCGCAGGGCCGCGCGCTCGGAGCGGTCGAACTGCTCGCCGTCCCGATCGCCGTCGATCTCATGGCTCCAGGCGACGTCCTCTTCCATCAGGGCATCGGCCCGAAGACCCTCGGGATAGGCGTGCGCGAGGCGCTTGGTGTCCTGGGAAGGGGAAGAAGAGGAGGTCATTGGATCCTTACGTCGATGAGAGTGCCGTCGCGGCGTCAGCGGTCGCCCGCAGCCGCTCGTCGTGTTCAACGTACGAGTACCCCGGGAGATTCCCGTGTCCCCCGTACGCGCCGACCTGTAGATGGTCGCACGGTACGGCACGTCTCGTCATCGGGTTATCGCGCGATGCGCGGCTGGGCCGGGGCGGCCTGGGCCGTGGGCTTCCAGTCCGGGTGGCCGGGCATCGGCGGGGTCTTCTCGGCGTACAGCCAGGCCCTGAAGAAGCCGGTCAGGTCGTGGCCGGCGACGGCCGAGGCCAGTCGGACGAAGTCGGCGGTGGTGGCGGTGGTGTCCCGGTGTTCCTGGACCCAGATCCGCTCCAGCCGCTCGAACGCGGTGCGGCCGATCTCCTGGCGCAGGGCGTAGAGCACGAGCGCGGCGCCGTCGTAGATGTTCGGCCGGAAGATGCCGATCTTCTGGCCGGCGGCGGGCGGCTTGGGCCGGGCGGGCGGGCCACCGGCCTCGCGCCAGCGGTCGGAGGCGCCGTAGGCGGCCTTCAGCCGGGCCTCCATGGGGTGGTGCGCGGTCTCCTCGGCGTACAGCGCCTCGTACCAGGTGGCATGCCCCTCGTTCAGCCAGACGTCGGACCAGCTGCGGGGGGTGACGCTGTCGCCGAACCACTGGTGGGACAGCTCGTGGACCATGACCGACTCGATGTACCACTTGGGGTAGGCGGACTCGGTGAACAGGCTCTTCTCGAAGAGCGAGAGGGTCTGGGTCTCCAGTTCGAAGCCTGTCGCCGCCTGTGCCATGAGCACGCCATAGGTCTCGAACGGGAACCGGCCGACCTTGCTCTCCATCCAGGCGATCTGGTCAGGCGTCTTGGCGAGCCATGGTTCGAGGGCCTTGCGGTCGCCGGCGGGGACGACGTCGCGCAGGGGCAGACCGTGCGGTCCGTCGCGGTGGACCACGGCGGAGCGGCCGATGGACACCTGGGCGAGTTCGGTGGCCATGGGGTGCTGGGTGCGGTACGTCCAGGTGGTGGTGCGGCCGATCCGGTCGGCTCCGGTGGGCAGACCGTTGGCCACGGCCGTGTAGCCGGAGGGGGCGCTGATCCGGAAGGTGAACATCGCCTTGTCGGACGGGTGGTCGTTGCAGGGGAAGACCAGGTGCGCGGCGTCGGCCTGGTTCGCCATGGCGAGGCCGTCCGAGGTGCGGACCCAGCCGCCGTCCTGGTCCTTGCCGGGGACGGGGTCGCTGGTGTGCCGCACGATGATCCGGGTCCAGCTGCCCTCGGAGAGCGGAGCGTCCGGGGTCACGACCAGGTCCTCGCCGACGCCGGTGAAGCGCGCGGGATGTCCGTCGACCTCGACGGACTGCACGGTGCCGTGCGCGAAGTCGAGGTTGATGCGGTCCAGGTCGCTTGTCGCCCAGGCGTCGATGGTGGTCACGGCCTGCAACGGCTTGTCGTTGGTGCCCGGGTAGCTGAGGGAGATGTCGTACGACGCCACGTCGTAGCCCGGGTTTCCCAGGTGGGGGAAGAGCCGGTCGCCGACGCCCAGGGGCTCGGCGGGGGCCGCGGCGGCGATGAGGCAGACGGAGACGGCGGCGGCGAGCAGGGCCGTCTTCCGGGACCGGGAGATCCTCGGACGGGGCCGGGGGCGGGGGGTGAGCAGCATGGACCACCGCTACCAGGGCGGACCGGCGCCGCCGTGGCGACGCGCGCCCGGCCCACCCGAACGGGTCGACCGGCAGAGGCCGTCTTCAGGAAGCCGGTGCCTGGTGCTGGGCCCTGCTCACGTCGTACACCCCGGGCACGTCCCGCATGGCGCGCATCAGGGCCGGGAGGTGGGCCGCGTCGGGGAGCTGGAGGGTGTAGGTGTGGCGCACCCGCTGCTGGCTGGGTGGTTCGACGGTGGCGGAGACGATCTCGGCGCCCTCCAGGGCGATCGCCTCGGTGAGGTCGGCCAGCAGATGGGGGCGGCCGAACGATTCAGCGACGAGGGTGACTCGGCACTCGGCGGTGTCGCCCCAGCGCACGCCGATCTCCGCGCGCCCCCGGCTCTTCATGTGCGCCACGGCGGCGCATCCCGCGCGGTGCACGGTCACCACTCCCCCGCGGACCGCGAACCCGGTGATCTCGTCCGGCGGTACGGGCGTGCAGCACCCGGCGAGCCGTACGGAGGCCCCGGGCCGGTCCGCGAGGACGTCGGCGCGCCGGGGCCGGGCGGCGGGGGTGCCGTCCGCGGGGCGGGCGGGAGGAGCCCCTTCGGCGGCCTCGGGACGGACACGACCGCCCTCCGCCGCTCCGGCCCGGACACCGGCCCCCTCGGCGGCCGGGGGGCGGATGCCGGTCCCGTCGGCGGTTGTGGTCCGTGTGCCGGTCGCCGCCTCCCCCTCGGCGCCGGGATGTGTCGCCAGCCAGCGCTGGATGGCGATGCGGGCGGCCGGGGTGTGGGCGTGCTCCAGCCACTCGCGGGAGGGCTCTGAGGCCGGGTCCTGGCCCATCAGGAGCTGGACCGTGTCGCCGTCGCGCAGGACGGTGCTGAGGGTGGCCAGGCGGCCGTTGACGCGGGCGCCGATGCAGGCGTGCGCGTCCTCGCCGTACTGCGCGTACGCGGCGTCCACGCAGGTGGCGCCCTCGGGCAGGCCGAGGGTGCCACCGTCGGGGCGGAAGACGGTGATCTCCCGGTCCTGGGCGAGGTCCTCGCGCAGGGTGGACCAGAAGGTGTCGGGGTCAGGGGCGGCCTGCTGCCAGTCGAGGAGGCGGGAGAGCCAGCCGGGGCGGGTGGGGTCGGCGCGCTCGCCGTCGGCGGGGTCGTCGGAGCCGGGAGCGTAGGGGTTCCCGAGCGCGACGACGCCGGCCTCGGCGACCTTGTGCATCTGGTGGGTGCGGATGAGCACTTCGACGACCTGGCCGTCGGTCCGGGCGACGGCGGTGTGCAGGGACTGGTAGAGGTTGAACTTCGGTACGGCGATGAAGTCCTTGAACTCGGAGACCACCGGGGTCATGCACGTGTGCAGTTCGCCGAGGACGCCGTAACAGTCCGCGTCCTCGTTCACCAGCACCAGCAGCCGGCCGAAGTCGGTGCCGCGCAGTCGCCCGCGTTTGCGGGCCACGCGGTGGACGGAGACGAAGTGGCGGGGGCGGATGAGGACTTCGGCCGGGATGTCGGCCTCGCGCAGCACCTCCCGGACCTCGTCGGCGACCTCGGCGAGGGGGTCGCCGGAGCGGGCGGCGTTGTCGGCGATGAGTTCCCTGGTGTGCTCGTACTCCTCGGGGTGCAGGATGGCGAAGACCAGGTCCTCCAGCTCGGTCTTCAGTGCCTGCACGCCGAGGCGCTCGGCGAGCGGGATGAGGACGTCCCGGGTGACCTTGGCGATCCGCGCCTGTTTCTCGGGGCGCATCACGCCGAGCGTGCGCATGTTGTGCAGCCGGTCGGCGAGTTTGATCGACATCACGCGCACGTCGCTGCCGGTGGCGACGAGCATCTTGCGGAAGGTCTCCGGCTCGGCGGCGGCTCCGTAGTCGACCTTCTCCAGTTTCGTGACGCCGTCGACCAGATAACGCACTTCCTCGCCGAACTGTTCCCGCACCTGATCCAGGGTCACCTCGGTGTCCTCGACGGTGTCGTGGAGCAGAGAGGCCGTCAAGGTCGTGGTCTCCGCGCCGAGTTCGGCGAGAATCAGGGTCACGGCGAGCGGGTGCGTGATGTACGGCTCGCCGCTCTTGCGCATCTGGCCGCGGTGCGAGGACTCGGCGAGGACGTAGGCGCGGCGCAGAGGTTCGAGGTCCGCGTCGGGGTGATGGGCGCGGTGTGCGTCCACCACATGGCTGATGGCGTCGGGCAGCTTGCCACGGGCGGCGGGGCCGAGCAGCGCGGCCCGGCCGAGCCTGCGCAGGTCGATCCGCGGCCGGGACTTTCTGCGGGCCGTCGTGCCCGTCGTGGCCGCGCCTACGGCGCCCGCCACTGCCGACACCGCCGGCGCCTTCGGCGCTGTGGGCGATACCGGGCCAGGGGTCGCAGGGTTCGTGGCCTCCGCACTCATGGGCACCTCCGGCTCGTGGACCGGCGGACGGGGCCCCAGGGCGTACGCGGCTCAGGGATGGCGACGTTCCCCCGTCCGTGCCGGTGCTTGATGCTACCGAGCCCACCACGTACGACCGACCGCCTCTCGCCGAGCGTGAAACGGATCACCCATTCGAGCGAAGGAAACGAGGTTTAAGGGTTTGCGCCACATGTCCCGCGCGCCGCCGGGGTTTTGAACGGGTCCCGGCGGCCGGAACCGCAGATCCGAGCGTCCGAAGCCCTTGCCGGGCTCGTTCCGCCAGGTCAGCGAAGGGCGTTTTCCAGCCACTCGGAGTCGATCTCACCCGCGGCGACGATCACGGCGGGTCCGGTCATCTCGATCTCGCCGTCGGGCCGCTCGGTGATGACCAGGCGGCCGCCGGGCAGGTCGACCGTGTACGTCGCCAGCGCTCCGGTGACGCCCGGGTCGGCGCCGTCACGCCGGGCAGCGGCCACGGCGACCGCGCACGCGCCCGTGCCGCACGAGCGGGTCTCGCCGGAGCCGCGCTCATGCACCCGCATGGCGACGTGCCGGGGACCGCGGTCCACGACGAACTCGACGTTGACCCCGTCCGGGTAGGCGGTCGCGGGGCCGACCGGCGGCGCGGTGTACAGGTTGCCCGCGTGCGCGAGGTCGTCGACGAAGGCGACCGCGTGCGGATTGCCCATGTTCACGTTGCGTGCGGGCCAGCTGCGCTCGTCGACCGTCACCGTGACGTCCCCTTCGGGGAGGCGGGCACGGCCCATGCCTACGGTGACGTCACCGTCCTTGGCGATGTGGACGGACTTCACGCCCGCGCGCGTGGCGACCGCGAGGTCGCCTTCGGCCACATGCCCAGCGTGCTGGAGGTAGCGCGCGAACACACGGACGCCGTTGCCGCACATCTCGGCGACCGAGCCGTCACCGTTGCGGTAGTCCATGAACCACTCGGCCTCGGCGGCCATGTGCCTGGCCTCGGGGTGCGCCGCGGACCGCACGACGTGCAGCACGCCGTCGCCGCCGATACCGGCCCGGCGGTCGCACAGGGCGGCGACGGCGGCCGGGGACAGCTCGATGGCGTTCTCGGGGTCGGGGACGATCACGAAGTCGTTCTCGGTGCCGTGACCCTTGAGGAAGGCGATCCTGGTGCTCATTCCTCGAGGGTACGCTCCGCTCGAAGAGCCGATCGGCGGTGGGGGCGGGGCGCAGCGCCGGTCGGGGGCGGGTGATCACGCCCATGTGGCGGCGCAGTGTGGGTCGATGGCGGGTGATCACACGTGCGCGGCGGCGCAGTGCGGGTCGGGGCGAGTGATCACGCCCACGCGACGGCCCAGGGCGGATCGATGGCAGATGATCACGCCCACGCGGCGGCCCGGTGCGCATCGATGGTGGGTGATCACGCCCCCCGGCGACCGTCGCGAGTCGATCGCCCACGCGGCGGCAGCCGCATGTCGAATACGGTCCGGGGCTCCCGGAGGCGCTTCAGCGGAGCCTGGCCACGCGCCAGACGGCGAGGATCACGACCACGGCCACCAGCAGAACGTACCCGAGGACGACCCGCCAGTCCGGGCGGCGGCCCGAGCCCCGTGGCGGCAGCCCCGGCCAGGTGTAGCCCACCCGGCGGGCGGCCATCATGCCCCAGCCGGCCGCGCAGGAGCAGATCAGCAGGCCGAGCATGGCGATGACCGCGCCGCTGTCGCCGAAGTCGAAGGCGAGCGGAAAGGCGAACATCAGGGAGCCGACCGCGGAGAGTCCCACGATGGGCGCGAGCTGCCAGATGCGCAGCCGGCGCTGCGGCCGCAGCTCGACCTCCACTTCCGGCCCGCCCGGGTACATCTCCTCGGGCGCGGGTCCGTCGGCCGTCACCCCGCCCGCCGCCTCGTCCGGCCCGTCCTCCGTCAGAGGAACCTCGGCCAGACGCTCGTCGGGGAGCCGTTCGCCGGCCGGACGGTCGTCGGTCGGACGCTCGTCGGGGAGCCGTTCGCCGGTCGGACGGTTCTCGGTCGGACGGTGCGCAGCCTGGACCAGCTCGTCACTCTCAGTGGTGACGTGCTCGGCATCTTGTGCGGTGTCGCGAGGGCCGGCCTCCATCGCCACGCGCCCTCCCAACTAGGACTCCACTTGGTCGATCGAAGCTCGATGATGGCACGGCGCCGCAGGCCGGGATGACCGGCGGCGCATCCCGATGCCATCACGTGATCAGGCTGTGACCGGTCGTTCGATCAACGCCAAGGCCTGCTGCGGAAGTTCCCCGCGGTCCGCTGCGGCCCCACTCAACCAGTGCACCCGGGGATCGCGCCTGAACCACGAATCCTGGCGGCGCGCGAAGCGCTTGGTGGCACGGACGGTCTCGGCCCGCGCTTCCGCTTCGGTGCACGTGCCGGCCAGCGCCGCGAGGACCTGCTGGTAGCCGAGCGCGCGCGACGCCGTGCGCCCCTCGCGCAGGCCCTGCGCCTCCAGTGCGCGCACCTCCTCCACGAGACCCGCGTCCCACATCCGGTCGACGCGCCGCGCGATACGGTCGTCCAGTTCCGGACGTGCCACGTCGACACCGATCTGCACGGTGTCGTAGACGGAGTCGTGGCCGGGCAGATTGGCCGTGAAAGGCTGGCCGGTGATCTCGATCACTTCCAGGGCCCGGACGACACGGCGGCCGTTGCTCGGCAGGATCGCGCGGGCGGCGTCCGGGTCGGCGGCGGCCAGGCGGGCGTGCAGCGCGCCGGAGCCCCGCAGCGCCAGCTCCTCCTCCAGGCGGGCCCGGACTTCCGGGTCGGTGCCGGGGAACTCCAGGTTGTCGACGGCTCCGCGGACGTACAGGCCGGAGCCGCCGACCAGGATCGGCCAGCGGCCCTCGGCGAGCAGTGCGTCGATCCTGGCGCGGGCCAGTTTCTGGTACTCCGCGACCGAGGCGGCGACCGTCACGTCCCAGATGTCCAGCAGGTGGTGCGGGATGCCGCCGCGCTCCTCGGGCGTCAGCTTGGCGGTACCGATGTCCATCCCTCGGTACAGCTGCATGGAGTCGGCGTTGACGATCTCGCCGCCTAGCTGCTGGGCGAGGAAGACGCCGAGATCGGACTTTCCGGCCGCGGTGGGTCCGACGACGGCGATGACGCGGGGGGCGAGGGATGCACTGCTCACGGCACCAGTTTCGCAAACCTCCTGGCGAGGTCTCGAACGAGTTACGTGACGGCGTACACCCCGGGTCGTTGCCCGTGGCAGGTGCCGCCTGCCGGGTTGCCGGAGGCGGTGACCCGGGCGGCGCAACCCTACGCACCGGGCAACGCGGGAATTCGCCCGCACGAGTACCGTATGGAGTGGATATGGGCGTGTTTGCACGACTCCTCGGCAGGTCGAAGACGACTCCGGAGGCGTCGGACGCCGAGGCACGGACCGGCGCGGAGCCGGATGGGACCGAGGCGGAGCAGACGGAGTCGGCGGAGGCTAAGGGAGCCGAGGCGAAGGAAGCCGAGACGGCGGAGGAGCAGGGGACGGCCGGGAACGGGCACGCGGACGTGGTCGCGCGGCCTGACGCCGGGACGGACGAAGCGTCCGACGGTGCCGGGATTCCCCGGCAGCAGTCCGCCGAGGAGGTCGCCGACAGCGAGTCCGGCGAGGGCGCCCGGAGGTAACTGGCCCGCGAGGGAAGGTGGACCATGGGTCTGATGGACAACGTGAAGGCCAAGCTCGGCCCGGCCAAGGACAAGGTGTCGGACCTCGCGCGGCAGCACGGGGACAAGGTTCAGCACGGGATCGACAAGGCCGCGAAGGCCGTCGACGAGCGAACCAAGGGCAAGTACAGCGAGAAGATCCAGGCGGGCACGGGCAAGGCCAAGGGTGCGATGGACCGCCTCGCACACAAGGGCGGCCCGGAGAGTGCGGCCGGCGACCCGATGCCCCCCACCCGACCTGAGGGCCCGCCACCGGCTTCGTGACCCTGCCGCATGTGGGTGGTGCACCCGGGCCCGATGGACGTCACGGCTTCGTCGGGGCGGCGGGCGGGCCCAGGAGACAACGGCAGACATACCGTCGGACGGCCGCGGAGAGGAACCTCTCCCGGCCGTCCGCCGTTTCGTGTACAGGGGTGGTACCAGGCCGGGCCGTGCGGCCGGTGTTGTCCTTGAGCGGGCAAGGATGGGCGGGGGTCCCGTGGCCGGTGTCAGGACCAGGTCGCGACGAGGTAGCCCACGCCGTACGGGGCGTCGTCGTACAGCAGGGCGCCCGTGAGGCCGGCGTGTTCGGCCGCGCCGGCCAGGATCTGCCAGGGAGCGCGGCCGGAGGCCTTCAGTTCGTGGGCCAGGGCGGGATCCAGTCCGCGCAGGGCCGCGAGGTCCGCCTCGCCGAGCGCCCGTGCCACCTCCGCGTCGAAGGGTGCCGCGCGCTCGTCCAGGTACCCGGGCGCCTTGAGCGTGCGGCAGGCGCTCGCGTCTCCCATCACCAGCAGCGCCACCCGTCCGGCCCGCGCACCCAGTTCCCTCCCTGCCTCGGCGCACCGCTCCGGCGGAAGCGCGGCGTCTACACCGAGCCCCTCGATCGGGGCGTCGGCCCAGCCGGTCCGCTCCAGCAGCCAGCCGGCGACGGCCAGCGAGGGCGGCAGCTCGGGTCCGGTGTCGGGGTGGGGGGCGGCGCCCAGACGCACGTCCAGGTCGACCCCGAACCCGCGGAACGATCCCGCCGTGCCCTGTGCGAACGAGCCCTGCCCGTCCGGCTCGGCGGGGCCGACGACCACCAGCAGGTCCGGACGGGCGGCGGCGAGCACGCCGAGCGCGTCCGTGCACGCCGCGCGCGCGGCATCCAGTTCGGGTGCAGCACCCGCGGCGACCTCGGGTACGAGCAACGGAGGACAGGGCAGGACGGCTGCGGCGACAAGCATGATCGGCAGGGTAACCCGAGCTCAGCGTGCGTCACTGCTCGGTCAGCGCGTCCGCCCGGTCGATCACGGTCCTGGAACCGGCCGGGTGCGCTCGGCCGACTGGAGCCGGGGCCCGCACGACGAGCATGCCGTCACCGACGGCTGCCTCGATGCCCTGCGCCAACTCACTCGCAGCCGCAGCCGCTCGTGACCGCCGGCAGTGGCTGCCCACTGCCAGGAACTCAGCCGCAGCCGCAGCCGCATGTGGCCATCGGCAGCGGCTGCCCTCTACCAGGAACTCAATCGCAGCCGCAGCCGCTCGTGGCCGCCGGCAGCGGGGCCGGGACGCCGACCTTCGGGAGGCCGAGCATGACGCCGGCCGGCTCGGCGGCCTTTGCGGCGTTGCGCTTCTCCCAGGCGTCGCCCGCGCGCGTGCGGCGCACCCCGAGGACGGGGCCCTCGGCGAGGAGGTGGTGCGGGGCGGCGTAGGTGACCTCGACCGTGACGACGTCGCCGGGGCGCACCTCCTGCTCCGGCTTGGTGAAGTGGACGAGGCGGTTGTCGGGGGCACGGCCGGAGAGGCGGTGGGTGGCGCCGTCCTTGCGGCCCTCGCCCTCAGCGACCATCAGCTCCAGCGTGCGGCCGACCTGCTTCTTGTTCTCCTCCCAGGAGATCTCCTCCTGGAGCGCGACCAGCCGCTCGTAGCGCGCCTGGACGACCTCCTTGGGGATCTGGTCGTCCATGGTCGCGGCGGGGGTGCCGGGGCGCTTGGAGTACTGGAAGGTGAAGGCCTGGGCGAACCGGGCCTCGCGGACGACGTGCAGGGTCTGCTCGAAGTCCTCCTCGGTCTCGCCGGGGAAGCCCACGATGATGTCGGTGGTGATCGCGGCATGCGGGATGGCGGCGCGCACCTTCTCGATGATCCCGAGGTAGCGCTCCTGGCGGTACGAGCGGCGCATCGCCTTCAGGACCGTGTCCGAACCGGACTGCAGCGGCATGTGCAGCTGCGGCATCACGTTCGGGGTCTCGGCCATGGCCGCGATCACGTCGTCGGTGAAGTCGCGCGGGTGCGGGGAGGTGAAGCGGATCCGCTCCAGGCCCTCGATGTTCCCGCAGGCGCGCAGCAGCTTGCTGAAGGCCTCGCGGTCGCCGATGTCGGAGCCGTAGGCGTTGACGTTCTGCCCGAGCAGCGTGATCTCGGAGACACCCTCGGCGACCAGCGCCTCGACCTCGGCGAGGATGTCACCGGGGCGCCGGTCCTTCTCCTTGCCGCGCAGGGCCGGCACGATGCAGAAGGTGCAGGTGTTGTTGCAGCCGACGGAGATCGACACCCAGGCCGCGTAGGCGCTCTCGCGGCGGGTCGGCAGCGTGGAGGGGAAGGCCTCCAGGGACTCGGCGATCTCGACCTGCGCCTCCTCCTGCACGCGGGCGCGCTCCAGCAGGACGGGCAGCTTGCCGATGTTGTGCGTGCCGAAGACGACGTCCACCCAGGGCGCCTTCTTCACGATGGTGTCGCGGTCCTTCTGCGCGAGACAGCCGCCGACCGCGATCTGCATACCGGGGTGGGAGGCCTTCTTCGGCGCGAGGCGGCCGAGGTTGCCGTAGAGCCGGTTGTCGGCGTTCTCACGGACCGCGCAGGTGTTGAAGACCACCACGTCCGCGTCGCCGTCGGAGCCCTCGGGCGCGCGCACGTAGCCGGCGTCTTCGAGCAGGCCGGCCAACCGCTCGGAGTCGTGGACGTTCATCTGGCACCCGTAGGTGCGGATCTCGTAACTCTTGGGGGAGGGAACGTCCACTGCCGGGCTCCGGTCGCTGCTGCTGGTCATGTCTCAAGGGTAGGCGGTCCCTCGGACAGCCCCTGCCGCCGATCCTCGGCGGCGGTCGGGCCCGGTGCGGCGGTGCCCGTGGGGACGAGCCTCGCACGCGGGAGGCCGGCGACCACTCGGGTTTGCCCGCGGTCCGCGGCCCTCGGGCGTCCGGTACGGCCGGGAACCGGACGGCCCGGAAACCCGGTGGAGGTGTCCGTCCCGCTGTGCCTAAGGTCGCGGAATGAGTACGCGAACCTTCCGTATCACCGTCCGCGGCGCCTTCGACGCCCTCACCGAGCCGCAGCGTGCCGCTCTGCTCGCCGGCGCCGCCCAGCACGACGTCCTGCGCGCCGCCTTCACGCCCGAGGGCACCCTCACCTACGACATCGCCGCCCGCCCCGCCTTCGTCTTCCGCTTCTCCGCCACGGGTGAAGAAGAGGAGGACATCCTCGAGGCCACCGAGCGGGCCGAGGAGGCGGCGAAGACCTGGCTGGCCGAGCGCGGCTACGCCTTCAAGCGCCTCCGGAGCACCGCTGAGGACCTTTCTCTGGCGCCTCTGGGCAAGCGTCAGCGCCGCGCGGCACGACTCCACAGCGCCTAAACTTGAGTAGTCAAGGAAACCGCAAGGGACTTCGGAGGCGAGCCGGTCATGAGTGAGGCTCTGGACGCGTCGCTGCGGCTGGTACGGGCCCAGGCGGCGCTCGTGCGCCGCTTCGACGCACGGCTCGGCGGGCTGCACGGGGTGAGTCTCGCCGACTTCACCCTGCTGCTCCGGCTGGGCCAGGCAGCCGGCGGCCGGATGCGCCGGGTCGACCTGGCCGAGGCGCTGGGTCTGACCGCCTCCGGGGTCACGCGCGGGCTGGCTCCACTGGAGCGGATCGGGCTGGTGACCCGCGAACGGGACGTTCGGGACGCGCGCGTGGCCTACGCATCGCTGACCGCGACCGGCCGGCAGCGGCTCGCGGAGATGCTGGCCACGGCCGAGGAGACCGCCACCGAGATCTTCGCCGGCGCCGCGTGGAGCCCGCAGGACATCGCCCGGCTCGCGGACCTGCTGACCCGGCTGGGCGGCACGGGCCTGACCGGCCGCTGAGCCCGCTCACCCGCCAACTCGTCGTGGCACAGGTCACGTTGAGTTGTGGCCGGATTGTGCAGGGGGCCGCTCAGGATCATGGCATGCTCATGGCCGTCATCGAGTTACCGTCTGGTTCTACCCATGAGTAGCGCCCGGTCTTCGGTACCTCTCTGCCACCCCCCACTTCTCCCAGGACCGACCTTGCGCAGACGCATGAGGCACAGACGTGCCCTGCTGCCCGCTTTCGCCGTGACCACTCTGTTCTTCGCGGCGGCCTGTTCCTCGGCCTCACCGCAGGCCGAGGAACGGCCGGCCGCCGGAAACGGCAAGCAGATCCAGGCCGACGCCCGGCCCACCGACGACACGGACCACTCACTCGCCGTCGCCGCGGCTCCCAAGACCACCGCGACGGCAACGGCCAGCCCGGCCGGCCCCGGCCGGCAGGCCCACAAGAGCGCGCTCGCCATCAGCTCCTACGACAGCCACACGCGGCGCGCCGTCCTCTCCGACAAGCCGGAAAAGAACGGGAGTTCGTCCGGCTCCCCCACCTCTTCCCCCAGCGCCTCGCGCGGGACCGCGGTGGGCGACGTGATCGCCAGCGCGCCCGCGCCCGGCGCTCCGCACGGACTGCTCGCCAAGGTCACCAAGGTGGTCGGCGAGACCGACGGCGGCACGGAGGTGCAGACCGAGCCCGCCACGCTCAACGCGCTGCTGGGCGACGACACGGCGAAGGGCGTCGTGCCGGTCGACCCGTCCTCCTTCGCCGTCGACAAACTGCTGCCCGACGTGAAGGTGTCCTGGTCGAAGACCGGCGACGTGCATGCCGGTCCCAAGGGCGCGACGGTGCCGCTGGGCAGCCTCCGGCTCGACGTCAGCGCCTCGGTGCCGACCGCCGAGGACGCCCCGGCCTCGGCCACCGCCTCCGTGAACGGCTTCGTCCAGGTCGCCCCGCAGGTCGACTTCTCCTACGGCGGCACCGGGACGGACGCGCCGCCCGGCTCCGCGTACCTCGGTGTGTCCGGAGACTGGACCTCCGGCTGGGCGGTCAAGGGACGGGCCGCCGCGGCGACCGGCACCCCGCTGCGGATCCCGTTCGCCAAGCTGCACGCCGACCCGGTGCTGCAGGTCGGCCCGGTTCCCGTCGTCGTCAACCTCGATCTGACCTGCTACTTCCAGATCAGCGCCGACGGCCGGGTCACCGTCGACGTCGAGCAGAGCCTGAAGGGCGACTTCAAGGCGGGCGGCACCTTCGGCCCGGCCCGGGGGTGGACCCCGGTCAGCTCCTCGAACATGACCAGCACACCGGTGCGGGCCTCCCTCACCACCGCCGGCACCGTGAAGACCGCGCTCGGCGCCGAAGCCACGGTCGGTCTCTACGGCACCGTCGGCGTCACCGCCGACCTGGCCCCTTACCTGCGCGGCGAGGCCTCCGGCACCGTCACCGCCTCCACCGACGGCAGCGCGCCCAAGGCGGAGGGCACCTGGGGCGTGTACGGCGGCGTCGACCTGTCCGGCACCCTGCGGCTCCAGTTGTCGATCTTCGGCACGCCCGTCATTCAGCGCAGCATCCCCCTGGGCAGTCTGCACCGCGAGTGGAAGCTGGCGGGCGGCTCGCTGTCCTCGTAGGCGCCGGCGGAGGTGTCAGGCCGCGCCGCCCGGTATCCAGCCCTGGCGGCGCAGCACGGCCGACACGTCCGGCGCCCGGTAATGGTCCCCCTTGAGGACCTTGCCGTCGGCCCGGCGGGCGACCTGCCCGTCCGGGCCGAGCTTGGTCATGTTGGCGCGGTGGATCTCGGCGATCACCTCGTCGAGGTCGATGCCGTGGACCAGGGCCGTGCCGTACGCCACGTACACCACGTCGGCCAGCTCGTGCGCGAGCCGGTCCAGCGGCCCCTCGACCGCGACCTCGGCGACCTCCGCGGCCTCCTCGGCGAGCAGTTCCCCGCGCTGCGCGGCCAGTTCGGCTTCCACCTCCGTCGGCGTACTGCGGGCGTCGAGACCGAAGGCACGGTGGAACTCTCGGACGAGGTCGGCGGGCGAAGAACTCATGTCGGCGACTCTAACGGCCGCCACTGACAACGCCCGCCGGCCGGCGAGCGGGCCCGGAGTGACCCCGGCCCTGGTCAGGGCGCCGCATCGGCTGGCAGGATCGCCGCATGTCCAAGGTCTTCCCCCGAATCAGCAGGCGCCGGGCGCTGCAGGGCGCAACCGCCGGTGTCGTGGCCCTCGGGCTGCTGCTGTGGTGGCTGCTGCCCTTGGGCGAGAAGCCGCCGAGCGGCACGATCGTGTTCAGCACCGGCTCGTCCCGCGGGGTCTACCAGGAGTACGGCGAGCGGCTGCGTACCGAACTCGGCAAGGACATGCCGGGCCTGAAGGTGAAGCTGCTCCCCAGCGCCGGATCCCAGGAGAACGTCCAGCGGGTGGCCACCGGGGAGGCCGACTTCACCATCGCGGCGGCCGACGCGGTGGCGACGTACGGGCTGCGGCACGGCAGCGGCGCCGGGCGGCTGCGCGGTGTGGCCCGGCTCTACGACGACTACGTGCATCTCATCGTGCCCCGCGGCTCGGACATCGAGAGCGTCGCGGATCTGCGGCACAAGCGGGTGGCGACCGGACTGCCCGATTCCGGGGTGCGGCTGATCGCCGACCGGGTGCTGCGGTCCGCCGGCATCGACCCGCGCAAGGACATCACCCCGGTGGCGGACGGCATCGACATCGGGCCCGCGCGGCTTCAGCAGGGGAAGATCGACGCCTTCTTCTGGTCCGGCGGCCTGCCCACCAAGGGACTGGTGGGGCTGGCGAAGAAGGCCGCCTTCCGCTTCGTGCCGATCGACGACGACCTCGTCACCAGGCTGCACAGCGAGGGCGAGGGGGCGCGCTACTACCGCCCCACCAACATCCCGGAGTCGGCCTACCCGCACGTGCAGCTGGGCGCCCAGGTGCCGACCATTGCCGTGTCCAATCTGCTGATGACCCGTGCGGACATGGATCCCCGGCTGACCGAGTGGGTGACCCGTACGGTGATCAACAGCCGCGACGGCATCGGGGCCCACGTCCACTCCGCCCAGTTGGTGGACCTGCGCACCGCCATCTACACCGACCCGCTGCCCCTGCAGGAGGGCGCCCGGCGCTACTACCGGTCGATGAAGCCCTAGGAGAACACCTCGGGCAGGCCACGAGGCAAGGGCCGCGGGAAGGCACCGAGGCAGAGCCCCGTGAACACCACGCGGGCTGACCACGGGTGACACCGAGGCAGGGCCCCGGAAAGACCACGCGGCAGGACCACCGGAAGGCACCGGGGCAGAACCCCGCAAAGGCCACGAGCGCACCCGGGCCAGGATCACAGGAAGACACCGGGGCCGAACCTCGGGAAAGTCGCGCGGCAGGACCGCGGGAAGGCGCCGGGCGAGGGCCCTGTGACGTGCTCCGGGCCGAGGGCCGGAACGAACCTCCGGACCGAGGTCCTAGAGGGCGTCCGCCGAGTCCGTTCCGGTCTGCCCGTGCCGCGGCACCGTGACCGTCACCCGCAGTCCCCGCGGCTCGTGATGGGCGTAGTCGATGGAGCCGCCGGCCGCGGCGAGCAGGGCACGGCTGATGGACAGGCCCAGGCCCGACCCCTTCACGTTCTGGTGCCGGCCGCTGCGCCAGAAACGGTCGCCCACGCGCCCGATCTCCTCGTCGGTGAGTCCGGGGCCGGTGTCGGTGACGACGACCGTGGAGGTGTCGCCGTCGGCGGAGACGGTCACGTCCACCGTGCCGCCCTCGGGCGTGAACTTCACGGCGTTGTCGATCACCGCGTCCAGGGCGCTGGACAGGGCGATCGGATCGGCCCAGGCGGTGGTGGGCGGGCAGTCCCCGGTCAGCCGGACGCCCTGGGCAGCGGCGGCCGGTGCCCAGGCGGCCACCCGCTCCTCGGCCAGCGCACCGATGTCGGTCAGCGCCAGGTCGGCCTCGGCGTGCTCGGCCAGCGCAAGATCCAGCAGGTCGTCCAGCACCTGTGCGAGGCGCTTGCCCTCGGTGCGGACCGAGGCGATCTCCGCGTTGCCCTCGGGGAGTTCGAGAGCGAGCAGTTCGATGCGCAGCAGCAGCGCCGCGAGCGGGTTGCGCAGCTGGTGCGAGGCGTCGGCGACGAAGGCGCGCTGCTGCTCCAGCACGGCCTCGACGTTGTCCGCCATCTCGTTGAACGAGCGGGCCAGCCGTCTGAGTTCCGGCGGCCCGCCGGCGGCCGCGACCCGGGACTTCAGGCGCCCGGTGGCGATGTCGTGGGTGGTGGCGTCCAGGACCCGTACCGGCCTGAGCACCCAGCCGGTCAGCCGCAGCGCCGCGCCGACGGCGAGCAGCATGGCCGCGATCTCGCCGGCCCCGATGAACAGCCAGCCGCGCAGGATCAGGGAGCGCATCTGCCCCGTGGGCGAGTCGGTGACGACGACCGCGACGACGTCGCCGTCCCGGATCACCGGTGAGGCGACGACCAGCCGTCCGCGCTGCCAGGGCCACACCTGCTGCGGATCGTGGCTGCGCCGGCTGAGCAGCGCCTCGTCGAAGGCCCGGCGGACCTCACCCGTCGGCGGTACGAACCAGTCGCCGGGCGCGTTGGCCATCGCCGAGCCGTTGCGGTAGAAGACACCCGCGCGGATGCCGTAGACGCCGTAGTAGCTCTGCAGCTCGCTGCGCAGCGTCTCCCAGCGCTCGTCCGTGGGGGTGAGCTGGGGTCCGCCGGGCCCGTCGGTGACGAACTGGGCGAGCGCCGCGAAGCGTGCCGTGTCGTCGATCCGGTCGACGACGACCCGCTGCTGCTGGGCGGCGGCCACGCTGGCGGCGAGCGGGACGCCGAGCGCGAGCAGCACGGCCGCCAGCAGGACGATGAGGAGCGGAAGAAGGCGTGTGCGCACCCGTCCCCGCTAGGCGGCCGGGGCGACGAGCCGGTAGCCGACGCCTCGTATGGTCTCGATCAGCGCCGGCATGCGCAGTTTGGCGCGCAGGGAGGCGACGTGCACCTCCAGGGTGCGGCCGGTGCCCTCCCAACTGGTGCGCCAGACCTCGCTGATGATCTGTTCCCGCCGGAAGACCACTCCGGGCCGCTGGGCGAGCAGGGCCAGCAGGTCGAACTCCTTGCGGGTCAGGGGGATCACGACGCCGTCCACGCTGACCTGGCGGGTGGGCAGTTCGATGCGCACGGCACCGAGGTGCAGGGCGCTGTCGCCGCCGGTCGCGGCGTCCTCGTGGGCGGTGCGCCGGCTGACGGCGTGGATCCTGGCGAGGAGTTCCCCGGTGTCGTAGGGCTTCACGACGTAGTCGTCGGCGCCCAGGTTGAGCCCGTGGATGCGGGAGCGGACGTCGGAGCGGGCGGTGACCATGATGACCGGAGTGCTGGTGCGTTTGCGTATCTTGCCGCAGACCTCGTAGCCGTCCTGGTCGGGCAGGCCGAGGTCGAGCAGGACGACACCGAAGCCCGCGCCCTCGGGGACGAGTGCCTGGAGCGCTTCTTCGCCGCTGCGCGCGTGGGTGACATGGAAGCCGTGTCGCGCGAGGACGGCCGACAGGGCCGCGGCGACGTGGTTGTCGTCCTCGACGAGAAGCAGTCTCATCCCGGCCCCCTCCGGTTCAGCGGTCGTACGGTCACGGTTTTCGTCGGTCTTGTAGATCACGAGCACGCGCGCGTGCACCATGGCAGTGACGCCGATGGATAAGGACGGCGTCAAGAGGCTTCGGGTTGCCCGCCGGTTCCGTTACCCGGCCGATACGCGCACGGATGGCACGTGCTACGACACGTGTCCGATTGCTATCGGATCGTGATGCTCAGATCTCCCTCAGATGTGATGACGCAGGTCACAGCCGCTCACTACTGTCCTCGGAAACCCGAGGAGGACGGAGCCTGAGAGCGATGACCAATGTATCGGTGGCCAAGGAAGATGTGGCCACGTCCGACGAACTGGTCGTCCTGAGCAGCGTCAACAAGCACTTCGGCGCGTTGCACGTGCTCCAGGACATCGACCTGACGATCGCCCGCGGCGAGGTCGTCGTGGTCATCGGGCCCTCCGGGTCCGGAAAGTCGACCCTGTGCCGCACCATCAACCGCCTGGAGACGGTCGACTCGGGCACGATCACGATCGACGGCAAGCCCCTGCCGCACGAGGGCCGCGAGCTGGCCCGGCTCCGGGCGGACGTCGGCATGGTGTTCCAGTCGTTCAATCTCTTCGCGCACAAGACCGTGCTCGAGAACGTGATGCTGGGCCAGGTCAAGGTCCGCAAGGCGGACAAGAAGCAGGCCGAGCAGAAAGCGCGGGCCCTGCTGGACCGGGTCGGCGTCGGTACCCAGGCCGACAAGTACCCCGCCCAGCTGTCCGGCGGCCAGCAGCAGCGAGTCGCGATCGCCCGGGCACTGGCGATGGACCCGAAGGTCATGCTCTTCGACGAGCCGACCTCCGCCCTCGACCCCGAGATGATCAACGAGGTCCTCGAGGTCATGCAGCAGCTCGCCCGCGAGGGCATGACGATGATCGTCGTCACCCACGAGATGGGCTTCGCACGATCGGCTGCAAATCGTGTCGTCTTCATGGCCGACGGCCGGATCGTCGAACAGGCTGCGCCTGACCAGTTCTTCAGCAACCCGCGCAGCGACCGGGCCAAGGACTTCCTGTCCAAGATCCTGCACCACTGACGCACGACCGCCGCTCGCTTCACACACCCGGTCACGTCACACGGCCCCGATCGCGTCGCACGCCTCAGGGACCTCGTTCCTCACCACTCAAAGGATGTTCATCATGAAGCTCCGCAAGGTCACCGCCGCCTCGGCCGTCCTCCTCGCCCTTTCCGTGACCGCCACCGCGTGCGGCGGCGACAAGAAGGACGACAAGGGGTCCGGCGACGGCAAGACGATCACCATCGGCATCAAGTTCGACCAGCCGGGCATCGGCCAGAAGACCCCGCAGGGCTACGCGGGCTTCGACGTCGACGTGGCCACCTATGTCGCCAAGAAGCTCGGCTACAGCGCCGACCAGATCGAGTGGAAGGAGTCGAAGAGCGCCGACCGCGAGACCATGCTGAAGCGCGGTGACGTCGACTTCATCGCCGCCTCCTACTCGATCACCCCGGAGCGCCAGAAGCTGGTCGACTTCGCCGGCCCGTACCTGCTGGCCCACCAGGACGTGCTGGTCCGCGCGGACGACACCTCGATCAAGTCGGCGTCCGACCTCAACAAGGCGAAGCTCTGCTCGGTCACCGGCTCGACCTCGGCGCAGAACGTCAAGGACAAGCTGGCTCCCAAGGCGCAGCTCCAGAACTACCCGACGTACTCCGCCTGCCTGACCGGTCTGCAGAGCAAGGCGATCGACGCCCTGACCACGGACGACTCGATCCTCGCCGGCTACGCCGCCCAGTCCCAGTTCAAGGGCAAGTTCAAGCTCGGCGGCCTGAAGATGACCAACGAGAACTACGGCATCGGCGTCAAGAAGGGCAGCGACCTCAAGGACAAGATCAACAAGGCGCTGGAGGCCATGGTCTCCGACGGTTCCTGGGATGCGGCCGTGAAGAAGAACTTCGGTCCGGCCGGCTACAAGAACGAGGCCGCTCCGAAGATCGGCGAGATCAAGAGCTGAGGCAACGCCCTACGGGTGCGCCGTCCGTGAGGGCGGCGCACCCGGGCATCCCTACACGCGGAAGCGCGGGAGATCGTGTTCGACTTTCTTGAAGGTTACGACGTACTGGGCGCCTTCTGGACGACGGTGCAGCTGACACTGTTGTCCGCGGTGGGCTCCCTGGTCTGGGGCACCCTGCTGGCCGCCATGCGGGTGGGCCCCGTGCCGCTGATGCGCGGTTTCGGCACCGCCTACGTGAACATCGTGCGGAACATCCCGCTCACGGTGATCATCCTGTTCACCTCGCTCGGCCTCCACGACACGCTGAGCGTCAGCCTCGGCGCCGGCGACATCGTGGACACGCGCAACTTCCGGCTGGCAGTGCTCGGGCTGATCGTCTACACGTCGGCCTTCGTGTGCGAGGCGATCCGCGCCGGCATCAACACCGTGCCGGTGGGGCAGGCGGAAGCCGCGCGCGCCATCGGCCTGAGCTTCACCCAGGTCCTGTTCCTGGTCGTGCTGCCGCAGGCCTTCCGGGCCGCCGTCCTCCCGCTGACCAACGTCCTGATCGCGTTGACGAAGAACACGACGGTGGCCGCCGCCATCGGCGTCGCCGAGGCGGCATTCCTGATGAAGACCATGGTCGAGAAGGATGCGCAGTTGCTGCTGACCTCAGCGATCATCGCGTTCGGCTTCTGCTGCCTGACCCTGCCGACCGGTCTGATCCTCGGCTGGGTGGGCAAGAAGGTGGCGGTGAAGCGATGAGTTCGGTCCTTTACGACGCCCAGGGGCCGCGCGCCAAGTGGCGCAACGTCTTCTACACGGCGCTTTTCATAGTCGCGCTCGCGGCGGTCGGCTGGTGGGTGTACACCTCCCTCGACGAGAAGAACCAGCTGGAGTGGGCGCTGTGGGAGCCCTACTTCGGCGGCAGCACCGAGGCGTACTCGACCTACATATGGCCCGGCCTGCAGAACACCCTGAAGGCCGCGGCACTGGCGATGATCATCGCGCTGCCGCTGGGCGCCGCCCTCGGCATCGCCCGGCTCTCGGACCACCGCTGGGTGCGGGGCCCGGCCACGGTCGTGGTGGAGTTCTTCCGCGCGATCCCGGTGCTGGTCCTGATGATCTTCGGCAACGAGCTGTACAGCCAGTACACCGACGTGAGTTCCGACGACCGGCCGCTCTACGCCGTCGTCACCGGCCTGGTGCTGTACAACGCGTCCGTGCTCGCCGAGATCGTCCGCGCGGGCATCCTCGCCCTGCCGAAGGGTCAGTCCGAGGCGGCCATGGCCATCGGCCTGCGCAAGAATCAGGTGATGCGGCTCATCCTGCTGCCGCAGGCGGTCACCGCGATGCTCCCGGCGATCGTCAGCCAGCTGGTGGTCATCGTGAAGGACACCGCGCTCGGCGGCGCCGTCCTCACCTTCCCCGAACTGCTCGCCGCCGCGAGCACCATGAGCGGCTATTACGGTGCCAACACCATTGCGTCATTCACGGTGGTGGCCCTGATCTACATCGTCCTCAACTTCTCGCTGACCTCGTTCGCGAGCTGGCTGGAGGGCCGGCTGCGCAAGCGGAAGAAGTCGACCGGTGCGGTGCTCGGCGTCCAGGACGTCGCGGGCATCGGGGGCACGGCGGCGACCGGGGCCGGAGGCGCGCCCGGAGGCGTGGACCTCAGCGGTCCCTTCGTCGGCGGCGACCAGGGCGTCGGCAAGGAAGACTGACGGGCAACCAGGTGACGTGAAGCGACCGGGGCCAGTGGCATGATCGCCACTGGCCCCGGTCGCTTGACGCAAACTCTGCCAATGGGTTGCATACGTTGTGTGATCGTGCACCTCGCTCCACCTTCCTGTTCACTTGTCTCCGTCAAGGCATCGCTGCGAGCAGGGAGCGCCACACCGTGGACCCGGTGATCATCGTCGGAGCGGGGCCCGTCGGGCTCACGCTCGCCCTGGCCCTGGCGCGCCAGGAGGTGCCGTCCGTCGTCCTGGACGAGGGCCCCGGCAAGGACGAACCCCGTCCGGCACGCACCGTCGTCCTGCGCGAGGACACGACCGCGCTGCTGGAGCGGCTGACCGGAGTGGCGCTCGGTGAACACGGCGTCCGCTGGGCCGGGTGGCGGTCCCTGCGACGCCGGCAGGTGATGAGCGAGATCGCCTTCGACGAGGACGAGCCCGCCCCGCTGCACATCGCACAGCACTTCCTCACGGGCTTCCTGCGCGCGGCCGTCACGGAGGAGCCGCTGGTGAAGACGGTCGTGGACAGCCGCCTGGACGGGATCGAGCAGGAGCGTTCCGGCGTCTCGGCACACAGCCGCGGCACCAACGGCACCTGGTGGCGGGGCAGTTACCTGATCGGCTGCGACGGCCCCCGCTCCACCGTGCGCAAACTCCAGGACATCCGCTTTCCGGGCCGTACGGCGGTGGAGCGGCACGCGGTCGCCACGCTGCGCGTGGAACTTCCGTGGGAGGGTCACGCGTTGCTCCATCGGATGCCGCCGTGGCGGTCGTCCGGGCCCTCGGCCGGGGAGGTGACCGCCCGCCCCCTCCCGGACGGCGCCTGGCGCCTGGACTGGCTGCTCCCGCCGGGCAAGGATCTGATCACGCCCGACATCCTGCTGACCCGCATCCGCGAGACCCTCGCGGGCTGGTCGGACGGCACCACTCCGACGTACGACCTGCTCGACACCGGTGTCCACACGGTGCACCACCGCCTCGCCCGCCGGTGGCGAGCCGGCCGCGTCTTCCTCGCCGGGGACGCGGCGCATCTGCTCGGCGCGCTCGGCACCCAGGGGCTCGACGAGGGCCTCCGGGACGCCGACAACCTCGCCTGGAAGCTGGCCACGGCCTGGCACCACGGCCCGCATGAGGCCTTGCTGGACAGCTATCAGACCGAGCGGCGCGCGGCGGTCGCCGCCCGGCTGCGCGCCGCCGACCAGGTCCTGCCGGTGCTGCGTGGCGGAGGCGGGCTGCGCCACATCGTCCCGGGCACGGCCCGGGGCCATGACGCGCTGCTCACGGACGCACATCTGGGGCGCGGCCCGCTGAGCGCGCCCGGGACGTACGCCGGCTCGCCGCTCGCACCCCGGCATCTGGAGGGTGCCATCCCCGTCGACACCACGCCCGGCGCGCAGGTCACCGATGTCCGGGTGACAGCCGAGGACGGTTCCTTCGTCCAGCTGCGCGACCGGCTCGGCCGCGGCGCACTGCTCGTCGTCCTGATCGCTCCCGGCACGGGGGTCTGGGACCGCAAGCACTGGATGTCCGCCGGGGTGATGCCCCGGCTGGCGGCGGCGGTGACCGCGCTGCCGCACCCCGCCGAGCTGCTGGTCGCCGAGAGCTACCCCGGTGCGCCGGCGCACAGTGTCCTGCTCGTACGACCCGACGGCCACCTGGTCACCGCGCTGAGCGGGGTCCGCCCGGCCGACCTGTACACGGCGGCCGAGGCCACGCTGGGCGGGGCGCCGCAGGAGGCCGAACAGGAGGAGAAGGCGGAGGCGGCGTCCGGGGCACGACGCTGACCGTGCCCGGGAAGACGGTCGCCGCCACCTGCGCGCCGACCGTACGCGGTACGCCGGCTCCTCCGGCGCGCGTCCCCCCTGCCCCTTGCGCCCTCCGTCCGTCCGCAGGGTGACACGCGGTTGACCCGGGTACGGCGGCATGCTGTACTCCGGATCGTGACCGACACCTGTGTGCGCCTGTGGCGGAGGGTCCATATGGACCTCGTCCGTTACGCGGGCTGCGTGTGTCGTCCGTCCTGCTGAATTCGCATCCCCTTCCTTCTCCGGGCGCCGCAACGCGTCCGTTTCTGCGAACCTTCAGGACGGTGCACGTGTCTGTCCCTTCTCCTTCTCTGTCTCCTTCCGCGTCCCCTGCCTCCGGCTCGGCGCCCACTCAGGAGGACCTGTTCGACTTCGTCAGGCGTACGGCGGCCGACGCCGAGCTGATCGCCTCCCTGCCGCTCGATCCTGAAGGCCGCACCTGGGTGCGGCTGGAGGGTCCGGGCGGCAGCGAGGCCTGGCTGATCGGCTGGCCGCCCGGTACGGGTACCGGCTGGCACGACCACGCGGACTCGGTCGGCGCCTTCCTCACCGCGTCGGGCGAGCTGAAGGAGTACTCGCTGGCCGCGCGGCTGCCCACCGACGGCTGGAAGACCCTGGAACTCGCCGAGGACGTGGACCGTACGCGCCGGTTGCCCGCCGGCCAGGGCCGCGCTTTCGGCCGCCACCATGTGCACGAGGTACTCAACGAGTCCCGCGGCCGACACGCGATCTCCGTGCACGCCTACTACCCGCCACTGCCGCGGATCCGTCGTTACAGTCGCATCGGCCAGGTGCTGCGCCTGGAGCAGGTCGAACGCCCGGAGGACTGGCAGTGAGCGGCACGCGCGAAGGTTCGGCGGCGACTGCCGTGGCGGTCGAACGGCCGTCCGGAATCGACGAGTTGCTGGAGCGGGTGCGCGCGGGCTACCAGCGCATCGAGGCACCGGAGGCGCACGAGGCGGCGCAGTCCGGTGCGGCGCTGCTGGTCGACATCCGGTACGCGGCCCTGCGCGAGCGGGACGGACTCGTCCCCGGCGCGGTCGTCGTCGAACGCAACGAACTGGAGTGGCGCCTCGATCCGCAGGGCAGCCACCGCCTCCCCCAGGCCACCGGACACGATCTGCGCGTCGTGGTGATCTGCAACGAGGGCTACGCCTCCAGCCTCGCCGCCGCCTCCCTCCACCAGCTGGGCCTGCACCGGGCGACCGACCTGGTGGGCGGCTTCCAGGCATGGCGGGCGGCGGGGCTGCCGGTGGAACCGGTGACGCCCTGAGCGATGCGTCCCGGAAAGCGGTGAACCCCCTGGCATGCCAGGGGGTTCACCGCTTTGGACGCACGGACGGACGAAACGACGACGCACGGACGCGCGCCACGCACACACGGACGCACGGACGCTTCACGGTCCGCGCCGGCTCCTACTCCTTCGCCGTGGCGACGGTCACCGCCCGCACCCGGAGTGCCACCCGCCCCGGCACGGCGCCGGCCGGGAGCGCGAGGAGCCCGGCGGCCGCGACGACGGCGACGTAGAGCAGCGGGACGACCGTGGGCGCCGCCTTGCCTGTCATGCCCACACTGAACGCGGTGAGTACAGCGAGGGCGATACCGCTGCCGAGTGTCGTGGCGATGAGCAGGACGGACAGCACCTCGGTGCGCAGCATGCGCAGAACCTGGCGGCGGGTCGCGCCGGCGAGGCGGAGCAGGGCGAACTCCCGGACACGCTCGGCGACCGACATGGCCAGCGTGTTGACGACGGCGATGGCGGTGAAGGCCAGCACGAGTCCCATGGCGAGGTAGTTGACTTCGGCGTTCGTCTGCTGCCGGTCGGCCTGGAGGTCGTCGGCGGCGGCCGGCGAAAGAACTCGCACCCCCGGGAACTCACGGAGTGTAGTCGCGAGTTCTGTCTGTGTACGGGTTGTGCTGACGAGGACGGAGGAGGCGAGCGGGTTGTCGATGTGACGGGCGACGAGGTCGTAGGCGAAGGTGAGGTCGCCGAAGCCTAGACCCCGGGAGTAGACGGCGGCGACGGTCAGCGTGGCGGGCGTGCCGTCGCCGAGCGTGACTTTGAGAGTGCTTCCGGGCTTCAAGTGGTGCTGTTCGGCAGCAAGTTCACTGACGGCGACGGTGCCGGGGCCGAGCCGGCCGAGGGAACCGGCAGTGACCTTCGGGTCCCAGGTGCGGGTCAGGCCTGCGGGGGTGACGCCCTGCGCCGGGTACTTGTCGAGGCCGACGCGGACGGTGGTGCGGACCACCTCGGTGACGGTGTCATGCCGCGCCCGCAGCCGTTCGGCGGCCTCGCCGGGCACACCCGGGCCCTGAGCAGCGACGATCCAGTCGGCCCTGATTCCTTCGCGGGCCTGGCCGCGGGCGGCGTCCCCGAGGGTGGACTGGACGAACAGGACGGTGCAGGTCATGCCGACGAGCAGGGTGAGGGGGGTGACGACGGACGCCATGCGGGCTGCGTTGCCGCGCAGATTGGCCGCAGCGAGCCTGCCGCCGTGACCGGTGAGCCGGAGCGGGCCGGCGAGCAGCAGTGCGGCGGCCTTGACCAGGACGGGCCCGAGCAGCGAGACGGAGGTGGACAGGACGACGACGGCGAGGAACGTCACGGGAGTGGACGCGGGCTCGGTGCGCAGGGAGGTGAGGACGACGACGAGGACGACTCCGCCGGCGAGGAGCAGCAGACCGGCGGCGATGCGGCCCCAGGCCGGCCGGGGCCGCTCGGCCCTTGCTTCGGCCAGGGCTTCGGCCGGGCGGATCCGGGCGATCCTGCGGGAGGCGATCCGGGCTGCCGCCCAGGCCCCGAGCAGGGTGGCGGCGAGAGCGGCAAGCGGTGGGAAGACGCTGACGGTGTGCTCGAGCGTGTCGGGTACGGCGCCCAGGGCGACGAACCTGGTGTGCAGCCAACTCCCCAGCGGCAGCCCGAGCAGTGCGCCGGCCGCGCCCGCCGTCACTGCGACGATCAGTGCCTCCCGGCCGAGCAGCTTGCGGATCTGCCCGGGCGTGGCGGCGAGGGCTCGGAGCAGAGCTAGTTCGCGATGGCGCTGCTGGACGGTGAGCGCGAAGGTGCCGACAACCACGAGGACCGCCACCAGCAGCGAGGTGCCGCCCATCGCGCCGCCCATGCTGACCAGCCGGGTGCGTGCGGAAGCCGCGTCCAGGAACTCCACGGACCCGCGGGCGTCGCCGGTGCTGACCTGGGCGGTGGTGCCGTGCAGAGCCTGCGCCACCGCCTGGCGCACCCGCTCGGGGTCCGCCCCCTTGGCCGGGAGCACACCGAACGCGGTGACCTGCCCGGGGTGCGCGGCCAGTCGCCGGGCTTCGGCCGTGGCGAAGAACAGAGAGGTCTGGTGGCGCACGGCGGTGGCCGGGGCGGCGATACCGGTGATCCGGTAGCTGCGGGGAGCCTGCGAGGACTGCACGGTGAGCCGGTCGCCGGGCCGCAGACGGGCCCGCGCGGCGAGTTCCTCGTCGATGACGAGGTCACCGGTGGCCTGGGGGGCGCGGCCGGTGGTCAGCCGGTACGGCGTCAGCGCGGCGGAGTCCCAGGCATGGCCGTATGCGGTACGGCCGCCGGTACCGGACGGGGTCAACGGCTGGGCGGGAAAGGTGAGTTCGGGGACGACTCGGGCCACGCCGGGGGTTCGGGCGAGCGTGCTGCGCAGGTGCTCGGACAGCCAGGCACGTTCGGCGATGGGCTTCGCCTTGTGCTTGACCTTGGTCTTGCCCTTCTTGTGCTTGACGGTGGTCTGGTGGACGTACTGGTCGGCGGAGACCACGACGGGAGCGGCGGCATAGCGTTCGGTCCGGATGGTGCCGCGCAGGCCGGTGTCGAGGAGGGTGCCGCAGGCGGTGATCAGGGCAGCGGCACACATCAGGGCGAGGAAGGCGCCGAGAAACCCGGCCTTGCGGGCGCGGACTGTCTTCAGGGCGTAACGCAGCATCATGGGGACGGGCTCTCTTCTGTTCTGTTGTGTGCACGAGTTGTGTCGTAGGCGTCCGGTCTCGGCTGGTGAGTGCCGTGACCGGGGTACGCGTACAGACTCGCCCGCGCGAAGAGGAGAGAGCACTGCGGTGACCCGGCGTCTTGGACCGGGGGTGGGCCCACCCGTCTCCGGCGGGGGTTAGCCCCACCCCTCCGTCACGAGGATCCCTGGGCAGACCGCGGCGCGCGTTACGGCGGCGGCGCGGGGCTACGGCGCTCGGCGTGGTGCTACGGCACTCGGCGCGCGGGGAATCCGTCAGCGGGCTCTTTGCCGGGAAGCCGTCGGGAGCAGCCGGGAGCCGGGAGCAGCCGGCCCTTCGAGCAATCCGTCAGCAGCAGCTGCTCCCGAGGAGGAACGAGCCGAGGGTCGTTCCCCGCGGAACCGTCGGAGGTCTCCGCTCCCGAAGAGTCGAAAGCCTCTGCGCCCGAGGAAGTGTCAGAAGTCCGCGTCTCCGAGGAACTCCGTGTCCTCGCCCTCTTCCTCCAGGGCCTGGCGGACGACCCGGAGAGCCATGCCCTCGGGGTAGCCCTTGCGGGCGAGCATGCCGGCCAGACGCCGGAGGCGCTTGTCGCGGTCGAGGCCCCGTGTGGCGCGCAGCTTACGGGCGACGAGTTCGCGGGCGGTCGCCTCTTCCTGCTCGGAGTCGAGTCGGCCGACGGCGTCCTCGATCAGCGCCGACTCGACACCCTTGGTGCGCAGTTCCCGGGCGAGTGCGCGGCGGGCGAGTCCCCGGCCATGGTGCCGGGACTCCACCCAGGCGTCGGCGAAGGCTGCGTCGTCGATCAGGCCGACCTCCTCGAACCGGGACAGCACCTCATCGGCGACCTCGTCGTCGATCTCCCGCTTGCGCAGGGCGTCAGCGAGTTGCTTGCGGGTGCGCGGGGTCCCGGTGAGCAGGCGCAGGCAGATCGCCCGAGCCCGCTCAACCGGGTCCCCAGAAGACTCCCCCCGCTCGTCCCTCGCCGAGGGAGGGGCGCCTTCGTCCTCACCGGGCGCGTCCCCGAAACCGCGCCGCCGCCGGCCGCGCCCCCGGCCGGCGCCCCGCGGACCGCCCCCGCGGCCGCCGTCGGCACCCCCGGAGCCACGGTCCGGTGAGCCGCCCCCGTACGGCTCACCGCCCAGGTCACCTTGGTGCGGGTCCCTGTCCCCCTCGAGCCCGCCGCTTCCGTGGGACGCCGCATGTCCGCCGTACTCGTCCCGATCGCGGTACTCGCCTGTGCCCCCGGACCCGGCATACCGGTACCCGTCGCCCCGGTGTCCGTCGTCACCGTCCGGGGCGGAGTCCGGGTAGCCCCCGGCGCCCCTCCCCCGTGGGGCACCGGGGGTGGCGTACTCGTACTCGGCCCAGTCGGTTCGTCGCGTCACGGGTCAGCTCTTGGCTGCGGCGGCCTTGGGCTTGGTGGCCTTGGCGGCTGCCGGGGCGGGTGCCGACTTGGCGGTGTCCTCGGCCGCCGCGGCGGTGGCGGCCGCGTCCGCGCCCGGCTCGGCGGCGGGCTCCTCCGGACGGACGCCCACTCCCAGCTTCTCCTTGATCTTCTTCTCGATCTCGTTGGCCAGGTCGGGGTTGTCCTTGAGGAAGTTGCGCGCGTTCTCCTTGCCCTGGCCGAGCTGGTCACCCTCGTACGTGTACCAGGCGCCGGCCTTGCGCACGAAGCCGTGCTCCACACCCATGTCGATCAGGCCACCCTCACGGCTGATTCCCTGGCCGTAGAGGATGTCGAACTCGGCCTGCTTGAAGGGCGGCGCGACCTTGTTCTTGACGACCTTGCAGCGGGTTCGGTTGCCGACCGCCTCCGTGCCGTCCTTCAGGGTCTCGATGCGGCGGATGTCGATGCGCACCGAGGCGTAGAACTTCAGCGCCCGGCCACCGGTCGTGGTCTCGGGGGAGCCGAACATCACACCGATCTTCTCGCGGAGCTGGTTGATGAAGATGGCGGTGGTCTTGGACTGGTTGAGCGCGCTGGTGATCTTCCGCAGCGCCTGGCTCATCAGACGGGCCTGCAGACCGACGTGGCTGTCGCCCATCTCGCCCTCGATCTCCGCACGCGGGACGAGCGCGGCGACGGAGTCGATGACGATGAGGTCGAGGGCACCGGAGCGGACCAGCATGTCCACGATCTCCAGGGCCTGCTCGCCGTTGTCCGGCTGGGAGAGGATCAGGTTGTCGATGTCGACGCCGAGCTTGCGCGCGTACTCGGGGTCGAGGGCGTGCTCGGCGTCCACGAAGGCGACCTGGCCGCCGGCCTTCTGGGCGTTGGCCACGGCATGCAGCGTCAGGGTCGTCTTACCGGAGGACTCCGGTCCGTAGATCTCCACGACACGGCCGCGCGGCAGGCCACCGACGCCGAGGGCGACGTCGAGGGCGGTCGACCCGGTCGGGATGACCTCGATGGGCTCCTTCGACCGCTCGCCCATGCGCATGACCGCGCCCTTGCCGAATTGCCGTTCAATCTGCGCGAGCGCGGCGTCGAGCGCCTTCTCGCGGTCGGTTCCTGCCATGGGTTCCACCCGGTTTGCTTGAGTCGATCGCTTCACGTCAAAGACGCTAACGCCTGCCACTGACAATGCGCCCCGACGCAGGTCCAGCCTGTGGATAACCGGGGGACATCTCCCTGCGAAACGGGACGAATCCCCAGCCGAAAGCCTCGCCTGAGCCTCCATAAGAATGGATGTTCGATTTTCGTGTCAAGCACACCACGCGCCCCGGGCCGGGCTTCTGCAGGGCATGGCTCACGCCCTCACGGCGCGCTCCAGTAGGCACGCCCCGGCTGGGGTCTGCCGGGGGCGAACAGCTGGGAAACGGTCACCGGGGTCAGCCCTTCCCGGCGCAGCCCGTCGATGATCCCGGGCACGGCCGGGACGGTGCCCGGGTAGACGTCGTGCAGCAGGATGATCCCGTTGCGAGCCGCGCCGGCGAGGATCCGCCGGGTGATGAGACCGGAGTCGTGGTCGCGGTAGTCCTTGGCCGTGACCGTCCACAGGATCTGCGCGAGCCCGAGCGAACGGCTGATCTCCGCCACCCGCTGGTCGGTACGCCCCTGCGGCGGACGCATCAGCGACGGGGCGCGTCCCGTGAGCCGCCTGACCTGCTGCTGCACAAGAGAGAGCTGGCGGCGGATCTCGGCGTCCGAGACGTCCGTCAGGCGCGGATGGCTCCAGCTGTGGTTGCCCACCTCGTGCCCCTCCCCCGCCTCCCTGCGCACCAGGTCCGGGAAGCGGGCGACACCGCCCTTCCCCAGGAGGAAGAAGGTGGCGTTGACGCGCTCGGCTTTCAAGATGTCCAGCAGTTGTGCCGTATAGGGGCCTGGCCCGGCATCGAAGGTGAGTGCCACGCATCGGACCTTGCGGCAGTCCACCGGATGGGGCTTGCCCCAGGCGGGACGGGACGACGGCTCTGACTTCGACGGTGCCGTCGCCGGAGCGGTCACGGCTTCCGCCTTCTGCGCGGCCTCACCCTTGTGTGCGGCCGCTCCGCAGGCGGCCAGAAGGGCACACACCGCCACGGTGACGACCGGGCTCTTCAAGCGAGGGAGCGTGATCACAAAACAGCTCTAACAGGCACTCGGAACTCCGCACGCGCCCGACACGACTCCCTCCCCTGTTCGCGACCGGCAGGCACGCAACAAGCTCCGGCTCCGCCGGCTGCTCCCGTCGGCGTACCGCAGATGTCTCCGGCCGGAGGACGACCGTGCGGGCCGCTCCCGGCGAGCCTTGGGTCATGACGAAGCCGCGCGCCGCCGTCGACCGCGTCTGCCATGCGATCGGGCTCCTCCTCGTGCTGTCCGGCCTCGTCCACCTGGTGGTGTTCGCAGTCGACGGCGGCCCCTGGAACGGTCCGGTCTCCTGGCGCAAGCCCGTCACGTTCGGGCTCTCGTTCGGGGTGACCCTGATCGCGCTCACCTGGGTCACGTCGTACCTGCGGTTCGATGCCCGGCTGCGTTCGGCCCTGCTGCTCGTCCTCGCCGCCGACTGCGTGGTGGAGGTGGGCGGCATCAGCCTCCAGGCGTGGCGCCGCGTGCCCTCCCACCTGAACATGGAGACCCCCTTCGACACAGCGGCGTCCATGACCCTCGCGGTGGGCGGTGGTGTCCTGGTCGTCCTGCTCACCGTCTTCGCCGTCGCGTCCTTCCGGCACCGGCCGACGGGCCCGGCCGGGATGCCGCTCGCGGTGCGGTCCGGTTTCGCATTGCTGCTGGTGGCCCTGGCTTCGGGTGCGGCGATGATCGCGCGCGGGGTCGTCCTGACGCGGACCGGCCACCAGGAGGCCGCCTACCATTCGACGGCTCCGCTCAAGCCACTGCACGGCATCAGCCTGCATGCCGTCCTCGCCCTGCCCCTGCTGGTCTGGTTGCTGTCCCGCACGCCGTGGAGCGAGCGGACGCGCCGGCAGATCGTGGCCACGGTGGCGGGGTGTTACACGGCAGCCGTCGTCCTGGCCGCCGTACGGGCCGCGCTGACGTATTGAAGCGCTACGGCCAACCGGGGCCTGCCGGCCTACCGGCGTGCGGCCGACGCGGCAACGGCGAGGCACATGCCTGCGCGGCGACGGCGAGGTGCGGGCTCGCGCAGCGACGGCGAGGCGCAGAACGCGCGGCAACGAGGCGATGCGCGCGGCCCAGGAACCGACCGGCCCGCTCTACGACCGCCCCTCCCGGCCGGGGCGGCCCGACCGCAGTCGGCGGGCGCGCGTGAGCATTCCGGGACCGCCCGGCCCTCTGCTGCGGTGGCCGTGGACGCGGGGGTCGTCCATGACGGCGTACCGCTTCACGTACGCCCCCAGGAACGCCTGCAGCGTGGCCACCGCCGGGATGGCGATCAGCGCACCGACGGCGCCCAGCAGGGCGGTGCCCGCGACGACCGAGCCGAAGGCGACCGCAGGGTGGATGTCGACCGACTTGGCGGTCAGCTTCGGCTGGAGCATGTAGTTCTCGAACTGCTGGTAGACCACGACGAAGACCAGCACCCACACCGCGTACCAGGGATTGACGGTGAACGCGATCAACATCGGCAGCGCCCCCGCGAGGTACGTGCCGATGGTGGGGATGAACTGCGAGACCAGGCCCACCCAGACGCCCAGCACGGGCGCGTACGGCACACCCAGGGACTGGAGCAGGATGTAGTGGGCGATGCCGGAGATGAGCGCCATGAGACCGCGCGAGTAGAGATAGCCGCCGGTCTTGTCGACGGCGATCTCCCAGGCCCGCAGCACCTCGGCCTGACGTGCGGGCGGCAGGACGGAGCACAGGGCGCGGCGCAGCCGGGGGCCGTCCGCGGCGAAGTAGAACGAGAACAAGCCGACCGTCAGCAACTGGAAGAGGCCGCCGAGCACCTGGGCGGACACGTCGAGGACGCCGGCCGCGCTGGTCTGCGCGTACTTGCGCAGCCACTCGGAGTGGAGGAGACCCTCCTGGATGTCCACCCTCCTCAGCTCCGTGTGGAAGGTCTCGTTGATCCAGTTGATGAGCGAGTCGAGGTAGCCCGGGAAACCCTCGATCATCTTGATGATCTGGCCGGCCAGCATGGACCCGAGCAAGGTGACGAACCCGGCGGCAGCGATGGTCAGGCCGAGGAAGACCAGGAAGGTCGCGAGCCCCCGCCGCATGCCGACAGCCGCCATCCGGCTCACCGCGGGCTCGATCGCGAGGGCCAGGAAGAACGCGATCAATATGTTGATCAACAGCGCGGTCAGCTGGTGGAACGCCCAGCTGCCCAGCTGGAAGGCAGCGATCAGCGCGAGCGCGAGGACCATGGCGCGTGGCAGCCAGCGCGGCATCCTTCCACCCGGAGCGACCGTGCCGGGGGCCGGAGGGCGGCCGGGCGGTGTCGCGGCAGCGGGTGCTGCCTGCCGGGCGGACGGCTCGCCGTCCTCGGCGGGGTGTGCCAGGGATTCGTCGTCAGTGGGTGCCACGGGCCAAGTCTCGCCCACGCCACCGACAACCGGCGCCCGCCTGCGATCTTCGTGACAGATCAGTGCCGTACCGTCGGCCTCAAAGCCGACAAGCAGGGTGTTTCGGTCGGCGCGTCAGCGCCTCTCGCCGGGCACGTCCATGACCGTGCAGACCACGCGCCAGACGTCCTTGGCCTCCCAGCCGGCGTCCAGAGCCTCGTTCACCGTCCGTCCGCCCAGCTCCGACATGACGTGATCGCGCGCGAAGGTTTCGGAGTACCCGGGACCGAAGTGCTCCGCCATCCGCTGCCAGAAGACCGTCAACCGCATGACTTCAGTATCCCGCCCCTGAGGGTGGGCCCTGGCCGGGAGCCCTGCTGGAGACCGCTTTCCGCCCTACGGTCTGACGCATGGCCGACACCGGAGCTTCCCCACTCCCTTCCACGCCCCCCGCGCGAACGCCGCTCTTCCGTGCCGAACAGTTCGTGTGGCTCACCGCGCGCGTGCTGGAGCAACGCCTCTTCGCGTACCTCTTCCTGCACGGCTGCCCGGAGGCGGTGGAAGCCGCGCTGGACGCCTACCGCAACGAGGACGGCGGCTACGGGCACGCCCTGGAGCCCGATCTGCGCGGACCGCTGAGCCAGCCCCTGCACATCGCGCACGCACTGCGCGTACTGGACGCCGTCGGGCGCTGCGGCGGGCAGCGGGTGGAGCGCGTGTGCCGCTACCTGACCTCCGTCTCGACCGCGGACGGCGCCCTCCCGGCGGTCCGCCCCGGCCAGCGCGGCTATCCGACGGCGCCGTTCGTCCCGGTCGTCGACGATCCCCCCAGCGAGCTGCTGGCCACCGGGCCGGTGGTCGGCCTGCTGCACCGCAACGAGGTGTGGCACGCCTGGCTGTTCAGGGCCACCGACTTCTGCTGGCAGGCCGTGGAGTCCCTGGACAAGTCCCACCCCTACGAAGTGGAGGCCGCTGTGACCTTCCTGGACTCCGCTCCCGACCGCCCGCGCGCGGAGGCCGCCGCGGACCGGCTCGGCCGCCTGGTGCGGGAGCAGCGGCTCGCGGCGCTGGACCCGGACCGGCTCGACGCGTTTCCGGTCGCTTCCGGCTACGCCCCGGGCGAGCACCACTTCCCGCACGACTTCGCCCGCACCCCGGACTCGCTCGCACGCGCGTGGTTCACGGACGACGAGATGGCCCGTTCGCTGGACCAGCTGGCCGACGAGCAGCAGCAGGACGGCGGCTGGCCCGTCCGCTGGCGCCAGTGGGCCCCGGCGCCCGCGCTGGAAGCACGCCCCCTGGTGACCATCGAGGCACTGCGCACACTGAGGGCGTACGGCCGCTTCGTCGGCTGACCCTGCCCGTGAGCCGGGCTGATCGGGTCCGCCTCACCCGCCGATGGCCCGTACGCCCGCCGTCACCACCACGGCCGCCGCGACGACCAGCAGGAACGGCGCGCGCAGCATCAGTGCCACGGCCGCCGCGCCGAGCCCCGCGGCCCGCGCGTCGAGCATGAGCGCATGCCCGTCGGCGAACGTCTGCTGGGCCGTGAGCGCGGCCAGGAGAGCGACGGGCAGCAGGGCGGCGAGCCGCCGCACATAGGGCCGTTCGACGGTCTGCGCCGGCACCAGCAGACCGGCGAGCTTGACGGCGTAGCAGCCGAGGACGGTCAGGCCGATCGCGAGCCAGGTGTTCACCGGTGCTCCTCCATGTCATGCAGTCCGTCCACCTGGTCGACCCGAGCCGGTCCTGCTGATCCATCCCGTCCACTCGGTACATCCGGTCCACTCGGTCCACCGGATCCGCCCGGTGCGTCATGCCGGGTACGACTCCTGCGCCGGCCCTCGGCGAAGAGCGCGAGCGGGGCCGCCGCTGCCGCCACCAGAACCGGCACACCGACCGGCAGAACGGGCAGCAGACCGAGGCCCAGCACCACGGCGAGGCCCGCGACCGCGCGCTCGGTGGCCGTCTTCAGCATCGGGGCGAGCAGCGCCAGGAACACGGCAGGACCCGCCGCGTCCAGGCCCCACGCGCGCGTGTCGCCGATCGCCCTGGCGCCCAGTGCGCCGAGCAGCGTGGTGAGGTTCCACAGGACGTACAGGCTGAGCCCGGTGACGGTGAAGCCGATCCGCGCGGCACGCCGGGTCGGCTGTGCCAGGGTCACCGCGGTGGTCTCGTCGATCACCCACTGCGCGGCGAACGGCCGCACCGCGCGCGGGATGGCGAGCAGCTGCGACAGACGCAGCCCGTAGAAGGCGTTGCGCACGCCCAGGAAGAAGGCGCCGGCGGCGGCCGCGAACGGGTTGCCCCCGGCGGCGAGCGCTCCGACCAGCGCGAACTGGGAGGCGCCGGTGAACACCAGGAGGCTGAGCGCGCAGGTCTGGAGCAGGCCGAGGCCGCTGCCTGCCGAGGTCACCCCGAAGGCGAATCCGGACAGGCCCACGGCGACGCCGACCCCGAGGGCGTCCCGTACGACGGCCGCGTCCGGCTTGTCCGCGGTGTCGGCGGTCCGGTCCGTGAGTGCAGTGTGCTGTGCCACGCCCCGGACGGTACGGGCGGACGTCAGTCCGGGTCTTGTACGTTCTTGCGCTCGCCCACGACCCTGCGCTCACGCTGGTAGGCGCCCGGGGGCACGCCGACGATCCGGGCGAAGTGCCGGTTGAGGTGCGGCTGGTCGGTGAAGCCGACGGCGATGGCCGCCTCGGCCGGGGCCGTGCCCGCGTCCAGCAGCAGCCGAGCGCGGCGCACACGGGCGTCGGTCAGCCAGGTGTGCGGCGGCATGCCGTACGCGTCGCGGAACGCCCGCAGCAGGGCGAACGGGCTGGTCCCGAGGTCCGCGGCGAGCCGTTCCAGGGTCGGCGGTGCGGCCATCCGCTCCTCGAGCACCGCACGCGCCCGTGCCGCGATCCGTGCCCCGGCCGCCGGGGTCCGCCGCTGCGGGAGCGGGCCGCCGTTCAGCTGCAGCAGCCTGGTCACGGCGACCCGGAGGAGGGTGTCGGCGGCCAGCGCGTTGCCCTCGTCGGCGGCACGCAGCACCTGATGGACCAGGCGGACCGTGTAGGGGTCGTCCAGGACGGGGCTCACGAAGCCCGGGGTGCCCCGGAGGGTGGTGGTCTCGGCGGCGATCGCGGCGACCACGTCGGGCGACGGATAGACGGCGCCGTACCGCCAGCCCTCGGGCACGCCCGCCCGGCCGGTGTGCGGGGTGTCCGGGTTGACCAGGGCGAGGGCTCCGGCTCCCGCGGAGACGTCGGAGCCTCGGTGGTGGAACACCTCGACACCGTCGGCTATGGCCGCGATCACGAAGTTCTCGTGCGTGTGCCGGACGAAGGTCTTGCGGATGTACCGGGCCCGCAACAGGTCGACACCCGGCAGCTCCGCGTACCGCCAGTGCCGCGCCCTCTCCCCTGAACCCGCCATACGGCCATTGTCCGTCCTGCCCGGCACCGGGACGGAGCCGCATGGCTCGCTCGGGTGCGGTGAAGCACCCGCCGCAGACCCCCCACAGCCGCCGCGGGCCCCGCTACGCCCGCCTGCCCGCCTGCCCGCCTGCCCGCCTGCCCGCCTGCCCGCCTGCCCGCCTGCCGCGAGCCTCACCAGCGACACCGCAGACTTCACCACCCACACCGCCGTGGACTTCACCCGCACCGCCCGCCCGCACCACCCGCACCTCCCCGGACCTCACCCCCACACGGGCCGTCCCGCTTCCGCCGTGCTCGCCCGCACCACCCGCACCTCCCCGGACCTCACCCCCACACGGGCCGTCCCGGATCCGCCGTGCTCGCCCGCTCCACCCCGCCCCACCACCGCGCCGCAACCGCCCCACCACCGCGCCGCAACCCACACCGACCCCATTTCCCCAGGTCAGGTCAATTGTCAGTGGCCGGGTGCAGGATGGACGCATGGTCAGCTCTGCACATCGAGCCCTGGACGGCTTCTCCCCCGCGACCCGCGGCTGGTTCACGGGGGCGTTCTCCGCGCCCACGGCGGCCCAGGCGGGCGCGTGGCAGGCCATCCGCGAGGGCTCGGACGTGCTGGTGGTCGCCCCGACCGGCTCGGGCAAGACGCTGGCCGCCTTTCTCGCCGCCCTGGACCAGCTGGCCTCCGCCCCGCCCCCGGCCGACCCGAGGAAGCGCTGCCGGGTGCTGTACGTGTCACCGCTGAAGGCCCTGGCGGTGGACGTCGAGCGCAACCTGCGCAGCCCACTGACCGGCATCCGCCAGGAGTCCGTGCGCCTGGGGCTGCCCGAGCCCGAGATCAAGGTCGGCATCCGCTCCGGTGACACCCCGGCCGCCGAGCGCCGTGCCCTGTCCACGCGCCCGCCGGACATCCTGATCACCACGCCCGAGTCGCTGTTCCTCATGCTGACGTCGGCCACGCGCGACGCTCTGACGGGCGTGGAGACGGTGATCCTGGACGAGGTGCACGCGGTCGCGGGCACCAAACGCGGCGCGCATCTCGCGCTCTCCCTGGAGCGGCTGGACGAGCTGCTGCCGAAGCCCGCCCGCCGGATCGGCCTGTCGGCGACCGTGCGCCCGGTCGACGAGGTGGCGCGGTATCTGTCGCCGCGCCGCAAGGTGGAGATCGTCCAGCCCGAGTCCGGCAAGGAGTTCGACCTCTCCGTGGTCGTTCCGGTCGAGGACATGGGCGAGCTGGGCGGCTCCCCGGCGTCGGACGCGTCCGAGGGAGGCGAGCGGCCGTCGATCTGGCCGCATGTGGAGGAGCGGATCGCGGACCTGGTCCAGTCCCACCGGTCCACGATCGTCTTCGCCAACTCGCGCCGCCTGGCGGAGCGGCTGTGCAACCGGCTCAACGAGATCGCGTACGAGCGCGCGACCGGCGAGACCCTGGACGAGCACCACGCCCCGGCCCAGCTGATGGGCGGTTCCGGCGCGGCTCAGGGAGCGCCCCCGGTGATCGCCCGCGCGCACCACGGCTCGGTCTCCAAGGAGCAGCGCGCCCTGGTGGAGGAAGACCTGAAGGCGGGCCGGCTGCCCGCCGTGGTGGCCACCTCCAGTCTGGAACTCGGCATCGACATGGGTGCGGTGGATCTCGTCGTCCAGGTCGAGTCGCCGCCCTCGGTGGCCTCCGGGCTGCAGCGCGTGGGCCGCGCGGGTCACCAGGTCGGCGCCGTCTCCACCGGTGTGGTCTTCCCGAAGTACCGGGGCGACCTCGTCCAGGCCGCTGTGGTCACCGAGCGGATGCGGTCGGGTTCGATCGAGTCGCTCAAGGTGCCCGCGAACCCGCTGGACGTGCTCGCGCAGCAGCTGGTGGCGATGACGGCGCTGGACACCTGGCAGTTCGACGACCTGCTCGCCGTGGCCCGCCGGGCGGCCCCCTTCGCCTCGCTGCCCGAGTCGGCGTTCACGGCGGTCCTGGACATGCTCGCGGGCCGCTACCCGTCGGACGCGTTCGCGGAGCTGCGCCCGCGCGTGGTGTGGGACCGCGTGGCCGGCACGGTCACCGGCCGCCCTGGTGCCCAGCGCCTCGCCGTCACCTCCGGCGGCACCATCCCGGACCGCGGTCTGTTCGGGGTCTTCCTCGCCGGTTCCGACCCCAAGAAGGGGGGCGGCCGGGTCGGCGAGCTGGACGAGGAGATGGTCTACGAGTCCCGGGTGGGCGACGTCTTCACGCTGGGCACGAGTTCCTGGCGGATCGAGGACATCACGCGCGACCGGGTGCTGGTCTCCCCCGCGCCGGGTGTGCCGGGCCGGCTGCCGTTCTGGAAGGGCGACCAGCTGGGCCGCCCTCTGGAGCTGGGCCGCGCGGTGGGCGCCTTCCTGCGCGAGGTCGGCTCGCTGTCCAAGGACGACGCCCGGCTGCGGCTGCTGGCAGCTGGCCTGGACGGGTGGGCGGCGGACAACGTGCTGGCGTACCTGGACGAGCAGCGCGAGGCCTGCGGCCACATCCCGGACGACCGCACGATCGTCGTGGAGCGGTTCCGCGACGAGCTGGGCGACTGGCGGGTCGTCGTCCACTCCCCCTTCGGCGCCCAGGTCCACGCCCCCTGGGCCCTCGCCCTCGGGGCTCGCCTGTCCGAGCGGTACGGCATGGACGCGCAGGTCATGCACGCCGACGACGGCATCGTGCTGCGCCTGCCCGACGCCGATCTGATGGGCCTGGATCTGCTCGACCAGGAGCCCATGAAGGCCGGCACCGAGTACGACAGCGAGCAGGCCCCGGTCGGCGCCGCGGACGTCGCGTTCGACAAGGGCGAGGTCGACCAGATCGTCACCGACCAGGTCGGTGGCTCGGCGCTGTTCGCCTCCCGGTTCCGCGAGTGCGCCGCACGCGCGCTGCTGCTGCCGCGCCGCAACCCCGGCAAGCGCACCCCGCTGTGGCAGCAGCGGCAGCGGGCGGCCCAGCTGCTGCAGGTGGCGAGCGAGTTCGGCTCGTTCCCGATCGTCCTGGAAGCGGTGCGCGAGTGCCTGCAGGACGTCTTCGACGTCCCCGGGCTCGCCGAGCTGATGGGCGACATCGAGTCCCGCAAGGTGCGCCTGGTCGAGATCACCACCCCGGAGCCGTCCCCGTTCGCCCGCTCGCTGCTCTTCGGGTACGTGGCCCAGTTCCTGTACGAGGGCGACTCCCCGCTGGCCGAGCGCCGCGCCGCCGCGCTCTCCCTGGACTCACGACTGCTGGCCGAGCTGCTGGGCCAGGCCGAGCTGCGCGAACTGCTCGACGCCGAGGTGCTGACCGAGCTGGAGAGCGAACTGCAGTGGCTCACCGAGGACCGCCGGGTCAAGGACGTCGAGGGCGTCGCCGACGTCCTGCGGCTGCTCGGACCGCTGACCGACGCCGAACTGGTGGCGCGGGGCGCCGACCCGCAGTGGGCACGGGAGCTGACCGGTGCCCGGCGGGCGATCAAGGTCCGTATCGCCGGCGCCGACCACTGGGCGGCCGTCGAGGACGCGGGCCGGCTGCGCGACGCGCTCGGCACGGCACTGCCGGTCGGTGTCCCCGAGGCGTTCACCGAGCCGGTCAAGGACCCGCTGGGCGACCTCCTCGCCCGGTACGCCCGCACCCACGGCCCCTTCACCTCGGCCACGGCAGCGGCCCGGTTCGGCTTGGGCGTGGCGGTCACCGAGGGCGCCCTGCACCGGCTTGCCGCGGCCGGCCGGGTCGTCCAGGGCGAGTTCCACCCGGCGGGCATCGGCCAGGAGTGGTGCGACGCGGCCGTACTGCGCCGCCTGCGCCGCCGTTCGCTGGCGGCCCTGCGGCACGAACTGGAGCCCGTGCCGCCCGCCGCCCTGGCCGAGTTCCTGCCGCAGTGGCAGCACATCGGCAAGGGCCATGGGCTGCGCGGCATCGACGGACTGGTGCGTGCCGTCGAGCAGTTGCAGGGCGCCTCCGTGCCCGCCTCGGCGCTGGAGAAGCTGGTCCTTCCCTCCCGCATGGCCACCTACACTCCCGCGATGCTGGACGAACTGACCGCCGCGGGCGAAGTGGTGTGGGCCGGCGCGGGTGCGCTGCCCGGAAAGGACGGCTGGGTCTCCCTCTATGTGGCGGACGCGGCCCCCTTGCTGCTCCCGTCACCCCACCCGCTGGAGCTGACCCCGCTCCACCAGTCCGTTCTGGACGCTCTCTCCGGCGGCTACGGCCTGTTCTTCCGGCAGATCGCCGACCAGGTCCGTGCCACCACTCACCCCGAGGCCACGGACCCGCAACTGGCCGACGCGCTCTGGGATCTGGCCTGGTCGGGCCGGCTCACCAACGACACCCTCGCCCCGATGCGCGCCCTGCTGGGGTCCGGCCGTACGGCGGGCTCGACCGCGCACCGCGCCAAGCGTGCCGTGCCGCGCGGACGCTACGGCTCGCTGACGGCCGCCGCCCGCACCGCCTCGAGGACCGGACCGCCGACGGTCGCCGGCCGCTGGTCACTGCTGCCCGCGGCCGAACCGGACGCCACCGTGCGCGCCCACGCCCTGGCCCGCACCCTCCTGGACCGGCACGGCGTGGTCACCCGGGGCGCGGTCGCCGCCGAGGGGGTCGAGGGTGGCTTCTCGGCGGTGTACCGGGTGCTGTCCGCGTTCGAGGAGAGCGGCCAGGCCCGGCGCGGTTACGTGGTCGAAGGGCTGGGCGCGGCCCAGTTCGCGATGGACGGCGCGGTGGACCGCCTGCGCGCCGTGGCCAACGCCCGCGACCGGGCCGAGGCCCTGCCCGGCCCGTCACGCCAGAACGGCTTCGGCTCCCCGGCCGGCTTCCCCTCCGCAGCCGGCCTGGCCTCACCATCCGGACCAGCCTCCTCTGCCGGCTTCGCCGGTCCGGGGCTCCCGGACCCGTTCGACGGAGCCCCCGGCGCTCCGCACGGCCACACGCCCCCCGGCGCCTTCGACGGGTCCGACGGCGGTTTCGCCCACCCGGGCCTGGACGGCGACTTCACCTGGCCGCCGGAGGACCAGCCGGCCACCGACGGCGACCACACCTCGTCCCGCGACCTCGCCGACCCCTTCGCCTCCCCCGGCTACGGCGGCCCCCGTGGCGGCAGCCCCGCTCCCTACGCCTCCGCCCCCTACGGCCCCGCCGCGCGGCGGGGCTACGGAAGCGGTCGTACCGGCACCCAGGCGCCCGACCCCCGCGCCGTGGTGCTCGCCGCGGCCGACCCTGCCAACGCCTACGGGTCCGCCCTCCCCTGGCCGGAGCCGCCGACCGGAGCCGGGCACAAGCCGGGCCGCAAGGCAGGCTCGCTGGTCGTCCTGGTGGAGGGCGAACTGACGCTCTACATGGAGCGCGGCGGCAAGACACTGCTGGCCTGGCCCGCCCGCCCGGACACCGCCGCCCCGGACGACCCCCGCCTGCGTACGGCCGCCGAGGCCCTGGCCGCAGCGGCCCGCGCGGGCTCGCTCGGCACGGTCACCGTCGAGCGGATCAACGGCGCCCAGGCCCTGACCTCACCCACAGGCGCCCTTCTGGAGGCGGCGGGGTTCGTGGCGACGCCGCGCGGCCTGCGCCTGAGAGCGTGACCCGCGGTGCAGCCCGTCCCACACTCGGTCCCGCCGGGGCCGCCTCCTGCCGCGCCGGGCAGCGCCGGTGACCAGGCATCCTCCAACGGCAGCGTCGCGGCCACGCACCCGGCAAGCAGACGGCAGCTCGCGGCCACGCACCCGCCAGGCAGCAGGCATCCGCACCCGCCCGCTCCCACCTCACCGTGGCACCCTTGACGCATGCCCGAAGGTGACACGGTGTGGCAGGCCGCGCGACGGCTGCACGAGGCCCTCGCGGGCAGGGCGCTGACCCGCAGCGACTTCCGGGTGCCGAAGTACGCGACGGTCGACCTGACCGGCAGCAGGGTGCTGAGCACGGTCCCGCGCGGCAAGCACCTGCTCACCCGGTTCGAGGGCGGCCTGACCCTGCACACCCATCTGCGCATGGAAGGCGCATGGAAGGTGTACGGCCCGGGCGAGCGCTGGCGGGGCGGGCCGGCGCACCAGATCCGTGCCATCCTCGGCACGGACGACCGCACGGCCGTCGGATACCGGCTGCAGGTCCTGGAGTTGTTGCGCACGACCGAGGAGGAGCGGGTCGTCGGGCACCTGGGCCCCGACCTGCTCGGCCCGGACTGGAACCCTGAGCGCGCCCTCGCCAACATCCTCGCGGACCCCGCCCGCCCGCTCGGCGAGGCCCTGCTCGACCAGCGCAATCTGGCCGGCATCGGCAACGTCTACAAGAGCGAACTGTGCTTCCTGCTCGGCGTGACCCCGTGGCTGCCGGTCGGCGCGCTCCCCGCGAACCGCGCCGAGAAGCTGCCCGGCCTGGCCAAGCGGCTCCTGGAGGTGAACCGCGACCGGCCGGTCCGGCAGACCACGGGCCTGCACCGGCACGACCTGTTCGTCTACGGTCGGGCCTCCCGCCCGTGCCTGCGCTGCCACACCTCCGTCCGGGTGGCCGACCAGGGCGACGGTTCCCAGGAACGTCCCACCTACTGGTGCCCCACCTGCCAGACGGGTCCCGCGCCCGCAGCCGGCACAGCCCAGCGCTGGCGCGACCGCTACCCCCGCCGCACCGGCTGACCACGCGACGCCCCGGGCCGGTCGCCGGCCGCCCAGCGCCCCGCGCAAAGACCCCCGCCGCAAGCCACACATCCCCCGCCCGCCACTCAGGAACCACCCCAAGGCGCAACCCAGTCGCAATAATTGACGGTCCGTCAGAAATACTCGTACCGTCCCTGTATGGCCCTCACCGCGTACGACCTCAGTGGACGCACCGCATTCGTCACCGGAGCGGCCGGCGGCATCGGCCGGGCCTCCGCCGTGCTGCTCGCCGAGGCGGGAGCGACGGTGCACTGTGCCGACCGGGACGCGGACGGCCTGGACGGCACGGCGGCGCTGATCAAGGACCGCGGCGGCACGGTCCATGTGCACGTCGTCGACGTCACCGACCGGGCCCGGCTCGGCGAAGCGGTCGTGTCCTGCGAGCGGCTGGACGTGATGGCGGCGATCGCCGGGATCATGCACAGCAGCCCGGTGCTGGAGACACGGGACGAGGATCTCGACCGGGTGCTGAACGTCAACTTCAAGGGCGTGCTGTACGCCTGCCAGGAGGCGGCCCGGCTGATGCTCGCCCGCACGACACGCGGCAGTATCGTCACCATGGCCTCCGGCGCGGTCGACACCGGCGGGGCCGGGCTGCTCTGCTACGGCGCGGCCAAGGCGGCCGTCGTGCAGCTGACCAAGACGCTGGCCACCGAGGTCGGACCACACGGCATCCGGGTCAACGCGATCGCGCCGGGCTGGATCCGCACCCCCATGACCGACCGCCACGACCGTGAGGCACAGGCGCACACCGAGGCCACGCTGACCCGGATGACACCACTGGGCCGGGTCGGTGAGCCGGACGACGTCGCGCATACGGTGCTGTACCTGGCCTCGGACGCGTCGGCGTTCACGACGGGTCAGATACTTCGCCCGAACGGGGGTGTGGCGATGCCCTGGTAGCGTCCGACGTCCGCCAGGCGGCCGTCCAGCGCCCCACCGGCACGGCTCCGGTCGCACGCCCCTTGGGCACACAGTGCACGGGCAGCAGACTCAGCCCCCAGCCGCCGACCACGACGGCTGCCTCCACCGCACCCGGGTCCTCCCTCGTGGCCAGCCGCAGCACTGCCCACCACCACAGGCCCCCGAGTGCGAGCGCGACCCCCCGACGCACTATCCGCCCCACCATGCCCGCCACCACCTCCAGCCGGACGCTAGACCGTCGCCTGCCCCGCACGGGAGGCGCATCACGGGCTCATCGATGCAACACCGGACCATCCGGAACCGGAGGCAGCGCTCTCACAGCCGCCCGTCGCACCCGCTACGCGTTCTCCGCCTGGAACATCCAGTGGTGTTTCTCCAGGTCCGCGGTGATCCCGATGAAGATGTCCTGGGACACCGGGTCGGGCTCCCCGGTCGACGCCACCCGCTCCCGCATCCGGGTGATCACCGCGCCCAACGCGTCCACCATCGTCCCGACCGCGTCCCCGTCCTTGATCCATCCCGGCGGGGTGGTCTCGATGCCGCTGCCGGAGGCCACCGTGGGGGCGCGCCCGTCGGGCGGTACACCGAGCGCCGAGGCCCGCTCGGCCACCGTGTCCGAGTGGGTGCGAGCCGAGGCGACCACCTCGTCGAGCTGGAGGTGGATGGAGCGGAAGCGGGGCCCGACGATGTTCCAGTGGATCTGCTTGGCGACCAGGGAGAGGTCCACCAGGTCGACGAGCGCGCCTTGCAGCGCCTCGGACACGATCTTCAGATCCGCGTCGGGCAACGGGCTCTTCACGACGTTCATCCGCTTCCTCCGGGTGCTTCGGCGCCGTCACGTCCCTCCCACGATGACCGCACCCTGCAGTACCGGCAAATGGGGCAGCGGGGGTGCAAAGGGATGGGTGCAAAGTCCCACGGACCAGGGCAACGCCGACAAGGACGAAGCCCCGGCCGGCTTTCCCAGGTCTCCCTGGGAAAGCCGGCCGGGGCTTCAGTCGTCTCGGGTCGTCAGGCCACGCACGCGAACCTCACGCGGCGACCACGTCCACCGCCTCCGCGGGCGCCTTGATGGTCACCCGTTCCGGTGGCACACCGGTCACCGACACGGAACCCAGCATCGGTCGGACCGACGCGGGTACAGGCTCGGTGGCCGCGGCGGACTGGGCCAGTTCGGCGAGCGCCAGCTCGTCGCTCACTTCTCGCATGAGTTCCGACATCCGTACGTCCAGCGCGTCGCAGATGGCGGAGAGCAGCTCGGAGGAAGCCTCCTTCTGCCCCCGCTCCACCTCGGAGAGATAGCCGAGTGAGACTCGGGCGGACGAGGAGACTTCGCGCAGAGTACGGCCCTGGCGTTGGCGCTGCCGACGCAGCACGTCACCCAGCAGGCGACGGAGCAGAATCATCGGTGGCTCCCTCCTCGGACCGCGTAGCCGCATCCTTCTCGCCCCACCGTACCGCCTCGCGCCGCGGCCGTGCGGGGAGCGATGTCGTGTTCACTCAGGGCTGCAAACATCAAAACCCCCCGTTCCGTTCCGTATCCTGTGCCCGCTCATTCCCAGTCTGTTCGCCCGCAACCTGCTCCAGGAGCAGTGCGAGTACGCTCCGTACACTCTCCATACGAATTTCCGCACGGCTGCCGTTCAACCGCAGAGCACCGACTTTTCCGCCACCGGCAGAACCGTCCGGGACGGCCAGGGGCCCGTCGACGGCCACGAACACCGTCCCGACGGGCTTGCCGTCCTGGGGGTCGGGGCCGGCGACCCCAGTGGTCGCGATGCCCCAGTCGGCGCCGAGTGCCTTGCGGACTCCGGCCGCCATCTGGGCCGCGACCTGCGGATCCACTGCTCCGCGCTGCGCCAGCAGAGTGGCGTCGACACCCAGCAGCCCGTGCTTCAGCTCGGTCGCGTAGGCGGTGACCGAGCCCCGGAACACCCGGGAGGCTCCGGGTACCCCGGTGATCTCCGCCGCTACCAGGCCACCGGTCAGCGACTCGGCGACGGCAAGGGTCTCGCCCCTCACGGTCAGTAGTCGCACCAGTTCGGTGGCCCCGGAACTCACGCTTCCTTCTCCTCCAACGCTGCCGCGCGCTCGGCGATTCCCTGCCGGCGCAGCACAATGGCTTGTCTCACGTAGTCGAGGCCCGTCGCCACCGTGAGCACGACCGCCGCTGCCATCACCCAGAACCTCAGGGTGGCCAGCCAGCCGGTCAGCGCCAGGACGTACATCCCGACGGCCACGCCCTGGGTGAGCGTCTTCAGCTTGCCGCCGCGGCTGGCGGGGATCACGCCGTAGCGAATGACCAGGAAACGCAGCAGGGTGATGCCGAGTTCCCGGCCGAGGATCACGGCCGTCACCCACCAGGGCAGGTCACCGAGGGCGGAGAGACAGATGAGCGCCGCCCCCATGATCGCTTTGTCGGCGATGGGGTCGGCGATCTTCCCGAAGTCGGTGACCAGGTTGTACGTGCGTGCCAGGTGCCCGTCGAACAGGTCGGTGATCATGGCGATGGCGAAGGCCGCCCAGGCCAGCGCGCGCCACGCCGGGTCGTAGCCGCCGTCCGCCAGCATCAGCGCCACGAAGCCGGGCACCAGGACCAGCCGGAGCATCGTCAGCAGATTGGCTACGTTCCAGACGCTCGCCTGGTTGACGGCCGCGGCCGCGATCTTGCCGCCGCGCGGGGCCCTGCCCCCGTTGTCGGGGCCGGAAGCAGAACCGGAGACCTCGGACCGGGCGCCGTCGGCAGCGGCGGGACCCCGGGCGCCCTGCGCGCCGGAGGAGCCACCCGCGGCGGATGCCGGGACTCCGGTCATCTGCCCGCCTCCTCACTACACGCGAGCGAGCCGGCCAGCGGCTCGGCCACCAGGTCGACACCTTCCGTACCGACCACCTTTGCCTCGACCATACGTCCGACGCTCAGGCCGGCGCCGCTCGTGAGCAGGACCTGGCCGTCGGTCTCCGGCGCCTGGTGCGCGGCGCGGCCGTAGACGCCCTCCTCCTCGTCCACCGACTCCACCAGGACCCGCACCGTCTCACCGACGCGCTCCTCGGCGCGCTGCGAGACGAGTTCCTCGGCGAGCCGGGAGACCCGCGCCAGCCGCTCGGCGACGACGTCCTCGTCCAGCTTGTCGTCATAGGTCGCCGCCTCGGTGCCCTCCTCGTCGGAGTAGCCGAAGACACCGATGGCGTCCAGCCGGGCACCGTTCAGGAAGCGCTCCAGCTCGGCCAGGTCCGACTCGCTCTCGCCGGGGAAGCCGACGATGAAGTTGGAGCGCACGCCGGCCTCGGGGGCCTTGGTGCGGATGGTGTCGAGCAGTTCCAGGAAGCGGTCGGTGTCGCCGAAGCGGCGCATGGCGCGCAGCACGCCGGGCGCGGAGTGCTGGAAGGACAGGTCGAAGTACGGCGCGACCTTCGGGGTCGAGGTCAGGACGTCGATCAGGCCGGGGCGCATCTCGGCCGGCTGCAGGTAGCTCACCCGCACCCGCTCCAGGCCGTCGACCTCGGCCAGCTCCGGCAGCAGGGACTCCAGCAGGCGGATGTCGCCCAGGTCCTTGCCGTAGGAGGTGTTGTTCTCGGAGACCAGCATGATCTCCTTCACGCCCTGCTCGGCCAGCCAGCGCGTCTCGTTCAGCACGTCGCTGGGGCGTCGGGAGATGAAGGAGCCGCGGAAGGACGGGATGGCGCAGAAGGAGCAGCGCCGGTCGCAGCCGGAGGCGAGCTTCACCGAGGCGACCGGGGAGCCGTCCAGGCGGCGGCGCAGGGGGGCGCGCGGGCCGGAGGCGGGCGCGACACCTTCCGGGAGGTCGGCCGGGCCGTGGCCGGGCAGGGCGACCACGGCGGCCGATTCCTGCCGCTCGGCCGGGCTGATCGGGAGCAGCTTGCGCCGGTCGCGGGGGGTGTGCGCGGCGTGGATCCCGCCGGACAGGATGGTCTGCAGACGGTCGGAGATGTCGGCGTAGTCGTCGAAGCCGAGTACGCCGTCGGCCTCGGGCAGCGCCTCGGCCAGTTCCTTGCCGTACCGCTCGGCCATGCAGCCCACCGCCACGACGGCCTGGGTTCTGCCATGGTCCTTGAGGTCGTTGGCCTCCAGCAGGGCGTCGACGGAGTCCTTCTTCGCGGCTTCCACGAAGCCACAGGTGTTGACCACGGCGACATCGGCGTCCGCGGCGTCCTCGACGAGCTGCCAGCCGTCCGCCTCCAAACGGCCTGCGAGCTCCTCGGAATCCACCTCGTTACGAGCGCAGCCGAGAGTGACGAGTGCGACGGTACGGCGTTCAGGCATGGGCTCAAGACTACTTTGTCTCACTGACAGCCCACGTCGACGGGGTTGGCCGATCTTGGCCGACTCCGTCACATCCGCCGCGCGTACCGCCGCCGCGCCGCTCGTCAGCCCGCCACGGGGTCGCCCTTCGTGTACGTGAGGCGCTGCACGGAGCCCGGCTTGAAGTCGTCCTCGATCTTCTTGCCGTTGACGTACAGCTCGATCGCGCCGGCGTCGCCCAGGATCAGGTTGATCTTGGAGTTGTCCTGGAAGGTCTTGGACTGGCCCTTCTTCAGCAGCCCGTCGAAGAGCATCCGGCCGTTGTGGTCCTTGGCCGAGATCCAGCTGCGTCCGTCGGCCGCGCTGACCTGGACGGTGACCTTGTCCTGGGGAGCTGCGGCGATGGCACTGTCGGAGGGCTCGCCGCTCGGCTCGGCGGGCTCCTCCTTCTTGGGCTTGGGCGAGGACGTCTTGCCCGCGGAAGGCTTGACCCCCTCGGCGACCTGCGACTTGGCGTCGCCGCTGTCGTCGCTTCCCTTGAAGGCGGTGAAGCCGACGAAGCCGATCACGACGACGATCGCGGCGACCATGGCCGCGGTCCAGTTCGGCCCGCGGCGCTCGGGCCGGATCCGCTCGGCCTCGAACAGAGGTGCGGCGGGGGTGGGCGCGGGACGGCCGCCGTGCTCGGCGTCGAAGCGGGCGATCAGCGGTTCGGGGTCGAGGTGGACGGCCTTGGCCAGCGTGCGGATGTGACCACGGGCGTAGACGACGCCGCCACAGGGAGCGAAGTCGTCCGCCTCGATGGCGTGCACGATGGCGATACGGACACGAGTGGCACTGCTGACCTCGTCCACGGTGAGCCCGGCCGCGATCCGTGCCTGCTGCAGCGCGCGGCCGACGGAGGGTCGGGCTTCCTGGGACTCGTCTGGGAACGGACGCTCGTCTTCAGGGGAGTTGCCGATGGACACGGGGGCGCCTTTCGAGCGTGTAGCCACCTGTGCTGGAAGCTCAGTCTAGGGGGGGTACGAAAGGGTGGGGCAACCGGACGGTGGGACTTTGTACGCCATCGGAATGGCCGGACACCCCGAGGGCTGGACAAGCAGGTACCCCAGTGTGGGACGTCTACCTGTCCTCTCGCTCAACTTGACGTGCGGCAAAGGGAAACGGTTGCTCGCCGGTCTCTAACGGGTGTATCACGGCGATGCCGCCGGCCGGCATGACCGGCATCCGCCGGACGGACCTCCGCCTCATCCCTCGGACTCCCCGCGGATCAGCGCGAGTACGCCGTCCAGCTCGTCGGGCTTCACGAGAACGTCACGCGCCTTGGAGCCCTCGCTCGGTCCGACGATGTTGCGGGACTCCATGAGGTCCATGAGCCGCCCGGCCTTGGCGAAGCCGACGCGCAGCTTGCGCTGGAGCATGGACGTCGACCCGAACTGGGTGGAGACGACCAGCTCGGCCGCCTGGCACAGCAGGTCGAGGTCGTCGCCGATGTCCTCGTCGATCTCCTTCTTCTGCTTGGTGCCGACCGTGACGTCGTCCCGGAAGACCGGCGCCATCTGGTCCTTGCAGTGCCGGACGACGGCCGCGATCTCCTCCTCGGTGACGAACGCGCCCTGCATACGGGTCGGCTTGTTGGCGCCCATCGGCAGAAACAGCCCGTCGCCCTTGCCGATCAGCTTCTCGGCACCGGGCTGGTCGAGGATGACCCGGGAGTCGGCCAGCGAGGAGGTGGCGAAGGCCAGCCGGGAGGGCACGTTGGCCTTGATGAGACCCGTGACCACGTCCACCGAGGGCCGCTGGGTGGCGAGCACCAGGTGGATGCCGGCAGCACGCGCGAGCTGCGTGATGCGCACGATGGCGTCCTCGACGTCGCGCGGGGCGACCATCATCAGGTCGGCCAGCTCGTCCACGATCACCAGCAGGTACGGGTACGGCTGCAGCTCCCGCTCGCTGCCCTCGGGCGCCGTGACCTTGCCCTCGCGCACCGCGCGATTGAAGTCGTCGATGTGCCGGTACCCGTAGGCGGCCAGGTCGTCGTACCTGAGGTCCATCTCGCGGACGACCCACTGCAGCGACTCGGCGGCCCGCTTGGGGTTGGTGATGATCGGCGTGATCAGGTGCGGGATGCCCTCGTAGGCGGTCAGCTCGACGCGCTTGGGGTCGACCAGGATCAGCCGGACGTCCTCCGGGGTCGCCCGCATCATGACCGAGGTGATGAGGCAGTTGATGCAGGACGACTTGCCGGACCCGGTGGCGCCGGCGACCAGCATGTGCGGCATCTTCGCCAGCGAGTGCATCACGTACCCGCCCTCGACGTCCTTGCCGAACGCGACCAGCATCGGGTCGTCGTCCTCCGCGGACTCCGCGAGACGCAGTACGTCGCCGAGGTTGACCATCTCCCGGTCGGTGTTCGGGATCTCGATGCCCACCGCGGACTTGCCGGGGATGGGGCTGATGATCCGCACGTCGGGACTGGCCACCGCGTACGCGATGTTCTTGGTGAGTGCGGTGATCCGCTCGACCTTCACGGCGGGCCCGAGCTCGACCTCGTAGCGGGTGACCGTCGGGCCGCGGGTGAAGCCGGTGACGGCCGCGTCGACCTTGAACTCGGTGAAGACCTGGGTGAGCGAGGCGACGACCGCGTCGTTGGCGGCGCTGCGCGCCTTGCCGGGACCACCGCGCCGGAGCAGGTCCAGGGAGGGCAGCGCATAGGTGATGTCGCCGGACAGCTGGAGTTGCTCCGCGCGCGCGGGCAGGTCGCGGGGCTCCTCGGGGGCCTTCTTGGTCAGGTCGGGTACGGCTCCGGTCCCGAGCTTCTCCTGCTGGGGTCGGGCGGCCGGCACCGGCGCCGCCGCGGGAGTGGGCACCGGGGTGGTGTCCTCGCGCTCGCCCGCGCTGACCCCCTGGGTGAGGTCGGCGACGAGCGGGGACGGCGGCATGCCGTGCAGGACGGCGCCGTCGAGCGCGGCGGCGGCCGCCGCCGCGACGTCCACGGCGTCCATCTGCCGCTGGAGATCCGGCTGGGGCACCGCGGAGCGCCTGGGGCGCCCGCGGCGCTGCGAGAGGGCCTCTTCCTCGGCGTTTTCGGGGTCGTAAGCCTGCGGGGCGCTCGAGCGCCTGCGCGGGCGCGCGGGCGGCGTCTCGCGCCACGGCTCGTCGTACTCCTCCGCCTCCCCGGCGAACTCGTCCTCGCGGTCGGACAGCACGCCCAGGTGCACGCCGAGCGTGCGCAGCCGCTGCGGGACGGCGTTGACGGGGGTGGCGGTCACCACGAGCAGACCGAAGACCGTCAGCAGCACCAGCAGGGGTACGGCGAGCATCTCGGTCATGGTGTACGTCAGCGGGGTGGCCGCCGCCCAGCCGATGAGGCCGCCTGCGTCCCTTATGGCCTGCATGCCCTCGCTGCGGGCCGGTGAGCCGCAGGCGATGTGGACCTGGCCGAGCACGCCGAGGACGAGCGCGGACAGGCCGATCACGATCCGCCCGTTGGCCTCCGGCTTCTCCGGGTGCCGGACGAACCGCACGCCGATCACCGCGAGCAGTATCGGCACCAGCAGGTCGAGCCGGCCGAAGGCGCCGGTGACGAGGATCTCCACCAGGTCGCCGACGGGGCCCTTCAGGTCGGCCCAGGTCCCGGCGGCGACGATCAGCGCCAAGCCGAACAGCAGGAGCGCGACGCCGTCCTTGCGGTGGGCCGGGTCCAGATTCTTCGCGCCCTGCCCTATGCCGCGGAAGACGGCGCCGACGGCGTGCGCGAGGCCGAGCCAGAGGGCGCGCACGAGCCGGTAGACGCCCCCGGTGGGACTGGGGGCCGGCTTCGGAACGGGCTTCTTCGCCACGGCCTTCTTTGTGGGTGCCCTCTTGGCCGGGACCTTCTTCGCTGCGGCCTTCTTCGCCGGAGCCTTCGCGGGAGCCGCAGCCTTCTTGGCGGGCTGCTTCTTCGCTGCGGAGGGACGTGAGGCCATGGGTGTGAGGTTACCGGGGGAGACGACGGCGGACACGTGTGCCCACAGCTTCACTCGTTCGTGTCGTGCTTGGCGAGGACCGAAACTGACGCACACTCATCGGCAACTGCGATCCCCGCGTACCTCAGTTCTGCGAGGGCACCGATGCGCCGGTGGCGCCCGTGCCCGGCTCCAGGGCGTCCAGTGCCCGGCGCAATCCGGTGAGTTTGCGCTCCAGATGGGCCGCCGTGGCCACCGCCGCCGCGTCCGCGGAGTCGTCGTCCAGCTGCTTGGACAGCGCCTCCGCCTGCTCCTCGACGGCCGCGAGCCGCGCGGACAGCTCGGCGAGCAGCCCGGCCGACTCCTTGCCTGCGACGCCGCCCTTGCCGCCGCCCTCCAACTGGAGCCGCAGCAGCGCAGCCTGCTCACGCAGCTGGCAGTTCTTCATGTACAGCTCGACGAAGACCGAGACCTTCGCGCGCAGCACCCACGGGTCGAACGGCTTGGAGATGTAGTCCACCGCGCCCGCCGCATAGCCCCGGAAGGTGTGGTGCGGGCCGTGGTTGATCGCCGTGAGGAAGATGATCGGGATGTCCCGCGTCCGCTCGCGCCGCTTGATGTGGGCGGCGGTCTCGAACCCGTCCATGCCCGGCATCTGGACGTCCAGCAGAATCACGGCGAAATCGTCCGTGAGCAGCGCTTTGAGCGCTTCCTCCCCGCTCGATGCCCGCACCAGCGTCTGATCGAGCGCAGAGAGGATGGCCTCCAGCGCCAGCAGATTCTCCGGCCGGTCATCGACCAGGAGGATCTTGGCCTTCTGCACCATGGCCCGCCCTCCTCGCCCCGGCGGTACACCGGGCGCCGCCCCAGGGGACGACTCCCTTTCGTCGCCCGTCCTTGTGCCGGTCATCGTAGCCGCACCCCGCCTGTCGCCACACCCTGTCACCGCGATGTCACTGTGCACGTACCGGAAACGCGACGGAACCCCGGAAAGTTCCCGGAATCCGGGATTCCTGCGCCTTGCCGACCCTCATCATGCAGCAACTCCCGGGGCACGTCCGAGGTTCCCCTGCCGTTCACGCCAGGTCCGGCCGAGCCGCCCGCCGGGGTCACCTCGCGGTCATCCACTGGCCCATCACCGCCAGCAGGTGATCGGGATCGACCGGCTTGGTGACGTAGTCGGAGGCACCCGACTCGATCGCCTTCTCCCGGTCGCCCTTCATCGCCTTCGCGGTGAGCGCGATGATCGGCAACCCCGCGAACTGCGGCATCCGACGGATCGCCGTGGTCGTCGCATACCCGTCCATCTCGGGCATCATGATGTCCATCAGCACCACCGCCACATCGTCATGCTGCTCCAGCACCTCGATGCCCTCACGGCCGTTCTCGGCGTACAGCACCGAAAGCCCGTGCTGCTCCAGGACGCTGGTCAGCGCGAAGACGTTACGGATGTCGTCGTCGACGATCAGCACCTTCTCGCCGCCGAACCGTACCGCACGGCTCTGTTGCTGTCCGCGCTCCTGCTCCGGGACCGCCGTCCACTGCTCAAGCCGCTCCACCTCTTCGGGCAGCGTCCGCCGGCGGCGCCGGAAGAGCGCGGCGGCGCCGTTCTGCGTCTCCCGGTACGACTTCACCTCGGCCGGCGTCTCGACCTCCACCGCGGACAGCTCCGAGGACAGGTGCGCCTCGGACGCCACCAGGTCGCCTGCCTCCAGTGCGGGCACGGCCTGCTGGTAGCCCTGCGGCGGCAGTTCGCTCGGGTACAGCGGCAGATACAGGGTGAAGGTCGAACCGCGGCCCGGTTCGCTCTGGGCGTGGATCTCACCGCCGAGCAGCTGCGCGATCTCCCGCGAGATCGACAGGCCGAGACCGGTGCCGCCGTACTTGCGGCTGGTGGTGCCGTCCGCCTGCTTGAACGCCTCGAAGATGACCCGCATCTTGCCGGCGGCGATGCCGATGCCGGTGTCGGTCACCGAAAAAGCGATCAGCTCGCCGTCCGGGTCGGCCAGTGAACCGGCCTCCAGCAGCTGCTCCCGGATGGACTTCGGCACATCCGTGCCGACCGGCCGGATCACCAGCTCCACCGACCCGGAGTCGGTGAACTTCACCGCGTTGGACAGCAGGTTCCGCAGCACCTGCAGCAGCCGCTGCTCGTCGGTGTGCAGGGTCGCCGGAAGCTCCGGGGAGACCCGTACGGACAGATCCAGGCCCTTCTCTGCGGTCAGCGGCCGGAAGGTGGCCTCCACGTAGTCCACGAGCTGTACGAGCGCGATACGCGTCGGCGAGACGTCCATCTTGCCCGCCTCGACCTTCGACAGGTCGAGGATGTCGTTGATCAGCTGCAGCAGGTCCGAGCCGGCCCCGTGGATCGTCTCGGCGAACTCGACCTGCTTCGGCGAGAGGTTGCCCTCGGCATTGTCGGCGAGCAGCTTGGCCAGGATCAGCAGCGAGTTCAGCGGCGTGCGCAGCTCGTGCGACATGTTCGCGAGGAACTCGCTCTTGTAGCGCATCGACACCGCGAGCTGCTCGGCGCGCTCCTCCAGGACCTGCCGGGCATCCTCGATCTCGGTGTTCTTCACCTCGATGTCCCTGTTCTGCCGGGCCAGCAGCTCGGCCTTCTCCTCCAGCTCGGCGTTGGAGGCCTGCAGCGCCTTCTGCCGGTTCTCCAACTCGGCCGAACGCTCGCGCAGTTGTTCGGTCAGCTCCTGCGACTGCTTCAGCAGCTCCTCGGTCTTGGTGTTGACCGAGATGGTGTTGACGCTGGTCGCGATCATCTCCGCGATCTGATTCAGGAAGTCCTTCTGGATCTGCGTGAACGGGGTGAAGGACGCCAGCTCGATCACGCCGAGCACCTTGCCCTCGAACAGCACCGGCAGCACGATCACCTGCGCCGGCGGAGCCTCCCCGAGCCCGGAGGAGATCTTCAGATAGCCGCTGGGCGCGTTCTCCACCAGGATCGTGCGCTTCTCCGCGGCTGCCGTGCCGACCAGCGCCTCACCGGGCCGGAACGACGTCGGCATGGAGCCCATCGAGTAGCCGTACGAGCCCTGCATCCGCAGCTCGTAGTCGTCGTCGCCGCTCCCGACGTCCTTGCCCTCCATGAGCGGCATCGCCAGGAAGAACGCCCCGTGCTGCGCGGACACCACCGGAGTCAGCTCGCTCATGATCAGCGAGGCCACGTCCTCCAGGTCCCGCCGGCCCTGCATGAGGGCCGAGATCCGGGCCAGGTTGCCCTTGAGCCAGTCCTGCTCCTTGTTCGCGATCGTGGTGTCGCGCAGGTTGGCGATCATCTTGTTGATGTAGTCCTGCAGCTCCTGGATCTCGCCGGACGCGTCCACGTCGATCTTCAGGTTCAGGTCGCCACGGGTCACCGCGGTCGCCACGCGCGCGATGGCACGCACCTGGCGGGTCAGGTTCCCGGCCATCTCGTTCACGGACTCGGTGAGGTCCCGCCAGGTGCCGTCGACGTCACGCACGCGTGCCTGACCGCCGAGCTGTCCCTCCGTACCCACCTCGCGGGCCACCCGTGTGACCTCCTCGGCGAAGCTGGACAGCTGGTCGACCATCGTGTTGATCGTCGTCTTCAGCTCGAGGATCTCACCGCGCGCATCGATGTCGATCTTCTTCGTCAGGTCACCCTTGGCGATGGCCGTCGTCACCATGGCGATGTTCCGCACCTGGCCGGTCAGGTTGGACGCCATCTGGTTCACGGACTCGGTGAGGTCCTTCCAGGTACCGGCCACCCCCGGCACATGCGCCTGACCGCCCAGGATGCCGTCCGTACCCACCTCACGGGCCACCTTGGTGACCTGGTCGGCGAACGAACTCAGCGTCTTCACCATCGTGTTGATGGTGTCGGCGAGCTGCGCGACCTCACCTCGCGCCTCGATGGTGACCTGACGCGTCAGGTCACCGTTGGCGACGGCCGCCGAGACCTGCGAGATGTTCCGCACCTGCATGGTCAGGTTGTTGGCCATCAGGTTGACGTTGTTGCTCAGGTCCTTCCAGATGCCGGTCACGCCCGGCACGTGCGCCTGACCGCCCAGGATGCCCTCGGTGCCCACCTCACGGGCCACCCGGGTCACCTGCTCCGCGAAGCTGGACAGCTGATCAACCATCGTGTTGACCGTCGTGACCAGCTCGAGGATCTCGCCCTTCGCGTCAACGGTGATCTTCTTCGACAGGTCGCCCTTGGCGACCGCCGTCGTGACCTCGGCGATGTTGCGCACCTGGATGGTCAGGTTGTTCGCCATGAAGTTCACGGACTGCGTGAGGTCCTTCCAGGTGCCGGAGACACCCTGCACCTCGGCCTGGCCGCCGAGCATGCCCTCCGTGCCCACCTCACGGGCCACCCGCGTGACCTCCTGCGCGAACGACGACAGCTGGTCGACCATCGTGTTCAGGGTGTTCTTCAGCTCCAGGATCTCCCCGCGCGCGTCCACGGTGATCTTCTGGGAGAGATCACCGCGGGCCACAGCGGTGGCGACCTGCGCGATGTTGCGCACCTGGGCCGTCAGGTTGCCGGCCATGCCGTTCACCGAGTCGGTCAGGTCACGCCACACACCGGCGACACCCGGCACCTGCGCCTGCCCGCCGAGGCGCCCCTCGGTACCCACATCGCGCGCCACCCGGGTCACCTGGTCGGCGAAGGCGGACAGCTGATCAACCATCGTGTTGATCGTGTTCTTCAGCTCGAGAATCTCGCCGCGCGCGTCGACGTCGATCTTCTGCGACAGGTCACCGCGCGCCACGGCCGTCGTCACCTGGGCGATCTGCCGCACCTGGGAGGTCAGGTTGCCGGCCATGAAGTTGACGGAGTCCGTCAGCTCCTTCCATGTACCGGAGACACCGTCCACCCGGGCCTGACCGCCCAGCCGGCCCTCCGTACCCACGTCCCGGGCCATCCGCGTGACCTGGTCGGCGAAGCTCGACAGCTGGTCCACCATCGTGTTCACGGTGTTCTTCAGCTGGAGCATCTCGCCGGACACGTCCACGGTGACCTTCTGCGACAGGTCGCCGTTGGCCACCGCCGTGGTCACCTGGGCGATGTTGCGGACCTGCCCGGTGAGGTTGCGGAACGCGGTGTTGACGGAGTCGGTCAAGTCCTTCCACGTACCGGCCGCGCCGGGCACCTGCGCCTGACCGCCCAGCTCACCCTCGACACCGATCTCCCGCGCGACCCGCGTCACCTCGGCACCGAACGCCGACAGCTGGTCCACCATGCCGTTGACGGTGTTCTTCAGCTCCAGCATCTCGCCGGCCACGTCCACGGTGACCTTCTGCGACAGATCACCGCTGGCCACCGCGGTCGTCACGGCGGCGATGTCCCGCACCTGGGTCGTCAGGTTCCGGAACACCGTGTTGACGGAGTCCGTCAGGTCCTTCCACGTACCGGCCGCACCCGGCACGTTCGCCTGCCCGCCGAGCCGGCCCTCCGCTCCCACCTCGTTGGCCACACGCGTGACCTCGTCGGCGAAGATCCGCAGCGTCTCCGTCATCTGGTTGATCGTCTCGGCGAGCTGCGCCACCTCGCCCCGCGCCGGAACGGTCACCTTCTGGGACAGATCACCGTTGGCCACAGCTGTCGTGACCTGAGAGATCCCGCGCACCTGGGCGGTCAGGTTGCCCGCCATCGTGTTGACGGAGTCGGTCAGCTCCTTCCACACACCGGCCACCTCGGGCACCTGCGCCCGGCCACCCAGGATGCCCTCGGTGCCCACCTCCCGGGCCACCCTGGTGACCTCGGAGGAGAAGGCCGACAGCTGGTCCACCATCGTGTTGACGGTGTTCTTCAGCTCCAGCATCTCGCCGGCGACATGCACGGTCACCTTGCGCGAGAGATCACCCTTGGCGACCGCCGTGGTCACCAGCGCGATGTCCCGCACCTGAGCGGTCAGCCGGTCCGCCATGGTGTTGACGGACTCGGTCAGGTCCTTCCACGAACCGGACATACCGCGCACCTGGGCCTGCCCGCCGAGCTTGCCCTCGGTGCCGACCTCGCTGGCCACGCGCGTGACCTCGTCCGTGAACGTCGACAGCTGGTCGACCAGGTTGTTGACGGTACGGCCGACCTTCAGGAACTCACCCCGCAGCGGATGCCCGGTGCCGCCGTCCGGCGCCTGCGTGCGCAGCTCCATCCGAGGCGACAGATCACCCTCGGCGACCGCCGTGAGCACCCGGCTGACCTCGGAGACGGGCCAGACGAGATCGTCCACGAGCGCGTTGGAGTTGTCGATCGCCGTCGCCCAGGAGCCCTCGCAGGCCCCCGTCTCCAGCCGTTCCGTGAGTTTTCCCTCACGCCCCACCATGCGCCGCACCCGCGACAGCTCACCGGTCAGATGCAGGTTCCGGTCGGCCACCTCGTTGAAGACGGCCGCGATCTCGGACATCACGCCGTCCCCGGACACCGTGAGCCGCTTGCGGAAGTTCCCGTCACGCATGGACACCAGCGCCACCAGCAGCCGGTTCAGAGCAGCCGTGTCCACCTCGGTGGTCCCGCCGCTCCTGCCCAGGGACGGTCCGCCTTTCGCGCGCGTCTTCGTGCCTCGCGTCGCCGCGCCAGACTCCACTGTGTCCCTCCCGGAGGGGTAGACCGTTACTGCTGTGCTCGGCCGCTTCGGCCCCGGCCTGCCGGTCCTCGGCATACCGGTTACTTCCGCGTACCGGTTACTTCTGCGTACTTCTGCCAGACGAGATCCGGCCGCACCAGGGGCTGCTGCCCGCCGTACACGGAACACACGCAGCCCGACCCGACCTTCATCAGAAGCCTGCCCAGTGTTTCACCCCGGCCGAACCAGGCCATAACAGTTCGGCAGCTTCGCACATCGTCCGCACACCGTGGGGGGTGAACACCGGCGACCGGCATCCGCTCGGACGGCGAAGGTAAGTAACCTTGCATCCGGCTGTCCAGCCGCACCGGTCCCGACCGGCCTGGGCGGTGGCACGAGAAAAGAGCGGGCATCGGAGGGGCGGCCGCAGACCATGACCACCGGACTGATCCCCGGGGGACAGCCCCCGGAGCCACAGCCGACGGGCGAGCTGATGCCGCAGCAGCGGCGCGAGCCGTCCGGCCCGGAAGCCCTGCACGACGACGACCGGCCGAGGAGTCCTGTGATCACCGCGCGCGCGGCTGCCCGTTTCGAGCCCGTCGGGCGATCGGTCGCGACCGCCCGGGCCTTCGTCCGCGACACCCTCCAGGGCTGGGGTTTCGCCGACATCGTCGACGACGCCGTGGTACTCACCAGCGAACTGGTGACCAACGCGGTCGTCCACGCGGGCACGCACGCGGACGTGCTGTGCCTGCGCACCGAGGACGGCGCGCGCATCGAGGTCTCCGACCGTTACCCGGAGCGCGAGGTCCCGCTCCAGAGCTCCCCCGCCACCATGGGCAACCCCGACCGCGAGGGCGGCCGCGGCCTCCAGCTGTGTGCGGCCCTGGCCACCCGCTGGGGCGTCGACTACACGCCCACCCACAAGAACGTCTGGTTCCAGCTCAACCTGCCCGAACGCCCGGTCGGCACCCGCACCGCCGGTCCGGCCCTGCCCGCCGACCTCCTCCCGCTGGCCGACGGCCGGGTCCGCGTCGCGGTCCTCCAGGTCGACCGCAAGGGCGCCGTCAGCGCCTGGAACGAGGACGCCGAGGAACTCTTCGGCTACCGGGCGGGCGACGTCATCGGCAAGCCCCTCACCGAGCTGGCCGCCTGGCCGCACACCCCGGGCACCGGCACCGGCATCGCCGAGGCCCTCCAGCTCTCCCGCTGGGAGGGCACCTACGGCATCCGCGGCGAGGACGGCCGTGTGGCCCGGGTGTACGCCTCCCACCTCAGGGTCCGCGACACCGGCGGCGAGCCGTCCACCGTCTGCCTCCTGGTCCGCGACCACGAGCGCGCCGTCCTGCAGACGCCGTCCCGCGTGCCCGCATCCGACCAGACGCAGTCCTCCGACGGGCAGAGCACCGACCCCTTCGAGGTGTTCATCGGCTCCCCCGCCCCGGACGACCTCGACGGCCTGCTGCAGCGCACGGTGGAACGTGCCCGGGACATGCTCGACGGCGACTCCGCGTTCCTGCTGCTCGCCACCGACGACGAGACGGAGCTGGAGGTCCGCGCCTCCACCGGCCTGCCCTCCGCCCGCCAGCGCTTCGCGCGCGTGCCCGTCGAGGCGGGCCCCGGCCGCTACGGCTCGGCCCGCATGCCCGCCGTCCACGACGATCTCGCCGCGGTGCCCGGTGCCGTACCGCTGCTCGCCGGTACCGGCATGCGCTCGGTCGTCACGGTCCCGCTGAAGGTCGAGGGCCGCCTGACCGGCTCCCTCGGCGTCGCGGCGGAGGCCCCCGGCCGCTACACCAACGAAGAGGCGCTGCGCCTGCAGTTCGCCGCCGACCGCATCGCCCTGGCCGTCGAGTCCGCCCGCCTCGGCGAGCTGGAACGGCTGCGCCGCGGCTCCCTGAGCTTCCTGGTCGAGGCCTCCGACCTGCTGGCCGGCACCCTGGACCGGGACCAGACCCTGGCCCTGATGGCCCAGATGACCGTCCCGACCCTGGCCACCTGGTGCGCGGTGTACACCATCGCGGACCAGGCCTCCGAGCCGTATCTGTCGTACGTCCTGCACGAGGACGAGGAACTCATCGACGGCATCAAGTCGTTGTTGTCGAAGGTCCCCCCGCCGGACCCGGTACCGACGCCCGGCGCACGCGTCTGGACGACCCCGGGCGAGGTCGCCCACGAGGCGGCCCTGCGCACCTCCATGCGCAGCCTCGGCCTGACCGGCGGGCCCACGCACCGGCTCGCCTCCGGCATCGGCCCGACGCTCGCGACGGCTTCCGCGGTCGGCGGCGAGACCGTCGTTCTGCCGCTCGTCGCTCGCAACCGCGTCATCGGCATGCTGACCCTGGGCAAGCCCACCGACGAGCACTTCCGCCAGGAGATCCTGGAACTCGCCGAGGACCTGAGCCGCCGCGCCGCCCTCGCCCTGGACAACGCCCGCCTGTACTCGGAACGTACGGCCATCAGCCAGTCTCTCCAGCGCAGCCTGCTCCCGCCGGGCCAGCCGCACATCCCAGGCGTCGAGGTCGAGGTCATCTACCGCGCGGCCGGCGAGGGCAACGAGGTCGGCGGCGACTTCTACGACGTCTTCCCCATCGGCAACGGCGCCTACGGCTTCGCCATCGGCGACGTCTGCGGTACGGGCCCGAACGCGGCGGCGGTCACCGGCCTGGCCCGGCATGCGCTGCGCCTGCTGGCCCGGGAGGGGTTGTCCGGCCCGGCCGTCCTGGAACGCCTGAACTCCGCGATCCTCGACGAGGGGGACCGCAGCCGCTTCCTGACCCTCCTCTACGGCGAGTTGCGAACGCAGGAGGACGGCAGCGCCGAGCTGAAGCTGGTCTGCGCCGGCCACCCGCTGCCGCTGCGCCTGCGCCAGGACGGCACGGTGGTGCCGTCGGCGGAACCGCAGCCCCTGCTGGGCGTCATGGAGGACCTGGAGCTGTACGAGGAGACGGTCATCCTCGACCCCGGTGACGTGCTGCTGTGCGTCACGGACGGCGTCACCGAACGCCGGGAGGGCACGCGCATGCTGGGCGACGACGGCCTCGCCGACGTCCTCACCACGTGCACGGGTCTGACGGCCGGCGCGGTGGCCGCACGCATCATGCGCGCGGTGGAGCGCTTCGCGTCGGATGCCCCGTCGGACGACATGGCGATTCTGGCGATGCGCGTCCCGGGCATCCACAAGGAGGCATGAGGAAGCACGAAAAGGCCCCACCCGAATGGGTGGGGCCTTTTTGCGGAGCCCCCAAACGGAATCGAACCGTTGACCTTCTCCTTACCATGGAGACGCTCTGCCGACTGAGCTATAGGGGCCTGTCGTTGTCGAGGTTTCCCTCGCGGCGACGAAGAAACTGTACCCCGAGCGGGCCCGAGTTCCCAAATTCGTTCGGTGCACGCTCAGAAGGCGGGCTGGAGCAGTCCCCCGAGGGCGTTGCAGGCAGAGACGATCCTCTGCATCTCACGCTTCGTCAGCGAGGCGTCCACGGGCAGGGCGAGCGTGTCGTCCGCGGCCAGCTCGGTCTGCGGCAGCGACACGCAGCGCCGGAATTCCGGCAGCCGGTGCACGGGCGTCTTCACCGGTACCCGGCACTCGACTCCCCTGGCACGCACGGCACGTGCGAAGGCGTCCCGGTCCGGCCGGCCGTTGCCCGGCACCCGGACGACGTACTGCTGATAGGTGTGCCCGTCACCGCCGTCCGGCGTCCGGACACCCTTCAGCTTGGCGTCGAGATACGCGGCACGCTCCCTGCGCTGCGCTATCTCGTCGTACGGCGCCTCGGACTCGCCCTGTTCCAGTACGAGCAGCGCGTGCCGCTGGCCGAGCGCGTGCAAGCGCCCGATGTCGGCGTGCCGTCCGAATCGGTGCACGACAACGACGGCCGCGGTGCGGGACGTTACGGCAACCTCGACCGCGTCGGGGTCGAGGCAGTAGGTCACCGGGTCTATGTCGGCGAACACCGGAAGCGCACCGGCCAGGGTCACGGCCTCGGCGATCTCGACGTTGCCGAAGGCCGGTACGACGACCTCGTCGCCGACTCCGACGCCGGCGGCCCTGAGCATTGCAGCAGTACCCATGTAGTGGATGCTGGGCGCGGAACGTGAACGACACGTTACGCACAACAGAAAAAGGTCGGACCCCGAACCGAAGTTCAGGATCCGACCTTTTGAAGAATTGTTCGGCGGCGTCCTACTCTCCCACAGGGTCCCCCCTGCAGTACCATCGGCGCTGTGAGGCTTAGCTTCCGGGTTCGGAATGTAACCGGGCG